>NZ_CP029194.1:6037500-6750000 GCF_008642375.1 Streptomyces venezuelae | reverse complement strand
CCACAAGGGCTGGCAGGACTTTCAAAGGAACCTCGCCATCCGAAGATGGACGGGGTATCAACTAATCTGGCGTTGATTTTTGGCACGCTGTTGAGTTCTCAAGGTGCGGACGCTTCCTTTGTACTCACCCTCGCGGGCTTTCCTCCGGGCTTTTCCTTCGTTCCGAAGCTTATCAGATCTTTCCGATCCGATTTCCCCGGCGCTTTCCGGTCCCTTTCGCTTTCGCTCCGGGGCCTTTCGGCGTGGTCACTACTTTAGCTGATTTCTCGGGCGACTCATAATCGAGTCATTCGAATCAAATTTCGGAATACCGAAATAAGCCCCTGCTGGGGAATCATCGAGAGTAGTTGGGTGGCCACTACGGGGTGCTTGAACAAGCAGGCCCGTGTCTTGCGGCTCGGGCTACGTTAGTTGCTCGCAGGGCCGGAGTCAAGGCGGCGTTTCCGGGGCGTGTGGGGGCGGTACGGGCTGACGGTCGGGTCGTCGGTGATCCAGAAGCGCCAGGGGTGCGGGGCGCCGTCGCCGCCCACGCCCGTGCGGGGGCCGCTGCTGATGGTGTCGGGGGTCGGCGGAGTGCCGGTGAGGAGGGTCAGGGGGGTGTCCGGGTCGGCGGCGCAGGTGTCCGTGCCGTTCAGGGAGAGGGCGATGTCCAGGGCCGTGGCCAGGCGGGCCGGGCCCTTGGCCAGCTCCCTGTCCTGGCGGGCCGAGCGGCGGCGGGTGCGGGCCTGCTCCGCGCCGGTCAGGATCTCGCCGGCACGCAGGAGGACTCCGCTCGCCTCGCCCTCGGGGCCGCAGACCAGGTTGAGGCAGTGCCACATGCCGTAGGTGAAGTAGACGTACGCGTGTCCGGGTGGGCCGAACATGACGGCGTTGCGGGCGGTGCGGCCGCGGAAGGCGTGCGAGCCGGGGTCGATCGCGCCGGCGTACGCCTCCACCTCCGTGAGGCGCAGTTCCACCCGGCCCTCCGGGGAGGTGCGGACGAGGGTGCGGCCGAGCAGGTCGGGGGCGACCTCCAGGACGGGACGGTCGAAGAAGGCCCGCGGGAGGCGCGTACGGGAGGGGGTGTCGCTCATGGCGGCCGAGCGTAGTGGCGGGCGGCGGGGAACCGGCTACGGTCGTCGCGCGTATGTAGAGGTCAGTACCGAGAAGGAGTGGATGTCATGGGTTTCAAGAAGCTGCTCGCGAGCCTGGGTGCCGGTGGGGCCACCGTGGAGACCGTGCTCTCCGAGGCGAACGTGGTTCCGGGTGGTGTCGTCCAGGGTGAGGTGCGGATCCAGGGCGGCAATGTCGACCAGCAGATCGAGGCGCTTTCCGTCGGGCTGCAGGCGCGGGTCGAGGTCGAGGGTGGCGACCAGGAGCACAAGCAGGACATCGAGTTCCTCAAGGTGCGGCTGGGCGGTGCCTTCGAGGTGAAGGCCGGAGCGGTGCACGTGGTGCCGTTCGGTCTGGAGGTGCCGTGGGAGACCCCGGTGACGTCCGTCTCCGGTCAGCAGCTGCACGGCATGAACATCGGTGTGGTCACCGAGCTGGAGATCGCCCGGGCCGTGGACTCCGGCGACCTGGACCCGATCAACGTCCACCCGCTTCCGGCGCAGCAGGCGATCCTGGACGCCTTCATCGGTCTGGGCTTCCGCTTCAAGAGCGCCGACATGGAGCGCGGGCACATCCGGGGGACGCGGCAGAAGCTGCCCTTCTACCAGGAGATCGAGTTCTTCGCGCCGCAGCAGTACCGCGGTCTGAACCAGGTCGAGGTCAGCTTCGTCGCCGACGAGCGCGAGATGGACGTCGTCCTGGAGATGGACAAGAAGCCCGGTCTGTTCGGCGAGGGCAGCGACTCGTTCCGTGCGTTCAAGGTGGGGCTGCACGACTTCCACACGACCGACTGGGCGGCGTACCTGAACCAGTGGCTCGCCGAGGTCGGTGGCCGTCGCAACTGGCTCTAGCAGTAGGTACGGGCGATACGGAGGTTTCCACGTGTCCGAGGGCAAGAGTGCGCCGCTTCCTCATGACTTCCACCCGCCGGTGGCGGAGTTCACGGTCGTGAGTGACGACGTCACGCCGGGCGGAGTCCTGAAGGACGCACAGGTGTACGCGGCGGGGAACACCTCTCCGCACCTGCGCTGGGAGGGCTTCCCGGAGGGGACGAAGAGCTTCGCCGTCACGTGCTTCGACCCGGACGCCCCGACGGGCAGCGGGTTCTGGCACTGGGTGCTGTTCGACATCCCGGTGTCGGTGACGGAGCTGCCCGTCGGTGCCGGGTCGGGGTCGTTCGAGGGGCTGCCGGCCGGGGCCGTACACGTCCGGAACGACTACGGCGCGAAGGAGTTCGGCGGCGCCGCTCCCCCGGCCGGGGACCCCGCGCATCGTTATGTCTTCACGGTGTACGCCGTGGACAGCGCGAAGCTCGGGCCGGACGACGGTGCCTCGCCGGCGGTCATCGGTTTCAACCTGCGGTTCCACACGCTGGGCCGCGCCCAGTTGGTCGCCGAGTACGCCGCTCCCGAGGCAGTCTGATCGTTCGTTTGTTGTTTGCCCGCTTCTGGTCTTGGAGAGATCAGAAGCGGGCATCTTTTGTTGCACGGGAAATTACGTTGTCCGACCCCGGCCGGCCCGGCCATCGTTGATCCAGGCCCCACGCCCCGCTCCGGGGCGGGGCCGGCACACGGGAGGTGGGCACAATGCGGGACACGCTGGTACTGAACGCGAGCTTCGAGCCGCTTTCGACGGTCACACTCAACCGTGCGGTGGTGCTTGTCCTGCAGGACAAGGCCGTCGTCGAGCAGGCCCATCCCGAACTGCGGGTGCGAGGTGCCGCCGTCGATCTTCCGGTGCCGCGGGTGATCAGGCTCTGCCGGTACGTACGGGTGCCCTTCCGAAGACACGCCCCGTGGTCGAGGCGGGGGGTGCTGGTCCGGGACCAACACCGGTGCGCGTACTGCGGGAGGAGGGCGACGACCGTCGACCATGTCGTGCCGCGTGCCCAGGGGGGCGGGGACAGTTGGCTGAACACCGTCGCTTCCTGCGCCGAGGACAACCACCGCAAGGCCGACCGGACGCCGGAGCAGGCGGGGATGCCACTGCTGCACGAGCCGTTCGTTCCGTCGCCGGCGGACGCGATGCTGCTCGCGCTGCGGGCCGGTGAGCGGTCGGCGCTGCCGGAGTGGCTCGCGAACTCGGCCGCGTAGACCGTCTCGTACGGTGCCAGCCGTCTCGTACGGCTCGAGCCCGCCTTCCCTGTGGGGAGGCGGGCTCTTCCGTGGACCGGGCGGAGCCGGTTACTTCAGTGTCAGCTGGAGGATCGCGACGATGCCGACGGCGATGATCACCCCGCGCAGGACGGAAGGCGGCAGCTTGCGGCCGACCTTGGCGCCGATCTGGCCGCCGATGGTGGAGCCGACGGCGATGAGGAGGACGGCCGTCCAGTCGAACTCGGCGACGAAGAGGAAGAAGACGGCCGCGACGCCGTTGACGAGGGCGCCGAGGATGTTCTTGACGGCGTTGATCCGCTGCAGGGTGTCGTGGAGCAGCAGGCCCATGAGGGAGAGGTAGAGCACTCCTTGGGCGGCGCCGAAGTAGCCGCCGTACATGCTGGCGAGGCAGAGGCCGACGAGAAGGACGGGGCCGCCGTCGGGGTGGGCCACGGTGCCGGTCTGTTCGCGGCGCCGCTGTACGGCGGCGGCGATGCGGGGCTGGAGGAGGACCAGGACGAGCGCGAGGCCGATGAGGACCGGGACGATCGCGTCGAAGGCGTCGGACGGCAGGGCGAGGAGCAGGATCGCGCCGATGAGGCCGCCGAGGAGGGCCACGCCGCCGAGGCGGATGATGCGGGCCTTCTGGCCCTTCAGTTCGCGGCGGTAGCCGATGGCCCCGCTGATGGAGCCGGGGACGAGGCCCAGGGCGTTGGAGACGTTCGCGGTGATCGGGGGCAGTCCGGTCGCGAGGAGGACCGGGAACGTGATGAGCGTTCCCGATCCGACGATGGTGTTGATGGTGCCGGCGCCGATGCCGGCGGCGAAGACTGCCAGTGCTTCCCAGATGGACAACGCCATCTCCTTACATGGTCAGTGAGTCGCCTCCCCGCTCTGAGGTCGTCAGGGTCGAGGGGCTCGCACCGATCATGCACGAACTTTAGGTGTACGTGTCAGTCAACCGGGGGCTCTTCTCGCCTGGCGGCCGGTACGTCCTTGGTGTTGAAGCCGGGGACGCCGCCGCCCATGTTCCCGAAGGCGCCGGAGAGGCCCTTGAGGGCGTCGCCGATCTCGCTGGGCACGATCCAGAGCTTGTTGGCGTCGCCCTCGGCGATCTTCGGGAGCATCTGGAGGTACTGGTACGAGAGGAGCTTCTGGTCGGGGTCGCCGGCGTGGATGGCCTCGAAGACCGTACGGACGGCCTGGGCCTCGCCCTCGGCGCGCAGAGCGGCTGCCTTGGCCTCACCCTCCGCGCGGAGGATCGCCGACTGCTTCTCGCCCTCGGCGGTGAGGATCTGGGACTGGCGGGTGCCCTCCGCGGTGAGGATCGCGGCGCGCTTGTCGCGCTCGGCGCGCATCTGCTTCTCCATCGAGTCCTGGATGGAGGTCGGCGGCTCGATCGCCTTGAGCTCGACGCGGTTGACGCGGATGCCCCACTTGCCGGTGGCTTCGTCGAGGACGCCGCGGAGCGCGGCGTTGATGTCCTCGCGGGAGGTGAGGGTCCGCTCCAGGTCCATGCCGCCGATGATGTTGCGCAGGGTGGTGACGGTGAGCTGCTCGATCGCCTGGATGTAGCTGGCGACCTCGTAGGTCGCGGCCCGGGCGTCGGTCACCTGGTAGTAGATGACCGTGTCGATGTTGACGACGAGGTTGTCCTGGGTGATCACCGGCTGCGGCGGGAACGGGACGACCTGCTCGCGGAGATCGATCCTGTTGCGGATCGAGTCGATGAACGGGACGACGATGTTCAATCCGGCGTTGAGGGTGCGGGTGTAGCGGCCGAAGCGCTCCACGATCGCCGCGCTCGCCTGCGGGATGACCTGGATCGTCTTGATCAGGGCGATGAAGACAAGCACCACCAGAATGATCAGGACGATGATGACTGCTGACATCGTGTTCCCCGTGCCCTTCGCTACCGGTTGACTGCCGGACGGCTTTCGATGATCGAGTTTCCCAGACGGCGGAACGTCATGGGCGAGGTTCGGTCACATCACGACGGCCGTCGCGCCGTCGATCTCCACGACGTCGACCTGGTCGCCCGGTTCGAAGGTCAGTCCGCTGTCGAGCGCGCGGGCGGACCAGATCTCGCCGGCGAGCTTGATGCGGCCCCCGCCGGCTGCGTCGACCCGCTCCAGGACGACGGCCTGACGCCCCTTCAGGGCGTCGATGCCGCTGGCCAGTCGGGGCCTGTCGTCGCGGTGGCGGGCGGCGATCGGGCGGACCACCGCGATCAGGGCCACCGAGGCGACGGCGAAGACGATCACCTGCGGGGTGACGCCGAAGCCGAGCGCGGCGGTCACCGCCCCGGCGACCGCGCCGACGGACAGCATGCCGAACTCCGGCATCGCGGTCAGGACCAGCGGAATGCCGAGCCCCACCGCGCCGATCAACCACCAGACCCACGCGTCGATGTCCACGTGGTCATGGTAGGGCGGTGGGGTCCCTCCGGGACAGGGCGCGGGCGGCTGTGCGGGACGCCGGCGCTCCGGTCCGCTACTTCAGGGGCAGGCCCTGGGCGGTCCAGCGGTCGCCGACGCGCTCGACGACGAGCGGGAGGCCGAAGCAGAGCGAGAGGTTACGGGAGGTCAGCTCCATCTCCACCGGGCCGGCGGCGAGGACCTTGCCCTGACGGATCATCAGGACGTGGGTGAACCCGGGGGCGATCTCCTCGACGTGGTGCGTGACCATGATCATGGAGGGGGCGTACGGGTCACGGGCGAGGCGGCCGAGACGGCGGACGAGGTCCTCGCGGCCGCCGAGGTCGAGACCGGCGGCGGGCTCGTCGAGGAGGAGCAGCTCGGGGTCGGTCATCATCGCGCGGGCGATCAGGGTGCGCTTGCGCTCGCCCTCGGAGAGGGTGCCGAACTTGCGGTCCAGGTAGTCGTTCATGCCGAGGCGGTCGAGGAAGGCCTTGGCGCGCTGCTCGTCGACCGGGTCGTAGTCCTCGTGCCAGGTGGCCGTCATGCCGTACGCGGCGGTGAGGACGGTCTGGAGGACGGTCTGGCCCTTGGGCAGCTTCTCCGCCATGGCGATGCCGGCCATGCCGATGCGGGGGCGGAGTTCGAAGACGTCGGTGCCGACGCCGCCGAGCTGCTCGCCGAGGATCGTGGCGGATCCCTTGGTGGGGAAGAGGTAGCTGGAGGCGATGTTCAGAAGGGTGGTCTTGCCGGCGCCGTTGGGTCCGAGGATCACCCAGCGCTCGCCCTCCTTGACCGACCAGGAGACCTCGTCCACCAGAGCCCGTCCGTCGCGGACCACGGATACGTCCACCAGCTCCAGTACATCGCTCATGAGCGCGTTGTCTCCCCTTGCGGTCGAGTCGTGTCGTCGCCTTGCACCGATGGGCGCGGCGTCCAGGGGAAAACCTACGTTATCGACGGAGCGGGCCGGTCCCTAGGGCGTCCTTTGAGTCCTTAGTCTGGGGGGATGCTTTCGGAACCACGCTCAGGACGCCTGGCCGCCTGGGGCAATGCCCTGCTGGCCGGGGCGGTGTCGCCGGACGACGCGGCGCTGGCCATTGTCGGGGAGGACGCGGTGCACCGCGTGGAGGGGCTGCCGGGTGAGGCGGCGCCGGTGGGGCTGACGCTGGCGCTGGGCCGGCTGCGGCAGCTCGGGGTGACCGGGTGGCGGGTGGCACTGCCCGCGCCGGGGCATCCGCTGGGGTTGAGCGGGCCGCCGGATTTCAACGCGCGTGCCCTGGAGGCCGCGGAGGCCGTGGTCGGCTTCGGCGCACCGTACGGTCTCGTGCCGGAGGTCTCGGAGGCGGGGCCGGCCGGTGACGTGCACGTGGAGGTCGTCTGGCGCTGCCTCGCCGTGCGGGAGGCTCCGCCCGCGGACGTGCCGTCGCTCGGCGAGGCCGAGCGGGAGCTCGCCGAGGCGCTGCGGGATGCGACGGCCGTGCTGACGCGGCTGGACGTCGCGGCCTCGGGTCCGGCGGCCGACGCGGCACGCGAGGCGTACCGGGCGCGGGCGGAGGTGGGGCGGGAGGTGCTCGCCCCCGGCTATCCGCCGCGGGCCGTGCGGGTCCTTGAGCTGGCCCAGCGGATCGGTCTCCTTGTGGACCTGGCGTACGACCACGGGCACGGGGGTGCGGTCAGCGCCTCGGAGATGGCGGCTCGGGGGGAGGCGCTGCGGCCGGTGGAGCGGGTGGCGCGGCGGGCTCAGGTCGCCGCGTACAACTCTTATGTGGAAGAGAGGGAGCGCGAGAGGGAGCGGGAACGGGGGTTCTGAAACCCCGGCCCCCTCGTCGGGGCCCGAGCGCTTCGCGCGGAGGCTGGGGAAAAGGGGCCGGCCCCCGGGGGATCTTCCGGGGGCCGGTGGTTCTGGGGTGGCTCAGCCGTTGAGGGCGTGGTTGCCGAAGGCCGGGTTGAGCAGGCCGATCACGTTGACCGTGTTGCCGGAGACGTTCACGGGGACGTGGACCGGGACCTGCACCAGGTTGCCGGACGCGACGCCCGGCGAGTTGAGGGCCTTGCCGTTGGCCTCGGCGCCGTGGGCGGAGGCGACACCCGCACCGGCGGCGATGATGCCACCGGCGACCATGGTGACGGCAGCGGCCTTCTTGAGGTTCTTCACTTGGTACATCCTCCTGGTCATCGCTGCGGCCGGTCCGCCGCAGCACGCCATGGAGAACGCCGCCGCTCCCGTCGGGTTGCGCCGAACGGGGGATATACACACGACGGTATGAATGACTGAACGGTCGTGCGCCCCGGCGCGCTGGGGGGCGCGTCAGTCGGTGAGGCCGTGGCGGACTGCCCAGAGGGCGGCCTGGGTGCGGTCCGCCAGGTCGAGTTTCATCAGGATGTTCGAGACGTGCGTCTTGACCGTCTTCTCGGAGAGGACGAGCGCGCGGGCGATCTCTCGGTTGGACCGGCCGTCCGCGATCAGGCCGAGGACCTCGCGCTCGCGCTCGGTGAGGGTCGTGCCCCGCCCCGTACCGCTCGGCTGGTCCTCCTGGCTGAGGAGTGCCTCGGCGACCTCCGGCTGGAGCAGGACGTGTCCGGCGTGGACGGAGCGGATGGCACCGGCCAGGGCCTCGGGGTCGATGTCCTTGTAGACGTATCCGGAGGCTCCGGCGCGGAGCGCGGGGACGACCGTGCGCTGTTCGGTGAAGCTCGTGACGATGAGGACCCTGGCCGGGTTGGCGAGCTCGCGGAGCCGCTTCAGCGCCTCGATGCCGTCGGTGCCGGGCATCTTCACGTCCATGAGGACCACGTCGGGGCGGAGCTCCTCGGCGCGGGCGACGCCTTCGGCGCCGTCGGAGGCCTCCCCCACCACCTCTATGTCCTCCTGCACCTCGAGGAAGGTGCGCAGGCCGCGGCGGACGACCTGGTGGTCGTCGACCAGCAGGACACGGATCGGCTTGTCAGCCACCGGGAACCTCCATCTCGATCGTGGTGCCCTCGCCGGGGGCCGAGGTCACGGTGAGTCCGCCGCCGACGCCGCCCGCCCTGTCCCGCATGGAGACCAGGCCGAGGTGGCGCCCCGCGCTGCGGACCGTGCGCGGGTCGAAGCCCTTGCCGTCGTCGGTGACGGTGAGCCGCGCGCCCGGGCCGCTGCGGGCCAGGGTGACGGTGACGAGCTCGGCCTCGGCGTGGCGCAGGGCGTTGTGCAGGGCCTCCTGGGCGACGCGGAGCACCGCCTCCTCCTGGGCCGCGGGCAGGGCGCGGATCCCCGGGCTCTCGAAGGTGACCCGGGCCGTGTGCGCGCGGTCCATGACCTGGATCTGGGTGCGCAGGGTGTGGACGAGGCCGTCCTCGTCGAGCGCCGCCGGGCGCAGTTCGACGACCGCCGCTCGCAGCTCGTCGGCCGCCTCGGCCGCGAGGACGGCGACCTGCTGGAGCTCGTCCTTGGCCCGGGCCGGGTCGCGGTCGACGAGGGCTGCCGCCGCCTGGGCCGTGAGCCGGAGGGAGAAGAGCTTCTGGCTCACGGCGTCGTGGAGCTCGTGGGCGAGCCGGGAGCGCTCCTCCGCGATGGTGAGCTCGCGGCTGCGCTCGTACAGCCGGGCGTTGGTGAGGGCGATGGCCGCGTGCTGGGCGAGGATCGAGAGCAGTTCCTCGTCCTCCGCCGTGAAGCCGCAGCTTCCCGTCTCCTTCGGACAGCGCTTGTTGGCGAGGAAGAGGGCGCCGAGGATCTCGTCGCCGTCCCGCACGGGGAGGCCGAGGAAGTCGGACATCTCGGGGTGGGCCGCGGGCCAGCCCTCGAAGCGGGGGTCCTCGCGCACGTCGGCGAGGCGCTCCGGCTCGGCCTTGTGGAGCATCGCCGCGAGGATGCCGTGCTGCCTCGGCAGCGGGCCGATCGCCTTCCACTGCTCGTCGCTGACGCCGTCGACCACGAACTGGGCGAAGCCGCCGTGGTCGTCCGGGACGCCCAGCGCCGCGTATTCGGCGTCGAGGAGCTCGCGGGCGGAGGCGACGATCGTCTTGAGGACGTCGCGGACCTCCAGGTGGCGGCTCATCGCGAGGAGGGCGGTGCTCACGGCGGCGAGGCCGGAGCTCGGTCGGTGGCTCATGTGTTCACCGTACCGGCGGGGTGTGACCGTGCGTATCCGCCCGGGGACCGCGTGGGAGGGGGACCCGGGACCTAGGACCCATGGCCTCGGCGGGCCGGGCGCCCGGCCGAGGCGGCGGGGCCCGGTCGTGCCGGAGGGTGGGGTCCGGCGGCGTCCGCGGATCGTGCGGGGCGCCACGGATACATAGGGGGACGGGGTCATGGCTGTCGCGATCGTCACGGGGGCGTCGAAGGGGCTCGGCCGGGCGCTTGCCCACGCGCTTGCCGGACGGGGCTGGGACCTCGTCCTGAACGCCCGGACCGCGGGAACGCTGGCGGAGAGCGCGGCCGCTCTCCGCGCGGCGCACGGCGCGCGGGTGGTCGCTCTGCCCGGCGATGTCGGGGACGCCGCGCACCGGCGGGCGCTGGTGGCCGCGGCCCGGGACCTCGGCGGGCTCGATCTGCTGGTGAACAACGCCGGCGTGCTGGGCGCCGCTCCGCTCCCGCGCCTCCAGGACCAGCCGCTGGACGGTCTGCGGGCCGCCCTGGAGACGAACGTCGTCGCGGTGCTCGGTCTGGTGCAGGAGAGCCTGCCGCTGCTGCGGGCGAGCGACGCGGGGGCGGTGATCATGCTCAGTTCGGAGGCGGCCGTCGAGCCGTACGCGACGTGGGGCGGGTACGGGGCGTCGAAGGCCGCCGTCGACCTGCTGGCGGGCGTGCTCGCCGTCGAGGAGCCCGCGCTGCGGGTGTGGGCGGTCGACCCGGGTGACATGGAGACGGACATGTACGCGGCCGCGGAGCCCTCGGGGATCGGTACGCGGCCCTCTCCGGACTCCGTCGTGCCGGGCTTCCTCCGGCTGCTCGACCGGCGGCCGGCCAGCGGGCGGTGCGTGGCACCGGAGCTGGCGCGGGAGTCAGTGGGGTGAGGGTGTGAAGGGGTGAGGGGGTGAAGGGGCGCCTCCGGTCGTAGGCCGGGGGCGCCCCTTCTCCTCCCTGCGGAGGACCTGGCGAAGGCCTGTGGAGGGCCTACGGAGGACCTGCCTCACCGTCTGCATTGCTGTCGCAACGCGTGGTGAGTTTGTTACGTGCCCGATGTGAGCCCGCGCATAGGACCCACATCACTTACGAAGACCCCTAGTGGACGCCGCGAGGCCAGATAGACGTGGAGGAATCTGGCCACACAGGGCATTCCATGGCCCGTGCACGGGCCCCTGATCCACTACCCGGGATCGTACGTCACACCTTTGCCACACGTTTTTGCTGCCGCTAAGAATTGCCCCCGTCGCCGCCGAAGCAGGCGCAGCGCCGCCCCCGGCGAGCGACCCCCCAGCGATTCGAAGAGGTAGTCCTGATGTCTGCGAACACTCCCGGCCACAGTCGTGGTCTGAAGAAGACCCACAAGGCCACGATCGCCGGCGTCGCCGCTCTGGGCGCGGCCGCGCTCACCCTCTCCCTCGTACCGGGCAACGGTGGCTCCACCGAGACCGAGCCCCAGGCCCTCTCCCACACGCAGCAGGTCGCCTGGTCGTACGACGCCGCCAGCCCGCAGGCGAAGGCGCTGGCCGCCAGCGTCACCGAGCAGCAGACCACCATCGGCCTGAAGGCCAAGCAGGAGGCCGACGCCAAGGCCAAGGCCGCCGCGAAGGCGAAGGCCGACGCCCAGGCCGCCGCCAAGGCCAAGGCCGCCGCCAAGGCGAAGGCCGACGCCCAGGCCCGGGCCAAGGCCGCCGCGAAGGCGAAGGCCGCCGCCAAGGCCAAGGCGGACGCGAAGAAGCGCGCCGCGGAGAAGGCCGCCGCGAGCCGTTCCGTCGCCCGCACCCCGGTCTTCGCGAACAACCTCGACGGCTGGATCCGCGAGGCGCTGTTCATCATGGACAAGCACAACATCCCGGGCACGTACAACGGCCTGCACAAGAACATCATGCGTGAGTCCAGCGGCAACCCGCGGGCCATCAACAACTGGGACATCAACGCCATCAACGGCGTCCCGTCGAAGGGCCTGCTGCAGGTCATCTACCCGACCTTCAAGGCCTACCACATCCCGGGCACCAAGTTCGACCAGTACGACCCGGTCGCCAACCTCGTCGCCGCCGCCAACTACGCGGCCGACCGCTACGGCTCGATCGACAACGTCAACAGCGCGTACTGATCCGCTGTCGCACCTCCTGTACGCCGAAGGGCGGCACCCCCTGTGCGGGGTGCCGCCCTTCGGCGTACTGCCTCGGTCGTTACTTGCGCATGACCTCGGGCTCGTGGCGGCGCAGCAGCCGCGCCACGACGAAGCAGCAGACGACCGCCATCAGGAGCTGGATGCCGAGGTCCAGGCTCCACTGGCCGACCGTGTGCTCCCACAGGGGGTCGGTGTCGGTCGGGTTCTTGTGGTCCCACGGCGGCATGAGGCGGGCCAGGTCGAGGGTGGTGCCGGCGCCGGCGATGCCCCAGCGGGAGGGCATCAGCCAGGCGAACTGCTCCAGGCCGGGCGAGCCGTACACCTGGAAGAGGATGCCGGTGAAGACGACCTGGATGATCGCGAACATGACGAGGAGCGGCATGGTCTTCTCGGCGGTCTTCACGAGCGCGGAGATGACCAGGCCGAACATCATCGAGGTGAGGCCGAGGGCGATCACCTGGATGCAGAGCTCGACGGCCGGGGGCATGAAGAGGCCCTCCGCCGGCAGCGCGCGGGTGGAGAAGCCGATGCCGCAGATGATGACGCCCTGGAAGGCCGTGATGAGGCCGAGGACGATCACCTTGGACATCAGGTACGCCGAGCGGGAGAGGCCGGTGGCGCGTTCCCTCTCGTAGATGACCCGCTCCTTGATCAGTTCACGGACCGAGTTGGCGGCGCCGCTGAAGCACATGCCGACCGCGAGGATCAGCATGATCGTGCCCGCGTCGCCGTTGAAGCGGGACGGCGGCGTCGGCGAGCCGAGGCCGAAGTCCGCGGGGATGACGACCGAGACCGCGCCGAGGACGGCCGGCAGGATCACCATCAGGCCCAGGAAGCCCTTGTCGGAGGCGATCACCGAGACGTAGCGGCGGATCAGCGTCCACAGCTGGGAGCCCCAGCCCTGCGGCTTCGGCGGGCGGGCCATCGCCTGCTGCGGCATCTGGACGGGCTGCGCGGCGACGGCGTCGATGTCCGCGGCGTACATCTGGTAGTGCTGCGAGCCCTTCCAGCGGCCCGCCCAGTCGTAGTCGCGGTAGTTCTCGAAGGCGGAGAAGACGTCGGCCCAGGTGGAGTAGCCGAAGAAGTTCAGCGCCTCCTCCGGCGGGCCGAAGTACGCCACCGAGCCGCCGGGCGCCATGACGAGGAGCTTGTCGCAGAGGCCGAGCTCGGCCACCGAGTGGGTGACGACGAGGACCGTGCGGCCGTCGTCGGCGAGGCCGCGGAGCAGCTGCATGACATCGCGGTCCATGCCCGGGTCGAGGCCGGAGGTCGGCTCGTCCAGGAAGATCAGCGACGGCTTGGTGAGGAGCTCCAGGGCGACGGAGACGCGCTTGCGCTGGCCACCGGAGAGGGAGGTGACCTTCTTCTCCTTGTGGATGTCGAGCTTGAGCTCGCGCAGGACCTCGTCGATACGGGCCTCACGCTCGGCCTCGGCGGTGTCGCCGGGGAAGCGGAGCTTGGCCGCGTAGCGGAGCGCCTTCACGACGGTCAGCTCCTTGTGCAGGATGTCGTCCTGCGGGACCAGACCGATGCGCTGGCGCAGCTCGGCGAACTGCTTGTAGAGGCTGCGGTTGTCGTAGAGGACGTCGCCCTCGTTGGCCGGGCGGTAGCCGGTCAGCGCCTTGAGCAGCGTGGACTTTCCGGAGCCGGACGGGCCGATGACGCCGATCAGCGACTTCTCGGGGACGCCGAAGGTGACGTCGCGGAGGATCTGCTTGCCGCCGTCGACCGTGACCGTGAGGTGGCGGGCCGAGAAGGAGACGGAGCCGGTGTCGACGAACTCTTCGAGCTGGCCGCCGACGATACGGAACGTCGAGTGGCCGACGCCGACGATGTCCTGCGGGCCGAGGACGGCGGAGCCGCCCTTCGGGATCGGCTGGCCGTTGACGTACGTGCCGTTGTGCGAGCCGAGGTCGCGGATCTCGAAGCGGCCGTCGGGCGTCGCGTGGAAGTCGGCGTGGTGCCGCGAGACCTGGAGGTCGGAGACGACCAGCTCGTTCTCGAGGGCACGGCCGATGCGCATGACGTGGCCGAGGTTGAGCTGGTGGAACGTGGTGGGGCTGCGGTCTGCGTAGGCCGACGACGCGGCCACCGGTCCGCCGCCGGGAACCTTCTGCGCGAGCTGCTCGACGGGGCCACCCTGCCCCGGGTGCCCGGCCGGGCCCTGCTGGTGCGGGACCTGCTGGTGCGCGGGGGCGTGTCCGCCCTGCGCACCGTGCTGCGGCCAGCCCTGCTGCTGCGGGGGTGCCTGGTGCGTGGCCCAGTCGGCCTGCGCCGCGGCGGCGGGCTGATGGGCCGGGGCCTGATGAGCCGGGGCCTGCTGCTGCGGTACGGCGGCCGCGCCGGAGGCCGCGAGATTCAGCCGGGGGCCGTCGGTCGCGTTGCCGAGGTTGACGGCCGATCCGGGGCCGATCTCCATCTGGTGGATCCGCTGCCCGTGGACGAACGTGCCGTTCGTGGAGCCGTGGTCCTCGATGACCCAACTCCGGCCGCCCCAGCTGATGGTGGCGTGACGCCACGAGACCCTGGCGTCGTCGATGACCAGGTCGCCCTGAGGGTCCCTGCCCAGGGTGTACGACCGGGACGGATCGAGCGTCCAGGTCCTGCCGTTCAATTCCAGTACGAGTTCTGGCACTCCGAGCCCCACTACTTGTCCCCCGATGTACCCCCGTGTTCGGGAGTCCAGGGATGGCGAATCATCCTGGGGAACTATTTCAGGCCCGGTCCCGTATCGGAAAGTCGGGCCGTGTGAAGACCTTCGAGGCATGTCGTCGACCACTCGGGTGTCCGCTGGGCGGGACGGGGGGTCAGGTGGCACGCGGTGCCCGATACGGTGGAACCACCATGAGCGCATCGCAGACCTCAGACGTTCCCACCCTTCTCGTCAAGATCTTCGGCAAGGACCGTCCCGGGATCACCGCCGGACTCTTCGACACCCTCGCCGCCTACTCCGTCGACGTCGTGGACATCGAGCAGGTCGTCTCCCGCGGCCGGCTCGTCCTGTGCGCGCTCGTCACCGAGCCGACCGTCGCCTCGCAGGGCGAGCTGAGGGCGACCGTCCACAGCTGGGCCGAGTCCCTGAAGCTCCAGGCCGAGATCATCTCCGGTACGGGTGACAACCGGCCGCGCGGTGAGGGACGCTCGCACGTCACCGTGCTCGGCAACCCGCTCACCGCGGAGCAGACGGCGGCCATAGCGGCCAGGATCGCGGAGTCGGGCGGCAACATCGACCGTATCTTCCGCCTCGCGAAGTATCCGGTGACGGCCGTGGAGTTCGCCGTCTCGGGCTGCGAGACCGAGCCGCTGCGGACCGCGCTGGCGACCGAGGCCCACACCATCGGGGTGGACGTGGCCGTGGTCTCCGCCGGGCTGCACCGGCGGGCCCAGCGGCTCGTCGTCATGGACGTCGACTCGACCCTGATCCAGGACGAGGTCATCGAGCTCTTCGCGGCGCACGCGGGGTGCGAGGACAAGGTCGCCGAGGTGACGGCGGCCGCGATGCGCGGCGAGCTGGACTTCGAGCAGTCCCTGCACGCGCGGGTGGAGCTGCTGGCCGGGCTCGACGCCTCCGTGGTCGACAAGGTCCGCGCGGAGGTGCGGCTGACGCCGGGGGCCCGGACCCTGATCCGTACGCTCAAGCGGCTCGGCTACCAGGTGGGCGTCGTCTCCGGCGGGTTCACGCAGGTCACCGATGATCTGAAGGAGCGGCTCGGCCTCGACTTCGCCTCGGCCAACACGCTGGAGATCGTGGACGGCAAGCTCACCGGGCGGGTGACCGGCGAGATCGTGGACCGTGCGGGCAAGGCGCGGCTGCTGCGCCGGTTCGCCACGGAGGCGGGTGTGCCGCTGGCGCAGACCGTGGCCATCGGCGACGGGGCCAACGACCTGGACATGCTGAACGCGGCGGGTCTCGGGGTGGCGTTCAACGCCAAGCCGGTGGTGCGCAAGGCCGCGGACACGGCGGTGAACGTGCCGTTCCTGGACACCGTGCTCTATCTGCTGGGGATCACGCGCGAGGAGGTCGAGGTCGCCGACGGCGGCCAGGACCTGCTGCACTGAGCCATCGGTTCGCCCGTACGGAGAGGGCCCGGTCGTCGTCGGACGACCGGGCCCTTTCGCGTACGGAGCGGGGGTACGGCTCGTCAGTCGTGCGGGGCCCAGAAGTGCACGAGCCGCGCGGTGCCGAGCTCGACCGCCTTCCAGGAGCCGTCGAAGGTGAGGACGGCGAACGCGGAGGCGGGGAAGCCGCTGCGGTTCATGCGGGACTGGGCGTCGCCGTCCGCGTCGCCCGCGAGGGCGTCGGCGAGGCCGTGCATCCCGGGGTTGTGGCCGATGAGGAGGAGGTTGCGGACGTCTTCCGGGGTCTCGTTGAGCAGGGCGATGAGCTCGCCGATCGAGGCCTCGTACAGTCGCTCCTCGTACACGGTCTTGGGGCGCTGCGGCAGTTCGTGCACGGCCAGCTTCCAGGTCTCCCTGGTTCTGAGGGCGGTCGAGCAGAGGGCCAGGTCGAAGGCGATGCCGGTCTCGGCGAGCTTGCGGCCCGCGACGGGGGCGTCCGTGCGGCCTCGGTCGGCGAGGGGGCGCTCGTGGTCGGACTCCTGGTTCCAGTCTGCCTTGGCGTGGCGGAGCAGCACGATCCTGCGGGGTGTATCGACGCTCATGGTCAACAGCTTCGCACGGAACGGCCTGCGGTGACTCAGGGAGCGAGCGTTTGCTGGAGCTGCTGAAGGACCCGGCCGACCCCCTGGTCGTCAGCGGTCGCCTGGGCCCCACCCGGCCCCGCTATGAGCAGGAGCAGGGCGGCGAACGCGACCACGGGGAGGGCGAGCGCCCACCAGGGCAGCCGGGTGTCGACGCGGGTCGGCAGGGGCCGGGTGCTGGTGTGCGTACGGGCCGACATGGCCGCCTCCGAGGGGGTGGGAGAACCGTGCGCCGTCGTCTCCGACGGTTGTCTCCAACCTACGGACCGGGAGTCCGCCGGCCCATCAGGTGATCCACCCACTTCACCCTGACACTCGCCCCCTAGGGGATGCGGGGGTTAACCCCACCCCGGGGGGTCACGGGGAGGCGAGAGAGGCGATCACACCGATGACCACCGTGATGCCGAGCATCGCACCGAGCACGATGAGCAGCTTCTTCTGGCCGTTCTGGGGATTGGGTTCGAGGACTGGCATGGGACCAGTCTCGCATCTCAGCATTCGTCCTCGACGGTCCGGTCCCGCCCCGCGAGGGTTCCGATGATCATCTGCGGGACCATCAGGCCGCCCATGAGGGCGATGGGCAGTCCCCAGCCGCCGCTGTGCTGGTAGAGGACGCCGACGAGAAGGGGGCCGGGGATGGAGATGAGGTAGCCGACGCTCTGGGCGAAGGCGGAGAGGCGGACGACGCCGGCACCGGTCCGCGAGCGCATCCCGATCATGGTGAGGGCGAGCGGGAAGGCGCAGTTGGAGACGCCGAGCAGGACCGCCCAGATCCAGGCTCCGGCGGCCGGGGCGAAGAAGAGGCCGGTGTAGCCGGTGAGGCCGCACAGGCCGAGCGCGACGACGATCGGCCCCTGGGTCTTCATCCGGGTCGCGAGCCGGGGGATGACGAAGGCGAGCGGGACGCCCATGACCATGGTGACGGCGAGGAGCACGCCCGCGGTGGAGGCGGGGACGCCTGCGTCGCGGAAGATCTGCGGCATCCAGCCCATGGTGATGTAGGCGCCGGTGGCCTGGAGGCCGAAGAAGCAGCCGAGGGCCCAGGCGGTGCGGCTGCGGGTGACGCGCGGCGCGGGGGCCTGGGTCGCGGTGGTGGTCCTGGTCTCCTCGGGGGCGCGGTCCCGGTCGCGTACGAGCGGGATCCAGGGCAGGACGGCCAGTGCGGCGACGGCCGCCCAGACGCCGAGGCCGATGCGCCAGTCGCCGCCGAGGGCGGCGGTCATCGGGACGGTCGCGGCCGCGGCCATGGAGGTGCCGAGGGCGAGGGCCATGGAGTAGAGGCCCGTCATGCTGCCGATGCGGTCGGGGAAGTACCGCTTGACGATGACCGGCATCAGGACGTTGCTGACGGCGATGCCCATGAGGGCGAGGGCGCTGGCGGCGAGGAAGCCGACGGTGCCGCCGGCGAAGGGGCGCAGGATCAGGCCGGTGAGGATCGCGGCCATGCCCGCGCAGACGACGGCGGCGGGGCCGAAGCGGCGGGCGAGGCGCGGGGCCGTGATGCCGAAGATCGCGAAGCAGAGCGGAGGGACCGAGGTGAGGACGCCGGCGACGGTGCCGCTCATGTGGAGGTCCGCGCTGACCTCTTCGAGGAGGGCGCCGAGGCTGGTGATGGCCGGGCGCAGGTTCAGCGCGGCGAGGACGAGTCCGACGGTGACGAGGCCGAGGGTCCAGCGCTGCGCCCGACCCGCTGCGGGAGAACCGCCGGCCACGGCGGCTCCGGGCGGGACCGTGGTGGCCGCCGGGACGATGGTCGTGGCCGGTCGCGCGGTGGGGTCGAGGGTCTTCGGCTCGTCAGGCATGAGGCCATCATAGAATCATGGGATGATTGGTTGTCCAATCTCGAACGGTTCGCTGTCGAACGAATGGGAAGGTGTTCCATGGCCCTCGGTCATCCGCGGCGCGCAGGACTCTCCGATCAGGTGATCGCCGAGCTGCGGAACCAGATCACCTCCGGCGAGTGGCCGGTGGGTTCGCGCATCCCGACCGAGCCCGAGCTGGTCGAGCAGCTGGGCGTGGCCCGCAACACCGTGCGCGAGGCCGTCCGGGCGCTCGCGCACAACGGACTTCTCGACATCCGCCAGGGGTCGGGGACGTACGTCATCGCCACCAGCGAGCTGGCGGGCGTCATGCACCGGCGCTTCGCCGGCTCCGACCCCCGGCACGTCGCCGAGCTGCGCTCGACCCTGGAGTCCGCCGCCGCACGCTTCGCAGCCGAGCGGCGCACGGAGCGGGACCTGAAGCAGCTCGACGCCCTGCTCGCACGGCGCGAGGAGGCGTGGGGGTCGGGTGACGCGGAGCGGTTCGTGACGGCCGACGCGGCCTTCCACCACGCGGTCGTCGCCGCCTCGGGCAACGACGTGCTGACGGAGCTCTACGCGGACCTGGGCGATCTCCTGCGGGACTGGCTGCGCGACGACGTGGGGCAGGAGCTGCGGCCGGAGAACCACATGGACCACGCGCGCCTGGTGGACGCGATCCGCGAGGGCGACGCCGAGCGGGCGGGGACGGAGGCGGCCGGTTACCCCTTCATGTGCCTGAAGAGCCCGGCACCGGAGCCGGTTCCCGCGCCGGAGCCGGTTCCGGCTCCGCCGGCTGGTGCGTGACCCAGGCGGACCGGACCTCCTTCCAGCAGCGGCCGGAGACCTGGGCGTAGTCCGCCGGGCCGACGTCGACGGGGGCGCTGTCGGTGTCGACGTCCCACCAGCGTTCGCACTCGACGTGGAGCCGGACGCGGTCGGTGGCGGGGTACGGGTTCTGGCAGTACGCGGTGACGCGGGAGCCCTGGACGACGGTGCGGCAGGACGCCCCGAAGTTCTCCGGCTCGTCCGCGGGCGGGGCGGCCGCGGGGAGCTCCTCGGCCGGGGCGGGAGCGGCGCGCACCTCGGCGGCGACGGCGATCCCGGTGAGCAGAACGGCGACCGAGGCGAACGCGCCGAACCCGTGACGTATCGCGCGCATGCCCGTACCTCCTCCCCGTCAGCAGCAGAACATCACGCTCTGCCCCAGTCTGAGGTGATTCGCGCTACTTTTCGAGTCGGGGAGCGATCGGGCCTGGTCGGGGGCCGGATCGGGGCCTGCTCGCGGACATGGTCGCGAGCCTCGTCACGGGCTTGATCGGGGCCTGATCGCGGGCAGGTCGCCGGCCTCGTCACGGGCCTGGTCGCGGCACGGGAAAGGCCCGCGCGTCCGCCCCGGCAAGGGGGGACGCGCGGGCCTTCTGCCCAGCGGTGAGCAGCGGGCGCTTACGCGCCGATCGCGTGCAGACCGCCGTCGACGTGGATGATCTCGCCCGTCGTCTTCGGGAACCAGTCGGAGAGCAGGGCCACGACGCCGCGGCCGGCCGGCTCCGGGTCCTCGAGCTTCCACTCCAGCGGGGAGCGGCTGTCCCACACGGCGGCCAGCTCGCCGAAGCCCGGGATGGACTTCGCGGCCATCGAGCCGATCGGGCCCGCCGAGATCAGGTTGCAGCGGATGTTCTGCTTGCCCAGGTCACGGGCCATGTAGCGGCTGGTGGCCTCCAGGGCGGCCTTGGCCGGGCCCATCCAGTCGTACTGCGGCCAGGCGAACTTCGCGTCGAAGGTGAGGCCGACGACGGAGCCGCCCTCGCTCATCAACGGCAGCAGCGCCATCGTCAGCGACTTCAGGGAGAAGGCGGAGACGTGCATGGCGGTGGCCACGGACTCGAACGGCGTGTTGAGGAAGTTGCCGCCGAGGGCGTCCTGCGGAGCGAAGCCGATCGAGTGGACGATGCCGTCGAGACGGTCGCCCAGGTGCTCACGGACCTGGCCCTCGAGGCGGGCGAGGTGCTCGTCGTTGGAGACGTCGAGCTCCAGCACCTTGACCTTGTCGGGGTGGGGCAGCTTCTTGGCGATGCGCTCGGTCAGCGTCGGCCGCGGCCAGGCGGTGAGGATGATCTCCGCACCCTGCTCCTGGGCCAGCTTCGCGGTGTGGAAGGCGATGGAGGACTCCATCAGCACACCCGTGATCAGGATGCGCTTGCCCTCGAGGATTCCGCTCATGGTGATCAGTGACCCATGCCCAATCCGCCGTCAACCGGGATGACGGCTCCAGTGATGTACGAGGCGTCGTCGGAGGAGAGGAACTTCACCGCTGCGGCGATCTCCTCCGGCTGCGCGTAACGGCCCAGCGGCACCTGGGACACGATGCCCGCGCGCTGCTCGTCGGTGAGGACCGCGGTCATGTCGGTGTCGACGAAACCAGGGGCGACGACGTTGAACGTGATGTTGCGCGAGCCGAGCTCACGCGCGAGGGAGCGGGCGAAGCCGACCAGGCCGGCCTTGGAGGCGGCGTAGTTGGCCTGGCCCGCGGAGCCCAGCAGACCGACGACCGAGGAGATCAGGACGACGCGGCCCTTCTTGGCCCGCAGCATGCCGCGGTTGGCGCGCTTGACGACCCGGAAGGTGCCGGTCAGGTTGGTGTCGACGACGGAGGTGAAGTCCTCCTCCGACATGCGCATGAGGAGCTGGTCCTTCGTCACGCCGGCGTTGGCCACGAGGACCTCGACCGGACCGTGCTTCTCCTCGATCTCCTTGTACGCCTGCTCCACCTGCTCGGCGTCGGTGATGTCGCACTTGACGGGCAGGCAGCCGAGCTCGACCAGGGCGGCCGGGGGCTCGCCGGAGCGGTACGTGATCGCGACCTTGTCGCCGGCCTCGGCGAACGCGCGGGCGATGGCGAGGCCGATGCCCCGGTTTCCTCCGGTGACGAGAACCGAGCGGCTCAACGGATCACCCTTTCGATAGCGGTCTGGTAGCCGAAAACCTATCGGTATCGCCCCCGACATGAGGAATCGACCTCCGACAGTGGCGTAGGGGCGTCACTGTCGGATCCCTACAGCTCGGAGCGGGTAGGGGTCCACCGGGAAGGACCTGAGGAGCGGCCCGCGGGGAGCGCTCGTAATGGGCCCACTCGGCCGCCTTTCCCATGATTGACTTCCGGAACAGCTCAACCGACGTCTTCCGATCACCGAGAGCGAGGCCGCTCGTGGTCCATCAGATCGACCCTTCGTTCGTCGCGCTGCCCCTGCGGGCGCTCGCCGACGCGGCGCTCGCCCGGGCGCGTGCGCTCGGCGCCGAGCACGCGGACTTCCGCCTGGAGCGGGTGCGCAGCGCCTCGTGGCGGCTGCGGGACGCCAAACCGTCCGGTTCCTCGGACACCACCGACCTCGGCTACGCGGTGCGGGTGGTGCACGGCGGGGCCTGGGGCTTCGCGTCCGGGGTCGACCTGACCATGGACGGGGCGGCGAAGGTCGCCTCGCAGGCGGTCGCCATGGCGAAGCTGTCCGCCAAGGTGATCGCGGCGGCGGGCTCCGACGAGCGCGTGGAGCTGGCCGAGGAGCCCGTGCACTCGGAGCGCACCTGGGTCTCCTCGTACGAGATCGACCCCTTCTCCGTCCCCGCCGAGGAGAAGAGCGCGCTGCTCGCCGACTGGAGTGCGCGGCTGCTGCGGGCGGAGGGCGTGGCGCACGTGGACGCCTCCCTGCTCACCGTCCACGAGAACAAGTTCTACGCGGACACGGCGGGGACGGTCACGACCCAGCAGCGCGTCCGGCTGCACCCGCAGTTCACGGCCGTCGCCGTCGACGGGACGACCGGTGAGTTCGACTCGATGCGGACGATCGCGCCGCCGGTCGGGCGGGGCTGGGAGTACCTGACGGGCACCGGCTGGGACTGGGACAAGGAGCTGGACGAGATCCCGGGGCTCCTGGCCGAGAAGATGCGGGCGCCGAGCGTCGAGGCCGGGCGGTACGACCTGGTCGTGGACCCGTCGAACCTCTGGCTGACGATCCACGAGTCGATCGGGCACGCCACCGAGCTGGACCGGGCCCTCGGCTACGAGGCGGCCTACGCGGGCACCTCCTTCGCCACCTTCGACCAGCTGGGCAAGCTGGCGTACGGCTCGTCGATCATGAACGTGACGGGTGACCGGACCGCCGAGCACGGGCTCGCGACCATCGGTTACGACGACGAGGGCGTCGAGGCGCAGTCCTGGGACCTGGTGAAGGACGGCACGCTCGTCGGCTACCAGCTGGACCGGCGGATCGCGAAGCTCACGGGCCTGGGCCGGTCGAACGGCTGCGCGTTCGCGGACTCCCCCGCGCACGTGCCGGTGCAGCGGATGGCGAACGTCTCGCTCCAGCCGGATCCGGGCGGTCTGTCGACCGAGGACCTGATCGGCGGGGTCGAGCGGGGCATCTACGTGGTCGGCGACCGGTCGTGGTCGATCGACATGCAGCGCTACAACTTCCAGTTCACCGGGCAGCGCTTCTTCCGCATCGAGAACGGCCGGCTCGCCGGGCAGCTGCGGGACGTGGCCTACCAGGCGACGACGACCGACTTCTGGGGCTCGATGGAGCAGGTCGGCGGCCCGCAGACATACGTCCTCGGCGGCGCCTTCAACTGCGGCAAGGCCCAGCCGGGCCAGGTCGCCGCGGTCTCCCACGGCTGCCCCTCCGCCCTCTTCCGGGGTGTCAACATCCTCAACACGACGCAGGAGGCCGGTCGATGAACGCGCGCCACCAGATCTGCCGGGGGTCCGGGGGTCGTCCCCCGGGCAAGCACAGTCTCAACACGACGCAGGAGGCCGGTCGATGAGCCGCGTCAGCAAGCCGTACGAGATCGTCGAGCGGGCCCTTGAGCTGTCCCGTGCCGACGGGTGTGTCGTCATCGCCGACGAGGAGTCCTCCGCCAATCTGCGCTGGGCCGGGAACGCGCTGACCACCAACGGTGTCACCCGCGGGCGCACCCTCACCGTCATCGCGACCGTCGACGGCGCCCAGGGCACCGCCTCCGGTGTCGTCTCCCGGTCGGCCGTCACCGTGGACGACCTGGAGCCGCTGGTCCGGGCCGCCGAGGCCGCCGCGCGGGCCGCCGGGTCCGCCGAGGACGCGCAGCCGCTGGTCGAGGGCGTGCCCTCCTCCCCCGACTTCACGGACGCCCCGGTCGAGACCTCCTCCGCCGTCTTCGCCGACTTCGCCCCGGCGCTCGGCGAGGCCTTCGCCCGGGCCCGGGCCGGCGGCCGTGAGCTGTACGGCTTCGCCAACCACGAGCTGACCTCGACCTACCTGGGTACGTCGACGGGGCTGCGGCTCCGGCACGACCAGCCCAACGGGACGCTTGAGCTGAACGCCAAGTCGCCCGACCGGTCGCGCTCCGCCTGGGCCGGTCGCTCGACGCGGGATTTCAAGGACGTCGACCCGGCCGCGCTCGACGCGGAGCTGGCGACCCGGCTCGGCTGGGCGGAGCGGCGGATCGAGCTGCCCGCCGGGCGGTACGAGACGCTGCTGCCGCCGACGGCCGTGGCCGACCTGATGATCTACCAGCTGTGGTCGTCCACGGCCCGGGACGCGGTGGAGGGCCGTACGGTCTTCTCCAAGCCCGGCGGTGGCACCCGGCTCGGCGAGACCCTCTCCCCGCTGCCGCTGACCCTGCGCAGCGACCCGAACGAGCCGGGCCTGGAGTCCGCGCCGTTCGTGATCGCGCACTCCTCCGGCGACGACTCCTCCGTCTTCGACAACGGTCTGCCGGTCGGGCCGATCGACTGGGTGAAGGCCGGAAGCCTGGCCCACCTGATCACCACCCGGCACACCGCGGGCCTTACTCGGTTGCCCGTGGCGCCCGGGGCGGGGAACCTGATCCTGGACGCCGGCGGCGAGCGGTCGCTGGAGGAGATGGTGGCCTCGACCGAGCGTGGCCTGCTGCTGACCTGCCTCTGGTACATCCGCGAGGTCGACCCGGCGACGCTGCTGCTGACCGGGCTGACCCGGGACGGCGTGTACCTCGTCGAGAACGGCGAGGTCGTCGGCGAGGTGAACAACTTCCGGTTCAACGAGTCGCCGGTGGACCTGCTGTCGCGGGCCTCGGAGGCGGGCCGGACGGAGAAGACGCTGCCGCGCGAGTGGAGCGACTGGTTCACCCGGGCCGCGATGCCCGCCCTGCGGGTGCCGGACTTCAACATGAGCTCGGTCAGCAAGGGGGTCTGACCCACCTAGACTGAGTCGTCGTACCACCTACAACCTGAGGAGACTGACGGTCGTGACGGACATCGTCGACGAGCTGAAGTGGCGTGGGCTGTTCGCCCAGTCCACCGATGAGGACGCACTGCGCAAGGCTCTCGCGGACGGTCCGGTCACGTTCTATTGCGGGTTCGACCCGACCGCGGCCAGTCTCCACGTCGGTCACCTGGTGCAGGTGCTCACCGTCCGCCGGCTCCAGCAGGCCGGGCACCGTCCGCTGGCACTGGTCGGCGGGGCCACCGGGCAGATCGGTGACCCGCGGCCGACGGCCGAGCGCACCCTGAACGACCCGGAGACGGTCGCGAACTGGGTGAACCGGCTGCGCACGCAGATCGAGCCCTTCCTCTCCTTCGAGGGGGAGAACGCGGCGGTCATGGTGAACAACCTGGACTGGACCGCCGGGATGTCGGCGATCGAGTTCCTGCGGGACATCGGCAAGCACTTCCGGGTCAACAAGATGCTGACCAAGGACTCCGTCGCCCGGCGTCTGGAGTCCGAGCAGGGCATCAGCTACACGGAGTTCAGCTACCAGCTGCTCCAGGGCATGGACTTCCTGGAGCTGTACCGCCGCTACGGCTGCGTCCTCCAGCAGGGCGGCTCGGACCAGTGGGGCAACCTGGTGGCCGGTCTCGACCTGATCCACCGCATGGAGCCCGGCGCCGAGGTGCACGCGCTCGCGACGCCGCTGATGGTCAAGGCGGACGGCACCAAGTTCGGCAAGACCGAGGGCGGGGCCGTCTGGCTCGACCCGGAGATGACCACGCCGTACGCGTTCTACCAGTTCTGGCTGAACGTGGACGACCGCGACATCTCGACGTACATGCGGATCCTCTCCTTCAGGTCCCGCGAGGAGCTGGAGGAGCTGGAGGCGCAGACCGCCGAGCGGCCGCAGGCGCGGGCCGCCCAGCGGGCGCTCGCGGAGGAGCTCACCACGCTCGTGCACGGCGCCGAGCAGTGCGCGGCCGTCATCAACGCCTCGAAGGCGCTGTTCGGGCAGGGCGACCTGGCCGAGCTGGACGGGGCGACACTCGCCGCCGCCCTGTCCGAGCTGCCGCACGCGCGCGTGACCGAGCTCGGCCAGGTCGTGGACCTGTTCACCGAGGTCGGGCTCGCGCCGAGCAAGTCGGGCGCGCGCCGCACGGTGAAGGAGGGCGGGGCGTACGTGAACAACGTGAAGGTCACCGCCGAGGACGCCGAGGTGTCGGCGGACGAGCTGCTGCACGGCCGCTGGCTGGTGCTGCGGCGCGGCAAGAAGAACCTGGCGGCGATCGAGTTCGCCGGCGCGGAGGGCTGATCCGCCCGCACGCCGAAGAGGCCCGGTACGGCAGCTGAGCTGCCGTACCGGGCCTCCCGGTCTCACGGGGGTGTCACGCCCGCTGTCTGTTCCCCTTGATCGAGACCCAGATCATGTCGCCCACCCCGACCACGGCGACGGCGCCGATCAGCTGGAGCAGGTGGCGGGTCCAGTCGATGCCCTTGGTGTCGTTGACACCGATCCAGGTCGCGACCGCGTTGCCCAGCACGCTGCCGAGAATGCCGAACACGGTCGTCAGCCAGAGCGGGATCTGCTGCTTCCCCGGCAGGATCGCCTTCGCGATCAGGCCGAGGACGAATCCCACGATGATCGCCCACAACCAACTCATCGTCGCCTCCTCCTTTTGCGCATGTGGGCCCAGTCTCCGGCCGTCCGCCATTCGGCGCATGTCGGACAGCTCCATTCGTGCCCCGGTCTCGTCGGCGTGGAGGGCCGGGCGTACGGTGGAGCGAGGTCCGGGCCGGGGAGGGTCCGGCGCGACCGGTGGGTGGTGGACGACGATGCCGAAGCGTGGCGGAAGCGAGGTCTTCCGGATCACGGGGGCCCGTCAGGGGCTCGCCGACGACGTCCGGGGGCGACAACGGCGGTACATCATCTCGATGACCGTCCGAACGCTCTCCGTGATCGCCGCGGCGGTGCTGTGGAACGTCGAACGGCACGTGGCGATCGTGGCGCTCGCCCTCGGGATCCTGCTCCCCTATATCGCCGTGGTCATCGCGAACGCGGGCCGGGAGTCGGCTCCGTCCCTTCCCTCCACCTTCGTACCTGCTGCGGTGCGTCCCGCGCTCGGCGCGGCGGGGACGGTCGAGGCGGCCAAGGGTGCCGGGGCGGAGACTCCGCACGGCGGCCGGAACTGATCACGGACAGTGGCCGGAAACCTCAAGAAAAGCTCAGATCAATCGCGACGTTCCAGTGCACCGCACCCCGTGTGCCGTGACATACTGCCTACGCGCTCCGCATCCCCCGTCGGAGCGACGGACCGATGCCGGGCAGCTCCCCCCGTGGCTGCCCGGCATCGCCCTTGCTGGACAATGATCAGGTGAGTGAAGAGAAGCCGATCTGTTCCGCCAAGGGCTGCCGCGTCGACGCCGTCTGGGTCCTCGCGTGGAACAACCCCAAGCTGCACACGCCCGAGCGCCGGAAGACCTGGCTCGCGTGCGACGAGCACCGCGAGCACCTCTCCCAGTTCCTGGGGGTACGGGGTTTCCTCAAGGACGTCGTCCCGCTGAGCGAGTGGGAGCCGGCCGAGGGCTGACGGCCCCGGTCTCAGCCGCCGATCGCCGACATCGGGCGGTCGGGCTGGAGGAAGCTCGGGTCGTCGAGGCCCGAGCCGGCCTTCTTGCCCCACATGGCCTGCTTCCAGATCCGCGCGACCTCTTCGTCCGGCGCGTCCGAGCGGAGGGTGGCCCGCAGGTCCGTCTCCTCGGTGGCGAAGAGGCAGGTGCGCACCTGTCCGTCGGCGGTGAGCCGGGTGCGGTCGCAGGCCCGGCAGAACGGGCGGGTGACGGAGGCGATGACGCCGACCGTGTGCGGTCCGCCGTCGACGACCCAGCGCTCGGCGGGGGCGGAGCCGCGCTCGTCGGCGCCCTCGGCGGTCAGGGTGAAGCGGGTGCGGAGGGACTCCAGGATGTCCCCGGCGGTGATCATGCCGTCGCGCTTCCAGCCGTGCTGGGCGTCGAGGGGCATCTGCTCGATGAAGCGGAGCTCGTAGCCCTCTTCGATCGCCCAGGCGAGCAGGTCGGGGGCCTCGTCGGCGTTGAGCCCGGGCATCAGGACCGCGTTGACCTTCACCGGGGTGAGGCCGGCGTCCCGCGCGGCGGCCATGCCGTCGAGGACGTCGCGGTGGCGGTCGCGGCGGGTGAGGGTCTTGAAGACCTCGGGGCGCAGCGTGTCCAGGGAGACGTTGACCCGGTCCAGGCCGGCGGCCTTGAGGGCGGTGGCCGTGCGCTTGAGCCCGATGCCGTTCGTCGTGAGGGACATGCGGGGGCGGGGCTCCAGGGCGGCGCAGCGCTCGACGATCCCGACGAGGCCGGGGCGGAGCAGCGGCTCGCCGCCGGTGAAGCGGACCTCGGTGACGCCGAGGTCGGTGACGGCGATGCGGATCAGCCGGACGATCTCGTCGTCGGTGAGGAGATCGGGCTTCGCGAGCCACTGGAGGCCCTCTTCCGGCATGCAGTACGTGCAACGCAGGTTGCACCGGTCGGTGAGCGAGACGCGCAGGTCGGTGGCGACCCTGCCGTAGGTGTCGATGAGCACTGTGGGCCCCCTCCCCGTCTTGCGGATGCGTGTGGTCCGAGCCTACGTGAGGCCGCGGACAACGAGCAGGGCAGATTGTCACGGGACCGGCGCGGCCGCGTCGTAGAACCCTACGACGCGGCCGGTGGATCGCTGCGGAACGTATACGAGACGTCGCGCTCGGGTCAGTGCTTGACCGCCGCGGCGACCCCGACGCCGGTGAGGGACTTGACCTCCAGCTCCGCGTACTTGCCCGCGTCCGGCTCCTCCTTGGAGAGGAGCGAGCCGAGCCAGCCGAGGAGGAAGCCGAGCGGGATCGAGACGAGGCCGGGGTTCTCCAGCGGGAACCAGTGGAAGTCCACGCCCTTGAACATCGAGGCCGGGCCGCCGGAGACGACCGGCGAGAAGAGGACGAGCACGACGGAGGAGATCAGTCCGCCGTAGATCGACCAGAGAGCGCCCTGGGTGGTGAACCGCTTCCAGAAGAGCGAGTAGAGGATCGTCGGCAGGTTGGCCGAGGCGGCGACCGCGAAGGCGAGGGCGACCAGGCCGGCGACGTTGAGGTCGCGGGCGAGGGCTCCGAGGGCGATCGACACGATGCCGATGAGGACGGTGGACCAGCGGGCGGCCCGCATCTCCTCCTTCTCGGTGGCCTTCCCGCGCTTGATCACGTTCGCGTAGATGTCGTGCGCGAAGGACGAGGAGGAGGCCAGGGTCAGTCCGGCGACCACGGCGAGGATGGTGGCGAAGGCGACGGCGGAGATGACGGCGAGGAGGATCGCGCCGCCGGTGGAGCCGGCGCCGCCGCCGACCTCCAGGGCGGTGAGCGGGGCCGCCGTGTTGCCCGCCTTGTTGGACGCCCTGATGGTGTCGCCGCTGAGCAGGGCGGCGGCGCCGAAGCCGAGGACGATCGTCATCAGGTAGAAGGCGCCGATGATGCCGATGGCCCAGTTGACCGACTTACGGGCGGCCTTCGCGGTCGGCACCGTGTAGAAGCGGATCAGGATGTGGGGCAGGCCGGCCGTGCCGAGGACGAGCGCGATGCCGAGGGAGAGGAAGTCCAGCTTCGACAAGGCGCTGACGCCGTACTTGAGGCCGGGGTCCAGGAAGGCGTCGCCCTTGCCGCTGTTGGTGGCGGCCGCGCCGAGCAGCTCGGAGATGTTGAAGTTGAACTTGAGGAGGATGAGGAAGGTGATCAGGAGGGTGCCCGCGATGAGCAGGACCGCCTTGACCATCTGCACCCAGGTGGTGCCCTTCATGCCGCCGATCGTCACGTACACGATCATCAGGACGCCGACGAGGGCGACGATCGCGATCTTGCCGCCGTCGCTGGTGATGCCGAGCAGCAGTGAGACGAGCACGCCGGCGCCCGCCATCTGCGCGAGCAGGTAGAAGATCGAGACGACGATGGTGGAGGTGCCGGCGGCGGTCCTGACGGGCCGCTGGCGCATCCGGTAGGCGAGGACGTCGCCCATGGTGAACCGGCCGGAGTTGCGCAGGGGCTCGGCGACCAGGAGCAGGGCGACGAGCCAGGCGACGAGGAAGCCGATCGAGTAGAGGAAGCCGTCGTAGCCGTAGAGGGCGATGGCGCCGCTGATGCCGAGGAAGGACGCGGCGGACATGTAGTCGCCGGAGATCGCGAGGCCGTTCTGGAAGCCGGTGAACTGGCCGCCGCCGGCGTAGAAGTCGGCGGTGCTGCGGGTCTGGCGGCCGGCCCAGACGGTGATGATCAGGGTCGCGACGACGAAGGCGCCGAAAAGGGCGATGATCAGCGGCCGGTGCTCGCTGGTGGCGTTGCCCGCCGCGAGCAGGACGGTGGAGCTCATGCGTCGCCCTCCATACGGTTCCGGATGGCCTCGGCCCGGGGGTCGAGGCTGTTCGCCGCGTGCCGCGAGTAGAGCCAGGCGATGAGGAAGGTGGTCAGGAACTGGCCGAGGCCCAGGACCAGCGCCACGTTGATGTTGCCGAAGAGCCTGGTGCTCATGAAGTCGCCCGCGTAGTTGGAAAGCAGCACGTAGAGCAGGTACCAGGCGATGAAGGCGAGGGTGAGGGGGAAGGCGAAGGAACGGTAGGTACGGCGCAGTTCGCCGAACTCCTCGCCCTCCTGCACCTCGACGAACTGCTCCGTCGTGGGCGGCACGGGACCGTGGTCGGTGTCCGTTCCGTTTCTGGGCGGCGGCGGTGCTTCGGTAGCCACGGAATCTCCTCGTGACGCGGGGGCGGACGACATGCTCAAGGGGGCCTCACCAGGGGTGCGGGAACGGGGGCACCGATCGGAGCCCCTCCCCTGTCCAACGGCACGGAGCCGGATGCGAAGTGGTTCACGCGAGGGATTTATTCGCACAGATCTTCATGAAGTCTTCTCAACTCATTGAAGCGGCGCCAAGATCAGCGATAGCTTCACTCGTCATGCACCTGTCCGCGCGTAAACCCGCGCGTGGACAGTACATACGGATGATGTGGAGAACCCATGGCTCATCTGGGATCGAGGCGCGGCCGAGCTCTTGCTCTGCCTGCTGGTCTCGCGCTCACGGCCTCGCTCGGCTTCCTTCCCTCCGGCGCCGCCTCCGCCGCGGATCTGAGTGACGCTCCGGCTGCGGCCGTCGCCGCGACGAACGGGCCGAAGCTCTCGTACGTCGTCAACGTCGCGGGTGGTCGCTGGACCGCCGCCTCGGTGAAGAAGGCGATCGCCGCCGCCGGCGGAGAGGTCGTCATCTCGTACGACAAGATAGGCGTGATCGTCGTCCACTCGCAGAACCCCGAGTTCGCGAAGACGATCCGCCAGGCGCGGGGCGTGGTGTCGGCCGGTTCGACCCGTACCGCCCCGCTCTCCGTCCAGACCGACACCTCGGTCGACGAGGGCGCTCAGACGCTGTCCGCGGCCGAGGCCAAGGCCGCCGCGGCCACGGCCACGGACGACCAGGACCCGCTGGAGCCCCTGCAGTGGGACCTGCCCGCCATCAAGGCGGACAAGGCCCACGAGAAGACGCTGGGCAGCAAGCGCGTGACCGTCGCCGTCATCGACACGGGCGTCGACGACACGCACCCGGACCTGGCGCCGAACTTCGACGTCAACGCCTCCGCGAACTGCGTGTCCGGCAAGCCGGACACCACCGCCGGCTCGTGGCGCCCCAACCCGGGCGAGAGCGACCACGGCACGCACGTCGCCGGCACGATCGCCGCCGCCAAGAACGGCATCGGCATGACCGGTGTCGCCCCGGGCGTCAAGGTCTCCGGCATCAAGGTGTCGACCCCGGACGGCTTCTTCTACACCGAGGCCGTGGTCTGCGGCTTCATGTGGGCGGCCGAGCAGGGCGTCGAGATCACGAACAACAGCTACTACACCGACCCGTGGATGTTCGCCTGCAAGAACGACGAGGACCAGAAGGCCCTCATCGAGGCGGTCACCCGTGCGACCCGGTACGCGGAGAAGAAGGGCACGGTCAACGTCGCCGCGGCCGGCAACTCCAAGTTCGACCTGGCTGCCGACTCGATCGTCGACAACAGCAGCCCGAACGACACCACGCCTGGCGACCGGGTCATCGACCCGAAGGAGTGCCTCGACTACCCGGCCATGCTGCCGGGCGTCGTCACGGTCTCCGCGACCGGAGCCAAGGACCTCAAGTCGTCCTACTCCAACTACGGTCTCGGCGTGATCGACGTCGCCGCCCCCGGCGGTGACCGCACCGAGTACCAGACCCCGGACGCCCCGGCGGTCAACGGCCGCATCCTGTCGACCACGGTCAACGGCGGCTACAACTACAAGGCCGGCACGTCGATGGCCGCGCCGCACGCGGCGGGCGTCCTCGCGCTGATCAAGTCGACGCACCCCTACGCGAGCCCGGCGGCCCTCAAGGCGCTGCTGTACGCGCAGGCCGACGACCGCGCCTGCACCAACCCGTACGACATCGAGGGCGACGGCAAGATCGACGCCGTCTGTGAGGGTGGCAAGAACAAGAACGGCTTCTACGGGGCCGGTCTGATCGACGCGCTGGACGCTGTCCGCCGCTGATGATCCACGAGGGCCCTGGTGCGGTGTGCCGCACCAGGGCCCTTTTGCATGGCACTGAGTGCCACGTGCTGCCATGTGCCGTGCCATAGTGCCGCCATGGACAACACACCGCGTTCCGGTACGGAGTTGCTGTGGTCGGCCCTCGGCGGCGATCCCGCCCTGGTGGACCGCGTGGAGTACGGCGGGACCTCCGGGCTGCTGCCCGCGCGGCTGCCGGTGATGGACCTGGCGCGGGCCGCGGTCGCGGTCTGCTCGCTCGCCGCGGTGGAGCACGCGGGGCTTCCGGGGCCGGTGCGGGTGGACGACGGGGCGGTCGCCACGGCGTTCGTGAGTGAGCGTCATCTGCGGGTCGACGGGCGGGCGCCGGTGAACTTCGCGCCGTTGTCGCGGTTCTGGCGGGCGGCGGACGGTTGGGTCCGTACGCACGCCAACTATCCGCACCATCGGGCGGCGTTGCTCGCGGCGCTGGGAGTGGCGGACTCCGTCGGTGCCGTCGATGCCGTCGATGCCGTCGCGGCGGTGATCGGCGAGCGGAAGGCCGTCGAGGTCGAGAGCGCGGTGTACGCGGCCGGGGGCCTGGCCGTCGCCCTGCGCACGCCCTCGGAGTGGGCGGAGCACCCGCAGGGCCGGGAGGTGGCGGCGCGGCCGCTGCTGACCCGGGAGCGGCTCGACGAGGCCCCGCCGCGGCGCCGCTCCGGTCCGCTGCGGGTGCTCGATCTGACCCGGGTGATCGCCGGTCCCGTCGCGACGCGGACGCTGGCGCTGCTCGGGGCGGACGTGCTGCGGATCGATCCGCCGGGCAACCCCGAACTGCCGGACCAGCACGCGGACACGGGTGTCGGGAAGCGGACCGCGGCCCTCGACCTGGAGCGGCCGTCGGACCGGCGTACCTTCGAGGAACTCCTGGACTCCGCGGACGTGTTGGTCACGGGCTACCGGCCGGGCGCGCTCGACCGGTTCGGCCTCGACCGGCCGGGCCTGGTGACCGCGCGGCTTTCCGCCTGGGGCGACTACGGGCCGTGGGGCGGGCGGCGCGGCTTCGACTCGCTGGTCCAGGTGGCGACGGGGATCGCCGTGACCGAGGGCTCGGCGGAGGAGCCGGGGGCGCTCCCGGCGCAGGCCCTGGACCACGGGACGGGGTATCTGCTCGCGGCGGCGGTGCTGCGGTCGCTGACGGAGCAGCGCGCGGAGGGCGGCGGCCGGCTCGTACGTCTGGCACTCGCCCAGACGGGCCACTGGCTGACGACCGCGCTGCCGCGGTACGAGCCGGAGCGGTACCTCACGGAGTCGGAGGGCCCGCTCGGACGCCTCCGGCACGCGCTGTCGCCGGTCGCGTGCGAGGGCGGCCCGACGGGCTGGTCCCGGCCGCCGGGCCTGGCCGGGGCGGACGCTCCGGAGTGGCCGGGGGCCTGAGGCCTGAGGCTTGGGGCGGGTCGGGTCGGGGCGGGTCGGTGGCGGGTGCCGGGTGGTGCGGGCCGGTTCGTGGCCGGCGCCGGAGGGGGATCCCCCACCCCGCCCCTTCCCGAAACCCTGCCGGAGGCTGGTGGGGGTCGAGGTAGGTCCCGGGGGCCTGCGCCCCCGGACCCCCCTGACGGCGCTCGGCAGCTTCGCGCCGGGCTGGAGCCTGCCCGGGCCGGTCAGGACCGGGCCGAGCCGGGATGGGCCGGGCCGAGCTGGGCCGAGCCGGGCAGGGCCAGGCAGGGCAGGGCCAGGCCGAGCCGAGCTGGGCCGAGCCGAGCCGGGCAGGGCCGAGCAGGGCAGGGCCAGGCCAGGCCGGGCCGAGCAGGGCAGGGCCAGGCCGGGCAGGGCCAGGCCGAGCCGAGCTGGGCCGAGCCGGGCAGGGCCGAGCAGGGCAGGGCCAGGCCGGGCAGGGTCGGCTGGCCCTACCTAGGCCGGTCTGAGCTGCGCCATGCCGGGGCGGGCCGGCCGGGCACGGCCCCGTGGGGTTACGGCTTGATCAGGACCTTGAGGGCTGTGCGGTCTTCCATGGCCTTGTAGCCGGCGGGGACGCCGTCCAGGTCCACCGTCAGGTCGAAGACCGGGGACGGGTCGATCGTGCCCGCCAGGACGTCCGGGAGCAGTTCCGGGATGTAGGCGCGGACCGGGGCCACGCCGCCGCGGAGGGCGATGTTGCGGTCGAACATGACCGAGAGGTCGAGGCCGGTGCCGCTGCCGTGGGGGACGCCCACGTAGCCGATGGAGCCGCCGTCGCGGGTGATGGCCACCGCGGTGCGCATGGACTGTTCGGTGCCGACCGCCTCGATCACGCCGTGGGCGCCCTGGCCGCCGGTGAGTTCGCGGACCGCGGCCTCGGCGGCCTCACCGCGCTCGGCGACGACGTCGGTGGCGCCGAAGGCGCGGGCGATGTCCGTGCGGGCGGTGTGGCGGCCGAGCGCGATGATCCGCTCGGCGCCGAGGCGCTTGGCGGCGAGGACTCCGCAGAGGCCTACGGCGCCGTCGCCGACGACCGCGACCGTGGAGCCCTTCGTGACGCCCGCGCCGAGGGCCGCGTGGTGGCCGGTGCCCAGGACGTCGGAGAGGGCCAGGAGCGCGGTCAGGAGGTGGTCGTCGGAGGCGGCTTCGGCGGGCAGCTTGACGAGGGTGCCGTCCGCGAAGGGGACACGGACCGCTTCGCCCTGGCCGCCGTCGGAGCCGACCGAACCCCAGAAGCCGCCGCGCGGGCAGGAGGTCTGGAGGCCCTCGGCGCAGTACTCGCAGGTGCCGTCGGACCAGACGAAGGGCGCGACGACGAGGTCGCCGGCGGCGAAGCCGGTGACCTCCGGGCCGGCCGCCTCGACGATGCCGAGGAATTCGTGGCCGATGCGCTGGCCGGGCTGCCGCGCGGACTCGCCGCGGTAGGCCCACAGGTCGCTGCCGCAGACGCAGGCGCGCAGCACGCGCAGGACGACGTCGGTGGGGTCCTGGATCACCGGGTCGGGCACGTCCTCCACGCGCATGTCGAACGGGGCGTGGATGGTGGTGGCGCGCATGGGGGGCGGTCCTTGCTGTCAGATGGTTGTACGACGTTCACCGTACATCGCCGCCAGCACTCCCACCGTCAGCAGGTACTGCGCCGCGATGTAGGTCAGCATCACCCAGAAGTCGGGCGCCGGCAGCTGGGGCCACTCGGCGACGCCGGTGGCGATGAGGGTGTCGGACAGCAGGAACAGGGCGCCGCCGAGGCCGGCCAGGAGGCCGAGGGCGCTCGCGCGGTACGCCATCGCGGTGAGCAGCAGCGAGTACCCGGCGACGGGGATCCGCAGCTCGGCGGGAAGGTCGGGCCAGAGGAGCACGACGGTGGTGAGCAGCGCGACCGCATATCCGGCGCCGAGGAGCGGAGACGTACGCCTCCGTCCGAAGTGGGCCAGGTAGCAGACGTGTCCGGCGGCGAAGGAGCCCATCCCGACGAGGAAGGCCCAGTCGGCGTCGGAGAGCAGGAAGACGTCGCCGCCCCAGCCGAAGAGGAGCGCGGCGGTCAGGAGCTTCGGGGCGCCCCTGGTGACGGCGTACGCGGCGAGCAGGGGCATCAGGAGCGGCTTGGCCAGCTGGTGGCCGAGTTCGGCACCCGCGAGGAGCGAGCCCAGGTCGACGACCACGGCGAGGCCGAAGGCGGCGAGCAGGGCTTGGGAGGCGGGTGAGGGGGTCGAGGAGGGTGCTGGGGGTGCGGTGGTGGTGGTTCGGGTGGGTGTCCGGTCGGTGGTCATGCTGCCGCCTCCGGCGTCGCGGCGGGCTGCGCGGATCGCTCCGGCGCCGGTCCCGGTTGCCAGCCCGGGCCGCGGAAGACCCGGCCGGCCCGCTCTCGCCAGTCGTGCGCGGAGCGGACGTCGCGGGCGATGGCGGCGTACTCGTGGGTGGCGACGCGCAGGGGGTTGTACGTCTCGATGTTCTTGGTCAGCCCGTAGACGGGCCGGTCGGTCTCGCCGGCCCAGGAGCCGAACATCCGGTCCCAGACGATGAGGATCCCGCCGAAGTTCCGGTCCAGGTAGCCGCCCTGGGAGGCGTGGTGGACGCGGTGGTGGGACGGGGTGTTGAGGACGTACTCGAAGGGGCGGGGCAGCTTGCCGACCCGCTCGGTGTGGATCCAGAACTGGTAGACGAGGTTCACCGAGGAGCAGAAGGCGAGCGCACCCGGGTGGACTCCGAGCGCGATCATCGGCAGATAGAACGGCCAGGAGGTGAAGCCGGTCCAGGGCTGGCGCAGGGCGGTGGAGAGGTTGAACCTGCGGCTGCTGTGGTGCACGACGTGGCTGGCCCACAGGACGCGGATCACGTGGTGCCCGCGGTGCGACCAGTAGTAGAAGAAGTCCTGGGCGAGCAGCATCAGCGGGATCGTCCACCACAGGACGGGCACGCGGAGCGGAGTGAGCTCGTGGACGGCCGCGTAGATCGCGACGATCGGGATCTTCCACACGAGGTCGACGAAGAGGCTCCCGAGTCCCATGCCGATGCTGGTGGCGGCGTCCTTGGCCTCGTACCCGGCGGCGTCGTCGTCCGGGCGGAGGCGGTAGCTGACCATCTCGACGACGGTGAGCAGGACGAACGCCGGTATGGACCAGAGGACGACATCGGGCAGGTTCGGCATGCCGACGACGGTAGGGGTGACGGTCGGGGTGCGGATAGACGTGGTTACCAACAAGTATGCGAGACGAGTTGTCAGCAAGCCTTGGCACCTTCCGACAAGGAGCCCCGAGCGGCCTAGATTCCCGTCGCTCCCAGCAACGAACCGGCGCCGTAGGTGACCGCCATCGCCAGGGCGCCGCCCGCCACGTTGCGGAGGATGGCGGGGCCGGCCGGGGCCTCGCCCAGGCGGGCGCTCCACCAGCCGGTGAAGGTCAGGGCCGCGAGGACGGAGACGACCGTGACCCAGAGGCGGGCGGAGGCCGGGGGAAGGACGATCGCGAGGAGGGGCAGCAGGGCGCCGACGGTGAAGGCGAGGAAGCTCGCGGCGGCCGCGTGCCAGGGGATCGTGAGCCGGTCCGGGTCGATTCCCAGCTCCACGCGCGCGTGGGCGCGCAGGGCGTCCCGGGCGGTGAGCTGTTCGGCGGCCTCGCGGGCCACGTCGGCGGAGAGGCCGCGGGCCGCCAGGAGGCCGGTCAGTTCGGCGAGTTCCGCTTCCGGGTCCTCGCGCAGTTCGCGCTTCTCCTGGGCGAGGGCGGCCTCCTCGGAGTCGCGCTGGGTGGAGACCGAGACGTACTCCCCCGCCGCCATCGACATCGATCCGGCGAGCAGTCCCGCGAGACCGGCGGTGAGCAGCGCCGCCTGGGACTCGGTGGCCCCGGCGACGCCGACGACGAGGCCCGCGGTGGAGACGACTCCGTCGTTGGCTCCGAGCACGGCCGCCCGGAGCCAGTTGAGACGGGAGCCGAGGCCTCCGCCGTGGGCCTCGTGTGCGGAGGCTTCGGTGTCCTCGGGTGCGTCGGTCACGTCAGGAGCGTCGCACCCGTCGGGTCACCAGACGCGGACCGACCCGCCCGGGGCGAAGGCCGGGCTCGTGGCGCCCGCCGGCACCTCCTTCAGCGGTTCGGCGATCTCCGCGACGGTCGGGCCGTGGACGGCGGCGAGCCGGTCGAGGAGGGCGAGGTCGAAGCCGTAGACGCGGGCGGCGTTGCCCCCCACCATGGCGGCGACCTCCTCCTGGGGGAGACCGGCGTAGGCGATGCGGAGGCCTTCGCGGGAGTACGGGGTGGTGCCCTCGTCGTGCGGGTAGTCCGTGCCCCACATGATCTTGTCCAGGCCGATCCGCTCGCGCAGCGGCACCTCGTGGGGGCGCATGAAGCTCGCGCCGACGAAGCAGTTGTCGCGCCAGACCTCGCTGGGACCCTTGCCCATGGACTCCGCGAGCCCGGCGCCGAACTTGGACTCGGCGGTGGAGGCCTTCGTCGCGGCCGACACCAGACGCCCGTGGTAGTAGTCCAGCATGTCGAGCACGCCCGGGATCCATCCCGAGCCCTGTTCGGTCAGGACCAGCTTGAGCCCCGGGTGGCGCCGGAACGCGCCGCCGAAGACCAGGTGCCACAGGGCCCGGTGGGAGAACCACGTCGTCTCCACCATGAAGACGGCGCGGGCCGCGGGCTCCTCCCCGAGCGGCGGCGACGCCGAACCGCCGTGGTGGTTGACCGGCACGTCCAGCTCCGCGCAGACCGCCCAGATCGGGTCGTACGTCTCCGAGTACAGCTCCGGGACGGGCGAGCCCGGCGGGACGCCGGGGAGCAGGATGCCCCCGGTGAGCCCCGCCTCGCGGGTGCGGCGGATCTCCGCGGCCGCCGCGTCCACGTCGTTGAGGAGGATCTGCGCCACGCCCGCCCTGCGCCCCGGCGCGTCCGCGCAGAAGTCGGCCAGCCAGCGGTTGTGCGCCTGGAGCCCGGCCCAGCGCTGCTCGTACTCGGCGCGGGTGGGCGGCTGCGCCATCAGCGAGGCCTTGGGGAAGAACGGCGGGATGGTGTTGGGGAAGACGACCTCGGCGACGACGCCGTCCTCCTCCAGCTCGCGCAGCCGGCGCTGCGAGTTCCAGTTGCGGTCGGCGGTGTCGGCGAGGAGGTCCTCGTACGGATTGACGTACGTCGCCGCCCAGGCGTCGAAGTCGTCGTGGTGTCTCTTCTCCAGGTACGGCCGGTAGTCCAGCAGGTCGGCGCCCGCGTGGCAGTCGGCCGAGATGACGGTGTACCTGTCCTGGTCGTCCATCTCAGTTCGCCCCCAGCACCGGGAAGTCGTGGTCCGTCAGCCAGTGGCGGCCGACCTCGCGCGAGCGGGCCCAGGAGGCCTCCACGGCCGCCTGGTCGGCCGGCTGGCCGAGGTCGGCGGGGGTGGGGCCGATCCGGCGGGCGATGGGTTCGAGGGCGGGGAGGTCAAAGCCGAAGACCTCCGCCGCCGCCAGGCCGAGCATCCGCCGGGTCTCCTCGACCGGGATGTCGTGGAAGGTGTTCCGCAGCCACGCGCGCGTGGCGGGCCAGGTCCCCTCCGGGTGCGGGAAGTCCGAGCCCCACAGGATGTTGTCGACGCCGATCTCGTACCGCTGGGCGAGCTCGCGCCGCTTGGTGTTGGTCGCGCAGACGAAGACCTGCCGGTCCAGGTACTCGCTCGGCGGCCGCTTCATCTCCGCGAACGGGGACAGTTTCTTGCCGCCGTGGGCGCCGAGGTAGAGCCGGTCCATGAACCAGAGCAGGTTGGGCAGCCACCAGCAGCCGGACTCGGCGACGCCGAACCTCAGGCCGGGGTGGCGCTCGAAGACCCCGGACCAGAGCAGGAACCAGAGGGGCCTCGCCGGCCAGAAGGTGACCTCGGAGACGTAGATCCCGAGGTGGTCGCCGTACTCCTCGCGGGGCGCGGCGCCGGAGTGGGTGACGACCGGCATGCCGGTCTCGGCGGCGGCCTCCCACACCGGGTCGTACCGGCGGTCGTGGTACGGCTCCTTGTCCACCCACATGGAGGGGATCATGAGCGCGCCGAGCCCGGACTCCTTGGCCCGGTGGATCTCGGCGACGGCCTTGGCGGGCTCGGCCGTGATCGGCAGCAGCGCCACCCCGCAGTGCCGCTCGGGGTTCTGTCCCACGAACTCGGCGAGCCAGCGGTTGTGCGCCTGCGCGCCCGCCATGCCGAGCTCCGGGTCCTGGTCGCCGGAGAGACCGAGGCCGACGCCGAAGGGGGCGGCGGTCTGGCTGTCGACGGCGTCCGCGTCGGGGAACACGACCTCGGCGGCGACCCCGTCGCCGTCGAGCTCCTTGAGCCGCTGGGCGGCGTCCCAGCCGCCGCGCAGGCCCTCCTCGTTGTCGTGGAACCACTTGTCGGCGAAGGCCTCGTTGCGCACGCCGAGGCGGGTCATCGCCTCGCGGCGCGCCTCGCGCCCGGCGAGGAACTCGTCGAAGTCCCGGTGGAAGCGGCGGTCGAGATAGGGCCGGTACTGCTCGGTGGGCAGTCCGGCGTGGCAGTCGGAGGAGATGATCAGATAGGGGTCCTCGTACGTCATGTGTCGGCGTCCTCAGTCTCGGTCGGTCCGGTCGAGGATGAAGCTCTCCAGGTACGACGGGTTGGCGCGGTCGAGCATCGACCGCGAGCGCGCCCGGATCTGGTCGTCGCTGTGCTCGCTCTCCGGCAGCATCCAGAACCGGTCGGCGCGGATGCCCTCGACGACCAGCTCGGCGACGTCCTCCACCGGCGTGAAGGCGATCTCCTGCCCGGCCTCCTTCATCGCGGCCTCCCACTGGTCGAGGCTGCGGTACGGGCTCCTGCGCGGGCGCTCCTTCGCGAAGCGCTCGGGCCGGTTGCGGTGCGACTCCCACAGGCCCGTGCGGAGCATGTGCGGGCCGGGGAACAGTACGGAGGCGCCCACCCGCGCGTGCTCGGCCCGCAGGTGGGCGTAGAGCGACTCGGTCATCGTGACGACGGCCGCCTTGGTGACCGCGTACACGGAGGCGGTGGGCAGCGGGGCGATGCCCCCGTCGGCGGAGGAGGTGTTGACGACGTGGCCGGGCTCGCCGCTCGCGATCATGCGCGGGAGGAAGGCCTGGATGCCGTGGAAGACGCCCCAGATGTTGACGGAGAACGCCCATTTCCAGTCGTTCGGTTCGTGCTCCCACATCCGGCCCTCGGCGCCGGAGCCGACGCCGGCGTTGTTGCAGAGGACGTGGACCGCGCCGAAGGTGTCGAACGCCGCGTCCGCGAACGCCCGGACCGCGCCGGGGTCGGAGACGTCGACCGTGCGGGCGAGGATCTGCGCCCCGCCCGCCATCAGTTCGTCGGCGGCCTCCGCGAGGGCGCCCGGCTCGACGTCCCCGAGGACGACGGACATGCCCTCGGCGGCGAAGCGGCGGGCCATGGCGAGCCCGATGCCGCTCGCCGCGCCCGTGACGACGGCGACCTGTCCCGCGCGCAGCTCCATCAGACACTTCCTTCCGGGGGGCCGTCGAGGATCTGCAGCGGGTCGTCGTACCGCTGGTGGACGTAGGGCAGCAGCGCCTGCGCGGAGACGCGTTCGGCGACCGTGCCCCGCTGGTCGGTGGTCTTCTCGCCGATCGTGATCTCGACGAGCCGGCGTACGGGCAGGTCGGCCACCGGGTCGTACATGGACTCGCGCAGGACCACGTCACCGGTGACCCGCTCCAGCTTCCGCACCTTCTCGTTGCGGACGCAGTGGACGAGGACGGGGTCGGCGTCGAAGCCGGTGCCGTCCACCCCCGGCAGGAACTTGAAGTAGAAGTCGGTCTTCTCGACGGGCTCCGGCAGCGGCAGCGGGCCGGAGACGGCGCCGCGCACCTCGACGAAGGCGATGCCGTGCCGGGCGAGGGCCGCGCGGACGACGAGGCCTTCGCGCTCGACCGTGACCTCGCCCAGCTTCTTCGGCTCGCCGAAGACCTCCCGCCCGCCGATCAGGGCGCGCTCGTGGGTCATCGGCATGACCAGCGGGTACCAGCCCTCGCGGTCGCCGTGGGCGGCGGCGACCGCCACGGAGCCGGCGCCCAGGGGGTAGCCGGTGAGGTCGACCCGGCTGATGTTGGCGCGGACGAGGGGGCGTGCCGTGGGTTTCAGCGGGGGCGGCAGGATCGCCGCGACGACGTCGGGGTCGGTCTCCCAGACGGCGACCACTCCGGTGGACCAGATGTCGGGGAGCTTCGCGCTCTTCGTGCGCGCCGCCGCGATCTCGGCGTCGGTGCGGGCGCCGTACCGTACTCGTGCCATGACGTACCACCCTTCGGGAAGGTCCTCTGGACAGTCGGCCTGTAACACAGTTACACCGTCGCCGATGAAGGGTAAAGACCCGTGCACGCCGAGGAGTTGGGGGAGAGCGATGGCACGCTCGGCACTGAGCCGCGACGAAGTCCTGGACACCGCCGCCGCCCTGGTGAGGGAGCACGGCCCGGCCGCCCTGACCATGCGCAGGCTCGCCGCCGAGCTGGGCACGGCGGTCACCTCGATCTACTGGCACGTCGGCAACCGCGAGTCGCTCCTCGACGCGCTCGTCAGCCGGACGGTCACCGACCTCGGCACGATCCGCCCGCGCGGGAAGACCCCCGCCGAGCGGATCGTCTCGGTCGCCCGCTCGCTGCGGCGCGCCCTGCGCGAGCGCCCGCACCTGGTGGCGATGGTCCACGAACGGGGCCTGACGGAGCGGATGTTCCTGCCGGCCCAGCGCGCCCTGGCCCATGAGGCCCACGCTGCGGGGCTGCGCGGGGCGCACGCGGCGCGGGCCGTCCGCGCGCTGCAGTTCCAGGTCGTCGGCTACGTCCTGGTGGAGCGCAACCGCGAGCGGGCCCCCGCGCAGTCCCCCGCCGAGGAGGAGCTGTGGCGCGAGGAGACGGCCGGGTCGGACGCCGAGCTGGCCCGGGCCCTGGCCGCGCCGATCGACACGGAGGCGCTCTTCGTCGACTCGGTACGGGCGCTGGTGGACGGTCTGCTCGCCGGGGCCTCCGGGGACACCGGGGACGGGGCTGTCGGTCGCGGGCCGTATTCTCTTTGACCATGCTCGACGACCGTACGACAGCAGCGACGTGGCCGGCCGCCTACCCACAGGGGTACGCGGTCGTCGACGTGGAGACCACCGGCCTCGCGCGCGACGACCGGATAGTCTCTGCTGCCGTCTACCGGCTGGACGCCCAAGGGAACGTCGAGGACCACTGGTACACGCTCGTCAACCCCGAGCGCGACCCCGGGCCCGTCTGGATCCACGGGCTGACCAGCGACGTCCTGGAGGGCGCGCCGCTCTTCCCGGAGATCGCGGCGGAGTTCGCGGACCGGCTCGACGGCCGGGTCCTGGTCGCGCACAACGCGATGTTCGACTGGCAGATGATCGCCAGGGAGTACGCGCGCGCCGAGCGGACCGCGCCCGTGCGGCAGCGCCTGTGCACGATCGCGCTCGCCAAGGAGCTGTCGCTGCCGCTGCCCAACCACAAGCTGGCGACGCTCGCCGCGCACTTCGGCGTCGTCCAGCAGCGCGCGCACAACGCGCTGGACGACGCGCGGGTCCTCGCCGAGGCGTTCCGGCCGAGCCTGCACGCGGCGGCCGAGCGGAACGTCCGGCTGCCGCTCCTGGAGTGCCGGCCGCTGACGGAGTGGGCCGGGGCCCCGGCGCAGCCCCGGATCGGCCACCAGGGTTCGTACGCGGCGCCGTCGTCGTCCGCGTACCGCATGAACTCCTGGCGCCCCTCCCGGAAGCGCCCCGCCTGCCCGTACCCCAACCCCGGGCGGTACGAGACGGACCGGCCGCTCAAGCAGGGCATGCGGGTGGCCTTCTCCGGCGACACCTCCGTCGACCGGGAGCTCCTGGAGGACCGCACGGTCGAGGCCGGGCTCCATGTCGCCACCAGCGTCTCCCGGCTGACGAGCCTGCTCGTCACGAACGACCCGGACGCGCCCACCTCCAAGACGCTGAAGGCGAAGTCCTTCGGGACGCCGGTCGTCGACGAGGCGGCCTACACGCAGCTGCTGCGGGACGTGGCCCCGGCAGACGGGTGACGCGCGGGGCCGGGTGGGCGTGGCTCGCTGCGCCCGCCCGCCGGGAGCTCCACCCTGTGGCGCATGGCACGTTGTGAGGTCTGCGGAAACGATTACGGCATGTCCTTCGAGGTCCATGCCCAGGGCGCGATTCACGTCTTCGACTGCTTCGCGTGCGCCATCCACCGCATGGCGCCCATCTGCGAGCACTGTCGCGTCCAGATCATCGGGCAGGGCGTCGAGAGCGAGGGCAGCTGGTACTGCGGCGCCCACTGCGCCCGCGCGGAGGGAAAGGTGGGCATCGTCGACAGGGTGTGACCGGCCGGTCCACGACTCCAAACCGGCACATCGTTCTGAGGAAACGATCCTGGGCGCGCGGCCTCCCCGGGTCGGCCGAACCCCGCCGCACGCACCCCATGACCCCGGTTGTACCGTCATGGGGTGTACCGCTTCCTGTTGTCCCGGCAATGGGTGATCCTCACCCTCATCGCCCTCGTCCTCGTCCCCACGATGATCGAGCTGGGCTTCTGGCAGTTCCACCGGCACGAACGCCGTGTGGCCCAGAACGCCCTGATCGCCGACAACCTCAAGGCGAAGCCGGTCCCGGTCGAGGAGCTCACCTCTCCCGGCCACACCGTCCCGCGCGCCGACTACTGGCGGCAGGTCACCGCCACCGGCACCTTCGACACCGCCCACGAGGTGGTCGTCCGCCGGCGCACCTCCACCGACGACAAGGTGGGCGTGCACGTCCTGAGCCCGCTGGTCCTGAGGGACGGCCGGATCCTCCTGGTCAACCGCGGCTGGGTGCCGGCCGCCGCCGAGCAGCGCGCCTACCCGCCGGTGCCCCCCGCGCCCAAGGGCGAGGTCACCGTCACCGGCCGGCTCAAGGCGGACGAGACGACCGGCGCCAGCGGCATCAAGGACCTCAAGGGTCTGCCGGACCGCCAGGTGATGCTGATCAACAGCGAGCAGCAGGCCGCGCTCATCGGCCGCGAGGTCCTCGGCGGCTACCTCGAACTGATCACCCCCGAGTCGGCCGGCGGCACCCCCGAGCCGATCGCCGAGCCCGATCACGAATCGATCGGCGCGCACATGGCGTACGCGGTGCAGTGGTGGCTCTTCGCCGCCGGGGTGCCCGTCGGCTGGGTGATCCTCGTACGCCGGGAGAGGCAGGACCGGCAGGCCGCGGCCCGCGCCGAAGCCGCCGGTGACGGGGGTGGAGAAGGCGACGGAGAAGGTGACGGGGACGCGGCCGGGGACACGGCCGCGGTCCAGGCCACCCCGTCCCTCTGATTGACGGGCGTCACTTCCGGGAACAGCCCAAAGCGTGACGCAACGTATCGACGACTACGCCCTCATCGGCGATCTCCAGACCGCCGCGCTCGTCGGCCGTGACGGGTCGATCGACTGGCTGTGTCTGCCCCGCTTCGACTCGGCCGCCTGTTTCGCCGCGCTGCTCGGCGACGAGAACAACGGCCACTGGCGGATCGCACCCAAGGGTGCCACGACCTGCACGACCCGGCGCTACGCCGAGGACTCCCTCGTCCTGGAGACCTACTGGACGACCCGCACCGGCACCGTCAAGGTCGTCGACTTCATGCCCCAGCGGGACGTGTCCCCCGACGTCATGCGGATCGTGGAGGGCGTCAGCGGCACCGTCGAGATGAGCTCCGTCCTGCGGCTGCGCTTCGACTACGGCTCGATCGTGCCCTGGATGCGCCGCGCCGACGGCCACCGGGTCGCGATCGCCGGGCCCGACTCCGTCTGGCTGCGCAGCGAGCCGGCCGTGAAGACCTGGGGCCAGCAGTTCGCCACCTGCTCCTCCTTCACCGTCACCCCGGGCGAGAAGGTGGCCTTCGTCCTGACCTGGCACCCCTCGCACGAGCCGCGCCCCGACCTCGTCGACCCCTTCGAGGCCCTGGAGCTGTGCCTCGCGGACTGGCGGGAGTGGTCCGCCCGCTGCACCTACCGGGGCCCCCACCGGGAGGCGGTGCTCCGCTCCCTGATCACCCTCAAGGCGCTCACCTACGCCCCGACCGGCGGGATCGTCGCCGCCCCCACCACCTCCCTGCCGGAGGAGCTCGGCGGCGTACGGAACTGGGACTACCGCGCCTGCTGGCTGCGCGACTCCTCCCTCACCCTCGGCGTGCTGCTCGCCGCGGGGTACGTCGACGAGGCCGTCGCCTGGCGGGACTGGCTGCTGCGCTCGGTCGCCGGCGACCCGGCCGACCTCCAGATCATGTACGGCCCCGCCGGGGAGCGGCGGCTGCCCGAGACCACCCTGCCGTGGCTGCGCGGCTACGCCGACTCGATGCCGGTACGGACCGGGAACGCGGCCGTGGAGCAGTTCCAGCTCGACGTGTACGGCGAGGTCATGGACTCGCTCTTCCGCGCGCGGCAGGCCGGCATCCCCGCGAAGCGGCACGCCTGGAGCCTCCAGCTGAGCCTGCTCGGCTTCCTGGAGTCGACCTGGCGGGACCCCGACGAGGGGCTGTGGGAGGTGCGCGGGCCGCGCCGCCACTTCACCCACTCGAAGGTGATGGCCTGGGTGGCCGCCGACCGGGCGGTGCGCACCCTGGAGGCGCAGCCCACGCTGCCGGGTGACGCGGCGCGCTGGCGGGCGATGCGCGACGAGATCCACGCCGAGGTGTGCGCGAAGGCGTACGACCCCGTCCGGAACACCTTCACCCAGTCGTACGGCTCGCAGGAGCTGGACGCCGCCACGCTGCTCATCCCCCAGGTCGGCTTCCTGCCGCCGGACGACCCCCGGGTGGTCGGGACGGTGGACGCCGTACAGACGGAGCTGCTGCACGGCGGGTTCCTGAACCGCTACAGCACGGCCACCGGAGCGGTGGACGGGCTCCCGGGCCAGGAGGGGACGTTCCTCGTCTGCTCGTTCTGGCTTGCGGACGCGCTGCGGCTGACCGGCAGGACCGAGGAGGCGCGCAAGCTCTTCGACCGGCTCGTCTCCCTCCGCAACGACGTGGGGCTCCTCGCGGAGGAGTACGACCCGGTTGCCGGGCGCCAGCTGGGCAACTTCCCGCAGGCCTTCAGCCACATCGGGCTCGTGGGCACCGCCCTCGGGCTCGCCTTCGAGGAGGAGGCGACGGAGCCGGTGGCGAAGGAGGCGGAGGGGGCGCAGGAGGGGCCGCAGGAGGGCGCGGAGGCGGCGGAGTAGGTCAGGATGGGGTCCATGGATCTTGGACTGAAGGACCGTGTGTACGTGGTGACCGGCGCGACACGGGGGCTCGGCAGGGCCTCGGCGGAGGCGCTGCTCGCCGAGGGCGCGAAGGTGCTGATCACCGGGCGCGAGGAGAAGTCGGTCGCGGACGCCGTGGCCGAGCTGGGCGGGGGTTCGGACGGGGCCGTGGTCGCCGGTTTCGCCGCCGACAACGCCGACCCGGGGACCCCCGCCCGGCTGATCGCCGAGGCGCGGGCTCGGTTCGGCGGCTTCGACGGCATCCTGATCAGCGTCGGGGGCCCTGCGCCCGGCTTCGCGGCCGACAACACCGACGAGCAGTGGGCGGCCGCCTTCGACACCGTCTTCCTCGGGGCCGTACGGCTGGCGCGCGCCGCGGCCGAGACGCTGACCGAGGGCGGAGTGATCGGCTTCGTCCTGTCCGCTTCGGTCCACGAGCCGATCCCCGGCCTGACCATCTCGAACGGGCTGCGCCCCGGGCTCGCCGGCTTCGCCAAGTCCCTCGCCAACGACCTGGGCCCGCGCGGGGTCCGGGTCGTCGGGCTGCTCCCGAGCCGGATCGACACGGACCGGGTGCGCTCCCTCGACGCGCTCTCCGGAGACGCGGACGCGGCCCGCGCGGCGAACGAGGCCACGATCCCGCTGCGCCGCTACGGCACCCCGGAGGAGTTCGGGCGCACGGCGGCCTTCCTGCTGTCGCCGGCCGCCTCGTACCTGACGGGGCTGATGCTCCCGGTGGACGGCGGGGCGCGCGCCGGCTTCTGAGCCGACGAGCCGCTCCCCGGCTCAGGTGACCCTGCGGGCCCGGTGCTTCACGGCCCGCAGGCGGGCCTCCGTCGGCAGTGCCGCCAGCCCCGCGGACGTACGGGCGTGTCCGAGGGCCGCGGTGCCGAGGGTCCTGAGGGCGTCCTCCGGGGAGGCGTACGGTTCCAGGTCGAGGGCCACGCGGGTACGGGGTGCCCCGCGGCGCCCCGTGAGGGAGACCTTGGCCCGGGCCACGCCCTCCTGGGCGGCGGCGTCCGCCTCCAGGACGGTCTCCAGGGCCCGGCCGCGGAGGATCGCCTCCTCGCCGTCGCCGGTGTCGACGAGGACCTCGCGGAGCCGGGCCCGCCGGAACTGGACGAGCAGCCACCACAGGGCGAGCAGGACGACGAGCCCGAGGGCCGCGATGACCACCGGCCACCACCAGCTCTCCTCGCGCCACCGCTGCCGGTCCGCGGCGGAGAGCAGGACGTCGGAGGGGCCCGACCAGGGCCACCAGGACGGTACGGACAGGTCGAGGGCGGCGGCGAGGACGGCGCCGCCGCCGAGGACGAGGAGCAGCCCGGCGAGGCCGAGCAGGGCGCGGTTGACGCGCCGGAGGACGACCGTCACCGGCCTTCACCCCTTCCTGGGCGGTCGGGTCACCCGTACGGTCAGCGCGGGCGGGTGGGCGAGGCCGAGCTCGTCGACGCCGGTGGCGAGGACGGTCTCCACGTCGGTGCGGACCTCGTCGAGCGCCCGGAAGTGCGAGACCGCCCGGACGCCGACCTTGGAGCGGCCGACGCGGACCCGGACGGACTGGACGCCGGAGACCTCCATGGCGCGGTCGCGCAGGGTGAGGGCGGCGGCCTCGCGGTCGAGCCCGGCCCGTACGTCGGCGTGCTGGCGGCGCATGGGGAGGACGGCGCGCAGTCCGGGGGTGACTGCCAGGATCAGCAGCCAGACGCCCAGCAGGACGGCGATGACGGCACCGACGACGACGGTGGTGCCGTCGAGGGGATCGCTCGCGAGCGCCTCGGCGAACTCCCGCCGCCAGGCCATGGCGGAGCGCTCGGCCCGGACGGCCGCCACGTCGTACAGCAGCAGCCCGGCCCCGCCGAGGACGACGGCCGCGAGCAGGGCGGCGGGGATGCGCCGGACCGACCAGAAGCGGCGGACGCGCCCCCCGGCGGCGTCCGCGAGGACGGGCACGGAGTCGGCGGGCCCGGAGTCGGCGGGCCCGGAGTCGGCGGGCCCGGTCTCGCCGGAGGCCGGGGCCCCGGGGTGGGGTCCGGGGCCGTCGGGGTCCGGGGCCGGGGTGGTGGTCATGAGAGGCGGCCCCTTGGGGTGGTCTCGCGCGTGTGCGGGGAGTGGAGGCGTTCCACATGGACGGCGACCTCGTGGACCTCCATGCCGACGAGGCCCTCCACGCGGCTGCGAACCCTGCCCCGGACGGCCCCGCACTGGCGGCCGATGTCGGACGGGTAGGCGAGTTCGAGGCTCACCGAGACCCGGGCGACGTCCCGGTGGACGACGACCGAGGCGTGCGGAGCCGAGCCGCCCTCGGGGACGGCGTCCAGCGCCTCCCGTGCGGCCTGGGAGGCGATCTTCGCGACGACCCGGTCGGCGATCGTGGTCGCCCCGCGGTCACGTACCGGGTCCACTGCCACCCCGGGTCACCGCCGCCGGTCGCCGCGCTCGCGGCCCCGGAACAGATCGCCGGGTTCGAGGTCGCCGTCGAGGAACCGGCCGGCCACGAAGCCGATCGCGCCCAGGGCCGCGACCAGCAGGAACGCCCCGAAGCCGCCGAAGTACCCGGCGAAACCCAGGGCCATGCCGGCCACCAGGCCGACCACCGCCATGCTCATTTCCTGTCCCCTTCCGAGGATGTCCGAGGGCTACTGGAGTCTCGACTCCGGTTCGTCCTCCTCTTCGTCCGGGAGCTTCACGTCGCTGACCGCGATGTTGACCTCGACGACCTCGAGACCGGTCATCCGCTCCACGGCGGCGATGACGTTCTCCCGGACGTCGCCGGCGACGTCGGCGATCGAGACGCCGTAGTCGACGACGATCTCCAGGTCGAGCGCGGTCTGCACCTCGCCGACCTCGGCCTTCACCCCGCGGGTGACGCTCGCCTTGCCGCCGCCCCCGCCGGGTACGCGGTCGCGTACGGCGCCGAAGGTGCGGGAGAGCCCGCTGCCCATGGCATGGACGCCGACGACATCGCGTGCGGCGAGGCCGGCGATCTTCTCCACGACGCCGTCGGCGATCGTGGTCCGGCCCCGGGAGGCCGGGGCACCGCCGCCGCGCTTGGTCACGGAGGTGCGGCGCTGTTCTTCGGACGTGATGTCACCGGAGTGTGCACTGTCCACCATCAGATTTCGCCCCTTCTGGGATATTTCGGGGTTCTTTGCCCACACTAAGGGCGGCTGCCCGGTCTCGCCCCGGGGATACGGCAGGCTGGGGCAATGACGACGGCTGAGGGTTGGACGGCTTCGGTACGTGACCGGCTCGCGCCCGGTCGGCTGCTGCCGCTGGGCGCGCCGGAGGACGGGGCCTGGATCACGGAGCGCGCGGCGCGCACGGTCCTGGACGGGGCTGCGGCGGCGGTACGGGGAGTGGTGCCGGGCGAACTCCGCATCGGACCCGACACAGAGGCCGGCGCGGACGCCGGCGCGGGCGCCGGAGCCGAGCCGGGGGCGGCCTTTCCGGTGCCGCCCGGCGCGCTGCCGCCGGGGGCGCTGCGGATCTCGGCGGGCTTCGGGGCGGTGGCCGGGCGGGCGCTTCCGGAGCTCGCCGCCGAGCTGCGTACGGCCCTGCTCGGGGCGGCCGAGGACGGGCTCGGCCTCGTCGTGGCCGCCGTCGACCTGCGGGTGACGGAGCTGCTCGACGCGGCTCCGGAGAAATCCGGTCCCGCCGCTCCCCCACCCGGGCGAACCTCCCCCGCCACGGACGACCCCGCCGCGCTCGCGGTGCTGCGGGTCGACGGGGTCGCGGGGGTGACGGACACGCTGGGCCCGCCGGTCCACCGGGCCTCCGGCCGGGTGCGGGTCGAGCTGGCGGTGACGGCGGGCCGCCGCCCTCTGGACGTGGCCCGCGCCGCGCGGAACGCCGTGACCGCCGCGGCCGGTGAGGCGACGGCGGTCACGGTGCTGGTCTCGGAGCTGCGGTAGGAACCGCGGCGGGATGGGTGGCGTCAGTCGCCGAGGCCCGCGAGGTCGCGCAGACGGCGCGCCTGGGCGGCGCGCTCGGCGGTGCGCTGCTCCTCGTAGGAGCGGCCGGCGGCAGCCTGGAGGAGCGCCTTGGTCTCGTTGACCGCGGCGCGCGGCGCCCCGAGCAGGGCGGCGCTGAGGTCCCGTACCGCCGCGTCGAGCTCGTCCGCGGGCACGGCGATGTTGGCGAGACCGATGCGCTCGGCCTCCGCCGCGTGGACGAAGCGGCCGGTGGCGCAGATCTCCAGGGCGCGGGCGTAGCCGACGAGCGAGACGAGGGGGTGCGTCCCGGTCAGGTCCGGGACGAGACCCAGGCTGGTCTCGCGCATCGCGAACTGCACGTCCTCGGCGACGACCCGCAGGTCGCAGGCGAGGGCGAGCTGGAAGCCCGCGCCGATGGCGTGCCCCTGGACGGCCGCGATCGACACGAGGTCACTACGGCGCCACCAGGTGAACGCCTCCTGGTACTCGGCGATCTCCGCGTCGAGGTCCGCGTCGGAACCGCGCGCGAGATCGAGGAAGGACGGCTCTCCGTCGAAGCCCTCGGGCGTGAACGCCTGCCGGTCGAGCCCCGCGGAGAAGGACTTTCCCTCCCCGCGCAGGACCACGACCCGCACGCTGCCGGGCAACGACCGGCCGGCTTCTGTCAACGCCCGCCACAGAGCGGGAGACTGAGCGTTGCGCTTCGCCGGGTTGGTCAGGGTCACCGTGGCAACGGCGTCCTCGACGGTGAGCCGTACACCGTCCTTGTCGAATACGAGCTCAGAGTCGTCGAGCGTAGTCATGGGGCGCCTCCGGTTCCGGTGCAGCACTTGCGAGGATGCTAAGTGACTGCACAGTAACCACCTGGCCGACCGTGCGGTCGACCGGGTGGCCACCGAGAGACCCGGTGGCCGGTCGAGCCGCCCCGATGACTCAGACCGAGGCTGCCTTCTTGCCTCGTGTCGCTCCGCCGCGTCCACGCAGCGTGACTCCGGACTCACTCAGCATCCGGTGGACGAATCCGTAGGAGCGGCCGGTTTCCTCGGCCAGCGCCCGGATGCTCGCACCGGAGTCGTACTTCTTCTTCAGGTCTGCCGCGAGCTTGTCGCGCGCGGCGCCGGTCACCCGGCTGCCCTTCTTCAGAGTCTCGGCCACCCGTGCCTCCTCATGGGAAGTGCGCTCTGGACTTCTCATGATCACCCCTACCCGGCGTCCTGGCCACCCATTCGACAAGGTCCGTGCGGCCGGGTTGCGGGAGCAGCACGCGCTCGCCACGACCGGAGGCACAGATTCCGCACAGGGGGAAAGCGGGCCCCGCGCCGCCCGGGACGGGAAGTGCCAGGTCAAGGCCACAGAGGGAACGCACGTACGGCGCGGGTCTGCCGGAAGGATTCGGCAGAGCACCGCGCCGGGGTGTACGAGACGCCCTCACTCAGATGAAGGATCACCCATGAGCCGAATGATCCAGCCCTGAATGATCACGTCGGGCCCCGGAGCACGCCCGAGGGCGCTTCCGGAGCCTCGGGCCGGGTCAGGCCAGGGCCACGAGGTCCGCGTAGTCCGCGCCCCACAGGTCCTCGACACCGTCCGGGAGCAGGATGATCCGCTCCGGGTCGAGCGCCTCGACCGCGCCCTCGTCGTGCGTGACGAGGACGACGGCGCCCTTGTACGTCCGCAGGGCGCCGAGGATCTCCTCGCGGCTGGCCGGGTCGAGGTTGTTGGTGGGCTCGTCGAGCAGGAGCACGTTCGCCGAGGAGACGACGAGGGTCGCGAGCGCGAGACGGGTCTTCTCGCCGCCGGAGAGCACACCGGCCGGCTTGTCGACGTCGTCTCCGGAGAAGAGGAAGGAACCGAGCGTCTTGCGGACGTCGACGAGGTCGAGGTCGGGCGCGGCGGAGCGCATGTTCTCCAGGACGGTCCGCTCGGGGTCGAGCGTCTCGTGCTCCTGGGCGTAGTAGCCGAGCTTCAGGCCGTGGCCCGGGGTGACCTCGCCCGTGTCGGGCTGCTCGACACCGCCGAGGAGGCGCAGCAGGGTCGTCTTGCCCGCGCCGTTGAGCCCGAGGATGACGACGCGGGAGCCCTTGTCGATGGCGAGGTCCACGTCGGTGAAGATCTCGAGCGAGCCGTAGGACTTGGAGAGCCCCTCGGCGGTCAGCGGGGTCTTGCCGCAGGGCGCGGGGTCCGGGAAGCGGAGCTTGGCGACCTTGTCGGAGGCGCGCACGGCCTCCAGGCCGGAGAGCAGCCGCTCGGCGCGCTTGGCCATGTTCTGCGCGGCGACGGTCTTGGTGGCCTTGGCGCGCATCTTGTCGGCCTGCGAGTTGAGGGCGGCGGCCTTCTTCTCGGCGTTCTGGCGCTCGCGCTTGCGGCGCTTCTCGTCGGCCTCGCGCTGCTGCTGGTAGAGCTTCCAGCCCATGTTGTAGACGTCGATCGTGGAGCGGTTGGCGTCCAGGTAGAAGACCTTGTTCACGACGGTCTCGACGAGGTCGACGTCGTGGGAGATGACGATGAAGCCACCGCGGTAGGTCTTCAGGTAGTCGCGCAGCCAGATGATCGAGTCGGCGTCGAGGTGGTTGGTCGGCTCGTCGAGGAGGAGCGTGTCGGCGTCCGAGAAGAGGATCCGGGCGAGCTCGACGCGGCGGCGCTGACCGCCGGAGAGGGTGTGCAGCGGCTGGCCCATGACCCGGTCGGGCAGGCCGAGGGCGGCGGCGATGGTGGAGGCCTCGGCCTCGGCCGCGTAGCCGCCCTTGGTCAGGAACTCGGTCTCCTGGCGCTCGTACTGCCGCATGGCCTTGTCGCGGGTGCCGCCGGTGCCGGTCGCGATGCGCTCCTCGTTCGCCCGCATCTTCTTGAGGAGGGTGTCGAGGCCGCGGGCGGAGAGGATGCGGTCGCGGGCCAGGACGTCCAGGTCACCGGTGCGCGGGTCCTGCGGGAGGTAGCCGACCTCGCCGGAGCGGGCGATGGCGCCGGCGGCGGGCTGGCCCTCGCCCGCGAGGCACTTGGTGAGGGTCGTCTTGCCCGCTCCGTTTCGGCCGACGAGGCCGATGCGGTCGCCCTTGGCGACACGGAAGGAAGCGGACTCGATGAGGACGCGGGCGCCGGCGCGCAGCTCGATGCCGGTGGCGGTGATCACGGACAGACTCCAGGGCGATGGGAACGGCGGAAGGACGGTTGATGACGGGCTTCGACGCCGCTAATGCACGGGGAGAGTGGCCATACGGCCAGTCTAACGGGCTCCTGCAACTGGTTTTCGGCCATGTGGGTGTCCTATGGCGTGATCGGAGCTTTCTCACATTTCCTTGCATTTCGGCTGGATCTCTCAAAAGGGGCGAGAGATAGAAGATCGGCTGATACTCGGCGCAGGGCGGCGGCCACTGCCGCGGCAGTGACGCGGAGGGTGGTGGACCGTGCAGTTCGACGACGACGCCGACCTGGACACCTCGGAGGTCAAGGACGTCCGGAACAGCCGCATCCCCGGCGGCAGGGCGACGGTCGGCGGCGGCATCATCGGCCTCATCGCGCTGGTCCTGGGCGTGCTCTTCGGGGTCGGACCCGAGCAGTTCGGGCTCTCCGAAGGCGGCGAGGAGCCGGTGGCGACCTCGTCCTCCGCGGCCCAGGTGAACCAGGCCTGCAAGAAGGGCGCCGACGCGAACACCCGCGAGGACTGCCGGATCGTCGCCGTCGTCAACAGCCTCCAGGACTTCTGGCGGACCGAGTACGCGCGCCGGGGCGGTACCTACGGGAACGCCGCCACGGTGATGTTCACCCAGCGGGTCGGGACCGCCTGCGGCTCGGCGACCTCGGCCGTCGGGCCCTTCTACTGCCCCGGGGACCGCCAGGTGTATCTGGACCTGGGGTTCTTCGAGGAGTTGCGGACCAAGTTCGGGTCGAGCGGCGGACCCTTCGCCCAGGCGTACGTGGTGGCGCACGAGTACGGCCATCACATCCAGAACCTGATGGGCACCCTGGGCCGCGCCCAGGACGGACGGACCGGCGCGAACTCCAACGCCGTCCGGGTCGAGCTCCAGGCCGACTGCTACGCCGGGGTGTGGGCGCGGCACGCGACGACCACTCCCGACGACAGGACGGGCCGCCCGCTGCTGACCCGGCTCACGGACGCGGACATCCAGGACGGTCTCGACGCGGCGGCCGCGGTGGGCGACGACCGGATCCAGGAGAAGTTCCAGGGCCGGGTGACCCCGGAGAACTGGACGCACGGCTCGGCGGCGCAGCGGCAGCAGTGGTTCTACCAGGGCTACCGGACCGGCGACATGGCCCAGTGCAACACCTTCCGCTGAGATGTCGACACCGGCTGCCAGACTGAGATCCAGGTCACATTCGGCTGAATCGAGAGGAAGTGATCGGGATGGCTGAGGCACCCCACATCTGTCCGACGCTGACGTACGAGGACGCGAAGGGCGCGATCAAACTGCTCACGGAGGGCTTCGGCTTCACGGCGAGTGCCGTGTACGAGGCCGAGGACGGGCTGATCGCGCACGCGGAGCTGGCGTACGGGAACGGCATGGTGATGCTCGGCAGCAAGGGCACGGGCAGCGAGTTCGACAAGCTGATGGGCCGCGCGGGCCCCGTGGGCGTCTTCGTGCACGTGGACGACGTGGACGAGCACCACGCGCGGGCGGTCGCCCACGGCGCCGAGATCGTGATGCCGCCCACGGACCAGGAGTACGGCTCGCGGGACTACATGGCCCGGGACGCCGAGGGGAACATCTGGAGCTTCGGGACCTACACGCCCGGCGCCTCGGAGTAGCCGGGCGCCGGACGTCGGGCGGACACCGCGCTCCGGTCAGGCACCGCCGGTGTGGACCTGGAAGGCGGCCCTGCGGACCGCCTTGGACAGGGCCGGGTCGGGGTGGGCGGCGGCCAGGGCGACCAGGACCTGGACGGTCCGGGGGTGGCCGACGGCCCTGACCTCGTCGAGCAGCGCGGGGACGGTCCCCTGGACGGCGGATTCGAGGTGGCGGACGAGCAGCTCGCTCTCGCCGTGGTCGGCGACGGCCGCCGCCGTGTCCACCCAGAGCCAGGTGGCCTCCTCGCGGGTGAGCACTTCCTGCGCGTCGTCGGGGTCGGCGCCCTCGTACTCCGCCAGCCAGAGCAGTGCGTACGGACGCAGGGAGGGTTCGGCGACGGTGGCCCGGACCTCGGCCTCGGCGGGGGCTCCGACGACCCGGAGCGCCTCGAAGGCGAGGCCGCGCAGGAGGGCGTCCTCGCCGCGGGCGACGGCGAGGAGTTCGGCCACGGCGCTGGAGAGCGTGCGGGCCGCGAGCCAGGCGCGGTACTCGGCGCGGGCCGGTCCCGGGGTGAGCCGGGCGCAGCCGCGGAGCATGTCCTCGGCGGACTGCTCGATGTTGCCCGCGGGGCTCTGCGCGGCGACGCAGATCTGCTCCAGCTTGACCCAGACCGCCCAGTTCCCGAGCGGGGTCAGGGTGGCGTGCCGGGCGTCCGTGCCGGGGTCGAGGGTGAGCGCGCCGACGGCCGCGAGGCCCTCCAGGGCCCAGTCGAGGAGTGCGGGGAGCCCGTCCGTGCCGGGGGACGCCTCGGGGGCGCTCGCCGGGTCGGGCGTCTGCTCGGCGACCGGGACCTCGCAGCGCTCCTCGCGCAGCTCCTCGACGCGCTGGCCGAGCAGATCGAGGAGAACCGGAACGAGCACCGGGCCCTGGGAGAGCTGGAGCAGCGAGAGGACCTGCGGGACCGCCTCGACGACCTCGGCGACCGCGCTCGGCGCGACGCCCTCGGGGGCCGGGTGGACCAGCGACCAGGCGTCGAAGAGGGCGACCCAGCCGCGCAGGACGGCGGAGTCGTCCCGGTCCCAGGCGTGCAGCCGCCAGCCGGGGCGGGCGGTGTCGCCGTGGAGCTCGACGAGCCCCGCGAGCCGGGCGCGGTCCCAGCCGGCCCGGATCTGGCCGGGCGTCAGGTCCAGTGCGGCCGCGGCCCGTTCCTGGGCGGTGGCGGCTTCGCCACCGGCACGGAGGGCGGCTTCGGGTCCGCGCTCGACGGCGGCCCAGCGGGCGATCCGTACGGCGTCGGCGAGGACGTGCCGGGCCTGGCGGGCGAGTTCCGCGCGGGGCGGAGTGCCCTCGGGCGGCCGCGGCGCCGGCCGGGTGCGCCGGTTCGTCACGGCCCGTCGGGCGGTGGCCAGCGCCCGCGGGCGGACGAGTCGGAGTCTGGAGTTGCGCGCCAATGGTTCATCGGGCTTTCGAGACGTCACGGGGGCAGTCTTCCCGCTGACGGCCCGAAAGCCCAATCGGAATCCGCAGCCCCGTCAGAACGGCCGCCGCGGCGGCCGTCGGAGCAGGGGAATGTGCGCCGTCAGAGCAAGGGGGTGAGGAAGCGGCGCAGGGCCTCCTCGTAGCGGACGGGGCCGGCGTTCCACATCGCCGCGTGCGGGGCGTGCCGGACCGTCTGCAGGGAGACCAGGTCGGGGCGGCGGGCGGCGAGCTCGACGGAGGGCTCCCAGGGGGCGATCGTGTCGTCGGGTCCGTGCAGCAGGAGGACCGGGACCTGCAGGGCGCCGGGTTCCGACGCGGCCCGGAGGCGGTCCCCGTGCACCCCCGTCCGGCCCTGGGCCGCGCGGACGGCGAGCGGGAGCAGGGGTCCGGGGACGTGGCGGGCCGCGGCGAGGTTGCGGAGGGTCGCCTCCCAGTCGAGGACCGGGGAGTCGAGGACGAGGCCGCTGATCCGGTCCCGTACGCCCGACTCGGCGGCGGCGCGCAGGGCCATCGCGGCGCCGGTCCCCCAGCCGTGCAGGACGACCTTCTCGGCGCCGCGGCGGACGGCGTACCGGATGGCGGCGTCGGCGTCCCGCCACTCGGAGTCGCCGAGGTGGGCGAGACCGTCCGGGGAGGCGGGCGCCCCCTCGTCGCCGCGGTAGGTGGGGATGAGGACCGGGATCTTGCGCCGGTTGAAGAAGGGGACGAGGTTCAGGGGGTGCTCGCGGGTGGTGCCGAGGCCGTGCAGCGCGATCACCCATGTGCTGCGCGGGCCGGCCACGAGCCAGCCGGGCAGTGGACCCAGCTCGCCGGGGATCTCGACGTCCTCGTGGGCGATCCCGAGGGCGCTGACCGGTGTGCCCCGGTGGAGCTGGGGGGTGAGGCGGACGCGGACGCCGGGGCCGAGGGCGCCGAGCTCGACGCGTTCCAGGCGGCGGACGACGGTGTCGGCGGTGTGCGGGACGCGGTCGAGGACGGGGCCGAGGACGGCGTGCAGGCCGGGGGCCTCCATGCCGTACGTGCCGGGGCGCAGCGAGGCGAGGCTGCGGGTGAGGGTGATCCGTTCGGGTCCCGTGGCGTGCACGGTGAGTCTGGGGTCTCCCGGGAGTGGTCGTCCGGACGGCACCTTGAGGGCGACGTCGCTGGCGTACCGGCCGGCCGCTACCGCGGCCGCGCCGACACCGATCAGGGTGGTGACGGCCGCTGCCGTCGCTGTAGCCGGGCGCACGCTCCCAGTGTCGGCAGGTCCCGGGCGGCCTGCCACCGGGCGGACCCGGCCGGGGACTCCTCCGTCCACAGGGACGGCAGAGAGCTGCCCTGCACAGGGGACGGCAGAGAGCTGCCCGGAGAGACCCCTGGCATCCCTCCGGCGAGTGACGTGGGTCTCCTCTGCGGGGTCCCCCGGTCGGATGGTCCGGTCCAGAGAGCGGAACGGGGCGGCGAGGGGCGGGCCGGGCCGGAGCGCCGGTGGCCCGTGAAGGCCTGGATTACCCGGGGTTGCAGGGTGACCGCATCGTGGACACCCGCTCCGGCGGGGAGCTAAGCGGAATGGCTTGACACCGGTTGGGGACACCACGTCGCCCGCCCCAGTTCACCTTCCGTTCACTCAGGTTGCTTACGTTCGTCGAGCCACTGACGTCAAACGATTGCCTGGGTAAATGGAACACATCACGCTGCTGCTCGCCATTGTGGTCGTGACAGCTCTCGTGTTCGATTTCACGAACGGTTTCCACGACACCGCCAACGCGATGGCCACGACCATCTCGACCGGTGCCCTGAAGCCCAAGACGGCGGTGGCCATGTCCGCCGTGCTGAACCTCGTCGGCGCGTTCCTGTCCGTGGAGGTCGCCAAGACGATCTCCAAGGGGCTCGTCAACGAGGAGGGCATCCAACCCGAAGTCATCCTCGCCGCGCTCGTCGGCGCGATCCTCTGGAACCTGGTGACCTGGCTGGTCGGACTGCCGTCCAGCTCCTCCCACGCCCTGATGGGTGGCCTCATCGGCGCGACCATCGCCTCCATCGGCGTCAGCGGCGTCAACGGCGGGGTCGTCGTCAGCAAGGTACTCATCCCGGCGGTCGCCGCCCCGCTCGTCGCGGGCCTGGCCGCGATGTTCGCCGCCCGCCTGACGTACCGCATGGACAAGAAGGCCGACAAGAAGACGACCGAGAAGGGCTACCGGGCCGGTCAGATCGCCTCCGCCGGTCTCGTCTCCCTCGCCCACGGCACCAACGACGCCCAGAAGACCATGGGCATCATCACCCTCGCTCTGGTCGCCGGCGGCGTCCTCGCGCCCGGCTCCAACCCGCCGGTCTGGGTCATCGTCTCCGCCGGTACGGCGATCGCGCTCGGCACCTACCTCGGCGGCTGGCGCATCATCCGCACGATGGGCAAGGGCCTCACCGACCTCCAGCCGCAGCAGGGCTTCGCCGCCCAGACCAGCGCGGCCACGGTCATCCTCGCCTCCTCCAGCCTGGGCTTCTCCCTCTCGACCACGCACTCCTGCTCCGGCGCCGTCATGGGCGCGGGCCTGGGCCGCAAGGGCGGTGTCGTCCGCTGGTCGACCGCCACCCGGATGTTCGTCGCCTGGGGCCTGACCCTGCCGGCCGCCGGCCTGGTCGCCGCGGTCGCCGAGTTCGTCGCCCGCCAGGGCGACTGGGGCGTCTACACCGTCGCGGCCTTCCTGGTCGCCTCCTGCGTCGCCATCTGGGTCCTCTCCCGCCGCCAGGTGGTCGACCACACCAACGTCAACGACGTCGAGACCGAGCCCGCGGGAGTCGTGACCACCGCCATCGCGGCCGTCACCCCGCCGCCGGCCGCCGGTTCCGTCGCCGCCGTCGCGGACGAGGACCTCAAGACCACCATCCCGGCGCCGGTTCCCACGGACCCGGCCGCTCCCCCGGCCCCCGCCGCAGCGGTGTAAGGAACGAACGACATGAAGATCGACTGGGCAGCTCTCGGCTCCGTCTTCGGGGTCAGCCTCGTGGCGACCGTCGCCCTCGTGGGCCTCTTCACCCTCGGCATCATCGGCCTCTCCAGGCAGGAGCAGGCCGCGGCCCAGGGCGGTTCGGCCCTGATGGCCCGCACCGGCGCCTACGCCTGCTTCGCGCTGTGCGCGGCGGCCGTGGCGTACGGCATCTACCTGATCGTCGCCTGACGGTCCCCTCTTCTCACCGCGGCCGGGCGGTCCGCACCTTCGGGTGCGGACCGCCCGGCCGCGGCCGTCCCGTGGTCCGTGTCTGTGGTGCTTCGCACAGTGACCTGTCGCAGGTCAAGGGTGAGTTGACGGGTGTTCGCGGGCCGTGGTGGACTGCCGAGGCCATTACGGCGGCAGCAGAGGAAGTCCGGTGCGAATCCGGCGCGGTCCCGCCACTGTGACCGGATCCGAGAGGTCCGGGAGTCAGGAACTCTCGCCGCCGGTCACGTCGATCCAGGGCGCGGACCCTGAGTGAGGACATGCGCCCATGCCCGGCCGCATCAGAGCCAGCCGCCTCTCCCCGGGCGGATTCGCGTACGGCGCCGCCCTCGGGCTCGCCGTCGACCAGCTCGTCGGCGATCCCCGCCGCGGACACCCCGTCGCCGCCTTCGGCCGGGCCGCCGCCGCGGTCGAACAGCGCCTCCACCACGACCACCGCGGCTGGGGTGCCCTGCACACCGCCGTCTGCGCCGGCTCCACCGCCGCCCTCGGCGCCCTCGCCGCCCGGGCCGTCCGGGACCGGCCCGCCGCCGCCGTCGCGCTGACCGCCGCCTCCGTCTGGGCCGTCGTCGGCGGTACGACGCTGGGGCGGGAGGCCCGCGCGATCGGCGGGGCCCTCGCCGTCGGGGACCTGGAGGTCGCCCGGGAGCGGCTGCCGCACCTGTGCGGGCGCGACCCGCAGTCCCTGGACGGTCCCGCGATGGCCCGCGCGGTCGTCGAGTCCGTCGCCGAGAACACCTCCGACGCCGTGGTCGGCGCCCTCTTCTGGGGCGCGGTCGCGGGCGTGCCGGGCCTCCTCGCCTTCCGCGCCGTCAACACCCTCGACGCGATGGTCGGCCACAAGTCGCCGCGCCACCGGCGCTTCGGCTGGGCCTCGGCCCGCCTCGACGACGTGGCCGGCTGGCCCGGGGCCCGGCTGACGGCCGCCGCGGCGACGCTCGCCGGAGGGAACCCGCGGGGAGCCGTACGGGCCTGGCGGGCGGACGCGGCGAAGCACCCGAGCCCCAACGCGGGCCCCGTCGAGGCCTCCTTCGCGGGCGCCCTCGGCGTACGGCTCGGGGGGACGCTCTCGTACGGCGGGCGGGTCGAGCACCGGCCCGTGCTCAACGGAGAAGGGCGGCCCGTCGAGGTCGCCGACATCGACCGGGCGGTCCGGCTCTCGCGCCGGGTGACCGCACTGACCCTGGCCGCCTGTGTCGGCGGCCGCATGATCATCGGTGCCGTGAAGCGGAGGAACGCATGAGGGGTGGGGGTCTCCTTGTCGCCGGGACCACGTCCGACGCCGGCAAGAGCGTCGTGACGGCCGGCATCTGCCGCTGGCTGGTCCGCAAGGGCCTGAAGGTGGCGCCGTTCAAGGGGCAGAACATGTCCCTGAACTCCTTCGTGACCCGCGAGGGCGCCGAGATCGGGCGGGCCCAGGCCATGCAGGCGCAGGCCGCCCGCGTCGAGCCGACCGCGCTGATGAACCCGGTGCTGCTCAAGCCGGGCAGCGACCGCTCCAGCCAGGTCGTCCTGATGGGCAAGCCGGTGGGCGAGCTGAGCGCCCGTGGCTACCACGGCGGGCGGCAGAAGGAACTCTTCGAGCCGGTGATGGCGTGCCTGGAGGAACTCCGGGGCATGTACGACGCCGTGATCTGCGAGGGGGCGGGCAGTCCGGCCGAGATCAATCTGCGGCGCACGGACATCGTGAACATGGGCATCGCGCGGGCCGCGCGGCTGCCCGTCGTCGTGGTCGGCGACATCGACCGGGGCGGGGTCTTCGCCCAGTTCTTCGGGACCACGGCGCTGCTCTCCCCCGAGGACCAGCAGCTCGTCGCGGGATACCTCGTGAACAAGTTCCGCGGTGACGTGACCCTCCTTGAGCCGGGGCTCGACATGCTGCACGGGCTGACCGGGCGGCGGACCTTCGGTGTCCTGCCGTACGCGCACGGGCTCGGCATCGACGAGGAGGACGGGCTCCGTGTCTCGCTGCGGGGCACCGTCCGCGAGTCCGTCGTCGCGCCGCCGGTCGGCGCGGACGTGCTGCGGGTCGCCGTGTGCGCCGTACCGCTCATGTCGAACTTCACGGACGTCGACGCGCTGGCCGCCGAGCCGGGCGTGGTGGTGCGGTTCGTGGACCGGCCCGAGGAGCTCGTCGACGCGGACCTGGTCGTCGTGCCCGGGACCCGGGGGACCGTGAAGGCGCTCGCGTGGCTGCGGGAGCGGGGGCTGGCCGGTGAGCTGGTCCGGCGCGCGGCCGAGGGGCGGCCGGTGCTCGGGATCTGCGGCGGCTTCCAGGCGCTCGGTGAGCACATCGAGGACGAGGTCGAGTCGAAGGCCGGGGCCGTCGACGGGCTCGGGCTGCTGCCCGTACGGGTGCGGTTCGCGCGCGAGAAGACCCTGGCGCGGCCGGTGGGCGAGGCGCTCGGGGAGCGGGTCGAGGGGTACGAGATCCACCACGGTGTCGCGGACGTGCTCGGTGGCGAGCCGTTCCTCGACGGGTGCCGGGTCGGCTCCGTGTGGGGTACGCACTGGCACGGCTCGCTGGAGAGCGACGGCTTCCGGCGGGCGTTCCTGCGGGAGGTCGCGGCGGCGGCGGGGCGGCGGTTCGTGCCGGCCCCGGACACGTCTTTCGGCACGCTGCGGGAGGAGCAGCTGGACCGGCTCGGCGACCTGATCGAGGAGCACGCGGACACGGACGCGCTGCTGCGGCTGATCGAGGAGGGGGCCCCGGCGGGGCTGCCGTTCGTGCCGCCGGGTGCGCCGTGAGCGCGCGGCGGAGCCGCGCGGGGACTGCGCCCGGCCTCCGGCCGGGCTCGGGTTCGCACCCGCACCACCCGTGCGGCTCGACGAAGAAGGTGCGGGTGGCCCCTGTGGGTGGTCACCCGCCGTCGGCGGCTGCCGGCGAACGACGCGGGCTTGATGGAAGGAAGACTCGATGAGCACCCGGTATCCGTTCACCGCCGTCGTCGGCATGGACGATCTGCGGCTCGCGCTGCTGCTGAACGCGGTGAGTCCGGCCGTGGGCGGTGTGCTCGTCCGGGGTGAGAAGGGGACCGCCAAGTCCACCGCCGTCCGGGCACTCGCCGATCTGCTGCCGGTCGTACCGGTCGTGGCCGGCTGCCGGTTCAGCTGCGACCCGTCGGCTCCTGACACGGGCTGTCCTGACGGGCCCCACGACGCCCCCCACGGGGCCGAACGGGCCGCGCGGATGGTCGAGCTGCCCGTCGGCGCCTCCGAGGACCGGCTCGTCGGCGCGCTCGACATCGAGAAGGCGCTCGCCGAGGGCGTGAAGGCCTTCGAGCCGGGGCTCCTCGCCGCGGCGCACCGGGGCATCCTGTACGTCGACGAGGTCAACCTGCTGAGCGATCACCTGATCGACCACCTCCTCGACGCCGCCGCCATGGGCGCCTCCCACGTCGAGCGCGAAGGCGTCTCCGTGCGCCATGCCGCCCGCTTCCTGCTCGTCGGGACCATGAACCCCGAAGAGGGTGAGCTGCGGCCGCAGTTGCTCGACCGCTTCGGGCTGACCGTCGAGGTCGCCGCCTCCCGCGTGCCCGAGCTGCGGGTGGAGGTCGTCCGGCGGCGGCTCGCCTTCGAGGACGACCCGGCCGCGTTCGCCGCGCGCTGGGCGGACGAGGAGACCGCGCTGCGGGACCGGATCGTCGCCGCCCGCACGCTGCTGCCGAAGGTGGCCCTCGGGGACGCCGCGCTGCTCCAGATCGCCGCTACCTGCGCCGCGTTCGAGGTCGACGGCATGCGCGCCGACATCGTCATGGCGCGGGCGGCGACCGCCCTCGCCGCCTGGGCCGGGCGGACGGAGGTCACCTCCGAGGACGTGCGGCAGGCCGCGCTCCTGGCCCTCCCCCACCGTCGCCGGCGCAACCCCTTCGACGCGCCCGGTCTCGACGAGGACAAGCTCGACGAGACGCTGGAGCAGTTCAAGGGGGACGACGAGGATCCGGAGCCGGAGGGCCCTGGTGACGGCGGTCCCGGTGACGACGGTCCCGGCGGGGGCGGTCCTGACGGCGGCGGTCCCGACGGCGGGGGCATTCCGCCGCAGGGCGACGCGCCCGAGGACGTCCCGGCGTCCGGGGACACCCCCGCGCCCGCCGAGGCTCCCGCGTCCGCCCCGCAGGGCTCCGGCGCCGGTGAGCGCGGCGCCGTCAAGGCCGCCGAGCCCTTCCGTACGAAGATGCTGAGCGTGCCCGGACTCGGCGAGGGCGCCGCCGGGCGCCGTTCCCGGGCCCGTACCGAGCACGGCCGTACCACCGGGGCCACCCGGCCCCGGGGTGCGCTGACCAAGCTGCACCTCGCGGCGACCGTGCAGGCGGCTGCCCCGCACCAGCGGGCGCGCGGGCGGACCGGTCCCGGGCTCGTCGTCCGGCGGGACGACCTGCGGCAGGCGACCCGCGAGGGGCGCGAGGGGAACCTCGTGCTCTTCGCCGTGGACGCCTCCGGCTCGATGGCGGCCCGTCAGCGGATGAGCGCCGTGAAGGGGGCCGTTCTCTCCCTGCTCCTCGACGCCTACCAGCGGCGCGACAAGGTCGGTCTGGTCACCTTCCGGGGCCGTACCGCCGACCTCGCGCTGCCGCCGACCTCGTCCGTGGACGCGGCGGCCTCTCGTCTCGAACAGCTTCCGACGGGTGGCCGTACGCCGCTGTCGGCCGGGCTCCTCAAGGCCCACGACGTCCTGCGGATCGAGCGGCTGCGGGACCCCTCGCGCCGCCCGCTGCTCGTCGTCGTGACCGACGGCCGGGCGACCGGCGGCGGCGCCGACCCGGTGGCACTGGCCGCCCGGGCGGCCCGGCTGCACGCCGCCGACGGCACGGCGAGCGTGGTCGTGGACTGCGAGACCGGGCCGGTGCGGCTCGGGCTCGCCGGGAGCCTCGCACGCGAACTCGGCGGCACCGCCGTCACCTTGGACGAGCTGCGCGCCGACTCGATCGCCGGCCTCGTCAAGGACGTACAGGCAGCAGGACAGGCAACGCAGACACCATGGAGGGCCGCTTAATGCCGCAGGGACAGCCGACCGTCGTGCCCGACGACGGTCTCACCACCCGTCAGCGCCGCAACCGCGCACTCGTGATGGTGCACACGGGCGTCGGCAAGGGGAAGTCGACCGCCGCGTTCGGCATGGCGCTGCGCGCCTGGAACCAGGGCTGGCCGATCGGGGTGTTCCAGTTCGTCAAGTCCGCCAAGTGGAAGGTCGGCGAGGAGAACGCCCTCAAGGCGCTCGGCGAGACCGGCAAGGGCGGCACGGTCACCTGGAACAAGATGGGCGAGGGCTGGTCCTGGATCCAGCGCGAGGTCGCCGAGGGCGAGCAGTCGCACGAGGACAAGGCCCGCGAGGGCTGGGAGCAGGTCAAGCGCGATCTCGCCGACGAGCGCTACAAGTTCTACGTCCTCGACGAGTTCGCCTACCTGCTGCACTGGGGCTGGATCGACGTCAAGGAGGTCGTCGAGGTCCTCCGCGACCGTCCGGGGACCCAGCATGTCGTCATCACCGGCCGCAACGCACCGCAGGAGCTCCTCGACTTCGCCGATCTCGTCACCGACATGTCCAAGGTCAAGCACCCGATGGACGCCGGTCAGAAGGGCCAGCGGGGCATCGAGTGGTAGCACGTCTCGTCATCGCCGCGCCCTCCTCGGGCGCGGGCAAGACCACGGTCGCGACCGGCCTGATGGCCGCGTTCGCCGGCCGTGGGCTCGCCGTCTCCCCGCACAAGGTCGGGCCCGACTACATCGACCCCGGCTACCACGCGCTCGCGACCGGCCGCCCGGGCCGCAACCTCGACGCGTACATGTGCGGTACGGGGCAGATCGCGCCGCTCTTCCTGCACGGGGCGCGCGGCTGCGACCTGGCCGTCGTCGAGGGGGTCATGGGCCTGTACGACGGGGCCGCCGACCAGGGCGAGCTGGCGTCCACCGCTCAGGTGGCGAAGCTGCTCAAGGCGCCGGTGGTGCTCGTCGTGGACGCGTCCTCGCAGTCGCGGTCGGTGGCGGCGCTCGTGCACGGCTTCGCGTCGTGGGACCCGGAGGTGCGGATCGGGGGCGTGATCCTCAACAAGGTCGCCACCGATCGGCACGAGCATTTGTTGCGGGAGGCGCTCGGGGGGTCGGGGGTTCCCGTGCTGGGTGTGCTGCGGCGGGCGCCCGCCGTGGCGACTCCGTCGCGGCATCTGGGGCTTGTGCCGGTGGCCGAGCGGCAGGCTGCGGCCGTGGAGGCGGTGGCCGCGCAGGCGGAGCAGGTGCTTGCCGGGTGCGACATGGAGGCATTGTTGGCGTTGGCGCGGTCGGCGCCGTCGTTGGACGCCGAGCCGTGGGTGCCTGGGGCCGGGGCGCGGCTGCACGCCGGTGGTCCCGTGGTGCCCGCCCTCCCCCGGAACTCCGCCTGGGAGGTGCCCCCGGCCCTGCGGGACGACTGCCCACCACGGCGGGTGGCCGTCGCCGGAGGGGCCGCGTTCACGTTCTCGTACGCCGAGCATGCCGAGTTGTTGACCGCTGCCGGGGCCGAGGTCGTGACCTTTGATCCGCTGCGGGACGAGGCGCTGCCCGAGGGGACCTCCGGGCTCGTCATAGGTGGCGGGTTCCCCGAGATGTACGGGGCCGAGCTGTCCGCGAACGAGCCGCTGCGGAAGGCCGTCGCCGAGCTCGCCGCGGCGGGGGCGCCGATCGCCGCCGAGTGCGCCGGGCTGCTCTACCTCGCGCGGTCGCTCGACGGCAGGCCCATGTGCGGGGTGCTCGACGCGGACGCGCGGATGTCGGAGCGGCTCACCCTCGGGTACCGGGACGCCGTCGCCGTGAGCGACAGCGTGCTGGCCCCGGCCGGGGCGCGGATGCGGGGGCACGAGTTCCACCGGACCGTGATCGAGCCGGGCGCCGGGGCGCTCGCCGCCTGGGGGCTGCGGCAGCCGGAGCGGCGTGTCGAGGGCTTCGTGCAGGGCGGGGTGCACGCCAGTTACGTGCACACGCACTGGGCGGGGTCGCCGGAGGCCGCCGCGCGCTTCGTGGAGCACTGCACGTGAGATCAGCCGCCGGAGACGCCCACCACGAGCCAGATGAAGCCCACGCCCCCGACCGTGCAGAGCAGGGTCGAGCGGGCGGGGTGTTCATGGTGGGCCTCGGGCAGGATCTCGGCGGCGGCGAGGTACAGCAGAGCGCCGCCGAAGAAGCCGAGATAGGCGCCGAGAAGTTCCTCCGGAAGGGTGAACAGCAGGGTGGAGGCGGCGCCGAGGATCGGGGCGACCGCGTCGGCGACGAGCATCCCGACGGCCCTGCGGCGGGCGTTCCCGTAGAGGCTCGTGATCGTGTACGTGTTGAAGCCGTCGGCGAAGTCGTGGGTGATGACGGCGAGGGCGACGGTCGCGCCCATGCCTCCGCCGACCTGGAAGGCGGCGCCGAGGGCGATGCCGTCCATGAGGCTGTGCAGGACCATCGCGGCGGCCGCGGTGAGGCCGACCTGCGGGACCCGCTCGTCGGCCCCGACCCCGTGTGCCGCCTGGCGGACGGCGAGGAGGCGCTCCACCACGTGGGCGAAGAGGAAGCCGCCGACGAAGAGCAGCAGGGCCTCCGGGACGCCGAACACCTGCTCCCCCGCGGCCTCCAGGGCCTCCGGCAGGAGGTCGAGTCCGACGACGCCGAGCATCAGCCCGCCGGCCAGGCCGAGGACGAGGTGGCGGCGGTCGGTGACCCGCCCGGCGACCCACCCGCCGAAGAGCGTCATGAGGAACGCGCCGAGCGCGACGACCACAGCCATGGGCCTTTGCTACCGGATGCGGCGGTCTGCGCGCACCTCGGTGTCGGGGCCCGGCCGGGCGTTCCGGTGGACGACGTGCTGGCGCTGGTCGACGCCGTGCTGCGGGAGGCGGGGCTGACGCGGGCGGCCGTGCGGTCGCTGGCCACGCTGGACGCGCGGGCCGCGGAGCCGGGGGTCGCGGGCACGGGCGCGGAGCTGGGGGTGCCGGTGCGGGGTTTCCCGGCCGGCGAGCTGGCCGCCGTCCCCGTACCGCATCCGTCGGCGCTGCCGCGGGAAGCGACGGGGACGCCGTCGGTGGCGGAGGCCGCCGCGCTGCTCACGGCGGGGGCGGGGGCCGGCAGGCCGACCGGGGCCGCTGGGCGGGCTGATGGCGTGCGGGCCGTGTTGCTCGTGCCGAAGCGGAAATCGCGGAGTGTTACGTGCGCGATTGCCACGTGCATACCGGTTTGTCCGCACGAACATGCCCCAGGCGTACGGTTGTTGCACCTGACTCACGGGTACATCGCTCGCGAGCCTGGCTCACCCCCCACCATCCCCACCCCCCACACGACGGCGGCCATGGACATGCACACGCAATCCGACGCCCACGACCTGCGCCACCACGGTGACGCCGAGGTCCGGGACGAGAAGCTGATCGATCTCGCGGTGAACGTCCGGACGAACACTCCTCCGGACTGGCTGCGCAAGAGAATCGCCGATTCACTGACCGGCCTCGCGGCCTATCCCGACGGCAGAGCCGCGCGGGCCGCGGTCGCCGTGCGGCACGATCTGCCGCCCGGCAGGGTGCTGCTCACCGCCGGCGCCGCGGAGGCCTTCGTCCTCCTCGCGCGGGCGCTGCCGGTGCGGCGGCCCGTGGTGGTGCACCCGCAGTTCACCGAGCCGGAGGCGGCGCTGCGTGACGCCGGGCACGAGGTGGGCCGGGTGCTGCTCCGCGAGGAGGACGGTTTCCGGCTGGATCCGGCGGCGGTGCCCGAGGACGCGGACCTGGTGGTGATCGGGAACCCCACGAACCCGACCTCCGTCCTGCATCCCGCCGCCACGATCGCCGCCCTGGCCCGGCCCGGCAGGACGCTCGTCGTCGACGAGGCGTTCATGGACGCGGTGCCGGGCGAGCGGGAGTCGCTGGCCGGGCGGACCGACGTGCCCGGGCTCGTGGTGCTGCGCAGCCTCACCAAGACCTGGGGGCTCGCGGGCCTGCGGATCGGGTACGTGCTCGCCGACCCGGAGACCGTCGCCCTGCTCGAACGGGCGCAGCCGCTGTGGCCGGTGTCGACGCCGGCGCTGGTGGCGGCGGAGGCCTGCATGTCGCGGATGGCGCTGGCGGAGGCCGAGCACGCGGCGCACCGGATCGGTGTGGAGCGGGCGCATCTGCTCGCCGGTCTCGCGGAGTTCGACGAGGTGCGGACGGTCGCCGGGGCGGAGGGCCCCTTCGTCCTGCTGCGGATCGACGGGGCGGACGCGATACGGGACCGGCTGCGGCTCCTGGGATTCGCGGCCCGGCGGGGCGACACGTTCCCGGGTCTCGACCGGAACTGGCTGCGGCTCGCGGTCCGGGACCGGGCCACGACGAACCGTTTCCTCCAGGCCTTGGACCAGGCGCTCCTGCTGAACGGCTGAGGCCCGGCGTACGGGCAGAGGTACCCGGCGTACGGGCAGAGGTGCGGGAAGGGCTGCGGGGAGGGCGACGTCGTCACCGTCGCCCTCCCCGCAGCCCCGTTTCCCCTAGGGTTCCCGCTTCCCCTCCGGCGCCCCCCGGCGCCTCCCCCTCGGGCCGTCAGCCGCGGGAGCGGGCACGCGAGCGGGTGACCGCCAGCGCGCCGCCGCCGGCCACCAGAAGGGCGAGCGCGCCCGCCGCGATGTACGTGGTGGAGGAGCTGCCGCCGGTCTCGGCGAGGTTCTCGGTGGGCGTGGTGCCGCCGTTGTTGGTCTTCACGCCGCCGTCGCTGCTCGGCTCGGCAGTGGGCTGCTCGGAGGGCCGCTCGCCGGGCTCCTTCGTGGGCTGCTCGGTGGGCTTCTCCGTGGGCTCCTTCGTCGGCTCCTTGGTGGGCTCCTCCGTCGGGGCCGGACCGTCGGGCGTCTCGCAGGTGGCCTCGGCGAGCGTCACGGTGCCGTTGACCTCGGCCACGCCCAGCTTCAGCGGGTCGACCTCCACCTTGAGCTCGAGGGCCGTCGCGGCCGCCGTGCGGGAGGTCGTGGAGGTACGCGAGAGGTCCAGGGTGACCTGGCCGATGCCCGGCACGGCCACCTTCGTCTGTCCGCCGGTGGAGAGGGTGGTCTTCTTGCCGAAGACGATCACGTGCCCGAGGACGTTGGACTCGGCGACCGGCTCCTTCCCCACCTCGCACAGCGCCTTGGAGGTGACCTTCTCGACCTCGATGAGGGAGAGCAGCGGAATGCCGGGGACGTGGACCTGCGCCTTGACCAGGTTCACGTACCCCTCGGCCTTCGTCTCGTCGACGGTGGCCTTGGAGGTCGCGACGTCGGCGGCGAGGATGTCGATCGGCTCTCCGCCCTCGGCCCCCTTCACCTTCACGGTGAGCGCCGTCTTGTTCTCGGTCTCGGGCGCCTCGACCTCGTTGAGGGAGGTACGCACCGGCACGTCCACCGTCTTGCCGAGGAGGGAGACGTCGAGGCCGGCCCGCAGGACGACGGCGGTGGCACGCCCTTCGCCGCCCGTGGCGTGCGCCGGGGCCGCGAGGAGCACGGGGCCGACGGCCAGGGCGGCGACGGTCGCGGCGGCGGCGGTGCGGCGTACGGGCGTGCGGAAGGTGTTGCTGTTCAAGATGTGGAACCCCCACAAGAGACATGGCGTCGCCGGCCGCTCACCACGGGGACGGTGGGTCGGCGCGGCCTCGGCGACTTGAGACACCGGAATCTTTACGCACGGAGAGTGAACCGACAGTCGCCTGGCGTGAGTTCACTCCAAAGGGGGGTTTCCGCGTTCATATTCGATTTTTCTCTATACAACCGTTCCCGCACGCCCCGCGTCTTTCGTACGAGCGGACAAGTGCGGGCTCAGACGAGAGGTCTCGGGTGAAAGTGGAAAACGACCCGCTACGTCCCGAGGTAACGGACCGTCAACCCGACGCCCTGGAGCGAGGTCAGCTCGCGCGCCAGTAGCCGAGCGCGTGGACGCGCTCCTTGGGCAGGGCGAGCTCCTTGCGGGCGTACGCGGCGAGGGTGCGGGTCGTCGTCGTGTCGCAGGCGATCCAGACGTACGAGGCGGCGTCCGCGAGTTCGGGCAGCTCGGCCTTCACGCGGGCGACGAGATCGGCGCCGCCGCCCTGGCGCGGGACCCGGCGCAGCTCGTGGTGCGCGGGGTCGAGCCGGACCGGCAGCTCGTCGTCGGAGGCGTGCTGCGTCTCGAACCAGACGGTGGCGGGGACCCCGGGGAGCGCGTCGAGCAGGGAGTTGACCGCGGGCAGGGAGGCCGGGTCGCCGACCACGAGCAGGCGCGCGGGCAGCGGGTCGGGCGCCTCGAAGCCGGTGCCCTGGAGCGTGGCCTCCACGGTGTCGCCGGGGGCGCAGGTGCGGGCCCAGTGGCTGGCGACGCCGTCGTGGAGGGCGAATTCGAGGCTGAAGGTACCGGCGGCCGGGTCGGGGTCGACCAGGGTGTAGGCGCGCTGGTGCGGCTTTCCCGCGTCGTCGAACCAGAGGCGCACCCACATCGTCGGATGGACGCCGGCCGCGGCGAGCAGGCCTCCGTCCGTGAAGCCCACCCTGCGGTAGTCGTCGGTGACCTGCTCGGCCCCCGTCACCGTGAACGTGAAGTCCTTGCCTCGGAACAGCTTGAGGACCGCCCCCTGCCAGCCATGCCCCACCGTGATCTCCTCCCCTGGAGTCCTGTAGATTTACTTAGGTCAGCCTAACCTAAGGTTCCGGGGAAGACCGGAAGAGATACGGACGAGATCGGGGTCTCCGTGAGCATCGAGGTCTACCGGGACGCCTGGGGCGTCCCTCATCTGCGCGCCGCGGACCCGGAGGAACTCGCCTTCGCCCAGGGGCGGGTCACCGCCCGCGACCGCGCCTGGCAGCTGGAGGTCGAGCGGCACCGGGCCCAGGGCACCACGGCCGCCTTCCTCGGCGCCGCCGAACTCGGCTGGGACACCTTCGTCCGTCGGGCCCGGCTCGCCGACACCGCCCGCCGCTGCTTCGAACGGCTCGAAGCCTCCGACGCACCGACGGCGGCGTGGATCCGGGCGTACGTGGACGGGGTCAACGACGGCCTGGCGGACGGGGCCTCGCGCTCGCCCGAGTTCGCGGAGACCGGCCTCGTGCCCGGGCGGTGGGAGCCGTGGACCCCGCTGGCCGTCTGGCTCTCCACCCACATCCTCTTCGCCGGCCTCCCCACCAAGCTGTGGCGGGACGAGGTCGCCCGGCGGCTCGGCGAGGAGTGGACGGAGCTCTTCGCGACGGACGGCCCCGGCACCGCGGGCTCCAACGGCTGGGTGGTGTCCGGCGAGCGGACCGCGAGCGGCGCGGCCCTGGTGGCCGGCGACCCGCACCGGTTCATCGAGGCGCCGGGCGTCTACCAGCAGATCCGGCTCGCCTGTCCCGCGTACGACGTGGTGGGCCTCGCCGTGCCCGGCATCCCCGGGCTCGCCCACTTCGGCCACACCGGCTCGGTGGCCTGGGCGATCACCAACGCCATGGCCGACTACCAGGACCTGTACCGGGAGCGGCTCCGACGGCTGCCGGACGGGGGCGTGGAGGCGCTCGGCCCGGAGGGCTGGGCCCCGGCCGCCGCGCACACGGAGAAGATCGAGGTCGCGGGCGGGCAGCCGGTCGTGATCGAGGTGGTCGAGACGGACCGCGGCCCGGTGATCATCGACGGAGGCGGCGGGCAGCGGTCCCCGGACTCCGACACCTCGGACACGGACGCCTCGGGCTCAGATGCCCTGAACGCCGACGCCCCGGACGCCGACGCCCCGGACACCGAAGCCGGCGTCTGGGAGGCCGTCAGTCTGCGGCATCCGCCGCGCGTCACCGGGGAGCTCGGCTTCGGGGTGCTGCCCGCGCTGCTGCGCGCCCGGACCGTCGGGGACGTGGACGCGGCCGTCGACGGGTGGGTGGAGCCGGTGAACGTGCTCCAGGCCGCCGACACCCGCGGCGGGCTGCTGCACCGGGTCGCCGGGCACGTGCCCGTACGCGACCGGGCCAACTCCCTGCGCGTCGTGCCGGCCTGGGACCGGGCCCACGACTGGGCGGCCGAGCCCGCGCCGCTCCCCCGCGCCGAGGTCCGCGGGCACGCCGTCATGGCCAACGCCCGGGGGCTCGCCGCACCCCTCGGCATCGAGTTCGCGCCGCCGCACCGGGCGGTCCGGATCGGCGAGCTCCTCGACGCCTCGGCGGACTGGACCCCGGAGACCACGACCGCCGTCCACCGGGACACCGACAACCCCTCGGCGGCCCGGCTCCTCACGGCCGTGGAACGAGCGGCCGACGGTCTCTCTCCCGCCGCCTCCACCGTCCGCGGGCGGCTGCTCGGCTGGGACCGGCGGATGGAAGCCGAGAGCACCGACGCCGGGCTCTACGCCGCCGTGCGCGGGGCCGTGGTGCGCCGGCTCGCCGGGCACGAGGCCTTCGCTGCGCTGCGCGAACCCGCCCCGTACCCGGAGCTGTTCCGCCCCTGGCTGGCCCTCGGGCCCCGGGTCGCCTTCGCCCTGGAGACGCTGCTCACGGCCGGTCCCGTGCCCGCCGGGGACGTCGACCGGATCGTGCGCGAGGCCCTTGAGGAGGTCGGGGCCGGTGAGCCGCCCGCCGCCTGGGGCGTGACGCACCGCCTCGCGCCCTGGCAGGCGCTTCCCGACGCGGACGACGCGCGGTGGCCGGGGCTCGCCGGGGACCACGACTGCGTCCTGTCCACGTCGAGCGTGCCCGGTTGGACCGACCGCAGCGCCCGCGCCTCCGCCGCCCGCTACGTCTGGGACCTCGCCGACCGCGAACGGAGCGGCTGGATCGTGCCGTTCGGGGCGTCCGGGGTGCCCGGCGACCCGCACCACAGCGACCAGCTCCCCCTCTGGCTGCGCGGCGAACTCGCCCCCGTCACCACCGACTGGCAGAACCTCACCAAGGAACAGGGATGACCACCACCACCGCCGCCACCTACGTCCACACCGTCGAGGGCTTCGGGACCGTCACCGTCCGGCCCGTCGACCCCGACCGCGACGCCCCGCTCCTGCACGGCTGGGTCACCGAGGAGCGGGCCCGCTTCTGGGGCATGAACGGAACCACCGTCGAGCAGGTCAGGGACATCTACGCCCACCTCGACTCGCTCACCACCCACCACGGCTTCCTGGTCGACCTGGACGGGGAGCCGGTCGCGCTGTTCCAGACGTACGACCCCGAGGCGGACCGGGTCAGCGAGTGCTACCAGGTGGAGCCCGGGGACATCGGCGTCCACTTCCTGATCGCGCCGAGCGCGACCCCCCGGCCCGGCTTCACGGCCGGACTCATCGGCGCGCTCGTCGCCTTCTCGCTGCGGGACCGCACCCGGATCGTGGTCGAGCCGGACGCCGCCAACGAGAAGGCGATCGCCCGCATGGCGCGAGCCGGATTCGAGCTGGGCCCGGAGGTCGTGCTGCCCGAGGTGGACCTGCCGGAGGTCTTCATCCCGGAGAAGCGGGCCCGGCTCGCCTTCCTGAGCCGCTAGGGGGTGCCCGGCGCCCTGATCCGCCGGACAGGCCCTACGGTGTCCGGCCGGGTGGTCAGCCGATCACCCGGCCGTTGACGACGACCCGGCGCGGGGCCGCGAGCACGCGGACGTCCGCGCGCGGGTCCTCGCCGTAGACGACGAGGTCGGCGGGGGCGCCCTCCTCCAGGGAGGGGCGGCCGAGCCAGGCCCTGGCCCCCCAGGCGGTGGCCGAGAGCGCGTCGACCGGCGGGATGCCGGCCTTCGTCAGCTCCTCGACCTCCTCGGCGACGAGGCCGTGGGCGAGGGAGCCGCCCGCGTCGGTGCCGACGAAGACGGGGACGCCCGCGTCGAAGGCGGCGCGGACGGTGTCGTACCGCCGCTCGTGCAGCCGGCGCATATGGGCCGACCAGCGCGGGAACTTCTCCTGGCCGCCGTCGGCGAGGTGCGGGAAGGTCGCGATGTTCACCAGGGTCGGGACGATGGCGACGCCCCGCTCGGCGAAGAGCGGGATCGTGTCCTCGGTGAGGCCGGTGGCGTGCTCGATGCAGTCGATCCCGGCCTCGACCAGGTCGCGGAGCGAGTCCTCGGCGAAGCAGTGCGCGGTGACGCGGGCGCCGAGCCGGTGCGCCTCGGCGATGGCCGCCTCGACCTCGGGGCGCGGCCAGCAGGCGGTGAGGTCGCCCGCCTCGCGGTCGATCCAGTCGCCGACGAGTTTGACCCAGCCGTCGCCGCGCCGGGCCTCGCGGCCGACGTACGCGACGAGGTCGGCGGGCTCGATCTCGTGGGCGTAGTTACGGATGTAGCGGCGGGTGCGGGCGATGTGCCGGCCCGCGCGGATGATCTTCGGGAGGTCCTCGCGCTCGTCGATCCAGCGGGTGTCGGAGGGCGAACCCGCGTCGCGGATCAGGAGCGTGCCCGCGTCCCGGTCGGTGAGGGCCTGCTTCTCGCTGGTGGCGTCGTCGACCGGGCCGTGCCGGTCGAGCCCGACGTGGCAGTGGGCGTCGACCAGGCCGGGCAGGGCCCAGCCCTCGACGGTCACCGCCTCGGCGGCGGGCCGGTCGTAGGTGATCCGGCCGTCGACGCACCAGAGTTCGTCCCGTACGTCCTCAGGGCCGACGAGCACCCGCCCCTTCACATGCAGCACCGCGTGATCGCTCATGGCTGCACTGTACGAGGGCGGGTGCGCGGCAGGGACCCCCGATCGGGGGGTCACTCGTCGATCGCGCTCCCGTAGCGGGCGTCCAGGTAGGGCCCGCCGAAGGAGGCGACGCCGAAGCTCCACGAGCCGGTCGCGCCGAGCCCTCCCGCACGCGCGGGGAAGACCCAGACGTGGCCGTCCGAGGTGTTCTCGCCGGGGGCCGCCGCGAGCAGCGAGAAGCGGCCGTCGGCGTTGGGGTCGACGAGCCGGACCTGGCCGCCGAAGCGGTCGCCCCGCTCCACACCGCCCGGGACGGAGGGCGAGTCCTGCGTCCAGGAGGCGGCGCCGGTGCCGGTCAGACCCCGGGCGGTGCCGCGCAGGACGGTGACCATGCCCGCGTCGGCGACGGTTCCGACGTCCTCGCCGGGGGCGCCGATCGCGAGGTCGGCACAGCCGTCGCGGTCGGTGTCCCCGAGAGAGAGGTCGGCGCCCCAGCCGTCGCCGCGCTCGGAGACGCCCGGCACACCGGCGGAGTTCTGGGTCCACCACTGCGGCGGGGTGCCGACGCCGGTGGCTCCGGCGAGTCCGGTCCGGCCGCCCCGGTAGACGCCGACGAGGCCGCCGGTCATGGACTCGCCGCCGTCGTCGGGGCTGTGCGGCTCGCCGGTGACGAGGTCGTCGTAGCCGTCGCCGTCGATGTCGCCGGAGGCGGTGACCGGTCCGCCGCGCAGATCGCGCTGGTGGGTGAGGTGATCGCTCCGTCCGGCGAGGTACCAGGACCAGCCGTGGCCGGGTTCGGCGCCGGTGGTGACTCCGCCGATGACCAGGTCCGCGTAGCCGTTCCTGTCGTAGTCGCCGGTGGTGACGGACTTGGCGACGAGGTCCCGGAGCGGCGCCGCGGCGGCGCGCCCGCCGCTCCCCGCGAGGGCGGCGCGGTTCAGCGGCTCGGCGCTGTGCGCGCGGGGGCCGGTGGCGGCTCGCCGCTCGCCCGACAGGGCCGCGGCGCCGAAGAGATGCCGCTCCGCGGCCCGGCGGTCGAGGACGATGAGCTGGTCCCCGGAGGTCTCGGCGGTGAACCGCGCGGCGCCGAGGGCGGAGCCGAAGCGGTTCCCGGCGACCGCGCCGAGGAGGCTGTCGAGCCAGCGGCTGTCGGTGCCGACGAGTCCGTGCGGGGAGCCCCAGAGGACGATCACGCCGCCGACGTCCGCGCGGGTGCCGATGTCCTCGCCGGGGGCGCCGATCACGGCGTCGTCGTAGCCGTCGCCGTCGAGGTCGCCGGTGGCGACGGCGGCGCCGAAGGAGTCGCCCGCCTCGGCGCCGCCGGGCACCCCGCGGGTGTCCTGGCTGACGATCGTGGCGGCGCGGGTGTCGATGCCGTTCGGCGAGCCGTACTGGACGGTGACGAGTCCGGCGCCCCGCTTGCCTCCGACGGTCGCGCCGGGGGCTCCGATGAGGACGTCGTCGAAGCCGTCGCCGTCGAAGTCGTGGTTGCGGTCGTCGGCGCGGGTGCCGCCGGGCACGCCGGCCCAGGCGGCGGGGGCGGTGGCGATGCCCGCGCCGGTGACGAGGAGGAGCGTCGCCGCGGCGAGGGCGGCGGCGGAACGGTGCTTGCGCATGGAGCGTCTCCTGGAGTCGGAGGGTTCCGGGCGGCTGCGGGGGTGCGCCGGACGGGGCCCGTGCCCGGTCCGTCGTCCTGTTGGACACCTGATGTCCCTTGACGGTTGCACCGGGACGAAGATCCCTTTTGTACAGGTGGGACAAGGGGGTGCGGGGCCGTCCGTCGGTACCCTGATCGGAAGTTCCGCCCGCACGCACCGAGTCGAAGAAGGCACCGCCGTGACCGTGACACACCCGCTCCTGGACCTGGCCCCGCTGACCGCCGCGCACTTCGCGTCGATCGAGCGGCGGGTGGCCGCGCTGCTCTCCACGGAGCAGGACGTGGTGATCACCCAGGGCGAGGCGCTGCTCCCCCTGGAGGGGTGCATCCGGAGCGGGGCGCGGGCCGGTTCGACCGCGCTGAACGTCGTCACCGGTCCGTACGGGCAGACCTTCGGCAACTGGCTGCGGGACTGCGGGGCGACCGTGGTCGACCTGGAGGTGCCCTTCCACACGGCTGTGACGGCCGAGCAGGTCGAGCGGGCACTCGTCGAGCACCCGGAGATCGACTTCGTGTCGCTCGTGCACGCGGAGGCGGCGACCGGGAACACCAACCCGGTCGCGGAGATCGGCGAGGTCGTCCGGGCGCACGGCGCACTGTTCTACCTGGACGCGGTGGCGTCGATCGGTGCGGAGCCGGTGCTGCCGGACGCGTGGGGCGTGGACATGTGCATCATCGGCGCGCAGAAGGCGATGGGCGGCCCCGCGGGCGTCTCGGCGGTCTCGGTGAGCGCGCGGGCCTGGGAGCGGTTCGCCGCGAACCCGGCGGCGCCGCGGCGCTCGTACCTCTCCCTCCTGGACTGGAAGGAGCGGTGGATCGACGGTGGCCGGAAGGCGCTGCTTCACGCTCCGGCGCAGCTGGAGATGCTGGCCCTCGAAGCGTGTGTGGAGCGGATCGAGGCGGAGGGTCTGGACGCGCTGATGGCCCGGCACGCCTCGGCCGCGGCGGCGACCCGGGCGGGCGCGCTGGCCCTGGGCGGCGGCCTGGAGCCGTACGTGTACGAGGCGAAGGACGCGGCCCCGGTCGCGACGACGCTGCGCGCGCCGGCCGGCGTGGACGCCTCGGAGCTGGTCGCGAAGGCCCTCTCCGCGGATCCGTCGCTGCCGCTGATCGCGGGCGGCGGGGCGCTGGCCAAGGAGATGATCCGGGTCAACCACTACGGGGTGGACGCGACTCCGGGTGCCGTGCAGTCCTCGCTCGCGGCGCTGGGCGCGGCGCTCGGCGACACGGGCCGCGCGGTGGACCTGGAGGGCGCGCGGCGCGCGGTCACGGAGGCCTGGAAGTAGCGGGCGGGCGTAGGGGTACGCGAGAGGGGCGGGGTCCGGTGCCGGACTTCCGCCCCTCTCGCGTATCCCGCTTCCCGTACGCCTGTTACAGCGCGGGGTAGTCCGTGTAGCCGCGGTGGTCGCCGCCGAAGTACGTGGCGGTGTCCGGGGTGTTGTACGGGCCGCCGGCCTTGAGGCGGGCCGGCAGGTCGGGGTTGGCGAGGAACAGCGCCCCGTAGGCGACGAGGTCGGCGGTGCCGTCCTCGATGAGGGCCAGGGCGTCGGGGCCGGTCGGCCCCTCGGTGGCCGGGTTGAGGATGAGGGTGCCGGAGAAGGCCTTGCGCAGGGCGAGGGTCAGCTCGCGGACCTCGGGCGCGGGCTCCATGACGTGCAGGTAGGCGATTCCGATCGGGTCGATCGCCTCGACGAGTGCGGGGTAGATCTCCTCGGTGTCGGTCTCGGCGATGTCGTTGTAGGTGTTGGCCGGGGAGACGCGCAGGCCGGTGCGTTCGGGGCCGATCTCGGCGGCGACGGCCTTGACGACCTCGACGGCGAAGCGGATGCGGTTCTCGACCGGGCCGCCCCACTCGTCGGTGCGGTGGTTGGAGCCGGAGGCGAGGAACTGCTGGATCAGGTAGCCGTTGGCGCCGTGGATCTCGACGCCGTCGAAGCCTGCCTCCACCGCGTTGCGCGCGGCGGTGGCGAAGCCGGCGATCGTCTCCCGTACCTCGTCGGCGGTGAGTTCGCGCGGGGCGACGAAGTCGATGAGCCCGGAGCCGGCGAAGAGCTGTCCGGCCGGGGTGACCGCGGAGGGGCCGACGGGGTGGAGGCCGTCGCCGAGGACCTGCGGGTGGCTGATCCGGCCGGCGTGCATCAGCTGGACGAAGATCCGGCCGCCGCGCTCGTGGACGCCGTCGGTGACCTCGCGCCAGGCGGCGATCTGCTCGGCGCTGTGCAGGCCGGGGGTGTTGGGGTAGCCCTGGCCGATGGCGGTCGGCTGGGCGCCCTCGGTGATGATGAGGCCGGCCGAGGCGCGCTGGGCGTAGTACTCGGCGACGAGCGCGGTGGGGGTACGGCTCTCGGCCTCGGCCCGGCTGCGGGTCATGGGGGCCATGGCGATGCGGTTGGCGAGACGGGTGCCGGCGAGGTCTACGGAGTCGAAGGCGGTGGTCATGACGGGTCCCTCACATCATTATGTGGTCGGCCAACTAATGGGGCTGCCGCCACTGTAACGCATTCATTGGCCGACCAAGGTAATCTTGTGGGAGAGCCGTCCCGAGGAGCGCCCATGCAAGGAACCGACCCCGTCTGTACCGAGTCGGTACCGTCCGCCGCCCGCGGCGGACCCGTCAGCATCGCCCTGGCGCGGGTGGCCCGGATGCACCGGATCGCCGCCGGACGGCGGCTCAAGGAGCTCGGCCTCTATCCGGGCCAGGAGATGATGATGATGCGGCTCTGGGACTGCGGGCCCGTCCGCCAGTCCGAGCTGATCCAGTCCCTGGGCCTCGACGCCTCGACGGTGACCAAGATGCTCCAGCGCCTGGAGCAGTGCGGCCACGTCCGCCGCCGCCCGGACCCCGCCGACCGGCGCGCGGTCCTGGTCGAGCCGACGGACGAGGGGCGGGCCCTGCGCACCGGCGTCGAAGGCGTCTGGTCGGACCTGGAGAACCTCTCCCTCAACGGCCTCGGCCCGGACGACCGGGCCGAGCTGGCCCGGCTGCTCGGCCTCGTGTCGGAGAACCTGCGCGAGGAGGCGGGCGAGGAGGGCGCCTGCCCGCCGCTGCCGGGCGGCTGCTGACGGCGGGCGGGGGCCTGTCCGGCGGATCAGGGTCGGACCATGATCCGCCGGACTGGCCCCAGGGGTCCCTTCCGGTCGGCGGCGGGGCTCAGCCCGCCAGGATGTCCAGGGCCCGGTCGACGTCCGCCGCCGTGTTGTAGAGGTGGAACGAGGCCCGCAGGTTGCCCGCGCGCGCGGAGAGCAGCACGTCGGCGGCGCGCAGCGCGTCCGCGCGGTCGCCGAGACCGGGGACCGCGACGACCGTCGAGTCGTCCATGACCGGCGCGTGGCCGAGCTCGACGAGTCCGGTGCGGAAGCGGGCCGCGAGGCCCTTGTTGTGGGCCTCGATGCGGTCGATGCCGACCTCTTCGAGCAGCGCGAGCGACCGGGCCGCCCCGTGGTACGAGAAGAAGGCCACGGGCTCGTCGAAGCGGCGCGCGGAGCGGGCCAGTTCGCGGACGGGGCCGTAGCTGTTCACCCAGAGCTCCTCGCCCGTGACCCAGTTGGCGTGGATCGCGAGCAGCGAGTCCTGCGCCTCCTCGGTGACGGTGAGGAAGGACGCCCCGCGCGGGCAGAGCAGGTACTTGTACGCACCCGAGACCGTGTAGTCCCAGTCGCCCGCGTGCAGCGGCAGCCAGCCGGCCGACTGCGTCGCGTCCAGGAGCGTCCGGGCGCCGTGGGCGGCCGCCGCGGCCCGTACCGCCGCGAAGTCGGCCGTGCGGCCGTCCGCCGACTGCACGGCCGAGAAGGCGACGAGCGCCGTCTCGGGACGGACGGACTCGGCGAGCAGCTCCAGGGGCACGAAGCGGGTCTTGAGGTCGCCGCGGATCGTGAAGGGGGTGATGACGGAGGAGAAGTCCCCTTCGGGGAAGAGGATCTCGGAGCCCGAGGGCATCGACTGGGCGATCATCCCGCAGTGCACGGCGACGGAGCTGCCGACGGAGACGCGCTCGTGCGAGACGTGGGCGAGCCGCGCGAAGGCCGCCCTGGCCTCGTCGACGATGTCGAAGCTGCCCGCGCCGTCGGAACGGCCGTCGGCGGTCTGCTCGGCGAGGAGCGTGACGGCGTCGATCGTCCGGCGGGGCAGCAACCCGCAGGCGGAGGTGTTCAGATAGGTCTTCTTGGGTGCGAACTCGGCGCCGCCGAGCGGCTGGTGCAGGGAATCCATGTGCCCACCCTGGATTCCCCACGATCACCCGTCAATGGAGATCCGACCGTGGGGAATCCCCAAGAAGCGCTTATCTTCGCAGGTCAGACATGGTCTGACCGTCAGGCGCGCGGGACCTCGCAGCCGTCCGGGCCGCAGGCCTCGGCTTCGTCACCGCCGCCGACCGGCTGGAGGACGCGGCCCTGCCAGGCCTGCTCCAGGGCCTGCGTGAAGACCTCGGCGGGCTGGCCGCCGGAGACGCCGTAGCGGCGGTCCAGGACGAAGAACGGCACGCTGTTGGCGCCGAGTTCGGCGGCCTCGCGCTCGTCCTCCCGTACGGCGTCGGCATAGGCGGACTCGTCGGCGAGGACGGCCCGGACCTCGGCCTCGTCGAGACCGGCCTCGACGCCGAGCGTCGCCAGGGTCTCGGTGTCGAAGACGGAGCGCTCCTCCGCGAAGTTGGCGCGGTAGGCCAGGTCGAGCAGCTCGCTCTGGCGGCCGCGCGCCTTGGCCAGGTGGAGCAGCCGGTGGATGTCGAAGGTGTTGCCGTGGTCGCGGCCGTCGGTGCGGTATCCGAGGCCCTCGGCGTGCGCGTTGTCGGCGACGTGCTGCTCCATGGCGCGGGCCTCGTCGAGGGTCCGGCCGTACTTCTTCGCCAGCATCTCCAGGACCGGGCCCGTGTCGCCCTTGGCGCGGTGCGGGTCGAGCTCGAAGGAGCGGTGCACGACCTCGACGTCGTCGCGGTGGGCGAAGGCGGCGAGGCCCTTCTCGAAGCGGGCCTTTCCGACATAACACCAGGGGCAAGCGATGTCCGACCAGATTTCGACGCGCATGTGAGGGATCTCCGAGGGGGTTGCCTGTACGGGTGTTCGTCGATGGGAACGCCGCCGCCGGTCCGGTTCATTCCATTTCAGGCGCCGGTGTGAGGCGGCGCACCCGCCGCCACCCGGCTGAAGGAGGTCCGGTACGCGCTCGGGGTGAGGCCGGTGCGCCGCAGCAGGTGCTGCCGCAGCGAGTCCCCCGTGCCGAGGCCGCTCTCGCGGGCCACCCGCTCCATGCCGAGGGAGGTGGTCTCCAGGAGCTCCTTGGCCCGCTCGACGCGCTGGTGGAGCAGCCATTGGAGCGGGCTGACCCCGGTCTCCGCGTGGAAGCGGCGCGAGAGGGTGCGGACGGAGGTCCCGGCGTGCCGGGCGAGGTCGGTGAGGGTGAGCGGCTCGTCGAGGCGTCCCATGGCCCACGCGCGCGTGTCGGCGAAGGAGACCCCGCGCTCGGGCGGCAGCGGGGTCTGGGTGAACTGGGTCTGGCCGCCTGGCCGTACGGGCGCGACGAGGGCGAGCCGGGCGACGGTGTTGGCGACGGCGGCGCCGTGGTCGGTGCGGATGACGTGGAGGCAGAGGTCGATGCCCGCCGCGTATCCGGAGGAGGTGAGGAGGGGGCCGTCCTGGACGAAGAGGACGTCGTCCTGGAGGTCGACGGCGGGGTGCCGCTCGGCGAGCAGCTCCCGGTACGCCCAGTACGTCGTCGCCGCCCGGCCGTCGAGCAGTCCGGCCTCGGCGAGTGCGAACGCGCCGGTGCAGATGGAGGCGATCCGCTTGCCCGCGGCGGCGGCGCGGCGCAGCGCGTCGAGGATGCGCGGGTCGGGGTGGGTGTACGAGCCGCTGCCCGCGAGGACCACGGTGTCGGCCGCGTCCACGGCGTCGAGGCCGTGCGGGACGAGCAGGTCGAGGCCGCCGGTGGTGGCGACGGGACCGGGGTCGGGGGCGCAGATGACCGTCTCGTACCCGGGTCGGCCGTCGAGCTCGACCTTGCCGAACAGCATCTCCGGGATGGCCAGGTTGAACATCGAGACGGGCGGGGCGGCGATCACGGCGACGCGCCGGACACGGGAAGGGGCCGGCATGGCCAGAACCTCCGGGCATATGGCATTCGGGCCACTACTCTACGTCCCCACCGGTCACCAGAGTGGGGGACATGTCATCGCCCGAGCTCACCGCAGTCCCCGACGTCCGCCGCGGCACCCCCACCGGAAGCCCCTCCCCCGCCCCGGCGCTGACCGCCGCGACGCTCGGGTTCGCCCTCATCACCCTCGACACCTCGGTGGTCAACGTCGCCCTGCCCGCGATCGGCGCCGACCTCGGCACGGGCATGACCGGTCTCCAGTGGGTGGTCGACGCGTACACGCTGGTGTTCGCCGCGCTCCTGCTGTCCAGCGGGGCGCTCGCCGACCGGTTCGGGGCGGCCCGGGCGTACGGCGTCGGGGTCGTCGCCTTCACCCTCGCCTCGGCGGCCTGCGGTCTCGCCCCCGGCCTCCCCTCGCTGCTCGCGGCCCGGGCGGTGCAGGGTGCGGCGGCGGCCGTGATGCTGCCGGCCTCGCTGGCGCTGGTGCGCGAGGCGTACGGCGACCCGGGGCGGCGGGCCCGGGCGGTCTCGCTGTGGGCGGCGGGCGGGACGGTCGCGGTGGCGCTCGGCCCCGTCGCGGGCGGCGCCCTGACGACGGCCTGGAGCTGGCGCGGGATCTTCTTCGTCAACCTGCCGCTCGGGCTCCTGGCGCTCGCGCTGCTGACCCGGGTGGGGCGCTCGGAGCGGCGGCCCGCGCCGCTCGACCTGCCGGGGCAGCTGACGGCGGCGACGGCGGTCGGCGCGCTGACCTTCGCGGCCATCGAGGGCGGCACGGAGGCCTGGTGGGCGCTGGGGGTCGCGGCCGTCTCCCTGGCGGCCTTCCTGCTGATCGAGGCGCGGCGGCGCCATCCGATGGTGCCGCTGGGGCTGTTCCGGAACACGACGGTGGCGGTGGCGGTGACGGCGGGCGCCGCGAACAGCGTGGCCTTCTACGGGATGATCTTCGTCTTCGGTCTCTTCTTCCAGCAGGTGCTGGGCCTCTCGGCGCTGGGCGCGGGGCTGATGTTCCTGCCGATGACGGGGCTGCTCGCCGGGGTGAACCTCCTGTCGGCGAAGACCGCGGCCCGGTACGGGGCGAGGCTGCCGATCGTGGTGGGCCAGGCGGTCGCGGTGGCCGGCCTGCTCGGCCTGCTCGTGGTGGACGCGGACACCCCGCGGGTCGCACAGGCCCTGCTCCTCGTCCCGCTCGCCCTGGGCGCGGGCTTCTCGCTGCCGCCGCTGATCGCCTCGATGATGGAGGCGGTGCCGGCGGAACGCGCGGGCACGGCGGCGGGCCTGCTCAACGCGGTCCGCCAGACGGCGGGCGCGCTCGCCATCGCGGTCTTCGGCTCGCTGGCGGCCCGGGACACGGCCGCCATGGCGACGGCCCTCCGGACGAGCCTGCTGATCAGCGCGGGCCTGCTGACCCTGACGGCCCTGGCCTCGCTGCGCCTGCCCGGCCACCGCGCCTGAGACGCTCAGGGCCTGGCGCTCAGAGGCTCGGGCGCTGAGGTGCTCAGGGCCTCAGGAGGGGCTCTTGCGGTACTGCCCCGGCGCCACCCCGTACTCCCGCTTGAAGGCCTTGGCGAAGGCGAACTCCGAGGAGTAGCCGGAGCGTTGGGCCACCACGCGGAGAGGGAGGTCGTCCGAGCGCAGGAGGCGGCCCGCCGCCGTCATCCGCCACCAGGTGAGGTACGCGAGCGGGGGGCGGCCGACCAGGGCGGTGAAGCGGCGGGCGAAGGGCGCGCGGGAGAGGCCGGTGAGGGCGCCGAGTTCCTCGACCGTCCACGGCCTCGCGGGGTCGTCGTGAAGGGCGCGGAGGGCTGCCGCCACCGCCGGGTCGCCGAGGGCGGCGGACCAGCCGGTGGACCGGTCGGCGCGCTCGGACAGCCACCACGTGCGGAGCAGGTACAGGAGCAGGGTGTCGAGGAGGGCGGGGACGATGGCGTCGGATCCCGGCTGCGGCTCGGCGAGTTCCGCGCCGAGAAGGTCGACGGCGGCGCGCAGCCTGGGGTGGGCGCCGACCCGGGCGGGGAGGTGGACGTACGGGGGCAGTTCGGTGAGGAGCGGGTGCGCGCGGGCCCGGCTGAGCTGGTAGGCGCCGCAGAGCAGCAGGGTCTCCTCGGGGCCGGCCGGTCCCGGGCCGGACTCGCTCGGCCAGGTGCCGTCGGGGGCCGGCAGGGCGTCGACCAGCGGGGTGCCGGGCCGGTCGGCGAGGCCGTGGCCGGTGCCGTGGGCGAGGAGGACGACGTCGCCGGGGCCGAGCCTGACGGGGGCGCCGTCGTCCGGGGGCAGCAGCCAGGCGGTGCCCTGGAGGACGACGTGGAAGCCGGCGCCCTTGCTCGGGGGGAAGCGGAAGCCCCAGGGCGCGCAGCGGACCGTGCGGGAGGAGTGCGGCCGGCCGGTGCGCATGGCGGCGATGGCATCGCTCAGTACGTCCATCCCGGCACCGTACTCTCCGTCGCGGTGGCGAGACGACGGGACATCGTCGGGAGCCGGAGGGATATGGATCGTCTCGACGGCCCGGCCTACGGTCGAAGGCATGACGACGAACACGGCAACAGGCAGGACGACCAGGGCCGTTCTCTTCCACGAGCTCGGCGGCCCCGAGGTGCTCACGGTGGAGGAGGTGCCCCTGCCGGATCCCGGGCCCGGCGAGGTGCTCGTACGGGTCGAGGCGCTCGGGATCAACCGCGCCGAGGCGCTGTTCCGCGCGGGCACCTACTACTACCCGGCGGCGCTGCCCGGTTCGCGGCTCGGATACGAGGCGGCGGGGGTGGTGGAGGCCGTCGGCGCGGGGGTCACCGCGTACGCCCCGGGCGATCCGGTGATGGCGGCGGCCAACTTCGACTTCGGGACGCACGGCGTATACGCGGAGCGGGTGGTGCTGCCGGAGGAGTACCTGGTGGCCCGGCCCGAGGGAGCGGACGCGGTGACGGCGGCGGCCGTCTGGCTGACGCACTCCACCGCGTACGGCGGGATGGTGGCGACCGGCGGGCTGCGCGCCGGCGACCACGTGGTGATCACGGGTGCGTCGAGCGGGGTGGGGACGGCCGCGATCCGGACGGCGCTGCGTGTCGGCGCGGTGCCGATCGCCACCACGCGCGACGAGGCCAAGCGGAAGCGGCTCCTGGAGCTCGGGGCCGCGCACGTGATCACCACGGACACGGAGGACCCGGTCGCGGAGGTGCGCCGGATCACCGGCGGGGCGGGCGCGGACCTGGCCTTCGACGCGATCGGCGGGCCCGGCCTCGCCCGGCTCGGGGACGCACTGCGGCCCGGGGGCACCACGGTCCTGTACGGCTGGCTGGACCCTCGGCCGGTCGAGCTGTCCATGAACTGGCCGCAGACCGTGCACACCTACAACAACGGAGTGTCCGTGGGGACGGCGGAGGGGCGCCGCCGCACGGCCGGGTTCATCGGCCCGGGGCTGCTCGACGGCTCCCTGGCGCCGGTGATCGCCGAGACCTTCGAGGGCCTGGAGCGGATCGCCGACGCCCACCGGCTGATGGAGTCGAACACGCACGTCGGGAAGATCGTGGTGCGGGTGGAGCACTGAGCGTCAGCGCCTCGGCACTCCCAGCGGGTTGCCGTCGCGGAGCTCCGGCGGGAGGAGGTGGTCGGGGGTCGACTGGTAGGTGACCGGCCGCAGCCAGCGCTCGATCGCGGTCGCGCCGACCGAGGTGCTGGTGGAGGTGGTGGCCGGATAGGGGCCGCCGTGGTGCTGGGCGGCGGCCACGGCGACGCCGGTGGGCCAGCCGTTGACGAGGACGCGGCCCGCGAGCGGGGTGAGTTCGGCGAGGAGCGGCGCCGCGGCCACGTCCTCCTCGGCGATGTGCAGGGTGGCGGTGAGGTTGCCCGGCAGCAGGCCGAGGACGGCGGTGACCTCGTCCCCGGTGGAGTAGCGGGCGACGACGGTGACCGGTCCGAAGCACTCCTCCAGGAGGAGGCCGTGGCCGCTCCCGGCGTCGGTCCCGGCATCACCCCCGGTGAGCCGGTCGGCGTCGACGGCGAGGACACCGGCGCTGACCGTGTGCTCGCCGCCCGCGCCCGGGGTGACGGGGGTCCGCACCCCGTCGAGGGCGCCACGCTCGGCGACCCCGGCCACGAAGGCGTCCCGCATGCGGTGGTCGAGCATCACGGCCGGTTCGGTCTCGCTGACCCCCGCGGTGAGCGCGGCGAGGAAGCGGTCGCCCGCCTCGCCCTGGGGCGCCAGGACGAATCCGGGCTTGGTGCAGAACTGGCCCGCGCCCAGGGTCATGGAGGCGGCCAGACCGGCCCCGAGCTCCTCGGCGCGCTCCTCGGCGGCGGCCGGGGTGATCACGACCGGGTTGAGGGAGCCGAGTTCACCGTGGAAGGGGATGGGGACGGGCCGGGCGGCGGCGGCGTCGAAGAGCGCCCGTCCGCCGCGTACCGAACCGGTGAAGCCCGCCGCCGCGACGAGGGGGTGGCGGACGAGCTCCACGCCCGCGTCGAAGCCGTGGACGAGGACGACGACGTCCTCCGGGAGGCCTTCCTTGGCGGCGGCCCGGCGCAGCAGCGAGGCGCAGAGTTCGGAGGTGGCCGGGTGGTCGGGGTGGGCCTTGACCACGACGGGGCAGCCGGCCGCGAGGGCGCTCGCGGTGTCGCCGCCGGGGACGGAGAAGGCCAGCGGGAAGTTGCTGGCGGCGTAGACGGCGACGACGCCGAGCGGGATCTTCCAGCGGCGCATGTCGGAGCGGGGCGGGGTGGCGTCCGGGTCGGGGAGGTCGATCCGGACGTCGAGGAAGGAGCCCTCCGTGACGACCTCGGCGAAGCTCCGCAACTGGGCGGTGGTCCGGGCGAGTTCGCCGCCGAGGCGGACGGGTCCGAGGGCCGTCTCGGCGTCGGCGGCCTCGATGACGTGCTCGCGCGCCGCGTCGAGGAGGTCGGCCGCGGTACGGAGGAAGGCGGCCCGCACCGTGCGGTCGGCGAGCGCGGCCCGGGCGCCGTGCGCGGCGCTGACCGCGCGGTCGACCTCCTCCGCTGTGGCCTCCACCGCAACCTGCTCGCGCGGCTTCCCCGTCCGGGGGTCCACACTCCACACTGGTTCTGCCGCCACCGCCACGCCCCTGTTCGCTATTCTGAACAGCGTTCTCGTAGATGAACGCGTCTGCGAGGGACTCTATTGACGGCCCGACCGTCTCCACAAGGGGCCGGGGCGGCCACCGGGACGACCGGACAACGGAAAAAGGGGCGAGGGTCATGGCGACTGCCGACGCGGGTGGGGCACAGGTGAAGTCCGCGGTGCGGACCGTGGAGCTGCTGGAGTACTTCGCCGGGCGCCCCGGGATGCACTCGCTCGCCGCCGTCCAGGAGGCCGTCGGCTACCCCAAGTCCAGCCTGTACATGCTGCTGCGCACCCTGGTCGAGCTGGGCTGGGTGGAGACGGACGCCACCGGCACGCGGTACGGCATCGGGGTGCGGGCGCTGCTCGTCGGCACCTCGTACATCGACGGCGACGAGGTCGTGGCCGCCGCCCGGCCGACGCTGGACCGGCTCTCCGACGACACCACGGAGACCATCCACCTCGCGCGGCTCGACGGCACCAACGTGGTCTATCTGGCGACCCGTCAGTCCCAGCACTACCTACGGCCGTTCACCCGGGTCGGGCGCAGGCTGCCCGCGCACTCGACCTCGCTCGGCAAGGCGCTGCTCGCCACCCACACCGACGAGCAGGTGCGCAAGCTGCTCCCGGAGACGCTGCCGGCGCTGACCGAGCACACGATCACCGACCGCGAGGAGCTCATCGAGGAGCTGCGCGTCATCCGCGAGCAGGGCTTCTCGGTGGACCGCGAGGAGAACACGCTGGGGCTGCGCTGCTTCGGCATCGCCATCCCCTACCGGACCCCGGCGCGGGACGCGATCAGCTGCTCGGTGCCGGTGGCGCGGCTCACCCCGGCCCATGAGCAGATGATCAAGGACGCGCTCTTCGACGCGCGGGACCGGCTGACGCTGGCGACCCGCCGCCTCTGAGCCCCCGGGGGATTCAGCCGCGCTCGGCGAGGGCCTGCCGCCAGACCGGGCTGTCCACGTAGTGGTTGTCGTACTGCTCCGAGGACGCCTTGATCTCCTCGAAGCTCGCCTCGCCGCGCATGACCCGGCCGAGCAGGCGCAGGTAGTCGAATCGGGCCATGCCGGGCGTGAAGGCGAAGAGGACGTCGGCCTCGGCGCCCGGCGCCGCCGCGAAGGCGTGCGGGGTGTGCGGCGGGACCAGGAGGAAGTCGCCCTCCTCCAGGACGGTCAGCTCCTCGCCGACGAGGACCTGGAGCGAGCCGCCGAGGACGAAGAACATCTCCGAGGCCTTGGTGTGGAAGTGCGCCGGGGCGCCGACCGCACCCTTCGCGAAGGAGGAGCGGTAGCTGGTGAGCTGCCCGCCGGTCGTGTCGGAGTCGGCGAGGAGCGTCATCACGCTGCTCGGGTCTGCGGTGGTCTCCGCGGTGGCGGCACGGGTCAGGAGCGGGGCGAAGGTCGCGATCTCGTTCATGATCACAACTTTAGTGGGCCATTGACCGCCGCGAAGGGGTCAATTGATCATCAGAATCATGGGTCAATTCCGCTCCGGGCAGGAGAGCCTCTCCCCCGCGCGGCGGAGACGGTTCGCCACTGGGCAGGACGTGGCGCCGGTGCCCCTCGCGGGAGCGTGGAGCCATGACACCGACCGGGTACCGACCCTCCCTGCTCCGCCGCGTGCTGCGCATCGTCGCGATCGCCGCCTGCCTGCCGTACATCTCGCTCAAGGTCGTCTGGGTGGCGGGCGGCGAGCTCGGCATCCCGGCCGGGAGCGAGCTCCTGGAGCACCCGACCCTGCTCGCGGTCGCCAACTCGGTCTCGGTCCTCGCCGACGCCGTCGTCGTCGTCCTCGCCCTGCTGCTCACCCAGGAGTGGGGCCTGCGGGTACGGGCCTGGCTGCTCGCCTTCCCCATGTGGGCGGCGACCGGACTCCTCGCCCCGATCATGGCCGGGTACCCGGCGCAGCTCGCGGTCGCGCTGTTCACCGGCGACGAGCAGGCGGCCGCGCCCAAGGAGCCCTTCCTTGACGGCTGGGTCTTCGCCGTCGTCTACGGCGGCTTCATCCTCCAGGGCCTCGCCCTCGGCACCCTCTTCGTCCTGTACGCACGGGACCGCTGGGGCCACGTCTGGCGCGGGCGGCTCGGCGAGCTGTCCGCCCGCACCTCCGGGCCCGGCGTCCGGGCCGTCGCCCTCGCCGGCGCGGTGGTCGCGCTCCTCCCCGCGACGGTCCAGCTGATCTGGCTCTCCGGCTCGGCCACGGGCCTCTCCGCCCGGCGGGCCGCCGAACGCGACGCGGACTTCTACGTCCTGAGCGCCGTGCACCTCGCCTTCCTCGTCGCCGCCGTCGTCTTCACCTTCCTCCTCGTCCTGCGCCGGCCCGCGCGGCTGGGCGTGCGCCCCGTCCTCGCCCTCGCCTGGGTGTCCACCGGCGCGATGGGCTGCTGGGGCGCGTACATGTCGCTCGTCGCGCTCCAGCCCGAGAGCGATGTCGCCAAGCAGCTCCCGGCCCTCGCACAGCTGTCCTACGCTGGCCAGATGATCACCGGGTTCCTGCTGGCCGCCTCCGTGGCCGTCTTCCTGCGGCGGCGGAGCGCCGAGGCGTGAGGCGGTGCGCGGTCGCCCTGTTCGGGCAGCGGGCCAGGCTGCGCTGGCTCCATCTGATCCTGGGCGGCGCGCTGTTCATGCCGTACTGGCTGGTCGGCACCGTCTTCCTGGCGGCCTTGCTCGACTCCCCGGGGATGTTCGGGGGCAGCCTCGCCGTGCAGTTCGGGGCGTACGCGGTCGGGCTGCCGCTCGCCGCGGTCACCGCGCTGTTCCCACTGGCCCGGCCCATGTCGGTGGCGGTGGCGCGGGCGCTGTGCGGGGTTCCGGCCGACCGGTTCGCGGACGGTCCGGCCCGCGGCCGCGAGGCGAAGGCCCGGACGGCCGGCTGGTTCACGCTGCACGTGGGCGCCGGCGCGCTGATCAGCGGGGCGTCGCTGGCCGTGCCGCCGTTCGCGGCGTCGCTGGCGGCGCTGCCGTTCTCGGCGGCCCTGCGGGAGTCGGAGCTCGGCCGGTTCTGGGGGCTCGACCGGCCCTGGCTGCTCTGGGCGGCCCTCCCCGGCGGACTGCTCATGCTGCTCGCGCTCGCCGCCACCGCCGCCGCGACCGGGGCGCTGCTCGCCCGGCTGGCGCCCCGGCTGCTCGGGCCGAGCCCCGCGGACCGGCTCGCGGTGGCCGAGCGGCGCGTGGCGGAGGCGGAGTCGCGCAACCGGCTCGCCCGCGAGCTGCACGACTCGGTCGGCCACGCCCTCAGCGCGGTCACCCTCCAGGCGGGCGCGGCCCGCCGGGTCCTCGACACGGGCGACGCGGCCGACCTCGAGTTCGTCCGGGAGGCGCTGACCGCGATCGAGGAGACCACCCGGCGCACGGTCGGGGAGCTGGACTGGGTCCTCGGCCTGCTGCGGCGCGGCGCGGAGGTGGAGGAGGGGGTGGGCCCGGGGCTCGACGCCCTGGAGGCCCTCGTGCGCGGCGCCGGACCGCGGGTGGCGCTGACGGTGGATGGGGCCCTCGGCCCCGTACCGGAGGCGCTGTCCCGGGAGGCGTACCGGATCGTCCAGGAAGGGCTGACGAACGCGGCCCGGCACGCGGGCGGCACGCCCGTCAGCGTACGGCTCGACGCCCGTACCGAGGAGTTGGAGATCACCATGGAGAATCCCCTGCCCGAGCGGCCCCCGGTCGCCCGGCCGCACGGCGGACGCGGCCTGCGCGGGGTCGGCGAGCGGGCCCGGCTGCTCGGCGGCACCGCCGAGGCGGGGCCGGTGGACGGCGTGTGGCGCCTCGCGGTGAGGATCCCCCGGTGAGCGCGGCGAGCGCGGCGATTCGGGTGGTCGTCGCCGACGACGAGCGGATGGTGCGCACGGCCCTGCGGGTCATCCTGGACGCGGAGCCCGACCTGGAGGTCGTCGGCGAGGCGGCGACCGGCGCCGAGGCGGTGTCGGTGGTGCGGGCGGCGCGGCCGGACGTCGTACTGATGGACGTGCGGATGCCGGAGATCGACGGGATCCGGGCCACCGAGCAGATCCTCGCGGGGATGGCGGAACGGCCCCGGATCGTGGTCGTGACGACCTTCGAGAACGACTCCTACGTGTACGACGCGCTGCGCGTCGGCGCGGCCGGCTTCCTGCTGAAGCGGGCGGCGGCGGAGGAGCTGGTGAGCGCGGTCCGGCTGGTCGCCCGGAGTGACTCGCTGCTCTACCCGGCGGCGGTACGCGGCCTGGCGGCCGAGCACGCCCGCCGCGCGCCGGCGGCGGCGCCCTGGGTGGCACGGCTCACCGAGCGGGAGGCGGAGGTGCTGCGGCACGTGGCGACGGGCCTGACGAACGCCGAGATCGCCGAGCGGATCGGCGTGGGCCCGGCGACGGTCAAGTCGCACGTGGCGGCGCTCCTGGCGAAGCTGGGCGCCCGGGACCGCACGCAGGCGGTGATCCTGGCGTACGAGTCGGGATTCGTTCGGGCGGGGTGAGGCGGCGGTACGGCCCGGCGGCCGGGGTGAGGCGTGGTGCGGCCCGGCGGGCGGGACGAACCAGGATGAAGGTTCGCTGAGAAACCGAACACATCCGGAACGTCGGCCGCCGGCTCGTTCGTCCCCCTTGGTGCGATGAACAAGACGATCAGGCACACGTCGGTCTTCGTCCTCGTCCTGGTGCTCGCCCTCCTGGGCCGGGCCACCTGGGTGCAGGCGTACGAAGGCAAGGCGCTGGCGGACGACTCGAAGAACCGGCGGAAGACCATCGCGCAGTACGCGCAGCCGCTGGGCAACATCGTCGTGGCCGGTTCGCCGGTCACCGGCTCGAAGAAGACGGAGGGAGGCGATCTCGCGTACAAGCGCACCTACACGGACGGCGAGCTGTACGCGGCGGTCACGGGCTACAGCTCGCAGGCGTACGGCGCCACGCAGCTGGAGGGCATCTACGACGACGTCCTCGACGGCACCGACGACCGGCTGAAGAACCCGGTGGACGCGGTGACCCGCTCGCAGCAGAAGCCCGGCACGGTCGTCACCACGATCGACCCGGACGTGCAGAAGGCCGCCTACAAGGCCCTCGGGAACAAGAAGGGCGCGGCCGTCGCGGTCGACCCGGCCACCGGCCGGATCCTGGCCATGGTGTCCACCCCGTCGTACGACCCGTCGAAGATCGCCGGGACGGCGGACGGCGCCGCCTGGAAGGAGCTGATGGCCGACGAGGACAAGCCGATGGTCAACCGCGCCCTGCGCCAGCCCCTCCCGCCCGGCTCCACCTTCAAGCTGGTCGTCGCGGCGGCGGCCCTGGAGGACGGCCTGTACGGCTCGGTCGACGCGGCGACGCAGAGCCCCGACCCGTACACCCTGCCGAACACCCGGACCGTGCTGAAGAACGAGAACGCCTCCGCCCCCTGCGAGAACGCCACGATCCGTACCGCACTCCGGTACTCCTGCAACAACGTGTTCGCCAAGATGGCCGCGGACCTGGGGCAGGACAAGGTGAAGGCGATGGCGGAGAAGTTCGGCTTCAACGACGCCGAGCTCGACGTCCCGGTCCGCGCCTACGCGAGCGTCTACCCCTCGGGCATGGACTCCGCCCAGACGGCGCTCACCGGCATCGGGCAGTTCGACGTGACCGCCACCCCGCTCCAGATGGCCATGGTGTCGGCCGCGATCGCCAACGACGGCCTCCTGGCCGCCCCGCACATGGTCTCGGAGGTCGTCGACTCCGACGGCGACGCCCTCACCTCCTACGACGACGGGGACACCACGCGGGTCGTCTCCTCCTCGACGGCGGAGCAGCTGCGGAGCGCGATGCGGACGGTGGTGGACAAGGGCACCGGCACCAACGCGGCGATCTCCGGGGCCGAGGTCGGCGGCAAGACGGGCACGGCCCAGCACGGCGAGAACAACAGCAAGACGCCGTACGCCTGGTTCACCTCCTACGCGAAGGACCCCTCGACCGGGAAGCAGGTCGCCGTCGCGGTGATGATCGAGGACTCGGGCGCGGCCCGCTCCGAGGTCAGCGGCAACGGCCTGGCGGCCCCGGTGGCGCAGAAGATGATGGCCGCGGCGCTGAAGTGACACGAGGGGGGGTGTCCTGCCGATCAGGCCGCGAGCCCGGCCCGATCGGCAGGACACCCCCTGAGAGGGCCCGATTGGCTCAGGGCCCCCGCCACGCGATATGCAGGGGCACGCTCGTTTCCGAGCGCGCATTCGAATCACCGACGTGGTTCGTCGACCCTGCTTCCCCTCGCGGAGGACCGCCGTGCGCCTGCCCCGTTCCCTGTCCGGCTGGACCATGGCGGTCTTCGGCGTGCTCGCCGCCGCGCTCGGCGTCGTGGGCCTGGTCGCCCCGGACGCCCTGCTCACGGTCATGGGCTTCGAGCCGGTGCCCGAGGGCGGGCGGACGGACGGCGATCACACCCTGGTGTTCCTCACGGCCTCCTCGATGGCCGCGCTCAACATGGGCGTCTATTACGTCCTGGCCGCGCTCGCCGACTGGAAGCCCTTCTTCCGCTGGACGGTCCCCTTCCGGCTCCTCACCTGCGCGGTCTTCACCCTCGCCGTCGTCACCGGCCGCGCCCCGGCCGGCTTCCTCGGCGTGGGCCTGTGGGAGGGGCTCGGGGCCGTGGTGACGGGGGCCGCGCTGCGGTACGAGAAGCGGGGCGGCGCCGCCGAGCGCGGATGAGCCGAATAGGGCGGGTGACCGATCCGGAAGGGCCTCCTCAGAGGCCAGGCTGCGGCCATGCGTTGGTATCTGACAGGCACCGTCGTGTCCGGATTCGGTACGACGGCCCTATGGCTGGTCTCGGGGATCTGGGTCAAGTCCCTGACGGGTTCGGACAGCCTTGCGGCGCTCGCCGCCTTCGCCCTGTGGGCGCCCGTCCTCCTCGGGCCGCTGCTCGGCACGCTCGCCGACCGGGTGCGGCGGCGGCCGCTGCTCGTCGTCCTGAACACGGCGATGGCGCTCCTGCTGCCCGTGCTCCTGTGGGTGGAGTCGGCGGACCGGGTGTGGCTGCTGTTCGCGGTGCTCGTGCTGTACGGGGCCCAGGGCGCCGTCCACGAGGCCGCCGAGCAGGCCCTCGTCGCGACGACGCTCGACGAGGAACGGCTCGGCACCTTCAACGGGCTCCGGATGACCGCGAACGAGTCGGTGAAGCTGATCGCGCCGCTCGTGGCGGCGGGGCTCTTCGCCCGGTACGGAGGCGGCCCGGTCGCCCTCCTCGACGCGGCGAGCTTCGCGCTCGCGGCGGTCCTGTTCGCGCTGATGCCGGTCCGGGAGGAGCGTCCCGCGCGGTCCGCGAGGCGGCACTGGTGGCGGGAGACGGCCGAGGGCGTCCGGCTCCTTCGGGCCTCGCCGGTGCTGCGGCCGCTGGTGGCGACGGGCGGGTTCACGATGCTGCTCGCCGGGGTGAACGGGGCCGCGATCTACGCCGTGGTGGACAGCGGGCTCGGGCGCTCCCCCGCGTACGCCGGTGTGCTGTACACGGTCCAGGGCGCCGGCTCGGTCCTCGCGGGCCTGCTCGCGGGGCCGCTGCTGCGCCGGGTCCCGGAGCGGGTGCTCGCCGCCGCCGGTCTCGGGCTGTTCGCGGTGGCGGTGGGCGTGCGGGCGCTGCCGTACGGGGCGTCGGCGCTCGCGGCGAGCGCGGTGATCGGCCTGGGGATGCCGTGGGTCCTCGTCGCCGTCATGACGGCGGTCCAGCGGGAGGCCCCGGCGGAGGCCGTGGGCCGGCTGGCGGCGACCGCGAACACCCTGGTCTTCGCCCCGAACGCACTGGCCATCGCCTTCGGCGCCGGTCTGGTCGCGGTGGTCGACGTCCGGATCCTCCTGCCGCTCCTCGCGCTCGCGGGAACGGCCTGGGCCGCCGGCCTCGCGGCGGGGGGCCGGCGCCGCGAGGGCGGCTTCAGGCGCTTACGGGCCGACGGGCTCGCGGTGCGGGGTGGGCAGGGGGCGGGGAGCATGGAGGGAGGCGCGTAGGGCGGCGGGAGGAGGCAGTGTGACGGCCGGTTCCTTCCCGGAGACGGCGGGGCGGGCGGGTGTGCCGTTCGACGCCAAGGGGCTCCTCGACATCCTCGGGGTCGCGGCCATCGTCATCGACGCCCGCGGCCGGATCGTGCTGTGGAGCCCGCAGGCGGAGGCCCTCTTCGGCTACCGCGCGGACGAGGCCCTCGGCCGGTACATCGCCCGGCTGATCGTCGGCGCCGAGCACCGCGAGGAGGCGCTGCGCCTCTTCGGCGAGGTGTTGCGCGGCGGCGCGACCTGGGCGGGCACCTTCCCCGTACGGCACAAGGACGGCAGCAGCCGCGAGGTGGAGTTCCGGAACATGCGGCTCACCGACGACCTCGGGGGGCTGTACGCCCTGGGCATCGCCGCCGACCGCGCCGTCGTCGAGCGCGTCGAGACCCGCCTCGCCCTCTCCGACCGGCTCGTCTCCCAGTCGCCGATCGGTCTCGCCGTCCTCGACACCGACCTGCGGTACGTCCTCGTGAACCCCGCTCTGGAGCGGATCAACGGCGTCCCGGCCGAGCTGCACATCGGGCGCCGGATCGCCGACATGCTGCCGCGGATCGACGCGGCGGCGCTGGAGGGGGCGCTGCGCGAGGTCCTCGCCACGGGCCGGCCGCTGCTCGACCACCCGACGGCGGGGCGGACCCCGGCCGACCCCGAGCACGAGCACACCTGGTCGGTGTCCTTCTACCGCCTGGACGGGCCCGAGGGCCAGGTCCTGGGGGTCGCGACCTCGGTGATCGACGTGACCGCGCGGCAGGACGCCGACGCGGAGGCGGACCGGTCCCGTCGGCGGCTCGCGCTCGTCGCGGACGCCTCGGCGCGGGTCGGCACCACCCTGGAGGTGGACCGGACGGCCGACGAGCTCGCCGGGGTCGTGGTGCCGGAGCTCGCGGACATCGCGGCCGTCGACGTCCTGGACTCCGTCCTGGCGCTGCGCAGGCCCGGGGCGCCCGAGGCGGGCCCCGAGCTGTTCCGCGCGCTCGCGGTGAAGGCCTCGGGGCCGACGGAGGCGCTGCCGGCCGCGGACCCGCCCGGGGCGGTGGCGATGTACGGGGCGGACCGGCTGGTCACCCGCTGTGTGCACACGGGGCTGCCGGTCCTCGTCGAGCACGTCGGGCCCGGTGACCTGCCCCGGATCGCCCGGAACCCGGAGGCCGCGGATCAGCTCCGGCGGGCGGGGGTGCACTCGTACCTGGCGGTGCCGCTGATCGCGCGTGGGGAGGTGCTCGGCGCGCTCGACCTCAAGCGTGACCGCAATCCGCTGCCCTTCGACAGCGACGACGTGCTGCTCGCGACGGAGCTCGCCGCCCGCGCCGCGGTCAGCATCGACAACGCCCGCTGGTACCAGAGCGTGCGGAACTCGGCGGTGACGCTGCAGCGCAGTCTGCTGCCCGGCAAGCCGCCGGAGCGCGCGGGTCTTGAGGTCGCCACCCGGTACCAGCCGGCGCAGGCGTCGAGCGAGGTCGGCGGAGACTGGTACGACGTGATCGCTCTGCCCGGCGACAAGACGGCGCTGGTCGTCGGGGACGTGATGGGCAGCGGGATCGACGCGGCGGCGACCATGGGGCGGCTTCGCGCGGCCACCAGTGCGTTCACGGACCTCGGGCTGTCGCCGGCGCAGGTGCTGCGGCATCTGGACCGGATCACGGCGGGCCTTGAGCACTACATCGCGACCTGCCTCTTCGCGGTGCACGATCCGCGCCTGGGCCGGGTCCGGATCGCGAACGCGGGCCATCTGCCGCCCGTGCGGATCCCGGCGGCCGGCCCGGCCGAGCTGGTGCGGGTCTCGACCGGGGTACCGCTGGGGGTGGGCGGCGGCACCTTCCGGACGGTCCGCATCCCCTTCCGTCCCGGGGACGTGCTCGTGCTCTACACGGACGGTCTCGTCGAGACCCGTGACGCGGCGATCGACGACCGGCTCGCGGTGCTCGTGGGGCTGCTCGACGAGGCGCGCGGGCCTCTGGAGGAGACCTGCGACATGCTGCTCCAGGCGCTGCGGCGGCCGGGCGCACCGGACGACGTGGCGCTGCTCGTCGCGCGGAGCACGGCATGAACGCGCGGAAGGACCGGAAGCCGCGGGACGGCAGGACGGGGCTGCGGAGCGTCGCGGGCCAGGTCTTCGCCCTGGAGGCGCTGATCGCCCTCCTGGTCATCGCGGCGGCGGTCTTCGTCATCTTCCACCAGGCGCAGCGGGACACCGAGCGGGACGCCCGGATCCGGTCGCTCTCGGTCGCGGAGGCCTTCGCGAAGGCGCCGGGCGTCGACGAGGCGCTGACCTCGCCTGATCCGACGGCGGAGCTCCAGGCCCGGGCGGAGGCCACCCGCCTGGCGACGGGCGTCGACTTCATCGCCGTCCTGAGCCCGGCCGGGGTGCGGTACACGGACTCGGAGCCGGAGCTCATCGGCCGCGTCGCCACCGGGGACCTCACACGCGCCACGGTCGACGGCGAGTCCTTCACCGAGCTCTTCCGGGGCGCGCCGAACGACGCGGTACGGGCCGTGGTCCCGGTGGTGGACGAGCAGGGCAAGATCGTCGGGATGGTCAGCAGTGGCATCGAGGTGGAGAGCATCACGGACGCGCTGCAGGGGCGGCTGCCGCTGCTCGTCGGCGCGGCGGCCGGCGCGCTGGCGCTCGCCGTGGGCGGGGCGGGTCTGGTGAGCCGGCGGCTGCGGCGGCAGACGCACGGCCTCGGGCCCGCCGAGATGACCCGGATGAAGGAGCACCACGAGGCGGTCCTGCACGCCGTGCGCGAAGGAGTCCTGATCGTGGGCCCCGACCACCGGCTGCTCCTCGCCAACGACGAGGCGCGGCGGCTGCTCGCGCTGTCCGCGGACGCGGAGAAGCGGCACGTCTCGGAGCTCGGCCTCGATCCCCGTACGGTCGAACTCCTCACGTCGGGCCGGGCCGCCACCGACGAGGTGCACCGGGCGGGCGACCGGCTGCTCGCGGTGAGCGTGCGCCCCACGCTCACCGCCGGCGCCGAGTCCGGGAGCGTCATGACGATGCGGGACACCACCGAGCTGGCCGTCGTGACCGGCCGGGCGGCGGTGGCCCGCGGCCGGCTCCAGCTGCTGTACGAGGCGGGGGTGCGGATCGGGACGACACTGGAGGTCGTACGGACCGCGGAGGAGCTGGCGGAGGTGGCGGTGCCGCGGTTCGCGGACTTCGCGACGGTGGAGCTCCTCGAACCGGTGCTGCGCGGGGAGGAGCCCCCGGAGGACGCGGCCACGATGACGGAGATGCGGCGGACGGCGCTGAGCGGGCTGCGGCCTGACCAGCCGCTCCAGCCGGTCGGGGAGACCATCCACTTCGAGGTGACCGGCGCCCCGATGGCGGTCGCGCTGGCCGCGGGGCACGCGGTGGCGCAGCCGGAACTGGCGGCGGCGGAGGCCTGGCGGGCGCAGGACCCGGAGGGCGCGGCGCAGGCCCTCGCGTACGGGATGCACTCGCTGCTCACGGTGCCGCTGCTGGCCCGCGGGGTCGTCCTCGGGATGGCGAACTTCTGGCGGGCGGACACCCCGGAGCCGTTCGGGGAGGAGGACCTGTCGTTCGCGGAGGAGCTGGCGGCGCGGGCGGCGGTGGCGATCGACAACGCGCGCCGGTTCACGCGGGAGCACGCGATGGCGGTGACGCTCCAGCGGAGCCTGCTGCCGAGGGTGCTGCCGGAGCAGAGCGCGGTGGACGTGGCCTACCGCTACCTCCCGGCGAAGGCGGGGGTGGGCGGCGACTGGTTCGACGTGATCCCGCTGCCGGGGGCGCGGGTGGCCCTGGTGGTGGGCGACGTGGTGGGGCACGGGCTGCACGCGGCGGCCACGATGGGGCGGCTGCGGACGGCCGTGCACAACTTCTCGACGCTCGACGTGCCCCCGGACGAGCTTCTCGGTCACCTCGACGAGCTGACGGCCAGGATCGACCACCGCGAGTGGGAGGGCCCGGATGCCGAGGGGCGGCGGCGGGACGAGGGCATCACGGGCGCGACCTGCCTGTACGCGATCTACGACCCGGCTTCCGGGCGGTGCACGATGGCGAGCGCGGGGCATCCGGGACCGGCGCTCGTCGGCTCGGACGGGCGGGTCGAGTTCCCGGAGCTGTCGCCGGGGCTGCCGCTGGGGCTCGGCCTGGGGGACGTGCCGTTCGAGGCGACGGAGCTGCGGCTGCCGGAGGGGAGCAAGCTGGTGCTCTTCACGGACGGGCTCCTGGAGGACCGGGGGCGGGACCTGGACACGGGGCTAGGGCTGCTGCGGTCCACGCTCGCGCGCCCGGACCGGAGCCCGGAGCAGACCTGTGCGGACGTCCTGGCGACGCTGCTCACGCCCTCGCCGCGCGACGACATCGCGCTGCTCGTGGCGCGGACCCGGCTGCTCGACCGGGAGCGGATCGCGGAATGGGAGGTGGTGCGGGACCCGTCGGCGGTCTCGCCCGTACGGAACGCGGCGGCGGCGAAGCTGTCGGAGTGGGGGCTCGACGGGCTCGCGTTCACGGCGGAGCTGGTCCTCAGCGAGCTGATCACGAACGCGGTGCGGTACGGCGCCGATCCGGTCCGGGTGCGGCTGCTCCACGACCGCACGCTGATCTGCGAGGTCTCGGACGGCAGCAGCACGTCCCCACACCTGCGGCACGCGACGACGACCGACGAGGGCGGACGCGGGCTGTACCTGGTGGCGCAGTACGCGGAGCGCTGGGGCACGCGGTACGGCCGGCGCGGCAAGACGATCTGGGCCGAGCTGCGGGTGGACGACACGGACGAGGGTCCGATCGCGGCGACGGTGGTGCCGGACCTGGACGCGCTGGAGGACCTGGCCTGGTGAGGGGCGGGCCCGGCGCCCCCACCGGGAGGTTCGTGGTATACCAGGCAGTGGTATACCAGATGCCCCGGTACAGCAGCCCGCGAGGAGACCCCCGTGACCACCCCGCCCCAGCCGACCGGCACCGCGACCGTGTTCCACGACGTACGGCTGCCCTCCGGCGGCCCGGCCCGCGAGCTGATCGCCGTGGCCGGCCTGCTCGTGGACGAGGTCCCGCCGGGCGCTGTCGTCGAGCGGGTCGACGGGGGCGGCCGGCTGGCCCTGCCGACCCTGGTCGACGCCCACATCCACCCCGACAAGACGTCCTGGGGCGAGCCCTGGCACAGCAGGCGGCCGGCGCACGGCATCGCCGAGTACGTCGCCGGGGACGTGGAGCTCGCCCGCGCGCTCCCGACCCCGGTGGCCGAGCGGGCGCTGCGGCTGATGTCGCACGCGGCGGCCCAGGGCACCCGGGCGATGCGCGCCCACGCGGACGTGGCCCCGGCCTACGGCCTCTCCGGGATCGAGGGGGTCGCCGAGGCGGCCCGGAAGCTGGCCGGGACCGTCGACGTGGAGCTGGTCGCCTTCCCGCAGCACGGCGTGGTCCGCACCCCGGGGGTCGCCGAGCTCCTGGCGGAGGCCGCCGCGAGCGGTCTCGTCACGCACATCGGCGGCATCGACCCGGCGGGTTTCGACACGGCCGGCGGCCATGAGGGCGACCAGCTCGGCACGGTCTTCGCGCTCGCCGAGAAGCACGGCCTCGGGCTCGACATCCACCTCCACGACCGGGGCGAGCAGGGCCTCGCCCCGCTGCGGGACATCGCCGCCCGCACCCGGGCCCTCGGCCTCCACGGCCGGGTGAGCGTCGCGCACGCCTTCGCGGTCGCGGGCCTCGCCGCTCAGGAGCTGGACGGCACGGCGGACCTGCTCGCGGAGGCCGGGATCTCCCTCACCACGGTCGCCCTGTCGGAGACGACGATCCTGCCCTTCCGCCGCCTGGCGGAGCGCGGGGTACGGGTCGGGCTCGGCTCGGACGGGGTGCGGGACAGCTGGAGCCCGTTCGGCGACGCGGACATGCTGCACCGCGCCTGGCTCGCCGGCTGGGTCACGGACGCGCGGCTCGACGAGGACCTGGAGGCCTGCTTCCGCCTCGCGGCCGACGGCGGCGCCGAGCTGCTCGGTCTCCCGAAGGCCGACCTGGGCACGGGCTCCCCCGCCGACTTCATGCTCGTCGACGGCGAGTGCCTCCCCCAGGTGGTGGTCGACCGCCCCCGCCGCGACCTGGTGGTCCGTGCGGGCCGGGTCGTGGCGAGGGACGGCCGCCTGGTCTGACCGGCGCGGACTGCGCGCGGCCGGGTCGCGCGCCCGTCTGCGAAGATCGGGCGACGGCAGCCCCGACCCCGCCGGACTGGAGCCCTCCCCATGACCGCCTCTCGCCCCGACGCCCCCACGTCCCTGCGGGAGCAGGTGTACGTGGAGCTGCGCGAGCGGATCATCGAGGCGGAGTACCCGGCGGGGACGCGGCTCGTGGAGCGGGAGATCGCCGACGAGCTGCGGGTCTCCCGGGTGCCGGTGCGCGAGGCTATGCAGCGGCTGGAGTCGGAGGGGTTCCTCTCCGTGCAGCCGCGCCGGGGTGCGGTGGTGACGGACTTCGGCCCGGAGGACGCAGCGCACCTCTTCGACGTACGGGAGAACCTGGAGGGCCTGGCCGCCCGCCTGGCCGCCCGGCACGCGAGCCCCGAGGAGCTGCGCGAGCTGGAGGAGCTGCTCGCCCGGGCGAGACGGGCGGCGGAGTCCGGACGTCTCCGCGAGGCGGTCGCGTTCAACGCCGACTTCCACCGGGCCGTCGTCGAGCTCTCCGGCAACCCCCTGCTGGTGGACCTGATGGCCCCGCTCGACTCCCGGCTGCGCCGGCTCTTCCGGCTCACCTCGGCGCAGTCGGACGGCGAGCCCATGTGCGGGGCCCACGAGCAGCTCTACGAGGCCGTCCACGACCGCGACGAGGCCGCCGCGGAGTCCTTGGCCCGCGCCCACGTCGCGGCCACCCGCACCTCGGCCCTGCGGACACTCGAGAACCGCTGGAACCAGGCCGGTTGACCCGCTCGGCCAGGGTGCGCGGATCTCACACACACGGACGCACCCTCCTCAGGCGACCTGCCTCACCGGGAGCGGCAGCGTCTCGCGGCTGAACCCCGACCGGATCACGTCCCTGACGGCCCTGCCGGCCCTTCCCGCACTGGTCGCGGGGATCGGTCACGCGCCGGCCGTGCGCCGCCTGCGCGCGGAGCGCCGCACCCCCTGGCCCAGCTTCCGCAGGGCCGTGCGGACCGCGTCCAGGTCCGTGTCCGAGGCCAGTCCCGCGTGGTAGAGCCGCAGTTCGGTCGCGCCTTCGTCGCGGGCCCGTTCGGCGTCGCGGGCCAGGTGGTCGGGGGCGCCGCCCATGCCGGTGACGACGGACAGGTTGGCGGCGACGACCGTGCCGGGGCCGGCGTGGGCCGCGAAGGCGGCGACCTTCGGGGGGCGGGCGACCACGCCGTCCGCGAGGGCGAGGACGTGTGCCGGGTCCGTGCCGGCGTCGGCGCCGCAGCGGTACGGGTCCGGGTCGGCGTGCAGCAGGACGCGGAAGCCGGGCGGGGCGGCGGCCCGTACCGCGGCCACGGCGGCCTCCTGGAAGGAGCGGGCGGTCCCGGCGCGCCAGGCCAGGACGGGGGGCTCCAGGGCGCCGAGGCCGAGCGCCGGGCCTGAGCCGGCCCAGACGGGGGCGAGGGCCCGGCGGACGGCGGCGGCCAGTTCGTCGGGGTCGGCGCCGCCGTTCCCGTACCCCTCGCGGCAGGAGGGGCAGAAGCAGAGGGACATCAGGTACTGCTCGCGGTCGCCCAGCGGGACCCCGGAGGTCTTGTCGTGGGCGTGCAGATGGGCGAGGCCGTACCAGCCGCAGGACTCCAGCTCGGTGCCGGCCGTGCCGGGGCGCACGGCGGCCTCGGCCGCCAGGCCGACGAGCAGGGCGCGGACGTCGGGGCGGGCGATGCAGGGGGCCCAGGGGTAGCGGTCGCCGTAGGCGTTGACGACGGAGGTCTCGGGGTGTTCGGCGCCGAGCCGGGAGTTGTGGGCGAGGACGACCCAGCTGTGGACGTCGAGTCCGGTTCCGGCAAGCACCTCGGCGGCCCGGCCGTAGGAGTCGCCGGGGGCCCAGTCCCCCGCCGGGTACGGGCGGAGCGCGCGGCCCGCCCAGCGGTCCGGGTCCGGCGGGTAGAGCACGGCGGCGTGCTCGGCGGTGACGATCCGGTGGGCCGGGTGGCGGGGGCTCAGCGCCCGGGTGGAGTGGTAGGCGGCCGCGAGGGTGACCTGCGCGACGCCCAGCTCCGCGAGGAGCCCGGGCGCGGCGGGGTCGCCGTCGACGTCCCAGGGGTAGAGGAAGGCCGCCGCTCTCATGCGCCGGCCTCCTTCAGGAGGGTCCGGCCGCGCTCGACGAGCCGGGCGAGTTCGGCGAGGTGTTCGGGGGCGGGCTCGCTCAGCGGCGGCCGTACGCCTCCGACGTCCAGCCCCTCCATCCGTACCGCCGCCTTGACGAGCGAGACGGCGTAACCCCGGCCCTGGGCGCGGAGTTCGACGAGCGGCCGGTAGAAGCCGTCGACGAGCAGGTCCACCGTCGCGTCGTCGCCGGTGGTGAGGGCCCGGTGGAAGGCGAGCGCGAGATCGGGGGCGAAGCAGAAGACGGCGGAGGAGTAGAGGGTGATGCCGATGCCCCGGTAGGCGGCGCCGGTGAGTTCGGCGGTCGGCAGGCCGTTGAAGTAGAGCAGGTCGAGGCCCTCGGAGCGGACGGCGCTGACGATGCGCTGCATGAGGTCGAGGTCGCCGAGGCCGTCCTTGAGGCCGATGACGCCGTCGGTGCGGGCGAGGGCGACGGCCGTCTCGGGGGTGAGGATCGCGTTGTCCCGCTGGTAGACGATGACGTCGAGCGAGGTGGCGGCGGCGAGTTCGGTGTAGTGGCGCAGCAGTCCGGCCTGGTCGGCCACGACGAGGTACGGGGGCATGGCGAGGAGTCCGTCGGCGCCGGCCTCCTCGGCGAGCCGCGCGTACCGGACCGCGAGCGCGGTGCCGTAGCCGGTTCCGGCGACGACGGGGACGCGGCCCGCGGCCTCCTCGACGGCGGCGGCGACGCAGACCCGGAACTCCTCCGGGGTGAGGGCGTGGAACTCGCCCGTGCCGCAGCAGGCGAAGACGGCCGCGGCGCCCGCGTCGACGCCCGCACGGACGTGGGCGCGGAAGACGTCGAGGTCGAGGGAACCGTCAGGACCGAAGGCGGTGACGGGGAAGAAGAGCAGGCCGTCGAGCCGGCCGGCGAGCGAGGCAGTGGTCACGGGCGCTCCCAGGAAGTCCGTCGCGTACAGCCGCCCCTCTGCACGATCGTGCACAGTTCTGACTGTCATCCATATTCTTGAACACCGACGTGCTGCACGCTAGAACAGCCCGGAAGGGGCGGTCAAGAAGGGAACGCGCCGTATCGCGGAGTCTTGACGCTCCGTCGGACCGCTCCCTACCGTGTCCACGGTTGTGAACGACGCCCAGCTGTCTGGCAGTCAAAGCCAGTCGGCCACCCGACGGAGGAGAACCACTCCATGTCCGCACCCCGCACCGTCCTCCTCACCGGCGCCGCCGGCGGCGTCGGCACGCTGATGCGGGAGCTGCTGCCCCCGTACGGCTACGAGCTCCGCCTCCTGGACGTCGCCCCCGTGCAGGGAGCACCGGACGCGATCGTCGCCGACCTCGCGGACCGCGCGGCGCTGCGCGAGGCGGTCCGGGGCGTCGACGCGGTCGTGCACCTGGCGGGGATCTCCCTGGAGGCCGACTTCGACAAGATCATGGCCGCCAACATCGCCGGGACGTACCACCTCTACGAGGCCGCCCGCGAGGAGGGCGTCCGGCGGGTCGTCCTCGCCTCCAGCAACCACGCCGTCGGCTTCACCCGCCGCCCGCGCGAGGGCGAGCCGGTCGTCCCGGTCGACACCCCGCACCGCCCCGACACCTTCTACGGCCTCTCCAAGTGCTTCGGCGAGGACCTGGCCCAGCTCTACTGGGACCTGCACGGCATCGAGACGGTCTCCGTGCGCATCGGCTCCTGCTTCCCCGAGCCCACCTCGGTGCGGATGCTCTCGATGTGGCTCAGCCCCGCGGACTGCGCCCGCCTCCTGCACGCCTCGCTCACCGCCGGGTCCGTGGGCCACACCGTGGTGTACGGCTCCTCCGCCAACACCCGTGCGTGGTGGGACCTCTCGACGGCCCGGGCCCTCGGCTTCGATCCGCAGGACGACTCGGAGGCGTACGCGGAGAAGATCGTCGCCGACAAGGGCCTTCCCGAGGAGGGCAGCGCCGACGACCTCTACCTGGGCGGCCACTTCTGCGTGAACCCGCCGCGCTGGCCGCACTGACGGGGAGGGAGGACGTACGCAGGACCCGGCCGGACTTAAACGGGGGAGCCGGCCGGGGCCCGGGTCACGGGTTGCGCGCTGGCAGACCGGACATGTCCACGGTAAGCGCGCACGAAGATCATCGCGAGCCGTTGAACGCGGCCTCTGTCCGGATTGCGCGGCCCGCTCACGCGACGCCCCGCACGCCCCTCACCTGCGGCCCTCTCGCCTGCACGCGCTCCACCCGGACGCGCCGGGTCACTCGCCCGCCCGCAAGGTCCGGGACGGGGACTCGCCGTACTTCTCGCGGTAGCGCGCGGCGAACCGGCCCTGGTGGGCGAAGCCCCAGCGCCAGGCCACCTCGCTCACGGTCACCTCGTCCGGCGCGGCCGTCCGCAGCTCCTCGCGGACCCGGTCGAGACGGACCTCCCGGACGTACGCCATCGGGGACATCCCCACGTACTCCCGGAAGGACTCCTGGAGGCGCCGCACGCTCACCCGGGCCAGGGCCGCGAGTTCGGTGGTCGTGAACGGGTGCTCGGGGCGCTCCCGCACCGCGTCCATCGCGCGCTTGACCGGCGCAGGGCGGCGCGCCTCCCCCGGGTGGGCGAGCGCCTCGCGCCAGGGGTGCTCGGCGGCCAGGAGCAGGCCGTTGAGCAGCGCCTCCTGGAGCGGCCGCGCGACCAGCTCGTGGTGGGCGAGCCCCTCCCCCGCGAGCGCCTCGTAGGCGACCTGGCGGGCGAAGCGCACCCAGCTCAGACCGGGGCCCCGCGAGATGTCCAGGCGGGGCGCGAAGGCGAGCGGCCCGCTCGCCGGGCGCCCGAGGAGGCGCTCCAGGCGGTCACGGAGCTCGGCCGCGCCGATCTTCACGGAGAGGGTCCGGCAGTCCCCGCTCCAGCGGTCGAGGAAGGTGTCCCCCGCCGGGTCGAGGAGCAGTGCCTCGGTGGCCGTCGCGACGATCCCCGTGCGGCTGCCCTGACGCATCTCCATCCTGCCGCTGAGCGGGGCGTTGAGGTGGTACGCGCCGAGCTCGCCGAAGCTCATCCGCACGTCGGTCCCGCAGCTCAGGTCGCCGATGACCAGCGGTCCGAGGGCGACGGTGTCGAAGCGCGCAGCGAAGGGCCTCTGCCGGTCGACCACGTCCATGCGGTTCGCGTAGTAGCGCGCGTCGAGCTCCTCGCGCGCCTCGTCGACGTCCTCCGTGCGGAACGAACTCCCGCCCACTGTCCCCATGGGTCGAAAGAATATTCATATGACGGATCTGACCGGGAACGGCAGGATGCCCGGCATGCCGAGACCCCAGGGATTCACCTACGAGCGCCGCGGCGACGGCTCCGTCGTCCTCACCCACCACGGCCGCGCCGCGGGCGTGCTGCGCGGCGGGCGGGCGGAGAAGTTCCTGGCGGAGGTGGAGGCGGGGGACGCCCAGCTGGTCATGGCCCGGTGGACGGGCGCGTACCGCTTCGGCAACGAGCGGCAGGCCAGGAACCACCCTCGTAACCAAGGTGGCCCAACCCGCCGAGGGTAAGGGAACGGCAAAGCGGTCCGGATCGTTACCCCTGGCATGACCGCTATGACCCCCGGCTCGAACATCCCTCTCACCGCCGCGCGCGTGGCGGTGGACGTCGCCGCCCCGGTGCGGCTCGACGTCTCGGGCCTGCTGCTCGGCGCCAACGGCAAGGTGCGCTCGGACGACGACTTCATCTTCTACAACCAGCCCGCCGGGCCCGGTGTGACCTACCGCTCCGGCGGCGGCACCGCGCCCGACGCGATCGTGGTGGACACGGGCGCGGTCCCGGCCGGCATCGAGAGGATCGTCGTCACGGCGAGCCCCGACGCCGCGGGCCAGACCTTCCAGGGCATCGAGCCCACCGCGACCGTGCGGAACGCGGACGACGGCACGGTCCTCGCCACCTTCACCCCGCCGCGGCTCGCCACCGAGACCGCGCTGGTGGTCGTCGAGATCTATCTGCGCAACGGCGCGTGGAAGGCCCGGGCCGTGGGCCAGGGCTACGCGAACGGGCTTGCCGGCATCGCGACGGACTTCGGCGTCTCCGTGGACGACGAGCCCGCCGCCGCCCAGGCCCCCGCCCCGGCGCCCGTCGCCCCGCCGGCCCCGCCCGCGCCGCCCGTCGCCGCCCCGCTGGACCCGCGGATCGCGGCCTCGGCGCCCCCGGCTCCGGCCGCTCCCCCGGCAGCCCCCGCCGCCCCCGTCTCCACCGGCAAGATCAACCTCGACAAGGGCCGGGTCAGCCTCCAGAAGAACCAGACGGTGTCCCTGGTCAAGGGCGGCCGGCCGCTGCTCTCCCAGGTCAAGATGGGCCTCGGCTGGGAGCCGGCCTACCGCGGCAAGGACATCGACCTGGACGCCTCCGTCATCGCGTACGGGCCGCAGCGCAACCACCTGGACAGCTGCTACTTCGGCAAGCTGTCGATCCTCAACGGCTCGATCAAGCACTCCGGCGACAACCTCACGGGCGAGGGCGCGGGCGACGACGAGGTGATCGTCGTCGACCTCGGCCGGCTGCCCGCCGACGCCACCGGCCTCGTCTTCACGGTCAACTCCTTCTCCGGCCAGAAGTTCACCGAGGTCGCCAAGGCCTACTGCCGGCTGATGGACGCGGCCACCGGCGAGGAGCTGGTCCGCTTCGACCTCACCACCGCCGAGCCGCAGACGGGCGTGATGATGGCCAAGCTGATCAAGCAGTTCAGCGGCGAGTGGGAGATGACGGCGATGGGCGAGTTCGTGAAGTCCCGGACGGTCCGGGGCATGGTGAAGCCCGCCGCCCAGTCGCTCTGAGCGGCGGGCTCCGCCCCTGGGGGGTGCTGTCCTGCCCCTCCCTTACGAGAACAGCGCACTGTAACCGTTGAGGGCGGGCTGACCGCCGAGGTGGGCGTAGAGAACGGTCGAGTCCCGGCCGATCTCTCCCCGCTCCACCAGGTCGATCAGGCCCGCCATCGACTTCCCCTCGTACACGGGGTCGGTGATCATGCCCTCGGTGCGGGCGGCGAGCCGCATCGCGTCGAGGGTGGCCTCGTCCGGGAGGCCGTAGACGCCGGCGTGGTAGCGCTCGTCGAGCTCGACGTCGGCCGCCGTCACCTCGCGTTCGACGCCGATGAGCGCGGCCGTGTCGCGGGCGATCCGGGTGATCTGCTCGTGTGTCGGGCCGGGCTTCGCCGAGGCGTCGACGCCGAGGATCCGGCGGGCCGGTCCGCCTTCCTCGGCGAGCGCGGCGAAGCCCGCGACCATCCCGGCCTGCGTGGAGCCGGTCACCGAGCAGACGACCACCGTGTCGAAGTGGACGCCGAGCTCGCGCTCCTGCTCGGCCACCTCGTACGCCCAGTTCGCGAAGCCGAGCCCGCCGAGCGGGTGGTCGGAGGCACCCGCCGGGATCGCGTACGGCTTCCCGCCGCTCTCCTCGACCTCCCGCAGGGCCTGCTCCCAGCTCTCCTTGAAGCCGATGCCGAAGCCCGCCCGCACGAGGCGCACGTCGGCGCCGGCGAGGCGGCTGATCAGGATGTTGCCGACCTTGTCGTAGACGGGGTCCGGCCAGTCGACCCAGCTCTCCTGCACGAGGACGCAGGCAAGCCCGGCGCGGGCGGCGACGGCGGCGACCTGGCGGGTGTGATTGGACTGGACCCCGCCGATGGAGACGAGGGTGTCGCAGCCCTGGGCGAGGGCGTCGGCGACCAGGTACTCCAGCTTGCGGGTCTTGTTCCCGCCGTACGCGACACCGGAGTTGCAGTCCTCGCGCTTGGCCCAGAGCGTGGCGCCGCCGAGGTGGTGGGTGAGCCGTTCCAGGGGGTGGACCGGAGAGGGCCCGAAGAGGAGCGGGTAGCGTGCGAAATCGGTGATCGGCAAAACGGCTCCCGGTGGGTCCTGTGGGTGGGCTGCTGGTCGACGCCCCTGAAGGCGCTACACGTGGTCCTCGGGCGCCGGGATGCCGGTGACCTCGGCCACCTCGACGGCGTCGTCCGCGAGTTGTTCGAGCGCCGCCCAGATCTCGGTGGTGATCCGGACCGCGGCCTCCGCGTCCCCGCTCTCGCACGCGTCGATCAGCCGGGCGTGCAGCTCGGCGGAGCCGCAGCTGCCGGAGTCGCCGAAGAGCCGCCGCTCGACGCGGCGGATCAGCGGGGTGTAGCGCGCGATGGTGGCGGCGGCGGCGTGGTTGCCGCTGGCGACGACGAGGACCTGGTGCAGCTCGTCGTCGGCGCGGAGCGCGGCCTCGACGTCGGAGTCCCGGACGGCCGCGGAGAATCGCTCGTTGGCCTCGCGCATGGCCCGGACGCCCTCGGGGCCGAGCAGCGGGACCCCGGTGCGGGCGGCGAGTTCGTGCATCACGCGCACGACGGAGGCCGCGTCCCTGACCACCCGGCTGACCGGCCGGGTGACCCGGGTGTAGCTCTGCGGTTTGGTCTCGACGAGCCCCTCGATGCAGAGCCGGGCCAGGGCCTCGCGCACGGGCGCGCGCGAGAGCCCGAGGAGGCCGGCGAGGTCGGCGTCCTTCAGCGGGGCGCCGGGGGCGAGGTCGCCGCGCACGATGGCCTCGCGCAGTGCCTCGTACGCCCGGTCGCGCAGAAGGGTCCGACCCACGGGCCGCAGTGCGTCCATGGGCTGACATGTTAGATGTCAGCCCATGGACCTGACCAGGGGTCAGAGGGGCAGACCGGGTGGTCCGGAAGGGCAGGCCGGAAGGCCGGCCGGGGCCGGACCCGGAGGCCGGACCAGAGGGTCGGACCACAAGGCCTGCCGGTGGCTCAGCGGCGGGGCTGGCGGCGCCAGGGGCCGGTGATCGCGAGCAGGATGCCCGGCTCCTGGATGTTGGCGAAGAGCGTCCCGCCGTCGGGCGAGAAGCAGACCCCGGTGAACTCCGCGCCGTTGAAATCGTTGCGGGCGATCGGGTACGTCCGGCCGGAGTCGGTCGCGCCGAAGAGGTGCTGCAGGCCCCGGCCGTCCTCGGCGATCACGATCCCGCCGTGCGGGGAGACGGTGATGTTGTCGGGGCCGTCGAAGGCGCCGTCCTCGCCGGGCGCGGCGTTCACGCCGAACAGCACCTTGAGGGTGAGGGTGCGGCGCCTGGGGTCGTAGAACCAGACCTGGCCGTCGTGCGAGGGGCCGGGGCTCCACTCCTCGCGCGCGAAGGACGAGACGACGTACGCGCCGCCGTCGGCCCACCACATGCCCTCCAGCTTGCAGCCGCGGGTGACCCGGCCGTCCGCGAACTGCTTGCGGACGGGGACCGTGCGGGCGTCGCGGTCGGGGACGTCGACCCAGTCCACGCCGTAGACGGTGCCGATCCGGGTGGCCTGCGAGAGGTCCGCGACGAAACGGCCGCCGGAGTCGGTGCACTTGAAGGCCTGGAGCACACCGGCGTCGTCGGCGAGCGTACGGAGCTTTCCGCGCCCGTGCTCGAAGCCCTTCGGCGGCACCCAGCGGAAGAACAGGCCGAAGGGCAGGGCGGCGTCCTCGGTGAGGTAGGCGTGGCCGCGCTTCGGGTCGATGACGACGGCCTCGTGGTCGAAGCGGCCGAAGGCCTTGACCGGCTTCGGGTCGAGGTTGGCGCGCCGGTCGCGCGGGTCGACCTCGAAGATGTAGCCGTGGTCCCTGGTCATGCCGTTGACGCCCGCGAGGTCGGAGTTCTCCTCGCCGGTCAGCCAGGTGCCCCAGGCGGTGCTGCCACCCGCGCAGTTGGTGGAGGTGCCGGCGAGCCCGACCCACTCCGCGACGGTGCCGTCGCGGTGCACCTCGACGACGGTGCAGCCGCCGGGGGCGGCCGGGTCGTAGACGAGTCCCTCGGTGAGCGGGACCGGGTGCGGCCAGTTCGAGCGGGGGCCGTAGAGCTCGTGGTTGTTGACGAGGTACGTGGTGCCGCGCGGGCCGGCGAAGGCCGCGGTGCCGTCGTGGTTGGAGGGCGTTAACTCACCGCTCTCCAGGCGGGTGACGCCGCTGTGCGTGACGACGCGGTACGAGAACCCGGCCGGCAGGGCGAGGATGCCCTCGGGGTCGGCGACGAGCGGCCCGTACCCGAGCGCGTGGCCCGCGCCGTGCCCGGCTCCGTACACCTCCGGCTCGTCGGAGGCGAGCGCCTCGGGTGCGGTGGCGAGAGCACCGACGACTCCGGTGAGGGCGAGCCCCGCACCGGCGACGGCGGACTGCTTGGTGAACTCTCGGCGATTGAGGGGCATGGCGTAAGGGTCTCCCTAAGGCGGGTGGATCACATGGGCCACCCTCCCGTGCCCCCACGAACGCGAGCTAAACGCCACGGGAACGCCGGCCGGGCATCGCAGGAGCGGTCACCGACCGACACCCGCCGGACCCGACGCGGCGCCGCCCGGAAACGGGCCGGCGGCACCGCACGGCACCGCCCACCCGACCCGCGCCGCCCGGCCGGTCAGGCCGGGCCGCCCGACCCTCGCCGCCCGGCCCGGCTGCCAAGGCCCGGACCGTCAGGAGCCCGACCGCGAGCGGGCCTTGAAGGCCGACTTGCGGGCCTCCTTCGCGGCCGTCTTGTCCCGGTGCAGCCGGCCCATCGCCTCCAGGACCTCCGCCGTCGCCGGGTGCTCCACCCGCCACGCCGCCTCGAAGAAGCCGCTGTGCCGGCCGGTGAGCCCCTCGATCAGCTCCTGGACCTCCTCCAGGTCGCCGTCCGCGTCGAGCTGCGCCGCGATCGTGTCGATCGCCAGCCAGAAGATCATCGACTCCGAGGGCGCGGGCACGTCCGCCGCGCCCCGCTCCGCGAGCCAGACCCGCGCCAGGCCGCCGAGCTCCGCGTCGTCCAGGACCTCCCGGACCGCCGGCTCCGCCTCCGTGCCCACCAGGGAGAGCGCCTGCTGGCAGTGGAGGCGGCGGAGCGGCGAACCCGCGTCCGTGCCCCGCGCGGCGTGCAGCAGCTCCCGCGCCGCGGTCTCGACGTCGCGGCCGGAGAGCCACGCGGCGGTCTCGGCGCGCGCGGCGTCCTCCGGGTAGCCCGCGATCCCGCCGAGGAGCACGTCGGCGCCCTTGTCGGCGAGGTCGCCGACGGCGGGCGCGTCCACACCGGCGTCGAGCATCCGGGCCCGGACGCCGTAGAGACCGAGCGGGGTGAGCCGGACCATGCCGTAGCGCGAGACGTCCTCGTCGTCGAGCGGCGCGGCGGGCTCCTCACCCTCCTCGGCCATCAGGGCCTCGTCGACGGGCTGGTACTCGACGAGTCCGATGGCCTCCAGGAGGCGGAACTGCTCGTCGAGCCGCATCATCGCGTCCGAGACCTGCTCCAGGACGTCGTCGGTCGGTTCGCCCATGTCGTCGGGGACGACCATCGAGGCGGCGAGCGCGGGCAGCGGCACGGGCCCGTCGCCGGGTCCGCCCTCGCTGACGGTCAGCAGGTAGAGGTTGCCGAGCACGCCCTCCAGGAACTCGCCCTCCATCTCGGGGTCCCAGTCCAGCGACTCGAGGTCGATCTCGCCGTCCTCGCCGACGATCGTGTCCAGGTCGTCGAGGACCGGCACGACGGCGTCGGCGAAGACCGCGTCGAAGCCGTCCAGCCAGATCGTGAGGACGTCCTGGGGCGAACCGCCGGTGACCAGGGCCAGGTTCTCGCCGGGTCCCGCCTCGCCGGGCGTCTCGTCGTCCGCGCCGTCCTCGACCGACACGAGGCCGGTGTCGACGGCGAGCCGCCAGGCGTCGGCCGCCAGCATCTCGGCCTCCTCCACGGCTTCCTCGTAGGCCTCCGTGTCCGCGAAGGACCCGGCGCCCTCGTCGCCGTCCGCCTCGACGGTGAGGCCCAGGATCTCGACGGCGTCCTGCAGTTGCTCGTCGACGAGCTCACCGCCCGCGCCGACCCGCGTCTCGGGGCCGGCCCAGCGGGCGAGCCGCACGGCGCGGGCGAGGAGGGGCGCGGCCAGGGCGTCCCGCGCCAGCTCCGCGTCCGCGGGAAGCCGAACGGGGGGAAGGGTGGGCTGCTCCGCTGACATGTGGGGTGTCTCCTCGACGCGTACGGGTGGGACCCGGGGTGGGACCGGGGGGGGTGGGACAGGAGGGGGGACCGGAGGGGGACTCCGGGGAAAGAGCGGTACTCAGCGTAGACGCATCCGGGGGGTCGTCCGCCGGTTCACAGAACCGTCAGCCTTCGTACACCCGTCGACTCTTGACAAGTTCCCCCCTCTCGCAAGAGATTGACGCGCGTAGATTTATCTGCCGTTCCTCCAAGCACCCTCCGGAGCCCTTGATGCCTTCCTCCATACCGAGATACGCCGCCATCTCCGCCGTCGTCTCCGCCGCCCTCGCCGCCGGCCTGCTCGCCGGTTCGACGAACGCCGCCGCCGACGACAGCGCCACCGGCACGCGCATCCACGACATCCAGGGCACCACCCGCGTCTCCCCCCTCGTGGGCAAGCAGGTCACCGGCGTGACCGGCATCGTCACCGGCGTCCGCACCTACGGCTCGCGCGGCTTCTGGATCCAGGACCCCGAGGCCGACGCGAACCCGGCCACCAGCGAGGGCCTGTTCGTCTTCACCAGCTCGGTCCCGACCGTCGCCGTCGGCGACGCGGTCAGCGTGAACGGCACGGTCACCGAGTACGTCCCGGGCGGCCTGAACTCCGGCAACCAGTCGCTGACCCAGCTCTCCAAGCCTGTGATCACGGTGGTCTCGAAGGGCAACGCGGTCCCGGCCCCGGTGACGATCTCCGCCTGGTCCGTCCCCGACGAGTACACCCCGGCCGGCGACCCGGCCGCCGGCGGCTCGATCAACGGGCTGACGCTCGACCCGGAGACGTACGCCCTGGACTACTACGAGTCCCTGGAGGGCACCAACGTCCGGATCGGCTCCTCGCGGGTGGTCGGCGCCACCGACCCGTACTCCGAGCTCTGGGTGACGGTGAAGCCCTGGGAGAACCGCAACTGGCGCGGCGGCACGGTCTACGGCTCGTACGAGTCCCAGAACACCGGCCGGCTCCAGATCCAGTCGCTGACCCCGATCGCCCAGCAGCCCTTCCCGAAGGCGAACGTCGGCGACCGGCTGACGGGCACCACCGAGGGCCCGCTCGACTTCAACCAGTTCGGCGGCTACACGCTGACGGCCCGCACGCTCGGCACGGTCGAGGACAACGGCCTGGAGCGCGAGACCACGGACAAGCAGCACAAGAACGAGCTGGCCGTGGCGACGTACAACGTCGAGAACCTCGACCCGACCGACCCGCAGGAGAAGTTCGACGCCCTCGCGAAGGCGGTCGTCGACAACCTCGCCGCGCCCGACATCCTGGCCCTGGAGGAGATCCAGGACAACAACGGCGCGAAGAACGACGGCACGGTCGCCGCCGACCAGACGGTCAAGAAGTTCACGGACGCGATCGTCGCGGCCGGCGGCCCGGCGTACGAGTGGCGCTCGGTCGACCCGGAGAACAACAAGGACGGCGGCGAGCCCGGCGGCAACATCCGCCAGGTCTTCCTCTTCAACCCCGAGCGGGTCTCCTTCACGGACCGGGCGGCCACCGACGCGACCGCCGCCACCGCCGTGACCGGCCGGAAGGGCCACGCCGCCCTGACGGTCTCCCCCGGCCGGATCGACCCGGCGAACACGGCCTGGGACAGCAGCCGCAAGCCGCTCGCGGGCGAGTTCGTCTTCCGCGGCCGCACGGTCTTCGTGATCGCCAACCACTTCGGCTCGAAGGGCGGCGACGAGTCCCTCGTCTCGCACCACCAGCCGCCGAACCGTTCCTCCGAGGCGAAGCGACTGCTCCAGGCGCAGGCCGTCAACGCCTTCGTGAAGGACATCGTCGCCCTGGAGAAGCAGGCCGACGTGCTGGTCGTGGGCGACATCAACGACTTCGAGTTCTCCGGGACGACGCAGGCGCTGACGGACGGCGGCGCGCTGTACCCGGCCGTGAAGTCGCTGCCCCGCTCCGAGCGGTACTCGTACGTCTACCAGGGCAACAGCCAGGTCCTCGACCAGATCCTGACCAGCCCGGGCGTGCACCACTTCGAGTACGACAGCGTGCACATCAACGCCGAGTTCGCCGACCAGGACAGCGACCACGACCCGCAGGTCCTGCGCTTCCGCCCGTAGTACCGACCCGGTCGGTCACACGCCCGCGCTGAGGCTCAGCGCGGGCGTGTACTTTCGCACTCGGCTGCCGGCGATCCCGGGGTAGTTCGCCACCGCCGCCCAGGCCTCGCCGACCGGGCCGGTGGCCAGACTCATCAGCCACGCCGTGTGGGCCTGCTCGCTCTCCCACTCGGCGAGGTCGAGGGCGCGGGTGCCGTCGACGGAGAGGTGGAACTGGGCGCCGATCGCGCCCGGTATCCGCTGCGACCCCTCGTCCTGGGCCAGCGCGGTGAACACGCTGTCCACCCAGGCTCTCTGGCGTCCGGCGTCCGGCCCGTCGAACTCGACCTCGACGGCCGCGACCAGGCCCGGTACCGCCCCCGCACTCTCCTCGTTGAGGACGGCGGTCCTGTACGGCGGCGCGTAGCGGTGCGGCTCGACCCGCTCGATCCCGGGGACGGCCGCGTCGATCTCGGCGTCCCGGTCGTCACGGCGGGTGCGGACGAAGTCGTCGTAGGCCTCCTGGGTGGCCCACTGCGCGTAGTGGAGCAGCGTGTCGCCGTCCGCCCCGCGGTAGACGGTGTATCCGAGCAGCCTCGGGTCCGGCCACTCCCGGCTCTCCCAGGCCTTGCGGACGGCCTCGACCGCTGCGCGCTGGCGCTCGGGGGTGCCGACCGACCAGGTGTTGACGAGGACGGCTTCGACGCCGGGACGGTGGATCTCGGGACGGGCGTCGGGGTGTGCGACGGCGTTCATGGAGGGCTCCCTCTTTTCAGTTGGCCATACCGTCTCGCTTCGGCCATGAACGCGGCATGAAATCCCCTTGTGTGAGACTCGGCAGCATGATTCTCCGCCTCGCCACCCGCGCCGAACTGCCCGCCGTCCTCGCCCTCCTGGCAAACGAGGAGCAGGTCGTCGACCCTGCCACGATCGTCGTCACCGAGGCGTACGAGCGGGCCTTCGCGGACATCGGGGCGGATCCGCGCAACGAGATGCTGGTCCTCGTGGACGGCGAGCTCGTCGTGGGCTGCCTCCAGATCACGTACATCCCGGGGCTCGGCAAGGGCGGCGCCGAGCGCGCCCTGGTCGAGGCCGTGCGGATCCGGGCCGACCGGCGGGGCGGCGGTCTCGGGCGGGAGCTGATGGAGCGGGCCGTGGCGCGGGCCCGCGCGCGTGGCTGCGCGCTCGTCCAGCTGACCAGCGACAAACGGCGGACGGAGGCCCACCGCTTCTACGCCTCGCTGGGCTTCGCGCGCAGCCACGACGGTTTCAAGCTGCCCCTCTGAAGGAGAGGTCGGGGACGAGCCGGGTGACGGGCCTGGTGACGGGCCGGGTGGCGGCTCAGCCGAGCAGGTGCCCGCCGCCGTCCACGAGGAGCACCTCGCCGGTGATGTACGAGGCGTGGGCCAGGTCGAAGACCGCCCGCGCGATGTCCTCGGGGCGGCCGACCCGGCGCAGCGGGACGACGTCCGCGACATGGGCCTTGGCCGCGTCGGCGCCGTCGACCCCGTCGAACCAGGGGGTGTCGATGAGTCCGGGTGCGACGGCGTTGACCCGGACGTCGGGCCCGAGGGTCTTGGCGAGGAGCTTCGTCATGTGGTTGACGGCCGCCTTGGAGACCGCGTACGGGATGGAGCTGCCGCCCGGCCGGACGCCGGCCTGGGAGGAGATCGTCACGACGCTGCCGCGGGTCTTCCGCAGGTGCGGGACGGCGGCGGTGACGGTCTGCCAGACGCCGATGACGTTGACGTCGTAGAGGTGCCGCCAGACCTCGGGCGAGGCGGCTTCGAGGTCGTCGTGCGGGATGAACCGGGTGGTGCCGGCGCAGTTGACGAGGATGTCGAGGCGGCCGAGGCGCTCGACGGTCCGCTCGACGAGCTCCTTGGCCTGAATCTCGTCGGAGACGTCGGCCTGCAGGTAGACGGCGCCGGGCAGTTCGGCGGCGAGGCGTTCCCCCGCCTCGACGGAGCGGGCGGAGTTGACGACGACCCGGATGCCGGCCTCGGCGAGGCGGCGGGCGACGGCGGCCCCGATGCCCGAGGACGAGCCGGTGACGAGTGCGACGCGCTGTTCGCTCATGCTGTGTTGTTCTCCATGTCCCCCTGTCGCGCCCGCCGATCATGCCAGAGCGACCCACTCTTCAGCAGTGCTTATCTCTCGAACCAAGAAGAACTACGTGGACCTTCACGGTCATTCACGCCCAGACTGTCCGGATGAGCACTGAACGCCCCTTCGGCCGCGCGCTCTGCGCGATGATCACGCCCTTCTCCCGCTCCGGCGCGCTCGACCTCGACCGGGCCGGCGAGCTGGCCGCGCACCTGGTGGCGGAGGGCTGTGACGGCCTGGTCCTCAACGGCACCACCGGCGAGTCGCCGACCACCTCCGACGCCGAGAAGGCCGAGCTCGTCCGCGCCGTCCGGGCCGTGGTGGGACCGGGCCCGTCGCTGCTCACGGGCATCGGGACGGCCGACACCCGCCACACCGCGGAGCTGGCCCGCGAGGCCGAGAAGGCGGGCGCCGACGGGCTGCTCGTCGTCACCCCGTACTACAGCCGCCCTCCGCAGGCGGCCGTCGAGGCGCACTTCCTCAAGGTCGCGGACGCCACGGAGCTGCCGGTGATGGTCTACGACATCCCGGGCCGCACGGGCACGCGCGTCGAGCCGGCGACGATGCGGCGGCTTGCCGGGCACCCGCGGATCGTGGCGGTGAAGGACTGCTCGTACGACTTCCTGGCCTCGGCCCGGCTGATCGCGGAGACCGGGCTCGCGTACTACTCGGGCGCCGAGGAACTGAACCTGCCGCTGTACGCGGTCGGCGGCGCCGGCTACGTCAGCACGGTGGCCAACGTGGTGCCCCGGCAGCTGCGCGCGGTCCTGGACGCCTTCGACGCCGGCGACACCGCCGGGGCGGCCCTGCTCCACGCCCGCACGATGCCGCTGGCCGAGCTGATGATGGCCTCGGGGCTGCCCGGCACGGTGACCGCCAAGGCGCTGCTCGGAGGGCCGGTGCGGGAACCGCTGCAGCCCGCCGACCGGGAGACGGTCGACGGGCTGCGGGGTGCGCTCGAAGCGCTGCTTCAGGCGGAGTCGGTCGTGTAGGTCCGGCCGAAAATCGCGGCGTGCTCCAGGACGTCCTCCAGCGGGTCGTCGATCTGCCCGGTGTGGAGGGAGAGGCTGGGGCCGTTGGTGACGGTCGGGCCGTGGTGCGTGTGCGTCTCGTCCGCCTGGGCCGTGCCGGCGGGCAGCAGTACCGCCACCGCCGTGAGCACCCCGGCGACCGTGGGCTTCGTCCTCATGTCGACTCCTCGCCTTGTCTGCGTACAGTGACCCTGCGTCCTGCCTAACGTCGGCTGTTGACGCAGAGTCACCGCATCAGTTGTGGCTGTGGAGGATCTCGTTCAGTCCGCCCCAGACCGCGTTGTTCGGGCGGGCCTCGACGGCTCCGGTGACCGAGTTGCGGCGGAAGAGGATGTTCGAGCCGCCGGAGAGCTCGCGGGCCTTAACGATCTGGCCGTCGGGCATGGTGACCCGGGTGCCGGCCGTGACGTACAGACCGGCCTCGACGACGCACTCGTCGCCGAGGGCGATGCCGACGCCCGCCTCGGCGCCGATCAGGCAGCGCTCGCCGATCGAGATGACGACGTTGCCGCCGCCGGACAGGGTGCCCATGGTGGAGGCGCCGCCGCCGATGTCGGAGCCGTTGCCCACGACGACGCCGGCGGAGATCCGGCCCTCGACCATCGAGGTGCCGAGGGTGCCTGCGTTGAAGTTGACGAAGCCCTCGTGCATGACGGTGGTGCCGGCGGCGAGGTGGGCGCCGAGGCGCACGCGGTCGGCGTCGGCGATGCGGACCCCGGCGGGGACGACGTAGTCGGTCATCCGCGGGAACTTGTCGATCGAGGTCACCTGGAGGTGCAGGCCCTCGGCGCGGGCGTTGAGCCGGACCTTCTCGATGTCGTCCACGGCGACCGGGCCGAGCGAGGTCCAGGCGACGTTGGCGAGGAGGCCGAAGACGCCGTCCAGGCTCTGGCCGTGCGGCTTGACCAGCCGGTGGCTGAGCAGGTGCAGGCGCAGGTAGGCGTCGTGCGCGTCGAGCGGCTTGTCGTCGAGCGAGGAGATGACGGTACGGACGGCGACCACCTCGACGCCGCGGCGGGCGTCCACGCCGAGGGCCTTGGCGGCCCCGTCACCGAGGGCGTTCACGGCCTCGTCGGGGGTGAGCCGCTCGGTGCCGGCGGGGCCGGGCGCGTCGGTCAGCTCGGGGGCGGGGAACCAGGTGTCGAGAACGGAGCCGTCACCGGCGATGGTGGCGAGGCCGGCGGCGACGGCGCCGGTGGTGCGAGGAGCAGTGGTCATGACGGAAAACCTAACGGTCGGGCCCCCGCGCGGGCCAACCGGTCTCAGGTGTCGGTCGAGCGCGTCGGCGGGGAACGGGACCGGGGGGGAGCACCGGGGAGAGGACCGGGGAGGGGTTGAGAAAATATATAGATCGGTCTACTTTACAGCCATGGGACAGAAGGGCGCCGAGACGCGGGACCGACTCCTCGACGCGACACAGGAGTTGGTGGAGACGGCCGGGTACTTCGGCACGGGGCTCAACCAGGTCATCGCGGTCAGCGGCGCACCCCGCGGCTCGCTCTACTTCCACTTCCCCGGCGGCAAGGACCAGCTGGTCGGCGAGTCCGTCCGGCGGGCAGGGCAGGCGATCGGCGACGCCCTGGGCGAGCCGGCCGGCACCGACCCCTCACCGGCGGAGTTCGTCGAAGGCGTGCTGCGCCACCTGGGCGACCGGCTCGCGAAGTCGGACTGGCGCAAGGGGTGCCCGGTGGCCACGGTGGCGCTGGAGACGGCCGCCGTCAACGACCCGCTCCAGGAGGTGTGCTCGGAGGTCTACTCCTCCTGGGAGACGGCCCTGCGCGCACGACTGTCGAGCCGCCCGGACGCCGACGACCTCGCCGTCACGGTCCTGGCCCTGGTGGAGGGGGCGCTCCTGCTGGCCCGGGCGCACCGCAGCAGGGACCCGCTGGAGCGTGTCGCCCGCCAGGTCCACACTCTGCTGGGCTGACCGAGGCCCGCCGCGCGACGGCGGGCCTTCCTTCTGCCCAAAAAATATGTAGACCGATCTATTCAGTGTTCATCAACCTCTCCAAGGAGTCTCATGGACGCGATCGTCTTCGGCGCGACCGGCTTCGTCGGCCGCTCCCTCGTCGCCGAACTGCTCACCCGGGGCCTGCGGGTGGCGGCAGCCGTACGCAAGGACACCCTCACTCCCTGGCTGACCTCCCAGGGCGTGGACACCGCCGGTCTTGAGATCGTCACCGCCGACATCACCCGGCCGCTCTCGGGGCTGCCCGAGGCGCGGGACGTCTACAACGCCGCCGCCCGCTTCGCCTTCGGCCTCGGCGCGGAGGAGGCGCGGGCGACCAATGTCACCGGGGCGCTCCACGTCCTCGAATGGGCCGCCGCGCTGCCCGGGCTGCGACGCCTGGTGCACATCAGCGGCTACCGGGTGAGCGCGGCCGACGGCCTCGCCGACTACGCCGCTCTCGGCGCGTACGAGGCCTCCAAGTCCGAGGCCGACCTCGCGGTACGCACCCGGGCCCGCGAGCTGGGGGTCCCGCTCACGATCGCCAACCCCAGCACCGTGATCGGGCCGGGCCAGTACGTCGGCCTCGCCTCCCTCGTCGAGGACCTGTGGCGCGGGCGGCTCCCCGCGCTGCCCGGCGGCCGCGACACGTTCCTGCCGATCACCACCGTCGACTACTTCGCACGGTTCCTGGCGGAGGCCCCCTCCGCGCCCGCGGGCCGGCACTACTGGGTGCTCGACGACAGCACGCCCCTCCTGCCCGACCTGATCCGGACGATCGCCGAGCACACCGGCGTCCGCGCCCCCCGCCGCACCGTCCCCGCGGGCCTGCTGCGGCGGCTGCCGCCGACGCTGACCGGAGCCGATCCCGAAACGCTGTCCTTCCTGTCGAACGACCGCTATCCGACGGCGTCCGCCCGCGCCTTCGCCGCGAGCGTCGGCCTGGAGATGCCTCCGGCCGCCGACGCCCTGCGCGATTGGGCCGACGACCTGGTGGCGGCGCGGTTCGGCGGAGCCTCGCCCTGGCTCCGCCCGTACGGCTTCCACGCCGTGGCGGGCAGTCGCACCTGGGTGACCGGCGAGCGGCATCGCCCCGCCCATGTCCTGCTGCACGGCCTGCCGATGAACGCCGACCTCTGGGCGCCCCTCGCCGCCCTCCTTCCCGGTCCGGTCCTCGCCCCCGACCTGCCGGGCCTCGGCCGTTCGGCCGCGACGGACCGGCCGGTGGACGCGTGGCTGGCCGACCTGCTGAGCCCCGTGTCGACGCGCCCGGTGCTGGTCGCGCACTCCGCAGCCTGCGGGCCCGCGCTCCGTTTCGCCGCCGACCACCCGGACCGCGTCAGCGAGCTCGTCCTCGTCGCCCCGGCGTTCCTCCAGGCCCCCGCGGCGCGGCTCGCCCGCTCGGGCCTGGCGGCGCCGGTGCTCCGCCGCATGTCCGCCGCCCGGCTGGCCCGGACGCTGGGCGTTCCCGAGGGGGCGGAGGTGGAGAGCGCGGCGGCGGACCTGCGCCGTCGCGGGGTGGCGCGCCGGGTGGCCGCGGCGCTGCGCACGGACGCCGCCGAGCGCCGTCGCTCGCGGGCGCTGCTCGACCGGGCGGGCGTGCCGGTCCGGATCGTCGTGGGCGCGAAGGACCCGCTGGTCGCGGCCGTCGACCACCCGGTGACCGAGATCGCCGGAGCCGGCCACTACCCCCAGCTGACGCACCCGTCCCAGCTGGCGCACCACCTGGCCGCCGGCTCCGCCCCGGACGCCGGATGAACCGACGGCCGGGATCCCCTGCAGGCAGGCCCGCCTACCGGCCCGGCTCCAGCACCCGCGCCAGCATCTCGCGCGCGTACTCCTCGTCGTACGTGCCGCCGGTGAGCAGGACCTGGAGGCAGATGCCGTCCATGAGGGCGACCAGGGCGCGCGCGGTGGCGGGATCGGTCCGGGCGGAGAGCGCGGCGACGACGGACTCGGTCCACTCGGCGGCGACCGGGCGCAGGACGGGGCGGCGCAGGGCGGCGAGGTAGAGCTCGTACTCCAGCTCCACGCCGGTGCGTTCGCCGCCCAGCCACTCCGCCAGGAGCCGGGCGAGCGCGGTGGCGAGGCCGGTGGCCGGGTCGGCGAGGGCGGGGCTCTCGCGGAGCTGTCGCCCGAAGCCCTCGTTGGCCTCGCGGAGGGCGGCGACGAGGAGTTCGTCGAGGGAGGCGAAGTGGTACGTGGTGGAGCCGAGCGGCACGTCCGCCTCGGCGGCCACGGTGCGGTGGCTCAGTCCGGCGAGTCCGGACCGGCCGACGACCCGGAGGGCCGCGGCGACGATCCGCTCGCGCCGCCCGGGGTCGTGGCGGCGGGCGCGGGCCATCAGTGCGCGCCCCCGAGGTTGAGGACGGCCACCCCGGCGACGATCAGCACGATCCCGGCGATCTTGGCGAGGCTGAGGGTCTCGCCGAGGAAGAGGATGCCGATCGCGGCGACGGCGGCGGTGCCGACGCCGGACCAGATGGCGTACGCGGTGCCGACCTGGAGCGTCCTGAGGGCCTGCGCGAGGAGAGCGAAGGCGATCAGGTAGCCGGCGCCTGTGACGAGCGAGGGCCACAGCTTGGAGAAGCCGTCGCTGTACTTCATCGAGGTGGTGGCGAGAATCTCCGCCACGATGGCGCCCGCCAGGAGTCCGTATCCCATGCGTACGATCGTACCCATCGATGCGTACAGGCGTACACATGAAATACGTACGGGTGTGCGCATCGGCTGCGGATACGGTGTCCCGCATGACGTTCCCCCCAGTGCCGCCGTACGGCTACGGCTACCCGCCTCCGCCCCCGAGACCCGGGGTCATACCCCTGGCACCGCTCACCCTCGGGACGATCCTCTCCGGCACCTTCGCCGCCTTCGGGCGCCACTGGAAGCAGCTGCTCGGCGTCACCGCCGCCGTCTACGGCACGGCGCTCCTCTTCGTCGGCGCGGCCATCGGCATCGCGTACGCGGCCGTGAGCGACCTCTTCCCCGCGGTGTTCGACCTGCCCGCGGGCCAGGAGCCGCGGTGGGACGACGTCCGGCCGCTGATCGTCGCGTTCGTCCTCGTCTGGGTCGCCGCCCTGATCACGATCGTCTGCGCCAACGCCCTGATGGCGGCGGCCTGCCCCGCCGTGATCCAGGAGGCCGTCCTCGGCCTCCCGACCCGCTTCGGCGCGCTCTGGCGCCGGTCCTGGTCCCGGCTGCCGGCCGTCCTGGGCACCGTGCTCCTGACGAGCCTCGCCCTGATGCTGCCGTACGCGATCGTCCTCGCGGGCATGGTCGGCATGTTCCTGGCCCTGTTCGCGGCCGACTCGAGCGGCACCCCGGACGGCAGCTACCTCCTGCTGCCCTTCCTCGCCTTCCTCCTGGCCCTGCTCGTCACCCCGCTCGCGCTCTGGATCTGGGTGAAGTTCAGCCTCGCCCCGGCGGCGGCGGTCATGGAGGGCCAGGGCGCGATCGCCTCGATGCGCCGCTCCTCGGCCCTGGTCCGCGGCTTCTGGTGGCGCACCTTCGGCATCATGCTGCTCGTCGCGGTGGCGACCACCCTCGTCAGCTGGCTGATCCAGCAGCTGCTCTCGATGCTGGCCTCGGCACCGATCGCGGCCATCGACTTCTCCGGCGGCGGCGAGAGCGCGGTGATCGCCGCCTTCGCCGTGATCTTCGCCTTCGTGCTCGTCGGACAGCTGGTCAGCCAGCTCGTCGTCTCCGTCTTCCCCCCGCTGGTGACGTCCCTGATCTACGTCGACCTGCGCATCCGCAAGGAGAACCTGGCCCCGGACCTCGCCCGGGCCGCCGGCTTCTCCCCCGGGCCCGACATGGGCCAGCGCGCCGACTGGGGCCGGCGGCACTGACGCGGGCCCCGCGTACGCGAAACGGCCGTGCCCCGAAGGGCACGGCCGTTCACACGAGTCCGTCTCTCAGACGTTGAAGCCGAGCGCGCGCAGCTGCTCGCGGCCGTCGTCCGTGATCTTGTCCGGACCCCACGGCGGCATCCAGACCCAGTTGATCTTCAGCTCGCTGACGATGCCGTCCGTCGCGGACTTCGCCTGGTCCTCGATCACGTCGGTCAGCGGGCAGGCCGCCGACGTCAGCGTCATGTCCAGCGTCGCGACGTTCGAGTCGTCGATGTGGATGCCGTAGATCAGACCGAGGTTGACCACGTCGATGCCCAGCTCGGGGTCGACGACGTCGTACAGCGCCTCGCGGACTTCTTCCTCGGAGGCCGGCTTCATGGTGGCCCCAGCGTTCTCGGTCATGCCGACTTCCTCACAGACTTCTCGTCGTCACCCAGCGCCTGGGCGGTCGCGTCCTTCCACGCCATCCAGCTGAGCAGCGCGCACTTCACCCGGGCCGGGTACTTGGAGACGCCCGCGAACGCGACCGCGTCCTCCAGGACCTCCTCCATCGCGTCGTCCGGCTCGATCTGGCCCTTGGACTGCATCAGCTCCAGGAAGGTGCCCTGGATCTTCTGCGCCTCGGCCAGCTCCTTGCCGACGAGCAGCTCGTTCAGGACCGAGGCCGAAGCCTGGCTGATCGAGCAGCCCTGACCCTCGTACGAGACGTCCGCGATCCGCGAGCCCTCGTACTTCACGCGCAGCGTGATCTCGTCGCCGCACGTCGGGTTGACGTGGTGCACCTCGGCGTCGCCGTCCCGCAGACCGCGCCCGTGGGGGTGCTTGTAGTGGTCCAGGATGACGTCCTGGTACATCGAATCCAGCTTCACGACCGACCCCTACCCGAAGAAGTTCCGTACGTGCTCCAGACCCGCGACGAGGGCGTCGACCTCGGCCGGCGTGGAGTACAGATAGAACGACGCCCGCGTGGTCGCAGGAATTCCGTACCGCAGGCAGACCGGCCGCGCGCAGTGGTGGCCGACCCGGACCGCGATGCCCTCTTCGTCGAGCACCTGACCCACGTCGTGCGGGTGGATGTCGCCCAGCGTGAAGGAGATCGCCGCGCCGCGGTCCTCGGCCGTGGTGGGGCCGATGATCCGCAGGTCCGGGACCTCCTGGAGGCGCCGGACGGCGTACTCGGTGATCGCGTGCTCGTGGCGCGCGATGTTCTCCATGCCGATCGCCGACAGGTAGTCCACGGCCGCGCCGAGGCCGACGGCCTGGGCGATCGGGGGCGTACCCGCCTCGAACTTGTGCGGAGCCGGAGCGTAGGTCGAGGAGTGCATCGAGACGGTCTCGATCATCTCGCCGCCGCCGAGGAAGGGCGGGAGGTCCTCCAGGAGCTCCTGCCGTCCCCACAGCACGCCGATGCCGGTCGGGCCGCACATCTTGTGGCCGGTGAAGGCCACGAAGTCGGCCTGGAGCGCCTGCACGTCCAGGACCATGTGCGGGGCCGCCTGGGAGGCGTCGATGCAGACGAGCGCACCGACCTCCTGGGCGCGGCGGATGATCGTCTCGACCGGGTTGATCGTGCCCAGCAGGTTCGAGACCAGCGTGAACGAGACGATCTTGGTCTTCTCGGTGATGACCTCTTCGATGTTCGAGAGGTCGAGACGGCCGTCGTCGGTGAGGCCGAACCACTTCAGCTTCGCGCCCGTGCGCTGCGAGAGCAGCTGCCACGGCACGATGTTGGAGTGGTGCTCCATCTCCGTGATGGCGATCTCGGTCTCGTGGTCCACGCGGTAGGGCTCGTCGGCCCAGCCCAGCATGTTGGCCACGAGGTTGAGCGACTCCGAGGCGTTCTTGGTGAAGATCACCTCGTCGCGGCTCGGCGCGTTGATGAACGCCGCGACCTTGTCGCGGGCGCCCTCGTACAGCGCCGTCGCCTCCTCGGCGACGAGGTAGACGCCACGGTGCACGTTGGCGTTGTGGCGCTCGTAGTACTCGTTCAGCGCGTCGAGGACCTGGCGCGGCTTCTGCGAGGTCGCCGCGGAGTCCAGGTACACGATCTTCTTGCCGTCGTGGACCACGCGATCCAGGAGCGGGAAGTCCTTGCGGATCGCCTCGGTGTCGAGGAGGCCGGAGAGCCCCTGATGGGCAGATGTCACGCGGATGCGCCACCCTTCACGTACTTGTCGTAGCCCTCGGCCTCGAGCTGGTCGGCGAGCTCGGCGCCGCCGGACTCGGCGATGCGGCCGTTCGCGAACACGTGAACGAAGTCGGGCTTGATGTAGCGCAGGATGCGCGTGTAGTGGGTGATCAGCAGCGTGCCGACCTCGCCGGTCTCGCGGACGCGGTTGACGCCCTCGGAGACGATGCGGAGCGCGTCGACGTCGAGGCCCGAGTCGGTCTCGTCGAGGATCGCGATCTTCGGCTTGAGGAGCTCCAGCTGGAGGATCTCGTGGCGCTTCTTCTCACCGCCGGAGAAGCCCTCGTTGACGTTGCGCTCGGCGAAGGCCGGGTCCATCTGGAGCTGCTCCATCGCGGACTTGACCTCCTTCACCCAGGTGCGCAGCTTGGGGGCCTCGCCGCGGACGGCGGTGGCGGAGGTGCGCAGGAAGTTGGAGACCGAGACACCGGGGACCTCGACCGGGTACTGCATGGCCAGGAAGACGCCGGCGCGGGCGCGCTCGTCGACCGACATCTCCAGGACGTCCTCGCCGTCGAGGGTGACGGTGCCGCCGGTGACCGTGTACTTCGGGTGGCCGGCGAGCGAGTACGCCAGGGTCGACTTGCCGGAGCCGTTGGGGCCCATGACGGCGTGGGTCTCGCCCTGCTTGATGGTCAGGTCGACACCCTTGAGGATCTCCCGGGGGCCGTTCTCGGCCTCGACGGAGACGTGCAGGTCGTGGATTTCAAGCGTTGCCATGGGTGACTCAGGACTCCTGGGTGACGGAGACGAGCACATCGTCCCCTTCGATCTTTACGGGGTATACGGGCACGGGGCGCGTCGCGGGCAGGCCCGAGGGCTTGCCGCTGCGGAGGTCGAAGCTCGACCCGTGCAGCCAGCACTCGATGGCGCAGTCCTCGACCTCGCCCTCCGAGAGGGAGACGTTCGCGTGCGAGCAGATGTCGTTGATCGCGAACACCTCGCCCTCGGTGCGCACGACCGACACCGGCGTGCCGTCGACCTCGACCCGCTTCGGGGTGTCGGTCTCCAGCTCGCTCAGCGCACAGACTCGGACGAAGGCCATCAGACGGAGGCCTCCAGCTCGGCCTCGATCTTGGCGAGGAGGCGCTCCTGGACGTCCGGCAGACCGATCTGCTGGACCAGCTCGGCGAAGAAGCCGCGAACGACGAGGCGGCGGGCCTCGGTCTCCGGGATGCCGCGGGACATCAGGTAGAAGAGCTGCTCGTCGTCGAAGCGGCCGGTGGCCGAGGCGTGACCGGCGCCGGCGATCTCGCCGGTCTCGATCTCCAGGTTCGGCACGGAGTCGACCCGGGCGCCGTCCGTGAGGACCAGGTTCCGGTTGAGCTCGTACGTGTCGGTGCCCTCGGCGGCGGCCTGGATGAGGACGTCGCCGATCCACACCGCGTGCGCGTCCTGGCCCTGCAGCGCGCCCTTGTAGGCGACGTTGGACTTGCAGTGCGGGGTGTTGTGGTCGACGAGGAGGCGGTGCTCCTGGTGCTGGCCGGCGTCGGTGAAGTACAGGCCGAAGAGCTCGGCCTCGCCGCCGGGCGCCGCGTACGCCACGCGGGGGTGGATGCGGACGACGTCGCCGCCGAAGGTGACGACGACCGACTTGAAGGAGGCGTCGCGGCCGACCAGCGCGTTGTGCTGGGCGACGTGGACGGCCTTCTCGTCCCAGTCCTGGACGGAGACGACGGTCAGCTTCGCGCCGTCGCCGAGGACGTAGTCGACGTTGGCGGCGAGCACCGCGTCACCGGTGTGGTCGATGACCACGACGGCCTCGGCGAAGGCGCCGAGCTCGATCACCTGGTGGCCGAAGGCGACACCGCCCTCGCCGTGCACGGCGATGCGGATCGGCTCGGTGAGGACGGCCTCCTTGGCGACGGTGACGACCGAGGCCTTCTCGAAGGAGGAGTACGCCTGGGCCGCGACGCGGTCGACGGGCTTGCCGGCCTTGCCGAGCCGCTCGTCGTCACGGCCGACGGTCTCCACGGTGACGCCCTCGGGGGCCTCGATCTCGACCTTGACGCCCTCACCGGACGCGACGGCGGTGCCGTCGTGAAGGCCGCGCAGCCGCGCGAGCGGCGTGAAGCGCCACTCCTCCTCGCGGCCGTGCGGGACGGGGAAGTCCGCGACGTCGAAGGACGGGGGCGCGCTCATGCGCGTGGCGACGGTGGACTCGGCGGCCACCGCGATCGAGCCCGCGGTGGTGGAGCCCGCGGGGATGTTCTGAGCCTCAGCCATGGCTGTCGTGTTGCTCTCTTCCTGCGTAAAAGAAATCAGTCGCTGCGTTCGGTGGGGCGGGGCCTTTAGCCGACCGCGCCTTCCATCTGCAGCTCGATCAGCCGGTTGAGCTCCAGGGCGTACTCCATCGGGAGCTCCTTGGCGATGGGCTCCACGAAGCCGCGGACGATCATCGCCATGGCCTCGAACTCGGTGAGACCGCGGCTCATCAGGTAGAAGAGCTGGTCCTCGGAGACCTTGGAGACGGTGGCCTCGTGGCCCATGGAGACGTCGTCCTCGCGCACGTCCACGTAGGGGTACGTGTCCGAGCGGGAGATCGTGTCGACGAGCAGCGCGTCGCAGAGCACGTTGGACTTGGAGCCCGGGGCACCCTCGCCGATCTCGATGAGACCGCGGTAGGAGGTGCGGCCGCCGCCTCGCGCCACCGACTTGGAGACGATGTTCGAGGAGGTGTTCGGGGCCATGTGCACCATCTTGGCGCCGGCGTCCTGGTGCTGGCCCTCGCCCGCGAAGGCGATGGACAGCGTCTCGCCCTTGGCGTGCTCGCCCATGAGGTAGACGGCCGGGTACTTCATGGTGACCTTGGAGCCGATGTTGCCGTCGACCCACTCCATGGTGGCGCCCTCGTAGGCGACGGCGCGCTTGGTCACCAGGTTGTAGACGTTGTTCGACCAGTTCTGGATGGTCGTGTAGCGGCAGCGGCCGCCCTTCTTCACGATGATCTCGACGACGGCGCTGTGCAGCGAGTCCGAGGAGTAGATCGGGGCGGTGCAGCCCTCGACGTAGTGGACGTAGGCGTCCTCGTCGACGATGATCAGCGTCCGCTCGAACTGGCCCATGTTCTCCGTGTTGATACGGAAGTAGGCCTGGAGCGGGATCTCGACGTGCACGCCCTTCGGCACGTAGATGAACGAGCCGCCGGACCACACGGCCGTGTTCAGGGAGGCGAACTTGTTGTCGCCGACCGGGATGACGGTGCCGAAGTACTCCTTGAAGAGCTCCTCGTGCTCCTTCAGCGCCGTGTCGGTGTCGACGAAGATGACGCCCTGCTCCTCCAGGTCCTCGCGGATCTGGTGGTAGACGACCTCGGACTCGTACTGGGCGGCGACACCGGCGACGAGGCGCTGCTTCTCCGCCTCCGGGATGCCGAGCTTGTCGTACGTGTTCTTGATGTCCTCCGGCAGGTCCTCCCAGGACTCGGCCTGCTTCTCGGTGGACCGCACGAAGTACTTGATGTTGTCGAAGTCGATGCCGGAGAGGTCGGAGCCCCAGGTCGGCATGGGCTTCTTGCCGAAGAGCCGCAGACCCTTGAGACGCAGGTTCAGCATCCACTCGGGCTCGTTCTTCTTCGAGGAGATGTCGCGGACGACGTCCTCGTTCAGACCGCGCTTCGCGGTGGCACCGGCCGCGTCGGAGTCGGCCCAGCCGTACTCGTACCGACCCAGGCCCTCAAGCTCGGGGTGGCTGATCTCGGTGGTCATGCGGGGTTCCTCCCGGCCGTGCTGACAGATGCTGATGAGTTGGTCTGTGGGGCGCTGTGCGGGATGAACGTCGTACAGACGCCGTCACCATGCGCGATGGTGGCCAGACGCTGGACGTGCGTTCCCAGGAGGCGGGAGAAGAACTCCGTCTCCGCCTCGCACAGCTGCGGATACTGCTCGGCGACGTGGGCGACCGGGCAGTGGTGCTGGCAGAGCTGCTCGCCGACCGGCGCGTTCCGCGCAGTGGCAGCGTACCCGTCCGCCGTCAGGGCCTTGGCGAGCGCCTCGGTCCGCCGGGCGGGATCGGCCGTCTCGACGGCTTCCCGGTACGAGTCGCCCTGGGCCTCGATCCGGTCGCGGGCGAAGGCGGCGACGGCCGCCTCTCCTCCCGCGTTGCGCTCGATCCAGCGGAGCGCCTCGACGGCCAGGGAGTCGTACGACTGGTCGAACTCGTCCCGGCCGCAGTCGGTGAGCGCGAAGATCTTCGCGGGGCGGCCGCGGGCGCGGGTCCCGTAGACGCGCTTCTCGCGGGCCTCGACCACGTTCTCCGCGACCAGCGAGTCGAGGTGGCGACGGACGGCGGCCTGCGTGAGGCGGAGCCGTTCGGCCAGGTCGGCGACGGTCGAGGGGCCGTGGTCCAGGATCGACCGCGCGACCCGGTTGCGCGTGGAACGCTCTCGGGTCGCGAGTTCCTCCACCGGAGCCGCGCCAACGTTTTTCACAACGTCATTGTTGCGTAATTAATCGGCGACTGACAAGCGCCGTCGGCGGCGACGGCGGTGCCGTGCGTCACTCAGGTAAGGCTTACCTGACCTGCGGAAACGATCATTCGTAGGACGAATCCGCCCCGTGGGACAAGGCCGAGCGGGGTCCGACGGGCCCCATGCCGGGAGGACCTCCGCCCCCTCTCTAGACTTCCGCACATGGGAAATGAGTCCGTCGTCCAGGTACGTGGCCTGGTCAAGCGGTACGGAAACAAGACCGCCGTCGACGGCCTCGACCTCGACGTACGGGCCGGCACCGTCACCGCCGTCCTCGGCCCCAACGGGGCCGGCAAGACCACCACCGTCGAGACCTGCGAGGGCTACCGCCGGCCCGACGGCGGCACCGTCCGCGTCCTCGGCCTCGACCCGGTCGCCGACGCGGCCGCGCTGCGCCCCCGGATCGGCGTGATGCTCCAGTCGGGTGGCGTCTACTCGGGCGCCCGGGCCGACGAGATGCTCCGCCACATGGCGAAGCTGCACGCCCACCCCCTGGACGTGGACGCCCTGATCGAGCGGCTCGGCCTCGGCTCCTGCGGCCGCACCACCTACCGACGGCTCTCCGGCGGCCAGCAGCAGCGCCTCGCGCTCGCCATGGCCGTCGTCGGCCGCCCCGAGCTCGTCTTCCTCGACGAGCCGACCGCCGGACTCGACCCTCAGGCCCGCCGCGCCACCTGGGACCTCGTGCGCGAACTGCGCGCCGACGGCGTGACGGTCGTCCTCACCACCCACTTCATGCAGGAGGCCGAGGAGCTGGCCGACGACGTCGCCATCATCGACGCCGGCCGGGTCGCCGCCCAAGGCAGCCCCGAGCAGCTCTGCCGCGGCGGCGCCGAGAACACCCTGCGCTTCACCGGCCGCCCCGGGCTCGACCTGGGCTCCCTGCTCAAGGCACTGCCGGACGGCACGGCCGCCGCGGAACCCCTCCCCGGCACGTACCGCATCACCGGCACCGTCGACCCGCAGCTGCTCGCCACGGTCACCACCTGGTGCGCCCAGCACGGCGTCATGCCCGAGGGCATCTCCGTCGAGCGCCACACCCTCGAAGACGTCTTCCTGGAACTGACCGGCAAGGAGCTGAGGTCGTGAGCACGGGTACCTACTCCCCGAAGCCCGGTGCCGCCCCCGTCGGGCGGATGATCGCGGCGCAGACGGCCCTGGAGACCCGGATGCTGCTGCGCAACGGCGAGCAGCTCCTCCTGACGGTGATCATCCCCTCGCTGCTCCTCGTCCTCTTCTCCACGGTCGACATCGTCGACACCGGCGCCGGCGAGGCCGTCGACTTCCTCGCCCCCGGCGTCCTCGCGCTCGCCGTGCTCTCGACCGCCTTCACCGGCCAGGCCATCGCGACCGGATTCGAGCGGCGGTACGGGGTGCTCAAGCGCCTCGGCGCCTCACCGCTCCCCCGCTGGGCGCTCATGACCGCCAAGACGCTCGCCGTCCTCGTCACCGAGGTGCTCCAGGTCGCGCTCCTCACCGCCATCGCCCTGGCACTCGGCTGGTCCCCGCAGGGAAACCCGCTCTCCGTCCTCCTGCTCCTGGTCCTCGGCACGGCCGCCTTCTCGGGCCTCGGACTGCTCATGGCGGGCACCCTCAAGGCAGAGGCCACCCTGGCCGCCGCCAACCTCGTCTTCCTGCTGCTCCTGGTGGGCGGCGGGGTCATCGTGCCGCTGGACAAGTTCCCGGAGCCCGCCCGCTCGCTCCTGGAACTGCTCCCGATCTCCGCCCTCTCCGACGGCCTGCGGGACGTCCTCCAGAACGGCGCGACGATGCCCTGGGGCAACGCGCTGATCCTGACGGTCTGGGCGGTCCTCGGCCTCGGCGCGGCGGCGAAATTCTTCCGCTGGGAGTAGCCGAAGAGGTTCAGAGGGTGACGTTTCCCGACAAGCCACCCCCCTCGTGAAAGCGTGCACAAGCCCCGTCCTACGATGGGCCCGTGCTGACCCCCCTCGCCTACATCGCCCAGCGCTGGACCCCGTCCCCCCGGACGCTCCGGCGCGCCGCGCTCTCCGCCGTCGTGATGAGCGTCCTCATCATCGTCACCGGTGGCGCGGTCCGGCTGACCGGTTCCGGTCTCGGCTGCGACACCTGGCCGAAGTGCACGGAAGACAGCCTCATCGTCACGCCCGAGCAGGGCTACCGCGGCCTGATCGAGTTCGGCAACCGGATGCTGACGTACGTCCTGTCGGCGGCCGTCGGCTGGGCGATCATCGCCACCCGGTCCACCAAGCCGTGGCGCCGCAACCTCACCCGCTGGGGCTGGGCGCAGTTCTGGATCGTGATGAGCAACGCCGTCATCGGCGGCATCACGGTGTGGATGGGCCTCAACCCGTGGACCGTCGCCGGCCACTTCCTCGCAGCGAACGCCCTGCTCACCGTGGCCGTCATCACCTGGCACCGGACCGGCGAGGGCGACACCCCGCCCCGGCCGCGTGTGCCGGGACCGGTCCGCAAGCTGTCGTGGGCGATCACGATCACCTCGGGTCTGCTGATCGCGCTCGGTACGACCGTGACCGGCGCCGGCAAGCACGCCGGTGACAGCAGCGACGTCCCGCGCATGCCGTGGGACTGGACGAACGCCGCCCACCTCCACGCCATCGCCGCCTGGGTCGTCTGCGCGCTCGCGCTCGCCATGTGGCTGGTGCTGCGCGTGGTGGACGCCCCGGACGACACCCGGGCGCGCGCCCGCGACCTGCTGATCGTGCTGCTCGCGCAGGGCGCGATCGGCTACGTGCAGTACTTCAGCGGGGTCCCCGAGATCCTGGTCGCCGTCCACATGCTCGGCTCGTCGCTGATGTGGATCGCGGTGCTGCGACTCGCCCTGAGCCTGCGCGAGCGCCCGGTCCCCACGGCGGACATCCCGGCGCAGAACGACTCCGCGCTCGCGAGCGCCTGAGAACACCCCGGACCGCCCGGGCCCCCGCCGCACGGCGGGGGCCCGGGCGGTCCGGCTATGCGGACACCGGCGCGCGGAGCAGCGCCGCGGGCAGGTAGCCGGAGCGGACCGCCGGCTCCCAGCCGTGCGCCAGGTGGGCGAGGGCGGCCAGGGCGACGGTCCCCACCGGCAGCAGGCTCCTCGGCTCGGGATCGGCGCCGACGCCCGCCCGGTGGGCGTCGAGACGCTGCACGAGGGCCTTCTCGAAGGCCTCGCGGTCGTCGTCGAGCAGGACGCGCAGCAGCCGCTGGTCCGGGCTCAGCGCCCCGGCCGCGTCGAGTCGCGCCGCCGCGGCCGCCAGCTCCTCCGCACCGGGCCGGCGCACCGGTACCTCGCCGGGCACGGCGCCGGGCACCGGCCCGTGCTGCACCGTCAGGTAGGCGCACAGGGCGTCCATCTCGGCGAGGTCCGCCGGCTCCGAGACCGAGTCGAAGCGCGAGTACGGCACGCCGGAGCGGATCGCGGGCGCGTAGTCCTCGTGGAGCAGCGGCCCGATCACCCGTCGGCGCTCCCAGGCGAGCCCGCTGATCAGGCAGAGCGCGAAGGCGTCCGTCCAGGTCCGCGCGGTGGGCACCCGGTGTCCCCGGTCCCAGCTCTCGTCGAAGAGCTGGTCGTCGCTGCTCAGGGTCTCGTCGACGAGAGGCAGCGGGACGTCCCAGTCCCCTTCGGGGAAGCAGCCGAGCCCCAGGACGCCGAGTGCGCACTCCGCGGCGGTGAGCAGCGCCGCGCGGGACGGGTCGGCGGCGAGCTCGGGGTCCTCCAGGGTGCGGGCCCCGAGGTGGTCGAGGAGTTCGTCGCGGGTCTCCCCGAGACCGTTCAGCGACATGCCGCTGCCGTACCGGAGGTCGTGCCAGCGGCCGAAGATCCGCCCCCTGATGCCGTCGAGCGCCCGCTCGATCCTCGCTCCGTCGACCTCGTGCACGGTCGTCTCTCCCATGGTTGCCGCCTCCCCCATGATCGTTTCCATCTGCCGCGCACGCTACCAACGGCGACTGACAACGGGTCCGAGGCGGTAGACGCGGCGGGCGTTCCCCGCCGCGATCATCGTGGCGACGCGCTGGGCGTCCGCGGCCGACCAGGCGCCTTCCATCACCCACTCCCCCAGCACCCGCGTGAGCGCCGAGCGGAAGATGCCCGCCGCGACCACGTGGAGCTCGGGCAGTCCGTGGGCGCCGCTGGAGAAGAGCAGCTTGCCGAAGGGCGCCGCCTCCAGGACCTCGGCGAGGACGGCCGCCGCCCGGGCCCCGGTGTGGGCGAGGGCCGGGCCGAGGTCCGCGTACACGTGCGGGTGGACGACGGTCAGGTGTGCCGCCGCGCGGTGGTGCGGGTAGGCGTGCAGCAGGACGAGGTCGGTGCCGAGCCCCGTCGTGGCGGCGGCGAAGGCGCCGAGCACGGCCGGATCGAGGTCCCGGGCATGCAGCTGGAGCGGGCGTCCGGCGGTGACGGCGATCCAGAGGAGGTGCCGCAGCAGGACGGGGTCGGTGAGCGGCCCGCCGGCCGGACGTCCGGCCAGCCAGCGTCCGGCGGCCCCGCGCACCTCCCCCGGTCCGGGCGGCCCGGGCGCCGTCGCGAGCCCTCGGCGTACGCCCTCCACCGAGGTGAAGGCCACGGCGTTCACGGCGGCGCCGTGGACGGCCTCGGCGAGGTTGGCCAGGAACGCGTCGACGGTGCCCGAGGTGTCGGCGACCTGTTCGGCGAGGGATTCGAGGCGGACGATCTCGTGGGCCTCCGCGCCGGCCGCCGCGGCGATCTCCGCCGGCCGGGTCAGGTCACCGGCCGGCCCCGTGTCCACGAGGTACGTGGAGATCCCGGAGGCCCTGAGCAGCCGTCGGCCCGCCTCGACGACGCCGAGCTCACGGCGGCGGGCGAGGTAGCGGGCGGGCGGGCAGTGGGGTTCGAGGCCGAGGAGCGGCGGGCACCAGCGCCGTACCGCGAAACCGGTCTGCGTGTCGAAGAACGTCGTCCCGGCGGCGGGCAGCCCGGGCGGAGCGCCGCGCCGGTCGCCGAGGTGCGCGCCGAGGCGGGTCTCGAAGGTGCCCAGGCCGAGCTCCGTACGGAGCACTCCCTGGCAGTACTGGTCCACCAGGCTCGGCGTGTCGATCATCTCGGGGGGCTCCCTGTGTGGACGTGTCTCCACACGTCCTAACGGGTGAGCCCCGCGCGAGGTTGTTGCCTCAGCTGTTGGAGGGGCCGCCGATCTGGATACCGGCCATCCGGCTCCACTCGTACGGGCCGGTGACGACCTTCGCGGCGAACTCGCCGTCGAACTCCTCGTGGAGCGTCAGACCGGCCTTCTCGGCGGCCTGCTTCGCGATCTCGTAGCTCGGCGCGACGAGGTCGCCCCAGCCGCCGTCGGTGCCGACGAGGACGATCCGGGTGCCGGCCTGACCGATGTGCGCGAGGTGCCCCTCGGTGCCGCCGTGCTCCTTGGAGAAGGCCTTGATCTCCTTGGCGAGCCGGGCCGCCTTGCGCTCTTCCTGCTTCGTTTCTGCCATGAAAAGGATGCTACCGAGGGGTAGATCTACTGGCGACGGCCGGGTCACGTGGCCTATCCCACGTGACCCGGCCGCCGGCCGAGCAAATCATCTGAGCGGAATCCGCCGCCGGAGGGGCCTAGCGGAGGAAGGGATCCACCGCGACCGCCACGAAGAGCAGCGAGACATAGGTGATGGACCAGTGGAAGAGGCGCATCTCCTTGAGCTTCGCGCCGGTCGCTCCCGACTTCGCGCGGTTGAGCAGCCCGTGCGCCTCCCACAGCCACCAGCCGCCGGTGAGCAGCGCGACGGCCGTGTAGAACCAGCCGGTGTAGCCGAGCGGGGTGAGGAGCAGCGAGACGGCGACCATCACCCAGCTGTAGGCGACGATCTGCTTGGCCACGACCTTGTTGGAGGCGAGGACCGGGAGCATCGGCACGCCGGCGCGGGCGTAGTCGTCCTTCACCTTCATCGACAGCGGCCAGTAGTGCGGCGGCGTCCAGAAGAAGATGACGAGGAAGAGGATGATCGCGGCCCACGACATCGAGTTGGTCACGGCCGACCAGCCGATGAGGACCGGCAGGCAGCCGGCGATGCCGCCCCAGACGATGTTCTGCGCGGTCCGCCGCTTGAGGATCATCGTGTAGATGACCACGTAGAAGAGGAGCGCGCCGAGCGAGAGCGCCGCGGAGAGCCAGTTGACCAGCAGGCCGAACCAGAGCGTGGAGATCACCGCGAGGCTGAGGCCGAAGACGAGGCCCTCACGCGGCGTGAGCACGCCGGTGACGAGCGGACGCTGCGAGGTCCGGTCCATCAGGGCGTCGATGTCGCGGTCGATGTACATGTTCAGCGCGTTGGCGCCGCCCGCGGACAGGTAGCCGCCGAAGCAGGTGGCGAGTACCAGCCACAGGTTCGGCACGCCCTGTTCGGCGAGGAACATCACCGGAACAGTGGTGATGAGCAGCAGTTCGATGATCCGCGGCTTGGTCAGCGCCACGTATGCCTTGACGCGGGCCCCGAACGGCCGATGGCCCCCCGGGCTGGGAGTCAAGACGACCCCTGCGGGTCGGGACTCGACGGCCGTCACGCACACCCCTGACAGAGAAATTCCCAGCAAGCTCCCCGCATGAAGACGGGGTGAAGCTTGCGCGTACCACGCCACTGTAGACGTTGCCCAGACGCCGATCTTCGCGGGGGTGGGGTCGTGTTGGAGGGGTGTGTCCCAAGGCGTGGACACCGCTCGGGAGGCGAACTCACACGGCCACCGGCAGTCTTGCTCTGTCCGCTCATTTGAGGGGCCCACGCACGAAAAGAGGGGGCTTCTTCGGGGGTAGGCTCGACACCGCCGGTACACCCTCAGTCACCGGCTTCAGAACATGTGGAGAGGAGCCCTGACCCAGGGTGAGCACTAAGCCGACCACCACAGACCTCGAGTGGACCGAATTGGACCAGCGGGCCGTCGACACCGCCCGCATCCTGGCCGCGGACGCCGTACAGAAGGTCGGCAACGGCCATCCCGGTACGGCGATGAGCCTGGCGCCCGCCGCGTACACCCTCTTCCAGAAGGTGATGCGGCACGACCCGGCCGACCCCGAGTGGGTCGGGCGCGACCGGTTCGTCCTCTCCGCCGGCCACTCGTCCCTGACCCTCTACACCCAGCTGTACCTGGGTGGCTTCGGTCTCGAGCTGGACGACCTGAAGGCCTTCCGCACCTGGGGCTCCAAGACCCCCGGTCACCCGGAGTACGGCCACACGGCCGCCGTCGAGACGACCACGGGCCCGCTGGGCCAGGGTGTCGCCAACGCCGTGGGCATGGCGATGGCCGCCCGCTACGAGCGCGGCCTGTTCGACCCGGAGGCCGCCCCCGGCACCTCGCCGTTCGACCACCGGATCTACGCGATCGCCGGTGACGGCTGCCTCCAGGAGGGCATCTCCGCCGAGGCGTCCTCGCTCGCCGGCCACCAGAAGCTCGGCAACCTGATCCTGCTGTGGGACGACAACCACATCTCGATCGAGGGCGACACCGAGACCGCCGTGTCCGAGGACACGATGAAGCGGTACGAGGCGTACGGCTGGCACGTCCAGCGTGTCGAGCCGAAGTCCAACGGCGACCTGGACCCGGCCGCGCTGTACGCGGCGATCCGCGCCGCCGAGGCCGAGACCGAGCGCCCGTCGTTCATCGCGATGCGCTCGATCATCGCCTGGCCCGCGCCGAACGCGCAGAACACCGAGGCCTCGCACGGCTCGGCGCTCGGCGACGAGGAGATCGCGGCCACCAAGCGCGTCCTGGGCTTCGACCCGGAGCAGACCTTCGAGGTCACCGACGAGGTCATCGCGCACACCCGCTCGCTCGGCGACCGGGGCCGTGAGGACCGCGCCGCCTGGGAGAAGTCGCTCGCCGAGTGGCGTACGGCCAACCCGGAGCGCGCCGCCGAGTTCGACCGCATCCAGGCGAACGAGCTGCCCGCCGGCTGGGAGGAGAAGCTCCCCGTCTTCGAGCCCGGCAAGGGTGTCGCCACCCGCGCGGCCTCGGGCAAGGTCCTCCAGGCGCTCGGCGCGGTCGTCCCGGAGCTGTGGGGCGGCTCGGCCGACCTGGCCGGCTCGAACAACACGACGATCGACAAGACCTCGTCGTTCCTGCCCGAGGGCAACCCGCTTCCGGAGGCCGACAAGTACGGCCGCACGATCCACTTCGGCATCCGCGAGCACTCGATGGCCGCCGAGATGAACGGCATCGCGCTGCACGGCAACACGCGGATCTACGGCGGCACCTTCCTGGTGTTCTCCGACTACATGCGCAACGCCGTGCGTCTGTCGGCCCTGATGCACCTGCCGGTGACGTACGTCTGGACGCACGACTCGATCGGTCTGGGCGAGGACGGCCCGACCCACCAGCCGGTGGAGCACCTCGCCTCGCTGCGCGCGATCCCGGGTCTGAACGTGGTCCGTCCGGCCGACGCCAACGAGACGTCGATCGCCTGGCGCGAGATCATGAAGCGGCACACCAAGGTCTTCGGCAAGGGCGCCCCGCACGGCCTCGCCCTCACCCGCCAGGGTGTGCCGACCTACGCGCCGAACGAGGACGCGGCGAAGGGCGGCTACGTGCTCTTCGAGGCCGAGGGCGGCCCCGCCGAGCTCGTGCTGATCGCGACCGGCTCCGAGGTGCACCTGGCCGTCGAGGCCCGCGAGCAGCTCCAGGCCGCCGGCGTCCCGACCCGGGTGGTCTCGATGCCCTCCGTCGAGTGGTTCGAGGAGCAGGACCAGGCGTACAAGGACTCCGTCCTGCCGCCGTCGGTCAAGGCCCGCGTCGCCGTCGAGGCCGGCATCGGTCTCACCTGGCACCGGTACGTCGGGGACGCCGGCCGGATCGTCTCGCTGGAGCACTTCGGTGCCTCGGCGGACGCGAAGGTCCTCTTCCGCGAGTTCGGGTTCACGCCGGAGGCGATCGTCGCCGCCGCGCGGGAATCTCTCGACGCCGTCGCGCGCTGACGCGAATACGTACGACTTAATGGAGATGCAACTCTCATGACAGACGCTCTCAAGCGCCTCTCCGACGAAGGCGTCGCGATCTGGCTGGACGACCTCTCGCGTCAGCGGATCACGTCCGGCAACCTGGCCGAGCTCATCGACCAGAGCCACGTGGTCGGTGTGACGACGAACCCGTCCATCTTCCAGAAGGCGATCTCCGAGGGGCACGGCTACGACCAGCAGCTCGCCGACCTCGCCGCCCGCAAGGTGACCGTCGACGAGGCCATCCGCATGATCACGACGGCGGACGTCCGCGACGCCGCCGACATCCTGCGGCCGGTCTTCGAGGCGACCGACGGCCAGGACGGCCGGGTCTCCATCGAGGTCGACCCCCGTCTTGCCCACGAGACGGTCGCCACCATCGCCGAGGCCAAGCAGCTGGCCTGGCTGGTGGACCGCCCCAACACCCTGATCAAGATTCCGGCCACCAAGGCGGGTCTGCCGGCGATCACCGAGGTCATCGGCCTCGGCATCAGCGTCAACGTGACGCTGATCTTCTCGCTGGAGCGCTACCGCGCGGTCATGGACGCCTACCTGGCGGGTCTCGAGAAGGCCCGCGAGCGCGGCCTCGACCTGTCGAAGATCCACTCCGTGGCGTCCTTCTTCGTGTCCCGCGTGGACTCGGAGATCGACAAGCGCCTGGACGGCATCGGCACCGACGAGGCGAAGGCGCTCAAGGGCAAGGCCGCCCTGGCCAACGCCCGCCTGGCCTACGAGGCGTACGAGGAGGTCTTCTCCTCCGACCGATGGAGCGCCCTGGACAAGGCGCAGGCCAACAAGCAGCGTCCGCTGTGGGCCTCGACCGGCGTCAAGGACCCGGCGTACAAGGACACGCTGTACGTCGTGGACCTGGTCGCCCCCGGCACGGTCAACACCATGCCGGAGGCCACCCTGGAGGCCACCGCCGACCACGGCGAGGTCGCCGGTGACACCGTGCGCGGCACGTACGACCGGTCCCGTGAGGAGCTGGCGGCCATCGCGAAGCTGGGCATCAGCTACGACGAGGTCGTGCAGCTCCTGGAGGACGAGGGCGTCGAGAAGTTCGAGGCGTCCTGGAACGACCTTCTCAAGTCCACCGAGGCGGAGCTCTCGCGCCTCGCACCTTCGGAGGCGTAAGCACTTTGAGCGCAGTCCACGGAGCCAACCCGCTCCGTGACGCCGCAGACCGACGGCTCCCGCGTATCGCGGGGCCGTCGGGTCTGGTGATCTTCGGCGTCACGGGCGATTTGTCCCGTAAGAAGCTGATGCCTGCCGTCTACGACTTGGCCAACCGCGGCCTGCTGCCGCCGGGCTTCTCGCTCATCGGCTTCGCCCGCCGCGAGTGGCAGGACGAGGACTTCGCGCAGGAGGTCTACGAGGCCGTCAAGCAGCACGCGCGCACCCCGTTCCGCGAGGAGGTGTGGCAGCAGCTGATCCAGGGCATGCGGTTCGTCCAGGGCGACTTCGACGACGACGAGGCCTTCGAGAAGCTGAAGTCCACCGTCGAGGAGCTGGACAAGGCGCAGGGCACCGGCGGCAACTTCGCCTTCTACCTCTCCGTGCCGCCGAAGTTCTTCCCGCTGGTGGTCCAGCAGCTGAAGAAGCACGGCCTGGCCGACCAGAAGAACGGCTCCTGGCGCCGTGCGGTCATCGAGAAGCCCTTCGGCCACGACCTGGTCTCCGCCAAGGAGCTCAACGAGGTCGTCCACGAGGTCTTCCCGCCCGATGCGGTCTTCCGTATCGACCACTACCTCGGCAAGGAGACCGTCCAGAACATCCTGGCGCTCCGCTTCGCCAACACCCTCTTCGAGCCGATCTGGAACCGGTCGTACGTCGACCACGTGCAGATCACCATGGCCGAGGACATCGGCATCGGCGGCCGGGCCGGGTACTACGACGGCATCGGCGCCGCCCGTGACGTCATCCAGAACCACCTGCTCCAGCTGCTCGCGCTGACCGCGATGGAGGAGCCCGCCTCCTTCGACGCCGACGCGCTCGCCGCCGAGAAGACCAAGGTCCTCGGCGCGGTGAAGATCCCCAAGGACCTGGGCGAGTCCACGGTCCGCGGCCAGTACGCGGCCGGGTGGCAGGGCGGCGAGAAGGCCGTCGGCTACCTCCAGGAAGACGGCATCGACCCCCAGTCGAAGACCGACACCTACGCGGCCGTGAAGCTGGAGATCGACAACCGCCGCTGGGCGGGCGTCCCCTTCTACCTCCGTACGGGCAAGCGCCTCGGCCGCCGCGTCACCGAGATCGCGGTCGTCTTCCAGCGCGCCCCGCACTCCCCCTTCGACCACACCGCGACCGAGGAGCTCGGGCGGAACGCCATCGTGATCCGGGTCCAGCCGGACGAGGGCGTGACGATGCGGTTCGGCTCCAAGGTGCCCGGCACCCAGATGGAGATCCGGGACGTGTCGATGGACTTCGCGTACGGCGAGTCCTTCACGGAGTCCAGCCCCGAGGCGTACGAGCGGCTCATCCTCGACGTCCTGCTCGGCGACTCGAACCTCTTCCCGCGCGTCGAGGAGGTCGAGCTGTCCTGGAAGATCCTCGACCCGATCGAGCAGTTCTGGGACAAGCACGGCAAGCCCGCGCAGTACCAGTCCGGGACGTGGGGTCCGGTCGAGGCGGACGAGATGCTCGCACGAGACGGACGGAGCTGGCGCAGGCCATGAAGACCGACCTGACGGACACCACGTCCTCCAAGATCAACAAGGCGCTGGTGCTCGGGCGGCGGGCGATCGGCACGCCGGCCGTCGGCATGGTGCTCACCCTCGTCATCGTCACCGACGAGGAGAACGCCTACGACGCGCTGAAGGCGGCCAACGAGGCGTCCCGCGAGCACCCCTCGCGGACCCTCGTCGTCATCAAGCGGGTCTCGCGCTCCCCGCGGGACCGTGCCAAGGCGCGGCTCGACGCCGAGGTCCGCCTCGGCGCCGACGCCAGCACCGGCGAAACGGTTGTCCTCCGGCTGTACGGCGAGGTCGTCGACCACGCCCAGTCGGTGGTGCTGCCGCTGCTCCTCCCGGACGCGCCCGTCGTCGTCTGGTGGCCGGTGAACGCGCCGACCGACCCGGCGAACGACCCGCTGGGCGCGCTCGCCCAGCGCCGGGTGACCGACACGTACGCCGCCGAGCAGCCCATCCAGGAGCTGACGGCGCGGGCGGAGACGTACACCCCGGGCGACACGGACCTCTCGTGGACCCGGATCACGCCGTGGCGCTCGATGCTCGCCGCCGCGCTCGACCAGGTCGTGTGCGAGGTCACCTCGGCCGAGGTCGAGGGCGAGGAGTTCAACCCGAGCGTCGAACTGCTCGCGATGTGGCTGGCCGACCGGCTGAAGGTGCCGGTGCGGCGCTCGAAGTCGACGGGGCCCGGTCTCACCTCCGTACGGATGGAGACCAGCTCCGGGCCGATCGTGCTGGACCGGCCGGACGGCTCGCTCGCGACGCTCTCCATCCAGGGTCAGCCCGACCGGGGCGTGGCGCTCAAGCGCCGCGAGACGGCCGAGCTGATCGCCGAGGAGCTGCGCCGGCTCGACCCGGACGACACCTACGCGACGGCGCTCAAGTTCGGTCTCGAACGGCTCGACGAGGAGGCGGCGACCGTCGCTCCGGAGCCCGCTCCCGAGTCCGGTCCCGAGTCCACGGCCGAGGCCGTCGTGGAGTCGGCCCCGGCTCCGGCGAAGCCTGCCTCCAAGAAGGCCCCGGCCAGGAAGGCGGCGGCCAAGTGAGCACCCCCCAGCTGGTCGTCCACCGTGACAAGGAGCTGATGGCGCAGGCCGCCGCGGCCCGGCTGATCACGAAGATCGTCGACGCCCAGGCCGCCCGCGGCTCCGCCTCGGTGGTGCTGACCGGCGGACGCAACGGCAACGGTCTGCTGGCGGCGCTCGGTACGGCGCCCGCGCGGGACGCGATCGACTGGTCGCGGCTCGACCTGTGGTGGGGCGACGAGCGCTTCCTGCCCGAGGGCGATCCCGAGCGGAATGTCACCCAGGCCCGCGAGGCGCTGCTCGACCGGGTCCCGCTCGACCCGGCGCGGGTGCACGCCATGCCGGCCTCGGACGGTCCGTACGGCTCCGATGTCGACGCGGCCGCCGCCGCGTACGCGGAGGAGCTGGCCGCCGCCGCGGGTCCCGGTCCGTTTCGATCAGCGGCTGCCACCGCGGGCGGCGGGGTGCCGACCTTCGACGTGCTGATGCTGGGCGTCGGCCCGGACACGCACGTGGCCTCGCTCTTCCCCGAGCTGCCGGCGGTCCGCGAGACCGAGCGGACGGTGGTCGGGGTGCACGGCGCTCCCAAGCCGCCGCCGCTCCGGGTCTCCCTGACGCTGCCCGCGATCAGGGCGGCCAAGGAGGTCTGGCTGCTCGCGGCCGGCGAGGACAAGGCGAAGGCCGCGGCCATCGCGCTGTCGGGCGCGGGCGAGGTGCAGGCCCCCGCGGCGGGCGCCTACGGCCGCTCGCGCACGCTGTGGCTGCTCGACGCCGCGGCCGCCTCGGAACTCCCGCGGAGCCTGTACCCGCCGGCTTCCGCCTGATTCCGCCCGCTTGTTCGACCGCACGCCCCGGAGGCCCGGTTCACCCCTCGGTGGACCGGGCCTCCGGCGTCGGTACGGGCTCGATGAAGGGCGCGAGGAGGTCGGGTACGGCCTCGGCGGCGAAGGTCAGGCCCTGGCTCTCACCCGCGTCGTAGATGTCGTACGCGCCGTCGCCGGCCGCCGTCGTGGCGGTCAGCGTGAGGATGCCCGCGCGGCGCTGGAAGTACGACTGCTTGACGGTCCAGCCGATGACGCCGGAGCGCTGAAGGGCGACCGTGGTGCGCCGGACCGTGCCCGAACGGGTCACCAGATAGTCGCCGGTGACGCCGTGTCCGAGACTGCGGTACGCGTCGAGGGCGAGGAGCACGGCGAGCGGGGTGAGGACGACGGCGCAGCCCGCCGCCACGTACAGCAGGACCGGGGTGAGGAGGAGCCCGAGGCCGGCGAGGAGGACGACCGGGGCCGCCACGGTCCACAGGGCCCAGCGCAGCCGGCGGGTGCGGGCGGCGCCCGGGTGGGCGGCGAGCGGCGTCCCGGTGGGCGGCTCCGGCTCGCGCAGGACCCGGGCGGCGACGCGGTCGGCGAGCTCCCGGGGCACGGCCGGCAGCAGGGTCTTGAGGTCGGTGTGCTTGTCCCCGTCGTCCTTCGCGAGGCCGGTGGCGACGGCGTCGACGCGGGCGGCCCCGGCCAGGCGCACCCCGAGCGGCTCGACGACCTCGATCCCGCGCAGCCGACGCTCCTCGATGGAGACCGAGCGCGCGGTGAGGAGCCCGCGGCGGACGCGCAGGGTGCCGCCGGGCTCGCGCTCCAGGCGGTAGTTCCACCACATCTCGACCCAGAGCCCGAGGGCTCCGACGGCTCCGACGAGGGTGGCGACGAGGACCAGGTCGACGAGCATCCAGGCGAGGGAGACGTCCCGGAAGCGGTCCCCTATCCAGTCGATGACCTCGGCCTGGGCGCCGAACCACTCGCTGACCTGCATGACGGATCCGGCGGCCGCGCCGCCGAGGGCCGGGGCGACGAAGGAGAGCGGAGCGTAGCGGATCCAGCGCGGGTCGACGGTCGCGAGGGCGCCGTCGTCGGGCCGGCCGGCGGGGTCGGTGGCGGCGCGGGCGAGGAGTTCCTGGCGGAGGAGCTCGCCCTCGGCGCGGGTGACCAGGTCGAGTTCGAGCGTGGACTCGCTGCCGCCGGTGCTCTCGCCGGTGCCGATGCGGACCTTGACGAGGCCGAGGAGGCGCTGGAGGGGGTTGGCGGTGAGGTCGACGCTGCGGATGCGCTCGCGGGCCAGGGAGCGGCGCTTTATCAGGAGGAGCCCGGTGTGGAGTTCGACCCGCTCGGGGCCGATCCGGTAGCGGGTGCGGCGCCAGCGGACATAGTCGGCGGCGGTGCCGCCGAGGACGAGGAGGAGCGCCCCGGCGAGGACCCAGGCGAGGGCCTGCCACAGCGGCCTGGACCCGGCGAGGCCGACCGTCGTGGGCAGTCCGGCGCCGCCGGCCACACCGCACAGGACGGCGGCGGTGGCCAGCAGCATGCGCCGGTCGAGCCGCCGCCAGTCCTCGCCGGGTCCGGGCCCGTTCATGTGGCGTCCCCGGGGGTGGCCTGGGTGAGGGCCGTGAGCCGTTCGCCGAGTTCGGCGGCGAGCTCGTGGTCGAGGCCCTCGATCCGTAGGGCGCCCTTCGAGGAGGCGGTGGTCACCGTGACCGTGCCGAGCCGGAAGAGCTGCTCCAGCGGGCCACGTACGGTGTCGACCGTCTGGATCCGGGACATCGGGGCGATCCGCCACTCCTGCCACAGAGCCCCGGTGCGGACGTAGACGGCCTCGTCGGTGACTTCCCAGCGGTGAACCCGGAACCACCATGCGGGAAAGAACGCGGCGCAGCCGAGACCCAGGGCCGCGACGGCCCCGGCCGCGAGCAGCAGCCAGAGCCGGGCCGGCCCGATGAGCGCGCCGAGGACGGCGAGGACCACCACCGGCACGGCGGTGGTCACCAGGAGCTGGCTCCGCCACCAGGCGACGGCCCGCTCGTCCACGGCGTTCCTGGGCGGCCGCAGCCGCACCGCGTTCTCCCCCCTCATGCGATCAGCCCCGGTCGCGCAACGCGCGGTAGGCCGAGACGAGCCCGGCGGTCGAGCTGTCGAGCTGCTCGCCGCCCCGGACCCCGTCGGCACCCGTCAGGACCGGCTCGATCTTCTTGGCGAGGACCTTGCCGAGTTCGACGCCCCACTGGTCGAAGGAGTCGATGTTCCAGATGGCGCCCTGGACGAAGACCTTGTGCTCGTAGAGCGCGATCAGCTGGCCGAGGACGGACGGGGTGAGCGCGTCGGCCAGGATCGTGGTGGTCGGGTGGTTGCCCTGGAAGGTCTTGTGCGGGACGAGCTCCTCGGGGACCCCCTCGGCCCGTACCTCCTCGGGCGTCTTGCCGAAGGCGAGTGCCTGGGTCTGGGCGAAGAAGTTGGCCATCAGCAGGTCGTGCTGGGCGACGAGGCCGGGAAGCAGGTCGGCGACGGGCCGGGCGAAGCCGATGAAGTCGGCCGGGATGACCTTGGTGCCCTGGTGGATCAACTGGTAGTAGGCGTGCTGCCCGTTGGTGCCGGGGGTGCCCCAGACGACGGGGCCGGTCTGCCAGTCGACCGGGTTGCCCTCGCGGTCCACGGACTTGCCGTTGGACTCCATGTCGAGCTGCTGGAGGTAGGCGGTGAACTTGGACAGGTAGTGGGAGTACGGCAGTACGGCGTGGGACTGGGCGTCGAAGAACGCGCCGTACCAGACGCCGAGGAGGCCGAGCAGCAGCGGCGCGTTCTCCTCGGGCGGGGCGGTGCGGAAGTGCTCGTCGACGAGGTGGAAGCCGTCGAGCATCTCGCGGAAGCGCTCGGGGCCGATGGCGATCATCAGGGAGAGGCCGATGGCCGAGTCGTAGGAGTAGCGGCCGCCGACCCAGTCCCAGAACTCGAACATGTTCGTGGTGTCGATGCCGAACTGCTCGACCTTCTCGGCGTTGGTCGAGAGGGCCACGAAGTGCTTGGCGACGGCCTCCTGGCCGGCTCCGAGACCGGCCAGGAGCCAGTCGCGGGCGGAGGTGGCGTTGGTGATCGTCTCGATGGTGGTGAAGGTCTTCGAGGCGACGATGAAGAGGGTCTCGGCCGGGTCGAGGTCGCGGACGGCCTCGTGGAGGTCGGCGCCGTCGACGTTGGAGACGAAACGCAGCGTCAGGTCCCTCTGGGTGAAGGAGCGCAGGACCTCGTAGGCCATGGCGGGGCCGAGGTCGGAGCCGCCGATGCCGATGTTCACGATGTTCTTGACGGGCTTGCCGGTGTGGCCGGTCCACTCGCCCGCCCGGACCTTGTCGGAGAAGGCGGCCATCTTGTCGAGGACGGCGTGGACACCGGGGACGACGTTCTCCCCGTCGACCTCGATCACGGCCTCTCGCGGGGCGCGCAGCGCGGTGTGGAGGACCGCGCGGTCCTCGGTGGTGTTGATCTTCTCGCCGCGGAACATGGCGTCGCGCAGCTCGGCCACGCCGGTGGCGGCGGCGAGTTCGCGCAGCAGGGTCAGCGTCTCGTCGGTGACGAGGTGCTTGGAGTAGTCCAGGTGGAGGTCGCCGACCCGCAGGGTGTGGTCGGTGCCGCGGGCCGGGTCCGCGGCGAAGAGCTCGCGCAGGTGGGTGTCGCCCAGCTGCTCACGGTGCTTGCCGAGGGCGGCCCACTCGGGCAGCCGGTTCAGCCTGGTGCGGCCTTCGTTGTTCATCTCGGACATCGCCCACTTCTTCTCGTATGTCTGCCCCGCTGCCCCTCCAACCTAATTGATCAGAGGGGCCGACGACGCTATGGCGAGCACGAAGTGGTCCGCACGCCCCGGCGAGGGCCACGGCGCGTATCCGTCAGGTCCGGTCCGGTCCGCTCGGCGACGCGGCGGGCGAGAATGCCGGCGGCCCGGGGACGACGGAACGGGCCTTGTCCGCGAACTCGGTTCGCGGACAAGGCCCGTTCGTCACATCGTCACACCACGCTCAGATCTCGCCGCGCAGTTTGGCCAGCGCCTCGGCGAGGATCGCCTCGCCGTCCGCGTCGCTGCGCCGCTCCCGCACATAGGCGAGATGAGTCTTGTACGGCTCGGTGCGCGGCGGGTCCGGCGGGTTGTCCCGGTCCTGACCTGCCGGGAAGCCGCACCGTGGGCAGTCCCAGGTCTCCGGGATCGCCGCGTCGCTGGCGAAGCTCGGCTGCGTCTCGTGCCCGTTCGAGCACCAGAAGGAGATGCGGGCGCGCGGCGCCGATTCGCCCCGCTCGGCCTCGCCCATCGGCCCCGCTCCGACCCGGCTTCCCCGGATCGCGTTGCCACTTGCCACGGTCGTAACTCCCTGCGTGATGGTGCTCGAAGATGCCCCAGTCTACGTAAGGCCCAACGCGCGTCCAGTGATTGGAGTTACCCGTCCAACTTCATCAGAAGGCCAAGTACCACAATGCAGGCGAACCAGAGCAGACCGACCACAACCGTGATCCGGTCAAGGTTGCGCTCGGCGACCGAGGAGCCACCGACGGACGACTGCATGCCGCCACCGAACATGTCGGAGAGGCCGCCGCCCTTCCCCTTGTGCATCAGCACGAGCAGCATCAGCAGCGCGCTGAAGACGATCAGGGCGATCGAGAACCCCATAACCACGGCTGGACCAACTTCCTCGGACTTATACGGACGGGGGCCGGGCACCTGCCCGACCCCCGCAAGGGTACGACGTAACTCCGCTACCGCATACTCACCGGTGAGGTCACTGGTCGCGGAAGCGCACGATCTTGACGAACTCGTCGGCGTCCAGCGCCGCGCCGCCCACCAGAGCGCCGTCGACATCCGGCTGCGCCATGATCGCGGCGACGTTGCCGGCCTTGACCGAGCCGCCGTACTGGATGCGGACCTTCTCGGCCAGCTCCTGCGTGTACAGCTCCGCGAGACGGCCGCGGATCGCCCCGCAGACCTCCTGCGCGTCCTCGGGGGTGGCGACCTCGCCGGTGCCGATGGCCCACACCGGCTCGTAGGCGATCACGATGGTCTCGGCCTGCTCGGCCGGGACGTCCTTCAGGCCGCCGTCGATCTGGGCCAGGGTGTACTCGACCTGGTTGCCCGCCTTGCGGATGTCCAGGCCCTCGCCGACGCAGAGGATCGGGGTCACGCCGTGCTTGAAGGCGGCCTTCACCTTGGCGTTGCAGACCTCGTCGTTCTCGGCGTGGTACTGGCGGCGCTCGGAGTGGCCGACGGCCACGTAGGCGCACTTGAACTTGGCCAGCATCGAGCCCGAGATCTCACCGGTGTAGGCACCGGCGTCGTGCGCCGACAGGTCCTGGGCACCGTACTTGATCTTGAGCTTGTCGCCGTCGATCAGGGTCTGGACGGACCGCAGGTCGGTGAAGGGGACGAGGACCGCGACCTCACAGGCGTCGTAGTCCTTGTCGGTCAGGGCGAAGGCGAGCTTCTGGACGTGGGCGATGGCCTCGAGGTGGTTGAGGTTCATCTTCCAGTTGCCCGCCATCAGCGGGGTGCGAGTGCTCATTTAGGGGTCAGTCCTCCAGTGCGGCGAGGCCGGGCAGCGTCTTGCCCTCGAGGTACTCGAGGGAGGCGCCGCCGCCGGTCGAAATGTGGCCGAATGCCTTCTCGTCGAAGCCCAGCGTGCGCACGGCGGCGGCGGAGTCGCCACCGCCGACGACCGTGAAGGCCGGGGAGTCGACGAGCGCCTGGGCGACGGCCTTGGTGCCCTCGGCGTAGTCGGGGTGCTCGAAGACGCCCATCGGACCGTTCCAGAAGACGGTGCCGGCGTCGGCGAGCTTCGAGGCGTAGAGCTTACGGGTCTCCGGACCGATGTCCAGGCCCTCCTCGTCCGCCGGGATGGCGTTCGCGGCGACCGTGGTCGGGTTGGCCGGAGCCTTGGTCTTGAGGTCCGGGAACTCGGGCGAGACCAGGACGTCGACGGGGAGCACGAACTCCACGCCGCGCTCCTCGGCACGCTTCAGGTAGTCCAGGACGGCCGGGATCTGGTCCTTCTGGAGCAGCGAGATGCCCACCTCGTGGCCCTGGGCCTTGAGGAAGGTGTACGCCATGCCGCCGCCGATGAGGATGCGGTCGGCCTTCTCCAGGAGGTGGTCGATGACCCCGAGCTTGTCGGAGACCTTGGCGCCGCCGAGCACGACCACGTACGGCCGCTGGACGTCCTCGGTGAGCTTCTTGAGGACGCCGACCTCGGTGGCGATGAGGTAGCCCGCGGCGTGCGGGAGGCGCGCCGGGAGGTCGAAGACCGAGGCGTGCTTGCGGTGCACGGCACCGAAGCCGTCGCCGACGTACAGATCGGCGAGGGCGGCCAGCTGGTCCGCGAAGGCGCCGCGCTCGGCGTCGTCCTTCGAGGTCTCGCCGGCGTTGAACCGGAGGTTCTCGATCACGGCGACCTGGCCGTCGGCGAGGCCGGCGACGGTGGCGGTGGCGGACTCGCCGACCGTGTCGGTCGCGAAGGCCACCTCGGCGCCGAGCAGCTCACCGAGACGCGCGGCGGCCGGGGCGAGGGAGAACGCCGGGTCCGGGGCGCCCTTGGGGCGGCCCAGGTGCGAGGCGACCACGACGCGGGCGCCGGCGCCGGCGAGCGCCTTCACCGTGGGGACGACGGCGCGGATGCGGCCGTCGTCGGTGATGGTCGTGCCCTCGAGGGGCACATTGAGGTCGGCGCGGACGAACACCCGCTTGCCGGAGACGCCTTCGGCGAGAAGCTCGTCGATCGTCTTCATCTGTCACAGACTCCTTGGTACGCGGTGGAGCACACAAACAGGGCTCGCACAGCGCGGCATTGCGCTGCCCGAGCCCTGCTCACATCGAAAGCCTGCCCTGAACCCTAGAGCTTAGAGCTGGCCGCCGACGAAGACGGTGAGGTCGACGAGACGGTTGGAGTAGCCCCACTCGTTGTCGTACCAGCCGAGGATCTTGACCGTGTTGCCTTCCTGGACCATGGTCAGGGAGGCGTCGAAGGTGCAGGACGCCGGGTCGCTGACGATGTCCGAGGAGACGATCGGGTCCTCGGTGTAGTAGAGGATGCCCTTGAGGTCGCCGTCGTCGGCGGCCTTCTTGAACGCGGCGTTGACCTCGTCCTTGGTGACCTCGCGGTCCAGGGTGACGACCAGGTCGGTGGCGGAACCGGTCGGGACCGGGACGCGCATCGCGATGCCGTCGAGCTTGCCCTTGAGCTGCGGGAGGACCAGGGCGGTGGCCTTGGCGGCACCCGTCGTGGTCGGGATGATGTTCTCCGCGGCGGCGCGGGCGCGGCGCAGGTCCTTGTGCGGGAAGTCCAGGATGCGCTGGTCGTTCGTGTACGCGTGGACCGTGGTCATCAGGCCCTTGACGATGCCGAAGTTCTCGTCGAGAACCTTCGCCATCGGCGCGACACAGTTGGTGGTGCAGGACGCGTTCGAGATGACGTGGTGCTGGGCCGCGTCGTACTTGTCCTGGTTGACACCCATGACGATGGTGATGTCCTCGTCGGAGGCCGGAGCCGAGATGAGGACCTTCTTCGCGCCGCCGGCGATGTGCTTCTCCGCGTCGGCCTTCTTCGTGAAGATGCCGGTCGACTCGATGACGATGTCGACGCCCAGCTCACCCCACGGGATGTCGGCCGGGTTGCGCTCGGAGAGCACCTTGATGGTGTGGCCGTCGACGGTGATGGTGTCGGCGGTGTGGGTGACCTCGGCCTTGAGGCGTCCCAGGATGGTGTCGTACTTCAGCAGGTGTGCCGTGGTCTCGGTGTCACCCAGGTCGTTGACAGCCACGATCTCGATGTCAGCACCCTGATCAAGGAGCGCGCGGAAGTAGTTCCGGCCGATGCGGCCAAAGCCGTTGATGCCTACGCGGATCGTCACGAACCGATCTCCTCGTTAGCTACGCCGGTGTACTCGACGCCGGCGAGAATTTTGTTTTTTAGGGATGTCCCCGACCGCTTACGACCCTACCCCTCCAGGGGGCTCGGGGTGACATCGCGCGCATCCGCGCGTGCCCGGAAAGTGAGGGAAAATGGCCGACGGCCCGTACCTACCAACGGGTACGGGCCGCCATGGGACCTTTGTCCCCACTACTCTCCGTCAGCGCCGGAGCACGTCGAGGGCGCGCCCGACGAGCCGTCCGCGCTCGGTCGCGCCGGGCACGTGCTCCAGGCCGTAGCCGAGGAGGACGGTGTCGCGCGTGGTGACCGCGGCCTGGGAGTGGAAGAGCGCGGCGGAGCGCGTCCAGTCCGTGCCGTTGCCGGGGCTGCCCTCCGGTGCGCCCGGGACGGTCCAGGCGCCGAGGCCGGTCTCGAAGCCCTCCGCCTCCGTGGTGGCGCCGGTGACGAGCCGGGTGTCGTCGACGAAGGCGCCGGTCTCGCCCGTACCGGGGTCGGAGACGTACGAGATCGAGAGCTCGACCCGCTTGCCGGCCCAGGCGCTCAGGTCGACGGAGGCCTGCCGCCAGCCGTTGGAGGGGCCGGTGAAGGCGTTCCAGGTGCCGCTGGTGCCGTTGGGCGCGCAGCCGTCCTCGCCGACGGTGAGGTAGCGGGCGAGGAAGGGGTGGTCGCGGACGTAGTAGCCCTCGCCGCAGTCCGCCGGGGGCGTGGCGGAGGTGCCGCCGCCCAGGTCGGGCAGCGTCGTCCAGTCGTCCTGGCCGACGGTGTGGGCCTCGACGATCAGGTTGTCGTAGCCGGGCTCGGTGTCGTAGCTGACCTGGAAGTCGAGGCGCGGCGCGGCGCCGGCGGTGACACCGGTGAGGTCGACGGTCCTGCTGAGCCGGGCCCAGGTGCCGTCGGAGTGCTTGACGGCCGCGAAGGTCGCGCCCTCCGCGGGTTCGAAGGGGGTGCGGACGCCCGGGTAGTCACCGGCGGAGGCACTGCTCGCGAACTGCGGGAACTCGTCCGGCTTCAGGGTGTCCGAGGTGACGGTGTACGCGCCGGCGTTGTCCAGCGGGTTGTCGGCGGCGGCGCCGAGGCGCGCGCCGACGCCCGCGAAGGCTCCGGTACCGGCGAAGGCGGGCGGCTGCCCGAGGCCGGCCCGGTGGTAGGCGCCGAGGTAGTACTGGGCGAAGTCGTTGGTCTCGGCCCGGCCGACCACGGTGAGTCCGCCGGACTTCTCGCCGGCGTTGATCAGCTTGCCGCCCTCGTTGAGGTAGGCGCGGACGGCGAGCTGGGTGGGCCCGGAGGGCCGCTCGGCGCCGGTGTACCAGACGACGGTACGGAAGTGGGAGAGCACGCCGAGGGCGTCCGGGGCGCCCTGGGTGGCGACGTCCCAGACGGCGGCCTTGCGGCCGTTGTCGGCGAGCGCCTGCACGTAGGCGGCGGTGTGCTTCGCGGCGGTGGTGCCGCCCTCGTCGGCGAGGACGAGCACGTCGCCGCGGGGCCGCTCGGCCACCTTGTAGGTGAAGGGGGCGGAGGACGTGGCCCGGCCCTCGCGGGTGCGGGCGGTGAAGCGGACCTCGACGGTGTCTCCGGGCCGGGCGCCCTCGACCTCCGCGCGGTACTCGTCGAAGTAGAGGTTGTCCTCCCCGCCGTAGGTCTCGCCGCCCTTCCAGGCGTCGAGCTCCTCGCGGTGGGTGCGGCCGCCGTTGATCCGGTAGGTGAGCGTCTTGCCGCGCAGGGACTTGCGCGCGGTGACGGCGACCTCCTGCTCCCCGCCGCGGGCGTAGGAGGTGGTGAAGGCGGCCGGGGAGAAGTCGGGGGCCTCCGTGCCGACCGGGGAGACGGGCCGGTCCGGGCGGGCGGCGCTCTCGGCGACGGCGAGCGCGAAGGGGATGTTCTTGGCGAACTCGGCCTGGATCAGCTTCTCGTCGTCCGGGAAGGTGAAGACGGAGGCGCAGTCGGCCGGGTTCCAGGCGTCGTTCGGGTCGACGCGGGAGGCGGTGGCGCAGGTCGACATCTCCGGGGTGAACATCTGCATCCGGTTGACGTTGGCCGCGTGTCCGTCGGCCTCGCCGTTGGTGATGTACAGCTCCGAGGAGACCTGCGGCCGGTAGCCGGGCACGGCCGACTTCTGCGGGGTGCCGGCGAGCGCCTTGAGGGCGATGTCGTCGGGGGTGTCGGTGGCGACCTGCCAGCCGACGCCGTACAGGATGAGCTGGGCGGCCGAGTGGTAGTTGATGCCGTACGAGAAGCCGATCCGCTTCTGGAAGGCGTCCAAGGCCTTGGTCTCGGGCTCCGACATGGGGCCGGTGCCGCGGAAGGTCTCGTCGGCCGGGTCGGGGGACGAACCCTCGTTGTCGTAGCCCCACTTGTAGGCGAAGTTGCGGTTGAGGTCGACGCCGTCGCCCGGCGCGATGCGCCCGTCGCCGTCGTTGTCCCGGAGGTTCTTGCGCCACTGCCGGTTGCCGGGGTCGGCGTGGGTGAAGTCGTAGCCGTCCGGGTTGGCGGAGAGCACGAACCACAGTTCGGTGGTGTCGACGATCCGGGTGATCCGCTCGTCCTCGCCGTAGCCGTCGAGGTAGTGGTGGAGCAGCCGCCGGGTCATCTCGGGGGTGATCCACTCGCGCGCGTGCTGGTTGGACATGTACAGCGTGGCGGGCTTGGAGCCGTCCTTGGCGCGCTGGGCGCCCTTGCTGACCTTGAGGGCGAGGATGTCCTGGCCCTTGAGGGTCTTGCCGATGGAGACGACCTTGGTGATGCCGGGGTTGGCCCGGGCGGTGTCCAGGATCTCCTGCTTGAGGCCGTTCGGGCCGCTGTACGGGCGGAAGACGCCGTCGCCCGCGGCGGCGACCCGCTTCTCGGCCTGGGCGCTCAGGTCGTGCTCGGCGAGCTCGACGCCCTGGCCGCGCAGCTGCCCGGCCTGCCGGTCGGTGAGGAAGAGTTCGACCGTCGCGGAGCCCTTGTCGGGCACCTGCTCGGTCATCTCGTGGGCGTCGGCCCCGGCTTCGAGGAGCAGCGGAACCTGCTCCTTGGTGACCTCGGCCCGCCATACGGAGAGGGCGTCGCCGCCGTCCCGGTCGTTCGGCTGCGCTCCGGCGACGGGTGCCGCCGCCACTCCCGCGATCAGCAGTGAAGCCGCGGCGAGGATCGATCTCGCTCTGCGTCTCATGAGCCCCCCTTGCTGTTGCCTGCCACGAAGGTGAACAGACGCCAGGCTCATGGGCGCTCATGGGCCTGTCAAGGGTGCCTCGCGGGTGTACGAAAAAGCTGCCGGTGCCTCAGAAAGGCACCGGCAGCTCGGATTTCGGGATTCCGCACGATGAGACAGGCGGGACAGACGTGACGGGCGGGACGGCCCGTCAGCCGACCAGGCTGTCGTCGAGCTCCTCGGTCAGGTTGGACTCGGTCCCGGGGATACCCAGGTCCTGCGCCCGCTTGTCGGCCATCGCGAGCAGCCGGCGGATACGCCCGGCCACCGCGTCCTTCGTGAGCGGCGGGTCGGCGAGCGCGCCCAGCTCCTCCAGCGAGGCCTGCTTGTGCTCCATGCGGAGCCGGCCCGCGGCGGCGAGGTGCTCGGGCACCTCCTCGGCGAGGATCTCCAGGGCGCGCTGCACCCGGGCCCCCGCGGCGACCGCGGCGCGTGCCGAGCGGCGCAGGTTCGCGTCGTCGAAGTTGGCCAGGCGGTTGGCGGTGGCGCGGACCTCGCGCCGCATCCGGCGCTCCTCCCAGGCCAGCACCGACTCGTGCGCGCCGAGCCGGGTGAGCAGGGCGCCGATCGCGTCGCCGTCGCGGACGACGACCCGGTCCACACCCCGTACCTCGCGGGCCTTCGCCGCGATGGAGAGCCGGCGGGCCGCGCCGACCAGGGCGAGCGCCGCCTCCGGTCCCGGGCAGGTGACCTCCAGGGAGGAGGACCGGCCGGGCTCGGTCAGCGAGCCGTGGGCCAGGAAGGCGCCGCGCCAGGCCGCCTCCGCGTCACAGGTCGCACCGGAGACCACCTGCGGGGGGAGACCCCGGATGGGGCGGCCCCGGCCGTCCACGAGGCCCGTCTGGCGGGCCAGCTGGTCGCCGCCGGCCACCACGCGCACCACGAAGCGCGAGCCGCGCCGCAGCCCACCGGGGGCCATCACGATCAGTTCGGAACTGTGTCCGAAGATCTCCAGGATGTCCCGCTTCAGGCGGCGTGCCGCCATCGCCGTGTCCAGCTCCGCCTCGATCACGATGCGGCCGCTCACCAGGTGCAGCCCGCCCGCGAACCGCAGGATCGACGAGACCTCTGCCTTCCTGCAGCAGGTCCGGGTGACGGGGAGCCGGGAGATCTCGTCCTTCACCGCTGCCGTCATCGCCATGGGCCGATCCTTCCATGCATCCGAAAAATACGGTCGTACGCGGCGGCCAACAGCTCCGGGTCATGCTTCGCGGAGCCGTCGGGCCCGGCCACCGGCGCCAGCTCGACCGCGGCACCGAGCCGCTTGGCGGCATCGGCGAGGGACTCGCGATCGGGCACGGCTGCCTCGTCGGCGAGCACCACGTCCAGGGCGAGTTTAGGGGCGTGTCGTCCCAAAACCTCCAAATGACGCTGCGGAGAGAAGCCCTCTGTTTCTCCGGGTTGCGGAGCGAGGTTCAGCGAGAGCACCTTCCGGGCCTTCGTCTGCGCGAGGGCGTCGAGGAGTTCGGGGACGAGGAGATGCGGGATCACGGAGGAGAACCAGGAGCCCGGACCCACGACCACCCAGTCCGCGTCGAGCACGGCCGCGACCGCCTCGGGCACGGCCGGCGGGTCGTTCGGCACGAGGTGCACGGACTGCACGTCGCCCGGGGTGAGCGCCACCGTCGCCTGACCGCGCACGGTGTCCACGTCGTCCGGCCGCGCCGGGTCGTGCCCCTTGACCAGCGCCTGGAGCTCCAGCGGTACGGCGGACATGGGCAGCACCCGGCCCTGGGCGCCGAGCAGCCTGCCCACCAGGTCGAGGGCCTGGACGGGGTCGCCGAGCTGCTCCCAGAGGGCGACGATCAGCAGGTTGCCGACGGCGTGGCCGTTGATCTCGCCCTTGGACTGGAAGCGGTGCTGGATGACCCGGGCCCAGGTCTGGCCCCAGTCGTCGTCCCCGCAGAGCGCGGCGAGCGCCTTGCGCAGGTCGCCCGGGGGCAGCACGCCGAGCTCCTCGCGGAGCCGGCCGCTGGAGCCCCCGTCGTCGGCGACGGTGACGACGGCGGTGAGGTCGCCGGTGATCCGGCGGAGGGCGGCCAGCGAGGCCGACAGGCCCATGCCGCCGCCCAGCGCGACGACCTTCGGCTGGGCGCCGCGCCTGCGGAGCGTGCGTCGCGCGGTGAGGGTGGAGGCGCGACGACGGTACGGCTTCACTCGCGCCCCATGTCCCGGTGCACGACGACGGTCTCGACCCCTTCGGCGGCGATGCGGGCGGCGAGCCGCTCGGCGGTGGCGACGGAGCGGTGCTTGCCGCCCGTGCAGCCCACGGCGATCGTCACGTACCGCTTGCCCTCGCGGCGGTAGCCCGCGGCGATCAGCTGGAGGAGCTCCGTGTAGCGGTCCAGGAACTCCTTGGCGCCGGGCTGGTTGTAGACGTAGTTCGACACCTCTTCGTTGAGGCCGGTGAAGGGGCGCAGCTCGGGGACCCAGTGCGGGTTCGGCAGGAAGCGCATGTCGACGACGAGGTCGGCGTCGACCGGCAGGCCGTACTTGAAGCCGAAGGACATGACGGTGGCCCGGAGCTCGGGCTCCTCGTCCCCGGCGAACTGGGCGTCCATCTTGGCGCGCAGCTCGTGGACGTTGAGGCTGGAGGTGTCGATCACCAGGTCGGCGTCGCCGCGCAGCTCGCGCAGCAGGTCGCGCTCGGCGGCGATGCCGTCGGTGATGCGGCCGTCGCCCTGGAGGGGGTGGGGCCTGCGGACCGACTCGAAGCGCCGGACCAGGGCCTCGTCGGACGACTCCAGGAAGACGATCCGGCGGGTGACCTGCTTGGCGTCGAGGTCGGCGAGGGACTCCCGGAGGTTGTCGAAGAACTGCCGGCCGCGGACGTCCACGACGACGGCGATCCGGGCGACGTTGCCCTGGGAGCGGGCGCCTAGCTCCACCATGGTGGGGATCAGCGCGGGCGGCAGGTTGTCCACGACGAACCAGCCGAGGTCCTCCAGACACTTCGCCGCGGTGGAGCGGCCGGCTCCGGACATGCCGGAGATGATCACCAGTTCGGGAATGGCCGCCTCGGCGCCGTTGTCGCCGGGGGTCTCCTTCGTGCCCGTACTCACGTGTCCTGCTCCGTCTTCTCGGTCCTGCTCGTCGTGCTGCTCGTGCTGTTCGTGCTGTTCCTGCGCGGTCATGCCGTGCCGCCCCCGTCGTCTTCCATGATCTCTCCTGTCGCCGTGTTCACGGCGGGTGCGGCCGGGGCCGCCTGAGCGAGGGCCACGACGACCGCCTCCGCGGTTTTCAGGCCCATACCGGGGACCTCGCGGATCTGCTCGATTGTCGCCTGCCGGAGCCGCTTCACCGAGCCGAAATGCTTGATCAACGCCTGCTTCCGCGTCTCACCGAGGCCCGGGACGGCGTCGAGGGGGCTGGTCCGGATGCGTTTCGTCCGCTTGGAGCGCTGGTAGCGGATGGCGAAGTCGTGAGCCGTGTCACGTACCCGCTGGAGGAGGTAGAGGCCCTCGCTGGAGCGGGGCAGCACCACCGGGTCGTCGTCGCCGGGGAGCCAGACCTCCTCCAGCCGCTTGGCGAGCCCGCAGACCGCGATGTCGTCGATGCCGAGCTCGTCGAGGGCGCGCCGGGCGGCGGCGACCTGCGGCTGGCCGCCGTCGACCACCACCAGCTGGGGCGGGTACGCGAAGCGCTTGGGCCGACCGTCGTCCTGGGCGTCCTCCGCCGGGACCTCCCCGTCCCCGTCGACCCGTCCCCCGCCTTCGGCGGGGAGACCCCATTCGCCGGTCTTCTCCTTCTCGGCGAGGTAGCGCTTGAAGCGGCGGCTGATCACCTCGTGCATCGAGCGGACGTCGTCCTGCCCCTCGAAGCCCTTGATCTGGAAGCGGCGGTACTCGCCCTTGCGGGGCAGTCCGTCCTCGAAGACGACCATCGAGGCCACGACGTCCTCGCCCTGGAGGTGCGAGATGTCGAAGCACTCGATGCGCAGCGGGGCCGAGTCCAGGTCCAGGGCCTCGGCGATCTCCTCCAGGGCCCGGGAGCGGGTGGTCAGGTCGCTGGCGCGCTTGGTCTTGTGCAGGACGAGTGCCTGCTGGGCGTTGCGCGCGACCGTCTCCATCAGGTCCTTCTTGTCGCCGCGCTGCGGGATCCGCAGCGAGACGTTGGAGCCGCGGCGGCCGGCGAGCCAGGCGGTGACGGCCTCGGTGTCCTCCGGCAGCGCCGGGACCAGGACCTCCTTGGGGACCGTGTCGCCGCTCTCCTCCCCGTACAGCTGCTGGATCGCGTGCTCGACGAGCCCGGCCGTGTCGACGGCCTCGACCTTGTCCGTGACCCAGCCGCGCTGGCCGCGCACGCGCCCGCCGCGTACGTGGAAGATCTGGACGGCGGCCTCCAGCTCGTCCTCGGCGAGGGCGATCAGGTCGGCGTCGGTGGCGTCGGCGAGGACGACCGCGCTCTTCTCCATGGCCCGGCGCAGGGCCTCTATGTCGTCGCGGAGCCGGGCGGCCTTCTCGTACTCCATGTCCTCGGCCGCGATCATCATCTGCTTCTCGAGGCGGCGGATGTACGTGCCGGTGCGGCCGGCCATGAAGTCGCAGAACTCCTCGGCCAGTTCGCGGTGCTCGTCGGGCGTGACCCGGCCGACGCAGGGGGCCGAGCACTTGCCGATGTAGCCGAGGAGGCAGGGGCGGCCCGCCGAGGCCGCGTTCCGGAAGACGCCGGCCGAGCACGTGCGGACGGGGAAGACCCGCAGCATCAGGTCGACGGTCTCGCGGATCGCCCACGCGTGCGCGTACGGCCCGAAGTAGCGCACGCCCTTCTTCTTGTGGCCGCGCAGGACCTGGACGCGCGGGAACTCCTCGTTGAGCGTGACCGCCAGGTACGGGTAGCTCTTGTCGTCCCGGTACTTCACGTTGAACCGGGGGTCGTACTCCTTGATCCAGGAGTACTCCAGCTGCAGCGCCTCGACCTCGGTCGAGACGACGGTCCACTCCACGGAGGCGGCGGTCGTCACCATGGTGGCCGTGCGCGGGTGCAGGCTCACGAGCGGCTGGAAGTAGTTCGCCAGCCGCTGACGCAGGGACTTCGCCTTCCCCACGTAGATCACCCGGCGGTGCTCGTCGCGGAATTTGTAGACCCCCGGCGAGTCGGGGATCTGCCCCGGCTTGGGGCGGTAGCTGGAGGGGTCTGCCATGGTCCCCACCCTACTGGCGGGGACCGACACTCCGGCCTCGCACGCTCGTTGGCGAAGCATGGCGAACCAGGTGACGGGACGGGCCGCGGGGCGGCTGGCGGACCGGGTGTGCGTGATCACGGGAGCGGCGAGCGGGATCGGCCGCGCGACGGCGGAGCGGTTCCTCTCCGAGGGGGCGCGCGTGGTGGCCGCGGACCTCGACGGGAAACGGCTGGCGACGCTGGAAGGGGTGGTTCCCGTGATCGGCGACGTCTCCGTCGCACAGGACGCCCGGCGGATGATCGACACGGCGGTGGAGCGCTACGGACGGCTCGACGTGCTCGTGGCCAACGCCGGCGTCATCCCGCTGCTCGACATCACCGAGGCCGAGCCGGCCGACTTCGACGCGGTCATGGCCGTCGACGGCCGGGGCATGTTCCTGACCTGCAAGTACGCGATCGAGGCCATGCTCGTCTCGGGCGGCGGGGCGATCGTGTGCACGTCGTCGATCTCGGGGGTCGCCGGGCAGGCGCGGCAGGCGGTCTACGGCCCCGCGAAGTTCGTCGCCACCGGGCTGACCAAGCACCTGGCGGTGGAGTGGGCGGAGCGCGGGATCCGGGTGAACGCGGTGGCCCCGGGCACGATCGAGACGGAGCGGGTCACCGCCGCCCGCGTGGAACCCGGCGGCCCCGAGTACCTCTCCGAGGTTCTCGGCGCCCATCCGATGGCCCGCTTCGGCACCCCGGAGGAGGTGGCCGCCGCCATCCTCTTCCTGGCCTCGGACGAGGCGTCCTTCATCACAGGTGCGATCCTCCCGGTGGACGGCGGCTACCTGGCCCGCTGAGCGGGCCACCCGCCGGGGCGCCGCTCACGGCGCGTGTGCGACGATCACGCGTCGCACACAACACCCTGGGGGTTGCACACCGTGAAACTCGGCAGAATCAAGGGGCTGGGCCGGGCGGTGGGCGCCCTCCTCGCGCTCGCTCTGGGCGGCTCGTTGCTCGGCGCCGCTCCCGCCACCGCCGCGTCGGCGGACTTCGAGTACAAGGTGACGCGCAACGCCGACACGTACCTCGACGTGCCGGGTACGGAGATCGCGTTCGACGCGCTCGCCGGCGAGCGGTCGGTCCTGTGGTCCCGGTACTTCTCCACGGGCCCGGTCTCGGCGCTCGCGGCCGGTGACAACATCGGCAACACCTTCGCCATCCGCTGCCGCAACGCGGACGGCACGGCCCTGCCGGCCGAGACGGAGGCCGGGGCCTTCTGGGCGGCGAACCTGGTGCCGCCGAACGAGACCTCGCTGACCGCGGGCCTCCGCTGGATGTTCATCGCCCCCGCGGACGGCAGCTACACCTGCCGTCTGTCGATCCTCTCGTACTCCTCGATCATCACCGGCGGCCGCACCGTCACGATGCGCGTGCCGGCCGGGGCCGAACTGGCCAGGGCCACCTACTCCTCGATGTCCCGCTGGACGCTGCTCGCCGGCAGCGGCACCACGGTCGCCCGCGGCTCCACCGTCTCCACCCTCGGCTCCACGAACACCCCGACGGGCGAGGACATCATCGTCTACCAGGACGCGGAGCTGACGACCTGCGTGGCCGACTCCGGGATCTGCTCGGGCGGCACCGACGACTACACCTTCACCCGCGCCGAGACCTGGGTCGAGGCGCAGCCCAAGAACGCGGACGGCGCGCTGTGCGGCGGCCCGGTCAAGGGACCGGTCGCGGTGTGGAACATCACCGACGCCAAGCACCACCAGACGGCGGCCAACACCCTGCGCCTGACGAAGGCACAGCTCGGCGGCTGCACCCAGATCCGGATGACGCTGAAGGTGCGGAACGTCGACGGCAACCCGCTGAAGATCCACGACGGCCACGCCTCGGGCCGGATCGCCGCCACGCACGGCGCGGCCTACAGCTACTGACCCACACCCCGCCAGGGCCTGCCCCGAGAGGGGGCAGGCCCGGCGCGCCGGCGACCGGGTGGCGGCTCAGGACTCCCGTGCGGCGCGCCGGCGGCGTATCGCCGTCGTGCCGATCAGGGCGAGCGCCAGGACCGCGCCCGCGCCCGCCGCGGTGGAGGCCGTCGTGACGGCGGGGTCCTCGTGCGGCGCCGGTGCGTCCGCCTGCGGCCTCGCCGGTACGGCCGCCTGGGGCGCGTACCCGCCCGCCGCGCCCTTCTTCGCGTACGCCGAGCCGGGGAGCTTGTCCCCGTACGCCTCGGCGACCCGCTCCCGGTAGGCGGCCAGGCTCGTCCCGTTCTTCCCGACGGCCCGCACCGCGTCCTCGTCCAGCGGCAGCACCTTCGCGCCCTTCTGGACGTACCAGGCGTCGATCTGCGGCTCCCGGAAGACAAGGCCGCCGGGCAGCACGCGCCCGCCCTGCTCGGCGTACCGGATCTCGTCGTCGCCGGTGGCGATGTTCACGACCTGCCAGCCGGCCGGCTGCTTCACGGTCCACAGCGAGGCCTTCCGGCCGTCCGCGGCGACGGCCCGGCTGGCCCGGAACTCGACGCGGGCGACGGGCGCCCCCGCCTTCCCCGCGACGAAGTCCGGGGAGAGGATCCGGACCGGCACGGATCCGCCCTCGACGCTCGGGGCGGCCGCCGAGCGGGCGAGCGCCCCGTCCCGGGCGAAGAACCGGGACAGGGTGTCCAGGGTCTGCGGCGCGGAGGCGGCCTGCTCGGGGGTCGGCGCGGCCGGCAGACCCTCCGCGGCGGCGGCCGGGAGCGCCCCGAGGGCGACGAGGGCGGCGGCGGTCAGGAGACCGGCGCCGATGGCACGTCCGTTCATCGTCGTCACGCCCCGATCCGGTAGAGCGAGTGGGTCCAGGAGAAGGAGTTGTTGTTGACGTACCAGGAGTGCGAGGCCCAGTTGTAGCGGTCGCTGGAGGGCCAGGGGTCGCCCCAGTAGACCCAGCTGTCGGCGTCGTCATAGCCGTAGATCACGTGCATGTGGCCACCGCCGCTCGACCACTGGATGCGGGTCTCGATCGGCCGGTCGGCGTTGATCTCGGTCTGCACGGTCGGGTAGCGCAGCCAGCCGGTCACGTACGAGCCGGGGTTGACGCCCGCCCACCGGAGTCCGGTCTGGACGTTGCCGAGGGTGGCCTGGTTGTTGGGGCAGTCGTAGCCCTGCTGGCGGTTGAAGGCGGCGTTGCAGAACTGGTTCTGGCTGTAGTTGCGGCCGAACCAGGTGGCGATGGTGTTGCCGCCCGCCGCCCAGCACCAGTTGGTCTTCTGCTGGGCCTGCATGGTGATGTTCAACCGCTTGGATCCAAGGGCGGCGACGTCCTCACCGGCGGGCGCGGCGGACGCCGAGGTGGTGGGGACGAGGAAGAGGGCGGCTGCGGCGAGTGCCGCGAAGGACGGTTTCCTGCTGCGCATCGCGTTCCTCCCGTGGAGGGGGGTGGGGATGTGGGGAGTGGAGGAGCGCGTCCGGACGCTGGTCAGGAGCATCGGCCGTTGTCGGGAGCTGGTCAACACGCTTCAATGCGGGGTGACATCGGACTGTGAACGGTGTGACCCGGGTGTGAACGGACGCCCTCGGCCCACCTGCCCGCCCACCTCTCGCGGCGCGACGGTCCGCTCCCCCGTCGTGAACGTTCACTGAGGAGCCCTCGTGAGCCACACCGAGGCCGATCTGGTGCAGCTGCTGCACACCGGCCCCTTCCATCTGGCGCTGCGCACCGCGCTCGCCGTGCGCGGGCTGCCTCTCCAGCGGGTCCAGCATCATCTGGCGCACCGGGGCGTCAGGGTCGGCGTGACGAGCCTGAGCTACTGGCAGCAGGGCGCCCGACGGCCGCAGCGGCCGGAGTCCCTGAAGGCCGTGCGCGCTCTGGAGGAGGTGCTCCAGCTGCCCGGGAACTCGCTCCTGCGGCTCCTGTCGGACGACGCGGCCGGCCGGGCCGAGGTGGAGCGCCCGGCGGGCCGCGCGTACCGCTCGTTGGTGGAGGTGTCCGGCTCGGTCGAGGAGCTGCTCGCGGAGCTGGAGTCCCCGGCGGACGGGGGGCTGCACACGGTGGGGCACCACGAGCGGGTGCGGATCGGGGCGGCGCGGGAGCTGGTGGGGCGCGAGTCGCAGCACGTCGTGCGGGCGCACCGGGACGGGGTCGACCGCTATCTGGCCATCCACCACGGGGATCCGGGGTGCGATCCGTCGCGGGTGGTGGTGCGGGCCGTGGAGAACTGCCGCACCGGGCGAGTGCGGTGGCACGCGGAGACGGGCCTGGTGGTCGCGGAGCTGCTCTTCGACGCGCGGCTGCGGGCCGGGGACACGCACCTGTTCTCGTACGGGTTCGAGGACGGCACGGCGGGGCCGAGCGGGGAGTACATGCGCGGCTTCAGCTTCGCCGGCGGGCAGTACGTGCTCCAGGTGCACTTCGACGAGGCGGCGCTTCCGGTGCGGTGCCGGAGGTTCGCCCAGACCTCGGCGGGCGCGCCGCGCGGCGGCCGTGCGGAGCTGACGCTGAGCGGCCGGCACCGGTCCGTGCACCTCGTGGAGCAGGGGGTGCGCCCGGGGATCCTGGGGATCGACTGGGACTGGTCCTGAGGGCCGGGGGCTGGGGGCTGGGGCTGGGGCTGGGGCCCAGGGCTGGGGGGCGGGGCTGGGGGCGGGGCTGGGGGGCGGGGCTGGGGGGCGGGGCTGGGGGGCGGGGCGCCGTTTCGGTGTGCCCGGCTCCGGGGCTCAGGCCTCGGGTCCGGCGACCAGCTCGCCGTTCTCCACCCGGACCGGGACCTCGGGGAGCGGGACCGTGGCCGGGCCCTTGAGCGCCTTGCCGGTCGTCACGTCGAAGCGGCTGCCGTGGCACGGGCAGTTGCCTTCGTTGTCCTCGATCTTGTCGAGGACGCAGCCGGCGTGGGTGCACTGGGCGCTGAAGGCCTTGTACTGGCCCTTGGCCGGGCAGCTCACCAGGAGCCGCTGCTCGCGGTAGAGCTTGGCGCCGCCGACCGGGACCTCGTCCGGGGCACCGAGGGCGACGGGGGCGGTCGGGGTCGGGACCACGGCGTGGCCGAGCTTCGACTCGGTGGAGCAGGCGGCGACTCCCAGCCCGGCGGCGCCGGCGAGGGCGGCACCCTTCAGTACGGTGCGGCGGCTGGACTGGCCGGACATGAGCGCTCCACGGTGGGATCGGGGCAAGGCGTGACCGAACCGACGATACCGGCGCGCCTTCGCGGGCTGTCGGCCGGGCCGGACCTGAAAGGCGGGGCCCCGGGTGGGGCCCCGCCTCCGGGTCAGGCCTTGCGGGCCCGGGTCGTCGCCTTCTTGGCGGTGGCCTTGGTGGCCGCCGCCTTGGTGGCGGTGGACTTGACGGCGGTGGACTTCGCCGCTGCCGTCTTGGCGGCCGCCTTCTTCGCCGGGGCGGCGGACTTCTTGGCGGGCGCCTTCTTCGCCGCCGCCTTCTTCGCTCCCCGCGGCGCAGGGACGGACCCGCCGGCGTCGCTGATCCGGTCGGCGTCGAGGATCTCGCGGAGGAACTTGCCGGTGTGGCTCGCCGGAACCGAGGCGACCTCCTCCGGCGTGCCCTCGGCGATCACCAGGCCGCCGCCGCTGCCGCCCTCGGGACCCATGTCGATGACCCAGTCGGCGGTCTTGATGACATCGAGGTTGTGCTCGATGACGATCACCGAGTTGCCCTTGTCGACCAGGCCGGAGAGGACCTTGATCAGCTTCGAGATGTCCTCGAAGTGCAGACCCGTGGTCGGCTCGTCCAGGACGTAGACCGTGCGGCCCGTCGAACGCTTCTGGAGCTCGGAGGCGAGCTTCACGCGCTGGGCTTCGCCGCCGGAGAGCGTCGGGGCGGACTGTCCGAGGCGGACGTAGCCCAGGCCGACCTCGTTGAGCGTGCGGAGGTGGCGCGCGATGGTCGGGACGGCCTCGAAGAAGTCGAGGGCCTCCTCGATCGGCATGTTCAGGACCTCGGCGATGGACTTGCCCTTGTAGTGGACCTCCAGGGTCTCCCGGTTGTACCGGTCGCCGTGGCAGACCTCGCACGGGACGTAGACGTCCGGGAGGAAGTTCATCTCGATCTTGATCGTGCCGTCGCCGGAGCAGTTCTCGCAGCGGCCGCCCTTGACGTTGAAGGAGAACCGACCGGGCAGGTAGCCCCGGACCTTGGCCTCCATCGTCTCCGCGAAGAGCTTGCGGACGTGGTCGAAGACCCCGGTGTAGGTCGCCGGGTTCGACCGGGGGGTGCGGCCGATCGGGGACTGGTCGACGTGCACGACCTTGTCGACGAGGTCGTCGCCGTCCACGCGCGTGTGCCGCCCGGGCACCGACTTGGCGCCGTTCAGCTCACGCGCCAGGTGCGTGTAGAGGATGTCGTTGACCAGGGTCGACTTGCCGGAGCCCGAGACGCCCGTGACGGCCGTGAGGACGCCCAGCGGGAAGGAGACGTCGATGTCCCGCAGGTTGTTCTCGCGGGCCCCGTGGACGGTGAGCCGACGCCCGGGGTCCACCGGGCGGCGGATGTCCGGGGTGGCGATCACGCGGCGGCCGGACAGGTACTGCCCGGTCATGGACTCCTCGTTGGCGAGGAGCTCCTTCAGGGAGCCGGAGTGGACGACCTTGCCGCCGTGCTCGCCGGCGCCGGGGCCGATGTCGACGACCCAGTCGGCGACCTTGATGGTGTCCTCGTCGTGCTCGACGACGATGAGCGTGTTGCCCATGTCCCGGAGCCGGACCAGGGTCTCGATGAGGCGGTGGTTGTCGCGCTGGTGGAGGCCGATGGACGGCTCGTCGAGCACGTACAGCACGCCGACCAGGCCGGAGCCGATCTGGGTGGCGAGCCGGATGCGCTGGGCCTCGCCGCCGGAGAGCGTGCCCGCCGCCCGGTTGAGGGAGAGGTAGTCGAGGCCGACGTCGACGAGGAAGCGCAGCCGCTCGTTGACCTCCTTGAGGACCCGCTCGGCGATCTTCTTGTCGCGGGCGTTGAGCGTCAGCCGGGAGAGGAACTCGGCGCAGTCGCTGATGGACATCGCGGAGACCTCGGCGATGGACCGGTCCATGACCGTGACCGCGAGGACGATCGGCTTGAGGCGGCTGCCCTCACAGGTGGGGCAGGGCACCTCGCGCATGTAACCCTCGAAGCGCTCGCGGCTGGAGTCGCTCTCGGCCTCGGAGTGGCGCCGCTTGACGAAGGAGACCGCTCCTTCGAAGGCGGGGCTGGTCCAGGCGCGCTCGCGCCCGTACCGGTTGCGGTAGCGGACCTCGATCTGGGTCTTGTGGCCGTACATGAGGGCCTTCTTGGCCCGCTGCGGAAGGCCTGCGAAGGGGATGTCGGTGCGGAAGCCGAGGGCCTGGGAGAGGCCGTCGATCATCCGGCCGAAGTACTCCTTGGTGTGCCCGTGCGACCAGGGGTGGATGGCGCCCTCGTCGAGCGACTTGTCCTCGTCCGGGACGATCAGCTCGGGGTCGACCTCCATGCGCGTGCCGATGCCGGTGCAGTCGGGGCAGGCACCGAAGGGCGAGTTGAAGGAGAAGGAGCGCGGCTCCAGCTCCTCGAAGGACAGGTCGTCGTACGGGCAGTAGAGGTGCTCCGAGTACATCCGCTCGCGCTCGGGGTCGTCCTCGGGGAGGTCGACGAAGTCGAGCACGACCATGCCGCCGGAGAGGCCGAGCGCGGTCTCGACGGAGTCGGTGAGGCGGCGCTTGGCGCTGTCCTTCACCGTGAGGCGGTCGATGACCACCTCGATCGTGTGCTTCTCCTGCTTCTTCAGCGTCGGCGGCTCGCTCAGCTGCACGGTCACGCCGTCGACCCGGGCGCGGCTGTAGCCCTTGGTCTGGAGGTCGGCGAAGAGGTCGACGAACTCGCCCTTCCGCTCGCGCACGAGCGGCGACAGGACCTGGAAGCGGCTGCCCTCGGGGAGGTCCAGGACCTTGTCGACGATGGCCTGCGGCGACTGGCGGGAGATCGGCCGACGGCACTCGGGACAGTGCGGCTTGCCGATGCGGGCGAAGAGCAGACGGAGGTAGTCGTAGACCTCCGTGATGGTGCCGACCGTCGAGCGCGGGTTGCGCGAGGTCGACTTCTGGTCGATGGAGACGGCGGGCGACAGACCTTCGATGAAGTCGACGTCCGGCTTGTCCATCTGTCCGAGGAACTGCCGGGCGTAGGAGGAGAGCGACTCGACGTAGCGGCGCTGCCCCTCGGCGAAGATCGTGTCGAACGCGAGGGAGGACTTGCCCGATCCCGAGAGCCCGGTGAAGACGATGAGGGAGTCACGCGGGAGGTCGAGCGAGACGTTCTTGAGATTGTGCTCGCGAGCGCCACGAACGATGAGACGGTCGGCCACGCCGGTCCGCACCTTTCTTGAGAGAGCGGATGTCCTGACACACCCAACAACCAAGGATGCCGGATGCTTCCACCGAGCCTATAGCACGCACATTCGATTTCCGGCCGCGTGGAGACCGCTTCACCCGAACGAGTGGCGGCGCTAGGGTCGGCGCCATGATCGACCACGAACGTGATCTCGCCTCTGTCAAAGCAGCGACCGACCGACTCCTGGACGACGCCGCCTCCTGGGACAACGCGGCGACGGCCGAGCCGTCACGGCTTCCCGGCTGGACGCGCGGCCATGTCCTCGCCCACATCGCCCGGAACGCCGACGCTCTGGTGAACGTCCTCCAGGGCCGTCCCATGTACGCCGACGCCGCCACCCGCGACGCCGACATCGAGCGCGACGCGGACCGGCCGCTCGCCGTCCAGCTCGCCGACGTGCGCGAGAGCGGCGACGGCTTCCAGGCCGCGGGCGCCGAGCCCGCCGACTGGAGTCGCACCGTCGAGCTCCGCAACGGCGTCACGGACAGCGCCTCCCGGATCCCCTTCCGCCGCTGGGCCGAGGTGGCCCTGCACCACGTCGACCTGGGTGTCGGCTACGAGCTGGAGGACCTGCCCGAGGAGTTCGTCCAGCGGGAGATCGACTTCCTCGCGGAGCGCTTCACCGGCCAGGCGACCGTGCCGCCGACCCGGATCGTGGCGACGGAGGGCACGGGCACCTGGACCACCGGCTCCGTCGAGGGCGCCGAGGTGACCGTGACCGGCCCCGCCCCCGAGCTCCTCGGCTGGCTCGCCGGCCGCCGCGACGGCTCCGCGCTCAAGACCGAGGGCGGCCCGCTCCCGGCGCTCCCGCCGCTGTAGCACCCCCTGGTGCCGGTGGGCGGAGCTAGGCTGAGCCCATGACGTACAGCGGAAGTGTGAAGGTCGGCGGACCGGCGGACGTGCACGAGCTGACGGACCTGATGATCTCGAAGGTCGCTGTCGGCCCGATGGACAACAACGCATACCTGCTGCGCTGCCGGGCGACCGGCGAGCAGCTGCTGATCGACGCGGCCAACGACGCCGACACGCTGCTCACGCTGATCGGTGACGACGGCATCACCGCCGTCGTCACCACCCACCGGCACGGCGACCACTGGCAGGCCCTGGCGGAGGTCGTCGCCGCGACCGGCGCCCGGACCTACGCGGGGGCGGACGACGTGGAGGGCATCCCGGTCGCCACCGACGTGCCGGTCGCGGACGGCGACACGATCCGGGTGGGCCGGGTCGAGCTGACCGCCCGCAGGCTGGTCGGGCACACGCCCGGCTCGATCGCCCTCGTCTACGACGACCCGCACGGCCACCCGCACGTCTTCACCGGCGACTGCCTCTTCCCCGGCGGGGTGGGCAACACCTGGAAGGACCCTGAGGCCTTCGCGAGCCTCCTCCACGACGTGGAGACCAAGCTCTTCGGCGTCCTCCCGGACGAGTCCTGGGTCTACCCGGGCCACGGCAAGGACACCACGCTCGGTGACGAGCGGCCGCACCTCGCGGAGTGGCGCGAGCGCGGCTGGTGAGCGGCCGTCGTACCGACAGCGCGCGGCTCACCGGCCGCGCGCTTCCGTACGCCCCCGTAACCGGGACGGCCGCCGGGTAGTTGGCGCCACATGCGCCCCAGTCACGCTCCGTCCCCACCCGCTCCCCCGGCTCCACCCGCTCCGCCGTCGATGCTCCGGCTCGCCACCGCCTCGCTCGTCGGCACCGCCATCGAGTTCTTCGACTTCTTCGTCTACGGGACCGCCGCCGCCCTCGTCCTCGGGCCGCTCTTCTTCCCGACCTTCTCCCCGCTCGCCGGGACCCTGGCCGCCTTCGGCACCTTCGCCATCGGCTTCGTCGCCCGCCCGCTGGGCTCGGTCCTCTTCGGGCACGTCGGCGACCGGTACGGCCGCCGGCCGGTCCTCTTCGCCTCGTTGCTCCTGACCGGCTGCGCCACCGTCGCGGTCGGCTGCGTCCCCGCGTACGAGACGCTCGGCATCGCCGCGCCCCTGCTCCTGCTCACCCTCCGCTTCCTCCAGGGACTCGGCCTCGGCGGCGAGTGGGGCGGCGCCGTCCTGCTGACCGCCGAGCACGCGCCGCCGAACCGGCGCGCGCTGTGGGCGAGCTTCCCGCAGATCGGCCCTGCGGTCGGCTTCCTCCTCGCGAACGGGGTGATGCTGGCGCTCACGGCGGGCCTGAGCGACGCGGACTTCCGCTCCTGGGGCTGGCGGGTGCCGTTCTGGGCGGCGGGGCTGCTCGCGGCCGCCGGGCTGCTGCTGCGTTCCTCGCTGGCGGAGACCCCGCAGTTCGAGGAGCTGTCCGCGTCGGGCCGGCGGGCGAGCGCCCCGCTGGCCGAGGTCGCGCGCGACCACTGGCGTCTCGTGCTGCTGACGGCCGGGGCGCTCGCCGTCGGGTACGCGGTGTTCTACACCGTCTCCACCTGGGCCCTGACCTACGGCACCGAGCGGCTCGGGGTGAGCAGCACGGTCATGCTGACCTGTGTGATGGCCGCGGTGGCGGTCAAGGGCGCGGCCACGCCCTTCGTGGCCCTCCTCGCCGACCGCTGGGGCCGCCGCCCGCTGTGCCTCGCGGGGTGCGCGGCCTCGGCGCTCTGGATGTTCCCGATGGTGGCCCTGCTGCACACCGCGGAGCCGTTCCTGATGTTCCTCGGCTTCCTGGGCTCGCTGCTGGCCTTCATCACGATGTTCGCGGTGATCGCCGCGTACCTCCCGGAGCTCTACGAGCCCCGCGTCCGCTGCACGGGCGCGGCCGTCGGCTACAACCTCGCGGGCGTCCTCGGCGGCGCCCTCACGCCGATCGTCGCCACCGCCCTCTCGGCGGACGGCGGCTCGGGCCCGCCCTGGGGTGTAGCCGCCTATCTGACCGTGGTGGCCCTGATCAGCCTGGGCTGCTTCGCGCTGCTGCCGGAGACGCTGCCGGAGCCCTCCGAGGCGGTGGAGGCCGCACCGGCCTGAAGGCCGGGAACACAGGAGCACGAAACGGCGACGGCCGGCCGGGGGCGGGTGCCCCTGGCCGGCCGTCGCCGTGGGTGACGCGTCAGGCGTCGATGCTGTCCTTCTGGACGCCGTCCGCGTCCTCGACACCGTCGGTGCCGGCCGCGCTCTCGGCAGCGGCTCGCTCCGACTGCTTCTTGGAGGCGATCAGGCTGGTGATCGTGGTGACGACCAGGACGCCGCCGATGACCGCCAGCGAGAACCCGATGGAGATCTCCGGGACGTGCACCCCGGACTCGTGCAGGGCGTGCAGGACGAGCTTCACGCCGATGAAGCCGAGGATCACCGACAGGCCGTAGCTGAGGTGGACCAGCTTCTTGAGCAGGCCGCCGATCAGGAAGTACAGCTGCCGCAGGCCCATGAGGGCGAAGGCGTTGGCGGTGAAGACGATGTACGGGTCCTGGGTCAGGCCGAAGATCGCCGGGATGGAGTCGAGGGCGAAGAGGATGTCCGTGGTGCCGATGGCGATCATGACGACCATCAGCGGGGTCAGGACGCGCTTGCCGTTGACGCGGATGAAGAGCTTGGTGCCGTGGTACTTGTCGGCGACGCCGAACTTCTTCTCGACGGACTTGAGGAGACGGTTCTCCTCCCAGTCCTCCTCTTCCTCGTCGGCACGCGCCTCCTGGATGAGCTTCCAGGCGGTGTAGATCAGGAACGCGCCGAAGATGTAGAAGACCCACGAGAAGTTCGCGATGACCGCGGCGCCCGCGACGATGAAGACCGTGCGCAGGACCAGGGCGATCACCACACCCACGAGCAGCACGCGCTGCTGGAGGTGGGACGGGACCGAGAACTTCGCCATGATCAGGATGAAGACGAAGAGGTTGTCGACACTGAGCGACTTCTCGGTGACGTAGCCGGCGAAGAACTCCCCGGCCGCCTGGCTGTTGCCGAACACCAGCAGACCGACTCCGAAGAGCACGGCGAGCACGACCCAGACGATCGTCCAGATTCCGGCTTCCTTGACCGAGACGTCATGGGGCTTCCGCCCGATGAAGAAGTCGGCTCCGATGAGGGCGACCAGACCGAGAATGGTCAGCACCCACAGGGTCATTGAAACGTCCACTGCGCCTCCGGCGTCGTACGGCTACTTGATCAGCGTCGTCGCTGCCGGAGGTCTCTTCCACCCGGGCGGTTCGCACCACGTCCGGGCCGACGCCCCGGGATCGGATCACCGAGGATCCGTCCGTATTGACGGGTACGCCGCGCATGGGGAGTACTCCCCTCCGCACCACGAACACTACCCGAAAGACCAAGAGAAGGTAAAGGGCAGGGTAAAGAGCCACCAAAAGGCCAGGTCAGAGCCAGGTCGAGGCGTGGCCGGAGCCAGGTCAGGGCCGCTTTGCCGGACGGGCCTCCGCGACCTGGGCGAGCACCTGACGGAGGACCCGGCTGCCCGGCGGCAGGAGCGGGGGCTCGTACGACCACGCGTGACCGACCCAAGGATCGGCGAGGTGGTCGTCGGGGACGGGGGTGAGGCGCAGCAGTGAGCGCCACAGGGGATCGAGCACGGGGCCGTACTCGGCGGCGTCCTCCCGGTCGGCCACGATCAGCAGATGGACACCGACGCCCGGGCCCTCGTCGGCCAGGTACCGGAGCCGGGTGACCGCCCGGTCGTCGAAGCCGTGCGGGAAGTCGTGCACGATCAGGAGCTGCCGGGCGTCGTCCAGACCGGGCGGCAGCGCGTCGACCGCGCCGTTCCGCAGGGCCATCTGGAGAAGGTCGACCCGCTCGGTGAGCTGGTCGAGGACGGCCGTGACGCCCGCCGCGCCCCGGGCGGGCGGGGCGGCGAGCACGCCGGTGTCCACGAGCGGCGCGAGCGCGGCGGCGCCGGCCCCGGCCGCGTCCACGACATGGACCGCGAAGCCGCCCGGCGGGTGGACGGCGAGCAGTCTGGCCGCGTGCGCGACCGCGCTGTCGAGGGCGAGCCGCCGCAGCTCCGTCTCGTCGAGGAGGCCGGCCGCCTCCGAGCGGCCGCGCCCGCTGTCCACCCAGAGCCCGCGCTCCATCGGGAGCCGGACGAGCATGGGGATCCGCAGCTCGGTGCGCTCGGGCAGGTGGAGGTCGCCCAGGCGCACGGCCATCGGCTCCTCCGCCGGCGGGCGGTAGGCGTGCCAGGCCGGGTTGTCCCAGCGGGCGTAGGCGGGCGGCAGTGCCGGTTCGACGACCTCTGACTCGACGGCGAGCTGGGCGAGGTCCCGGTCCAGGACCTCCCGTGCCCGCTCCACGAGCTCGTCGTGACGGGCGCGGGCGGCCGACCGCGCGGCGTCGTTCGCGCCGCCGACCCGGGAGCGGTAGTCGGAGAGCGTCTCGTCGAGCTCCCGGTCGAGCCGGGACTCGGCGAACTCGCAGGCGCTGCGGTAGGCGGCGGCGGTACGGGCCAGGTCCTCGAACATCCCCCACACCTGGTTGTACAGGCGCTCGTCCATGGACCAGCCGGCCGCGTCCCCGGCGACGGGGGTGGGGGCGGACTGCCCCTGCGACGCCTGCGGAACGGAAGCAGGGGCGGGCGTGGGAGCCGGCTCCGGCGTGGCGGGCCGGCGCCGGGGGTGGGTGTAGCTGATCGGGCCGCCGGAGGTCTGGGCCGGCCCGGGAACGGCGGGGGTGGGCTCGGAGGCGGGAGCCGGAGTCGCGGTCGGAGCCGGAGTCGCGGTCGGAGCCGACGCCGGCGCCAGGATCGACGCGGCCAGGTCGGCGGGGCGCTCCAGGCCCTGGTCGCCGAGGAGGGCGGCGAGGCCGCCCTCGTACCCCTGGCCCATCGCGCGGACCTTCCAGGCGCCCTGGCGGCGGTAGAGCTCCAGGGCGACGACGGCGGACTCGCTGTCGAGCCCGGTGATCGTGTAGCTGGCGATCTCGGTGCCGTCGGGGCCGGTGACGGCGACGAAGGGGGCGGCGGCCTTCCCGAAGGAGGTCGGTCCGCCGGCGCCCACGGGCAGTGCCAGGAGGACGGAGACGCGGTGGACGGCGTCCGGGACGGCCGCCAGGTCGACGGCGAGGCGCTGATCGGCCCCGGCCTGCCGGGGGACGTCCACACCGGGGAGCGAGGGGGCGACGGGGTGGGCGATCCACTCCACGCCCGGGACCCTGCCCTGCTCGTCGCCGAGGGCGGCTCCGGCGACGACCGGGTGACCGGCCGACACCCTGATCTCCAGTCGGGTGTCGGGCAGGGGGTGGTTCTGCCCCCGGACCAGCTCGGCCGTCATCGGCTCTTTCCCCTCAGCGGTTCCCGGTACGAAGTGGTGCGGACGTGCTGTCATGCGGTGGCGCGGGCGTGCGGTGGTGCGGGCGTGCAGTAGCGCGGTCGTGCGGTGGTGCGGGACAGCTCCCGGCGGCCTGGTGCCTCCGGGAGCTGTGGGTGCGTCCTGCGCGGCCCTGACTACAGGTGCGGCAGGATCGCCGGCATCAGGTCCTGGAACGTCCGGCCGTTGGCCGGGTTGCCCAGGGCGGTCATCTGCCAGCCGGAGCCGACCCGGTGCACCTTCGCCATGATCTGCGCGGTGTAGTTGCCACCGCCGTCCAGGGTGTAGCGCGCGAGCTCCTGGCCGTTCGTCTCGTCGACGATCCGGCAGAAGGCGTTCTGCACCTCCTGGAACGTCTGACCGGTGAAGGAGTTCACGGTGAAGACGATCGTGTCGATGTGGACCGGGACCCGCTGGAGGTCGACGAGGATCGCCTCGTCGTCCCCGCCCTGGCCCGCGCCGCCGACGAGGTTGTCACCGGTGTGCTTGACCGAGCCGTCGTCGCTGACCAGGTGGCGGAAGAAGACCACGTCCACCGGCTGCTTGTCCGCGAAGAGGACGGCCGAGGCGTCCAGGTCGATCTCCTGCGTGCGCTTGCCGAAGAGACCGCGGCGCGGCGCCGCCTGCCAGCCGAGCCCCATCCGCACCTGGCTGAGGCTGCCTCCGCCCTGCTTCTCCAGGCTGATGGCCTGACCCTTGGTCATGTTGACCGTCACGCGCTTGCCCCTCTCGTTGCGTTCCCCGCGCCCGCTGTCCGGTGCGTGCGGTTGTCCAGCACCCTACGCAGAGGCACTGACACCGCAGAGCCGCGGTCCGGATTTGTGTCGGTCTTGCAACACACCGGACCGCGTCCGGTCAGGCGAGACCCGCCTCCTTCATCTGGCGCAACTCCTTCTTCAGCTCTCCCACTTCGTCACGGAGCCGGGCCGCGACCTCGAACTGCAGCTCGGCGGCGGCGGCGCGCATCCGGTCGGTCATCTCCTCGATGATCGCGGCCAGTTCGGTGGCCGGCCGGCTTCCGAGCTCGACCGTCGAGCCCGCCGCACCGGACTTGCCGGCCTTGCCCCGGCCCTTGGGGCCGTGCGCGGCGAGCGAGGGAACGGGCGCCTTCGCGGCCTTCCCGTCCTTCGTCTGGCGGTAGCCGCTGCCCAGGAGCTCCTCGGTGTCGACCTCCTCGCGGGCGATGGTCGCGACGATGTCGTTGATCTTCTTGCGCAGCGGCTGCGGGTCGATGCCGTGGGCCGTGTTGTACGCGACCTGCTTCTCGCGGCGCCGGTTGGTCTCGTCGATGGCCTGCTCCATCGCCGGGGTGATCCGGTCCGCGTACATGTGGACCTGGCCCGAGACGTTTCGCGCGGCACGGCCGATGGTCTGGATGAGGGAGGTGCCGGAGCGCAGGAAGCCCTGCTTGTCGGCGTCGAGGATGGCGACGAGGGAGACCTCGGGGAGGTCGAGGCCCTCCCGGAGGAGGTTGATGCCGACGAGGACGTCGTACTCTCCGGCGCGCAGCTCGCGCAGCAGCTCGATGCGGCGCAGGGTGTCGACGTCGCTGTGGAGGTAGCGGACCTGGATGCCGAGCTCCAGGAAGTAGTCGGTGAGGTCCTCGGCCATCTTCTTGGTGAGGGTGGTGACGAGGACCCGCTCGTCCTTCTCGGCGCGCAGCCGGATCTCGTGGACCAGGTCGTCGATCTGGCCCTCGGTCGGCTTGACGACGACCTCGGGGTCGACGAGCCCGGTGGGGCGGATGATCTGCTCGACGAAGCCGTCGCCCCGGGAGAGTTCGTAGGTGCCGGGGGTCGCCGAGAGATAGACGGTCTGGCCGATCCGCTTCTGGAACTCCTCCCACTTCAGCGGGCGGTTGTCGAGGGCGGAGGGGAGCCGGAAGCCGTGGTCGACGAGGGTCCGCTTGCGGGAGGCGTCGCCCTCGTACATGGCGCCGATCTGCGGCACGGTGACGTGCGACTCGTCGATGACGAGCAGGAAGTCCTCGGGGAAGTAGTCGAGGAGGGTGTTCGGCGCGGAGCCGGGCTCGCGGCCGTCGAAGTGCATCGAGTAGTTCTCGATGCCGGAGCAGGAGCCGATCTGCCGCATCATCTCGATGTCGTACGTGGTCCGCATGCGCAGGCGCTGGGACTCCAGGTGCTTGCCCTGCTTGTCGAGCTCGGCGAGGCGGACCTCCAGCTCGCGCTCGATGTCGTTGACCGCCCGCTCCATGCGTTCGGGGCCCGCGACGTAGTGGCTGGCGGGGAAGACGTACAGCTCGCGGTCCTCGCTGATGACCTCGCCGGTGAGCGGGTGGAGGGTGGAGAGCGCCTCGATCTCGTCGCCGAACATCTCGATGCGGACGGCCAGCTCCTCGTACACCGGGAAGATCTCGATGGTGTCGCCGCGGACCCGGAAGGTGCCGCGGGTGAACGCCAGGTCGTTCCGGGTGTACTGGATGTCGACGAAGCGGCGGAGCAGCTGGTCGCGGTCCATCTCCTCGCCGACCTTGAGCGGGACCATGCGGTCCACGTACTCCTGGGGCGTGCCGAGGCCGTAGATGCAGGAGACGGAGGCGACCACGACGACGTCCCTGCGGGTGAGCAGGGAGTTCGTCGCGGAGTGGCGGAGGCGCTCCACCTCCTCGTTGATCGAGGAGTCCTTCTCGATGTACGTGTCCGACTGGGGGACGTACGCCTCGGGCTGGTAGTAGTCGTAGTACGAGACGAAGTACTCGACCGCGTTGTTCGGCAGGAGTTCGCGGAACTCGTTCGCCAGCTGGGCGGCCAGGGTCTTGTTCGGCGCCATCACGAGGGTGGGGCGCTGGAGCTTCTCGATCATCCACGCGGTGGTGGCCGACTTGCCGGTGCCGGTGGCGCCGAGGAGCACGACGTCCTTCTCGCCCGCGCGGATGCGCCGCTCGAGGTCGGCGATGGCCGTCGGCTGGTCGCCGCTGGGCTGGTAGGAGCTGACGACCTCGAAGGGCGCCACCGAACGTTCGATCTTGGAAACGGGCCGCATGGAACCACCGTACGACCCGGCACCGACACTCGGGCGGTGATCCGCTCACCGCCCGTCGCGGAGGTGTCCCGTCACCGGTCCCGTCACCAGTCCTGGGAGCGGTGGCCGCCGCGGGGGACGCTCCGGCGGGCGGCGCGGCCGGCGGGGCGGGCCGACCAGTTGGCGGGCTCGCCGTAGGACGGCACGTGGCGCGGGGCCGGCACGCCCGGGCGGTGCACGCTCTGCGCGGCGGGCCGCTGCCAGTCCGGGTCGCCCATCACGAGCAGCGGGTCGAACATGACGACCACGGCGGCCAGGATCAGGAAGACCGCCGGGCCGATCAGCATCGGCAGGAGCAGCGAGGTCGCGGTGTCGCCGGTGCCGACGGGCGTCTCGGTGCCCTGGATGTGGACGCTGACCGCCGCCATGGCGGTGTAGTGCATACCACTGACGGCTCCGCCCATCACCAGGCTCGCGCCGAGGCTGGCCAGAAATCCATGGACGGATACGGCCGCCCAGAGGGCCGCGGTGGCGGCCACGACGGCGATGACCACGGAGAGGGCGACGGTGAGCGTGTCGTACTCGATGCGGCCGTGGAGGCGCATGCCCGCCATGCCGAGGTAGTGCATCGTGGCGACGCCGAGGCCGGTGATCGTGCCGCCGGTGACGAGTGTCAGGGCGGTCGCCCCGCGGTAGCCGACGATGAAGATCCCGATGCCGACCATGAGGACGGCCACGCCCAGGCTGGCGAAGGTGATGGGGCGGTCGTAGCTGATCGGGGCCTGCTGGACGGAGAAGCCCATCATGGCGATGAAGTGCATCGTCCAGATGCCGGTCCCGATGGAGGTGGCGCCGAGGGCGAGCCATCCCGCCTTGAAGGTGTCGCGGTGGCGGAGCGACCTCGTGGTGCACCTCAGGCCGAGGGCGCCGCCTAGGCAGGCCATGATGAAAGCGGCCACCGGAGTGACGAGCCCGTAGCTGAATCCGTCGACCGTGCCCTGCATGAGCGTGTGTCCTCCACCCCTGGTGCCACGTCGTCCGAAAACAGTCGGTACCGCTGGGTAGTACTACCGGGGCGAGATTATGGCGCGCCGGGGGCCTCTCGACCATGTGACCGGGGAATTTCCACTCGTGAGACCGGAGCGAGACCGGTCCGTGATCTCCGCAGTGGCCCGGCGCCCCTTCGTGACGCCTCCCGCCCCGGTCCCCGAGCTGGTCGGGCCCGCTCCGGTCGCTTGTCGGTGGCGGGTCGTACCGTGGGCGTCATGGACATCGAAGCGGAGCCGACGGGCGGCGAACCGGCCGTCGCAGTGGAGTGGACGGTCGTGGAGAGCGACATCGGTCCGCTCTTCCTCGCCGCGACCGGGCGGGGGCTGGTGCGGGTCGAGTTCCACGCCGACGCGGCGCGGCGGGTGCAGATGCTCGACCGTCTGCGCGGGCGGTTCGGGGTGGAGCCGGTGGAGTGCGCCTCGGGGCTGCTCGCCGAGGCGATACGCCGGCTCGACGCGTACTTCGCGGGCGACCCGCGCGCCTTCGACCTGCCGCTGGACTGGAGCCTGACATCCGGCTTCAACCGGCAGGTGCTGCGCGAGCTGACGACCGTCCCGTACGGCACGGTCGTGGGGTACGGGGAGCTGGCGCGGCGCGTGGGGCAGCCGGGCGCGGCGCAGGCGGTCGGAGCGGCGATGGGCGCCAATCCGCTGCCCGTGGTGGTGCCGTGCCACCGGGTGGTGGAGAGCGACGGCGGTCTCGGGGGCTTCGGGGGCGGTCTGGAGACGAAGCGGCAGCTGCTGGCGCTGGAGGGGGTGCTGCCCGCGCCGCTGTTCTGAGGGGGACGTTCCCATCGGATGGGACGACTGGCACACTCACGTAAGTGACCAGCTCCCCCGACGCCCCTGACGTCACCTTGCCTGACGGGATATCCGCTCCCGTCACCGCGGCCGAACTTCCCGCGCTGCGCCGACGGGTGCAGGCCGTGCTCATCGCCACCCAGATCCTCGGCGGCCTCGGCATCGCCATCGGCGTCGCGCTCGCCGCCGTCCTGGCCAAGGACGTCAGCGGTACGGAGGCTCTGTCCGGGCTCGCCTCCACGGCGACGGTGGCCGGTCCCGCGCTGCTCGCCATGCCGCTGGCCGCGCTGATGGCCTCGCGGGGGCGCCGGGCGGGGCTCGTCCTGGCGTACCTGCTCGGGGCGCTCGGTGCCGTGGTGGTGGTGCTCGGCGCGGCCGTCGAGAGCTTCCCGCTGCTCCTTCTCGGCCTCGTCGGCTTCGGCGCCGGCTCCTCGGCCAACCTGGCGGCCCGCTTCGCCGCCGCCGACCTCGCCGAGCCCGACCGCAGGGCCCGGGCCATCTCCACCGTGGTGTGGGCGACCACGATCGGGGCGGTGCTCGGGCCGAACATCGCCGCACCCGCCGGGGAGAGCGTGTCCGGCCTGGGCATCCCCGCCACCGCGGGGCCCTTCGTCTGGGCCGCCGGCGTCTTCGTCGTCTCGGCGGCGGTCGTCGCCCTCCTCCTGCGCCCGGACCCGCTGCTCACCGCCCGCGCCCTCGCGGATCCCGGGGCGGCCGAGCGGCCGGAGGGCCGCTCCCTGCGCGCAGGGATGCGGGCGGTACGGGAATCGCCGCAGGCCCGGCTCGCCCTGGTCACCGTCGCCGCCTCGCACACCGCGATGGTCTCGATCATGTCGATGACCCCGGTCGCACTGACCCACCACGGCGCGGGCATCCAGCTGATCGGCCTCGTGATCAGCGGGCACATCGCGGGCATGTACGCCTTCTCGCCCGTGATGGGCTGGCTCTCGGACCGGCTGGGCCGGCTGTCGGTGATCGGGCTCGCCGTCGGGCTGATCGCCGTGGCGGCGCTCATCGCGGGCACGGCGGGACCGAGCCACGGCCGGACGGCCCTGGGGCTCTTCGTCCTCGGCCTCGGCTGGTCCGCCGGTCTGGTCTCCGGCTCGGCGCTGCTCACCGACTCGGTGCCGCAGGCCGCGCGGGCGGCCGTCCAGGGGCTCTCCGACTTCGTGATGAACACGGCCGCCGGTGTCGGCGGGCTCGCGGCCGGTCTGATCGTCTCGCAGGCGGGCTACGGGCCGCTCAACGCGATCGCCGCGTGCCTGCTGCTGCCGATGGCGGCGCTCGCGGTCCGCGGCGCCCTCCGGAAGGCCTGAACCGAGCACGGCGGCCGGCGGTACGGCGGCCTGCCGCACGGCGGCCGGCTGCACGGCGGTCAGCGCGGCAGCGCGGGTGACGAGGCCCCGCGCGCCAGCCGCCGTGGCTCCCCCGTGCCGTCGGCCGGTACGGACCAGACCGCTCCCCCGTATCCGTACGCGAGGGTCCCGGGGTCCGTCCACAGAGCCTGGTCGTCGATGCCTCGCCGCTCGGCGACGGGGTGCTCCCGTCCGGAGCGCAGGTCGTACACGTACAGCCGCCACGGCTCGCGCGGGCCTTCGGAGACCCGCTTCTTGAAGGCGAGACGGGTTCCGTCCGGGGAGAGCGACGGGCATTCGACGTTCTCCCGCAGGGTCCGGGCCGACCAGTTCGCCATGTCTCCCTCGACGAGATGGGTGCGCCCGCCCGTCGAGACGGTGGCGTAGAAGCGGTTGTCGTCGGCGGCGAAGGAGACGCCCCAGTAGTTGACGTCGGGGGCGTGGTACCGGCGTCCGTCGAGGGTCAGCGGAATCTGCTCCATGTTCTTCACCAGGTATCCCGTGCGCAGGTCGAGGATGGACGTGCGGGTGGAGAAGGACGAGCGCGCGTAGGAGTCGCCGGTCGCGAACATCGTCCAGGCGAGCATCCGCCCCGAGGCGGAGACCCGGGCCCGGCTGGGGATGCCCGGGAGCGCGATCCGGCGTGTCTCGCGCAGCCGGTCGTCGAGCACCAGGGCGTACGAGCGGGCCGGGACGCCCGGCCGGCGCACCAGGCAGAGCGCGGTGGGCCCGGCCGCGTGGAAGCGGTCGCAGGCCGGCCCGCCGGCGACCCGGCCGCCGGACGCGGAGGGGTCCAGGCGGGCGACGCGCCCGGTCGCGGTGTCCCTGAAGTGGAGCGCGCCGGGACGGGCCCCGTCGAGGGTGAAGCCGGCCACCGGGGTGCCGGTGGCCCCGGTCTGCCGCCCGGAGGCCGCCCGCAGGGTGTAGGCGGTCGCGCCGCCGCCGAGCAGCACGAGCGCGAGGACGAGGATCCACGCGCGCGCGTGGCGGGACAGGCGGACGTCGGTCTCGGCGTGCATGGGTCAGTCCTCTCGGAGGGGCGTGGGTTCGGCGGGCCGGTCGCTCGCGGGCAGGAATCCTGCGGCGCAGCACAGGGCGGCGGCGAGGGCCAGGCCCGCCGCCACGAGCGCCGTGCGCGGCCCGCTCGCCGTCCAGACGGCGCCGAACGCGACGGCGGCGCCGAGCCGGGCCAGCGCCTGCGCGGTCTGCACGAGCGCGAGGCCGCCCGCCTGGCGCCCCTCGGTGAGGAAGGGGCCGGTCAGGGCCATCAGGACGCCGTCGGTGGCCGCGTAGAAGATGCCGATGAGTACGAGGACTCCCCCGAGGAGGAGGACGTCCGTCACGGGGGCGAGGAGCAGCCCGTACGCGAGGAGCAGGGCCCCGTGGCCGTACAGGAACGGCCGGCGGCGGCCGATTCGGTCGGCGAGGCGGCCCGCCGGGACGGCGAGCAGCAGATAGACGCCGGCGGCGCCGAGCGGCAGGAACGGGAACCAGGTGGCGTCGAGTTCGAGCCGCTGCTGGAGCAGCAGGTAGAGGAAGGCGTCGCCCACCGTGGTGGCTCCGAGGAGGGCGGCGCACAGGAGGATCCGCCGGTACGCGGGCGAGCGCAGCGCGCTGAAGACCCCGCCACGCGCGCGTGGCGCCGCTTCTGCGCCGGGGCGGGGACCCGGCGACGCCGGCCGCAGCGGCGGCTTCGGGCTTCGCCGACGCCCCGGGACGCACAGCACCCACAGCAGGACGCCGAAGGCCCCGACGCAGAAGCTGACGGCGAAGACCGCCTCGTAGGCCTCCGCCGTGGCCCACAGGAGGGCGAAGGCGGCCAGCGGGCCGAGGAGGGCCCCGGTGGTGTCCATGGCGCGGTGGGTGCCGAAGGCGCGGCCCAGCTCCTCGGGCGGGCTGTGCAGAGTGATGAGCGCGTCGCGCGGAGCCGTGCGGACGCCCTTGCCGAGCCGGTCGGCGGCGATGGCCCCGGCGATCCCGGCGGCCGAGCCGCCCGCGAGGAGGAGGCCGAGCCGGGAGCAGGCGGAGAGGGCGTAGCCGAGCCCTCCGACCTGTTTGTGGCGTCCTCCTCGGTCGGCGGTGGCTCCGCCGAGGATCCGTACGAGCGCGGTGGCGCCGGTGGAGAGCCCGTCGAGCAGCCCGAACTGGAGCGGGGAGAGGCCGAGTCCGACGACGAGGTAGAGCGGCAGCACGGCGGTCACCATCTCCGAGGAGATGTCGGTGACCAGGCTGACCGCGCCGAGCGCGAGGACGGTGCCCGGGACGCGCCGCCTGCCCCGCGAGGGGGTGGGCGGCGCGTCGCGGCGACCGGTGGTCGCGAGGTACATCAGTGGCAGGTGTAGGTCGGGCCGGAGTCCTTGACCTGGTTGTCGGTGCCGACGTACTGCCAGGTGTAGGTGGTGTCGGTGAGGTCCAGTTTCAGGACGCCGTACGGACCGCTGATCCGCTTCTGGCTGTTGGGCTGGACCGTCTCGATGTCGTAGGGCTCGGCGCCGCCCATGCCGCCGACGATCTCGACGATGCCGTCGGCGGTGGCCCGGCCTTCGGGGTCCTGCGGGGCGAAGCGCTCGTAGTGGTGGTCGTGTCCGTTGAGCACCAGGTCGGCCTTGGCGCCGTAGAGGATCTTCCAGACGGGCTTGGAGACCGGGTCGTTGCCGTGGCCGCCGGAGGAGTACAGCGGGTGGTGGAAGTAGGCGGCGAGGCAGCCCTTGGTGTTCCGCGCGAGGTCGTCCTTGAGCCACTGGATCTGCGCGGGGTCGTCGAAGGAGTTGGAGTCGAGGGCGACGAAGTGCCAGTTGCCCTGGTCGTAGCTGTAGTAGGGCTTCCCCTGGGGGTAGGCGATCGCTCCGAAGTACGACTTGTAGCCGGCGAGCGGGCCGGCCGGGTCGTAGGTCTCGTGGTTGCCGGGCACGGGCCGGGTCTTCGCCTTGAAGGCGCCCCACGTCTTGTCGTAGTAGGCGCGGAAGTCGGAGAGCAGGGCGTCGTCGTACTGGTTGTCGCCCATGGTCAGGTAGAAGGACGGGGCGATCCGCTGCGCGAGGGCCGCCGTCTTGGGGTGGGCGCAGGAGCTGCTGGAGGCCGTGCACTGGGCGGCGATGTCCCCGGCCGCGACGACGGTGAAGGCGCCGGTGGGCGGGGGCGTGGTGCTGGTCGTGCCGTAGACCTCGACCGTGAAGAGGGAGTAGCCGTACGAGGTGCCGCGGGCGGTCCCGTAGACGCGCAGGTAGCGGCCCTGGCCGGTGAGTCCGGTCCAGTCGTCCGAGGCGCCGTTGCCGGCGGTCTCGGTGGCGAGGCGGGTCCAGGTGGTGCCGTCGGCGGAGATCTCGACGCGGTAGGCCTTGGCGTAGGCGGCCTCCCAGACGAGCTTGACGCGGGAGACGGTGGCCCCGGCGCCGAGGTCGACCCGGATCCACTGCGGGTCGACGCCCTCGGCGCTGGCCCAGCGGGTGGTGGAGACGCCGTCGAAGGCCTTCTCCGGGCCGAAGGTGCTGTCCTCGACGGAGGAGGAGGTGGCCGGCCGGCCCTGGGAGATCAGTGTGTCGGCGGCGGCGCCGGCCCGGTCCGGATGGGCGAGCAGGAGTCCGCCGACGAGCAGCAGGACGGCGGTGAGGACGAGGGTCAGACGGGTGGTGGTGAAGGAGGTCGTGAGGGTGGTGGTGGGGGTGCTGCGCGGTGGTGTGGAGGCGAACAGGCGCATACCTGGGCTCCCTGGCCTGAGGGGTCGGCGAGAGCTGGACACCGGTGCGGAGCACGACGGCCCTGCCGCGTGGCGATGCGGGCGCCACGCGGCGGGGTGGTGCTCGGCGGCCGGGTCAGAGCTCTCGCTGAGCGCGTCACACCCGTAGGGTCGGGCGCCGCGCCAAGCCGCTGGCCGGGATGCTAGCCGATAGGAAGGTTTCCTACCAGACTTTCAACTCCCACTGCCCGCAAGGCCGTCGGAGCCGCCGCCGCGGGCACCCCAGGAGGCCTCAGAGGCTGATGTGGTACGCCTTGCGGAGGGTCTCGTGCACGGTCCAGGTCGTCCGGTCGCCCTCGCGCAGCACGCATGCGTCGCCGGGTCCGATCTCCAGGGTCTCCCCGCCCTCGACGACGACGGTCGCCCGTCCGCTGACCACCACGAAGAGCTCGTTGGCCTCGGTGTCGGTGACGACGCCGGGCGTGATCTGCCAGATGCCGCGCAGCTGCTTTCCGTCAGCGGACTCCCACAGCACCTTGCCCGTCACCTCGGGCGTGCCGGAGACGATCTGGGCGGGGTCGAGCGGGTCCGCCTCGAGCTCCGCGTCGGGGATGTGCACGGCGAAGGAAGGCACGTCATGTGTCGTCATGGGCGGTGACTGTAGCGGGGGTCCGGAGCCGCCCGAGGACCGGGATCTGATGGAACAGATCACTCCGCTTCGCCTCCTACCAGGCGACTTACCCGAATACGCCGACGGCGACGGATTCCGCACCACGCTCCCGGTGAGGCGCGCCGGGGCCCGTGGCGGTCCCCGGCCGCCGGAGCGGCGCCGCCGTCACGGATTCCGCAGCCGTGGCCGAAGGTGCCGCGGTGTGTGGCAGGAGCTCGCCAGCGAGGTTTGCGGGACCCGTGGTCGCGCCAGGAATGGGACATGTCCACACAGGTGTCCGAAGAGGTACGGGAGGCGCTCCACGAGCGGCGTCCCGTCGTCGCGCTGGAATCGACGATCATCGCCCACGGCCTGCCCCGCCCGCGCAATCTGGCCGTCGCCCTGGAGCTGGAGGAGCTCGTACGGGCCGGGGGCGCCGTCCCCGCCACCGTCGCCGTGATCGACGGCACCGCCCGGGTCGGCCTGGACCGCGCGGCGCTGGTCCGGATCGCAGAGGACCCCGCGGTGCGGAAGCTGGGCCACCGCGATCTGGCCCCGGCCCTGGCGACCGGGGTGACCGGGGCGACGACGGTCTCGGCGACGGCATGGCTCGCGGACGCGGCGGGCCTACGGGTCTTCGCGACCGGCGGCCTCGGCGGCGTGCACCGCGAGTGGAGCGAGACGCAGGACGAATCGGCCGACCTGCGCCTGCTCGCCGAGGTCGGGATCACGGTGGTGTGCGCCGGGGTGAAGTCGATCCTCGACGTGCCGGCGACGCTGCAGCGCCTGGAGACGCTGGGGGTGACGGTCGTCGGGTACGGCACCGAGCACTTCCCCGGGTTCTATCTGTCCTCCTCGGGCGAGCCCGTCGACTGGACCCTGCGGAGCCCGGAGGAGGTGGCGGCGGTCATACGGGCCCAGGACGCGCTCGGCGGGCGGCAGGCCGCGCTCGTCGTGGCCAACCCGGTGCCGGAGGCGGAGCAGTTGGACCCGGCGCTCCACGACCGGGTCCTCGCACGGGGGCTCGCGGCGGCGAAGGAGAAGGCGATCACGGGGCAGGCGGTGACGCCGTTCCTGCTCGAATACCTGACGGTGCACACCGAAGGGGCGTCCCTGGAGGCGAACCTCGCGGCGGTCCGGGGCAACGTCCGGCTCGCCGCCCGGATCGCGACGGCGTACCGCTCGGGGATACCGAGCGCGGGGGCGACCGGCGCGGGCGGCCGGTGAGGCGGCCGGGGCGCGCGCTGCTGGTCGTCGGGGACGTGGTGACGGACGTCGTCGCCCGGCACCGGACGCCCCTCGCCGCCGCGACGGACACGGCGGCGGAGATCCGGACCCTCCCGGGCGGCGCCGGAGCCAACGCGGCCTGCTGGGCGGTGCGTTCCGGCTGCGAGGACGTACGGCTGCTCGGCCGGGTCGGGACGGACGCGGCGGAGTGGCACGAGCGGGCGCTGAGACGGGCCGGGGTGCACCCCTTGCTGGTCCGGGACACGGAGGTCGCGACGGCCACCGTGATCGCGCTCGTCGACACCTCGGCCGAGCGGACCTTCCTCACCGACAGCGGCGCCGCGCTGCGCCTCTCCCCCGGCGACTGGACGGCCGGCCTGCTCGACGGAGTGGCCGCTCTGCATCTGTCCGGCTACCTGTTCTTCGCCGCGACGAGCCGCGAGACGGCCCGGCGTGCGCTGCGGGACGCACAGGAGGCGGGCGTCCCGGTGAGCATCGACCCGGCCTCGGCGGGGTTCCTCGCGGAGCTGGGGGTGGACGGGTTCCTGACGGCCACGGCGGGCGCCGACGTCCTGCTGCCCAACGCCGACGAGGCCCGACTGCTGGCCGGGGGCCGTGAACCGGAAGCGGCGGCCGCGGAGCTGAGCCGGCGCCACCCGCTGGTCGTGGTCACTCTCGGAGCGGCGGGCGCGCTGGTCGCCGAGGACGGCGCGGTCACGGCACGAGTGGCGGCGCCTCCGGTGCCCGCGGCGCTGCGGGTGGACTCGACGGGCGCGGGCGACGCCTTCACCGGGGCGTTCCTGGCGGCCCGGCTCGCGGGCGCGGACGCCGCGAAGGCCGCGGAGGCCGGATGCCGTGCGGGCGCGGAGGCGGTCACTCTCGTGGGAGGCCGCCCCCCGGACTCCCCTTAGCCCCGGACTCCCCTCGGCCCCGGTCAGCTCCTTGGCCCCGGCCAGCTCCTTGGCCCCGGTCGGTCCTCGTCGGTCGCTGTCAGCCCCTGCCGCCCAGCCCGGTCCAGGCCGGGTGGCGCGGGTCGTCGGCGCGCACGACGGCGTCGGCGGTCGCGACGGGGTCTACCTCCGTCTCGTACCGCGCGAACGCGGGCAGCGTCCAGGACTCCTCGGTGCGCCGGGCGAGTGCGCCGGGCGAGAGACGCAGGTGCACGGTGAGATCGAAGGGGAACCAGTGGCCGAGGAGGAACGGCCCGTGGAGCAGCAGCACCCCGCCGGGCGGCAGCGTCACGTACGGGCTGCGGGTCGCCCGGTCCGTGGCCGGGTCCCACAGGTCGGGCAGCACACGTCCGGTGCCGCCGGGCTCCAGCGGGGCGAAGACCTCGCGCCAGAGGGCCCCGATGTCGGTCCACCCGTCGTAGTACGCGTCGGGGTCCCTCTTCCCGTACTCGTACCGGAGGGAGGCGGGCCGCAGGAAGCCGCCGGTGCCGGCCACGTGGACGGCTCTGCCGCGTGCCCGGAGTGCCTCGGCCAGGAGTCCGGCGAGCTCGCCGCCGGGTGCGGCGGGCGGCCCGTCGATGCCGACCTTGAGCCATGGCCCGCCGTCGCCGGGCGTGGCCGCGTCCAGGTGCCCGGCGAGCGTGCCGGCCAGCCGTTCCCAGGTGATCGCCTCGTATCGCATCCCGCTCATCCTGCCCGCCACTTCCCGCATCCCGGCACATTCCGCGTCGTCACGGCTTGACCTTGTCACTGGCGTCACTGTTCGACCATCGGATTCATGGACACCACCACACCCACCAGGGTCGTCGTCGTCACGGGCGCGGGCACCGGCATCGGCCGGGCCACCGCGCGCGCCTTCGCCGGACAGGGGGCGACGGTCGTCGCCGTCGGCCGCAGGAAGGAGCCACTGCGGGAGGCCGCCGAGGGACACCCCGGGATCCACCCGTTCGTCGCGGACGTGACGGCGGAGGGGGCCGCCGAGGAGATCGTCGAGGCGGCCGTGACCGCCCACGGCCGCCTCGACGTCCTCGTCAACAACGCCGGGATCTCCTCCGGCGGCCCCCTCGGCACCCTCGACCGCTCCGTGATCACCCCGCTCCTGGAGACGAACCTCGTCGCCCCCGTCCTCCTCACCCAGGCCGCCGTCCCCGCGCTCAAGGAGTCCCGGGGCGTGGTGGTGAACGTGTCGACGGCGGTCGGGCAGCGCGGCTGGCCCGCCAACTCCGTCTATCCGGCGACCAAGAGCGCCCTGGAGACCCTGACCCGGTGCTGGGCACTGGAGCTCGCGCCCGCCGGAGTCCGCGTGGTGGCCGTCGCCCCCGGCGCGATCGACACCCCGATCGCCGACCACATGGGCCTCTCCCCCGAGCGGTTGGCGGCGCTGCGGGCCTGGCAGCTCACGCACACCCCGCTGGGGCGCCTCGGCAGGCCCGAGGAGGTCGCACGGGTGATCACCTCGCTCGCCGCGCCCGACTCGGGTTTCGTGACCGGCGTCATCCTGCCCGTCGACGGGGGCGCGCTGGTCACGTGATACGACTGCGGGCGGAGGTGGCGTCCTTGCGCATCGGTGAACTGGCCCGGCGGACAGGGGTGTCGCCGCGCGCGCTGCGCCACTACGAGCAGGCGGGACTGATCGCGTCGACCCGGGCGGACAACGGATACCGGGTGTACGGGGAAGGCGCCGTCGCGCGCGTGTCCAACATCCGCTACCTGCTGGCCGCCGGGCTCACGCTGGACGACGTGTCCGCGTTCCGCTCCTGCCTCGACGGCGACATGCCCTCGGCCGTGCCGTCCGCCCGCGGGCTGGAGATCGCCCGCGAGCGACTGGCCGTCCTCGACGCGCGGATCGCGGCGCAGACCGCGGCCCGGGACCGGCTGGCGGCCGCCCTGGCGGACGCTCAGCCCTGGTCTCAGGCCGGGGCGCAGGCCGGGGCCGGCTCGTCGATCGAGAGCGGTGCCCCCTTGGGCAGCAGGTAGGTCACGTACAGGACGACGGGCTCGCTGCCGAGGTTGCGGCCGACGTGGACGTGCTCCCCGCCCGAGGCTTCGACGAACGCCCCGCCCGCCGAGGTCACTTCGACCGAACAGTCGTCGAGGGTACGGGTGAGCGTGCCGGCCTGGACGACGGCGATGACCTGTCCGGGATGGTGGTGCCAGCCGGTCGAACCACCGGGGGCGATGGTGATGGTCCGGACGACGACATCGGTGTCGCCCTCGGGCGGCTCGACCTTCAGCTCGCCGTCCGAGGTGCCCTTGGCGAGCACGGTTCCACTGACGCCGCTGCCGGGCGAGGCCACCGTGGCGGACGGTACGACCGCCACCGCGGCGCCCGTGCCCGCGACGGGACGACTTCTGCGGCGGCGCGCGACGCGCGCCGCCTCGCCTATGTCCAGCCCCAGCCCCATGGAATCGCCCTCCGAGTTCGCGGGGCGGCCGTACGTTCCACGACCGCCGAAACGGCCATACGCTACCCGGAGGCGGGAGGTCCGGGTCGGGAATTCGATCAAGGAACGCGGGTCAGCGCGCCTGCACGGCCGATGCGGTACGTTCGAGGGTTGCCCGCCCCGACTCGATCGCCGCGGCGAGCGTCAACTCCCCCTCGGCGAGGGCCCGGCAGGTCGCCACGTCGGTCCGCAGCCGGGCATCGGGGGCGCCCGTCGCCCCGTCCCCGTACGTCCCGTCCCCGTACGCCACGCTCCCGTCGCCCCCGATCCGTACATGGAACTCCCCCTCGTCCAGGCTCACCTGGACGACCCCGGGGCCCAGTTCCGCGAGCGGTCCGAGGAGCGGGATCGCGTACCAGTGCGCACGGACGGCGTCGGTCGGCCGCGGTTCGCCCAGCTCGGGCGCCCCCCACGCGGCGAGCGAGCGCAGGACGGGCAGCAGGTCCCGGCCGCGCGGGGTGAGTTCGTACACGGACGCCGAGGCGGGCGGGGGCAGTCGGCGGCGGGTGACGAGCTCGGCACCCTCCATGTCCTTGAGGCGTCCGGCGAGCATGTCGGTGCTGACGCCCGGGAGGTCGGCGTGGAGGTCGGTGTAGCGGCGCGGACCGGCGAGGAGTTCGCGGACGACGAGCAGGGTCCAGCGGTCGCCGACGAGGTCGAGGGCGCGCGCTGCGGCGCAGTGCTGGTCGTAGCTGCGGCGGCGTGGCTGACGTGGCATGCGACGCAGTCTAGACATGTTGTTGGACTTTCCAAGCTCTAACTTGGTAAAACCAAGCAACACTGATTCCGGGGACCTGGGGAGGTCGGACATGGAGTTCCGGCAGTCGAGCAAGCTGAGCGAGGTCTGCTACGAGATCCGCGGTCCGGTGATCGAGCACGCCAACGCGCTGGAGGAGGCGGGCCACAGCGTCCTGCGCCTCAACACCGGAAACCCGGCGCTCTTCGGCTTCGAGGCGCCCGAGGAGATCGTCCAGGACATGATCCGGATGCTCCCCAAGGCCCACGGCTACACGGACTCCCGTGGCATCCTCTCGGCCCGCCGCGCCGTCGCCCAGCGCTACCAGGCCATGGGCCTGCCCGAGGTCGACGTCGACGACGTCTTCCTCGGCAACGGTGTGTCGGAACTGGTCTCCATGGCCGTCCAGGCCCTCCTGGAGGACGGCGACGAAGTCCTGATCCCCGCCCCTGACTTCCCGCTCTGGACGGCGGTCACCACCCTCGCCGGCGGCAAGGCGGTGCACTACCTCTGCGACGAGTCGGCCGACTGGTACCCGGACCTCGACGACATGGCGTCGAAGATCACCGACCGGACCCGGGCCGTCGTCATCATCAACCCCAACAACCCCACCGGGGCGGTCTATCCGAAGGAGATCGTCGAGGGCATCCTCGATCTCGCCCGCCGCCACGGCCTGATGGTCTTCGCCGACGAGATCTACGACCAGATCGTCTACGACGAGGCCGTCCACTACCCGGCCGCCTCCCTCGCCCCCGACCTGGTGGTCATGACCTTCGGCGGGCTCTCGAAGACGTACCGGGTGGCGGGCTTCCGCTCCGGCTGGCTGGTCGTCAGCGGACCGAAGCAGCACGCCAGGAACTACCTGGAGGGCCTCACCATGCTGGCCTCCATGCGGCTCTGCCCCAACGCCCCCGCCCAGTACGCCATCCAGGCCGCGCTCGGCGGCCGGCAGTCGATCCACGAGCTCACCGCCCCCGGCGGCCGGCTGCGCGAACAGCGCGACCGGGCCTGGGAGAAGCTCAACGAGATCCCCGGCGTCTCGTGCGTGAAGCCGAAGGGCGCGCTGTACGCCTTCCCGCGCCTCGACCCCGCCGTGCACAAGATCCACGACGACGAGAAGTTCGTCCTCGACCTGCTGCTGCGGGAGAAGATCCAGGTCGTCCAGGGAACGGGCTTCAACTGGCCGCGCCCGGACCACTTCCGCATCCTGACCCTGCCGTACGCCGACGACCTCGACGCCGCCATCAGCCGCATCGGCCGCTTCCTGAGCAGCTACCGCCAGTGACGTCCCGCCCCCCGGCTGTCATGATCTGAGGGTCCGAAGGATCTTCGGACGCGGACGAGCGAATCGGCCGAGGACTGCGGCCGGAGAATCGGGGAGGGTCGGCCGGTCATGGATGTGGCGCTGATAGCCGTGATGGGAACTCTGCTGGGCGTGGTCGCCACGCACTGGTTCCAGGGCCGGACCACGGAGCGGACAGCCGCGCTCGCCCGGAACGAGCAGTTGCGCCAGGAGCGGATCGAGACGTACAGCGCCTTCGCGGGCGCGGTCGTCGACTACCGGCACAGCCAGAACGACCGCTGGTTCCGGGCGGCCATGAAGCCCGGCTCGAAGGAGGCGGAGGAGTCCCGCCACGCCTCGTACCGGCAGCGCACCGCCGCCCGACAGGCACTCTTCCGCGTCCAGTTGGTCTGCGACGACCCGGAGACCCGACGGCTCGCCGAGGCGGCCTTCGTGGAGTCCCACTGCATGCACGACGCGGTCGACGAGGCGGATCGCGCCCGCCGTTCGGAGAGGGCCAAGGAGTCGCTCGCCACGTTCATCGCCGCCGCCGCGCCCGGCGTCCGCTGAGGGGAGGCGGGACGTGGACCTCGTCGCACCCGTCGTCGTGGAGCCGCTGCGGCGGCGCCGCTGCTCGGAGTGCCTCCAGGGGCCGCTGGAGCGGATGGTCGTCGAGTTCAACACACTGGTCTGCCTGGACTGCGCCGACCTGGGCCATCTGGTGTTCCTGCGCAGGGGGGACGCGGCGCTCACCCGGCGCGCCAGGGAGGGCAGCACCCTCTGGGCGGTGGTGGTACGGCACAACAAGCGCCGTACGCGGTACGAGCGTCAGGGCCTGCTCGTAGAGGAGGCGGCGCTGGCACGGGCGGAGGCGGCCTGCCTGGCGGACGCGGAGGCACGGGCCAGGCGACGGGCCCGGGACGCGGCGCGGCGGGCGGCGGTCGACGCCGAGATCACCGCGACCCTGCGGGCCGAGATCCTCCGCCTGTTCCCGTCCTGCCCGGGGGACCGGGCCACGGAGATCTCCGAGCACGCCTCGGCGAAGGGCAGCGGGCGCGTGGGGCGCACGGCCGCGGGCCGGTCGCTCGACCGGGGCGCCGTCACCGCCGCCGTACGCGCCTCCGTACGGCATGTCGACACACCGTACGACAGCCTGCTGATGCAGGGTGTTCCCCGGCACCAGGCCCGGACGAGGGTCGCTCCCGCCATCGAGGCGGTGCTCCGGGCCTGGCGCCACGGCGCCGAGGACACGCGCGGCCCGGGACGCGGCTGACGGCTCGGGTGTCAGCGCGCGTCGGTCGGGGCGCGCAGGGCGGACCCTGGGTCCGGTCCCCGGCGCGGGGAGGGGACCGTCAGGCCTGGTCCCCGGCGCGGCGGGCGCGGCGGTACATCAGGGCGCCGCCGAGCAGCAGCGCGGCGCTCCCCGCGGCGGCGTAGCCGACGGTCTCCGAGCCCGTCGCGGCCAGCGCGACGTCGTCGGACTCGCTCTGCGGTGCGTGAGCGGGGGCGGGCACGGGCGCGGGGGCGGGCTTCGGGGTCTCCTCGGCGCGCGGAACCGGCACGTTCCTGACGGGGGTCTGCGGGCGCGGCGTCGGCTTCTCGATCGGCTGGGCGGGCTTGCCGGGGCCGTTGACCGCGGTGTTGCCGACGGCCGGGTTGCCGATGCCGACGACGTTGACCGAGTTCCCGCTGACGTTCACGGGAAGGTCGATCGGCAGCTGGAGGCCGTTGCCCGAGAGGATGCCGGGGGAACCCTCGGTGTGGGTCTCGGCGGTGGCGCCACCGCCGTTGGAGGAGCCGCCCCCAGCGGAGCCGCCCTCGGAGCCGCCGCCCTGCTCGCCGCCGCGCGGGGTGCCGGGCAGGTCCTTGTGCGACCGGCCGCCGTCCTCCTCGCCGTAGCCGCCCGGCTCGGGCGCGGCCGACTTGTTGGCACAGCTGTTGCCGGCCGCCGGGTTGAGCAGCCCGATGACGTTGACCGTGTTGCCGCAGACGTTGACCGGTACGTGCACGGGCAGCTGGACCGTGTTGCCGGAGACCACCCCCGGCGAACCGACCGCGGCGCCCTCGGCACCGGCGTCTGCATGGGCGGCGCCCGCCGAGAGCGCGAGCGCCCCACCCGTGACCATCAGTGTGGCCAGACCACTTCGGCGAATCTGCCTCATGGCTTCCTGCCTTCCGGAGGTGTAAACGGGCAAGCGCCCGTACCGGAATCAACGCGACAAACACGGGTGCCGGATCCGGCCGTTGGCGTGATTCACTCCTTCGAGTGGGGTGCCTTGGGGAGCCGTTCGAGTGTCGGCCCCCTTCCCGTCACCTTCCCAGGAGGTCGGTGAGGGCGCCTACCGGGTCCGGATCGGGCTCGCCGCGCGGCCACCAGTCCTCGCGGCCCGCGTCCGACTCGTAGCCGTACCAGAGGCCGTCCCGGCCCAGCCTGAGCTGGAGGGATTCCGTCGAAAGCCGGTTGCGCCAGGGGCGGAAGGCGGGGAAGTCGGCGGCGAGCAGCGCGGGTCGGGCCCGGTCGAACGGGCCGGCCGGCGGGTCCCAGGGCTCCTCCAGGACCGCGAGTCCGGCGGCGCCGCCCTGCCGCCAGGCGGCGACGGCCCGGGCCAGGTCCGTGGGTGTGCGGTCCAACGCGTAGGCCAGGTCGCGGTAGAGAGCGCGGGTCGAGGCGGTGAGCCCGGAACCGGGGTGCGCTGCGGCCAGCCGGACCGCGTCCTGCCACGGGGTGAGCGCGGCGACCGGGTCGTGTCCGGTGGCGAGGAAGGTGTGGGCGCGGACCGCGGCCTCGCTCGCCAGGAGGTCGAGGGCGAGCGGATCGGGGGCCTCGGGATCGGGCGGGAAGACGGCCGGACGGCCCGGCCGGTCGGGAAGCGCCAACGGCCGGGGAAGCGGCAGGAGTCCGGCCGCCGTCGCGGCGAGCGCGGCGCGGGCGGGGACCGTCGGCATCGGCGGCGCGGCGGCGGTCGTCTCGGCGGCGGACCGGGCGGCGTTGCGCCGGGTGAGCTCGGCGAGCAGCTCCTGCTCGCCGCGACCGCGCATCAGGAAGAGGACGAACGGGTCCTCGTCGAGGAGTCTCGCCGCCTGGTAGCAGAGCGCGGCGGCGTGCTTGCAGGGGTAACCGTCGTCCGGGCAGGAGCAGTCGGGGACGAGGTCCCCCGGCGCGGGCAGCAGGCCGGTGACGGCCTCCAGGGCGTGCGGCACGTCCTTGTCGAGGAGGGCGGCGATGTGATCGGGGCGGGCGGTGGCCTCGTCGAGGAACCGCTCCCAGCCGTCGTCGCCGAGGGTCCGCATCCTGATCTCGGTGCGGTACGGGCGGGTGCGGCTGCCGTGGACGTAGGCGACGACCCGGCCGGGGGTGACGGTGATCGCATCGACGTGGCCGCGCCCTGCGTACGCCTTCCCGCGTGCGAGGCGCGCCGGGTCGAGGGCGGTGCCCTCCAGCGCCTCGACCCAGGCGTTCCCCCACCATGTGGCGGCGAACCGTCCGTCGGGCGCGTCGCGGGGCGCGACCTGCGGGAAGCTCCGGCGGCGGTCGTCGTGACGGGGCAGGCCCCCGCGGGCGGAGCGCAGGTGGTTCACGCGTGCCTCCTCAGGGACACCAGGTCGGCCAGCTCGCGGTCGGTCAGCTCGGTCAGGGCGGCCTCGCCGGAGCCGAGGACGGCATCGGCCAGGGCCCGCTTGGCGAGCAGCATCTCGGCGATGCGGTCCTCGACCGTGCCCTCGGCGACGAGGCGGTGGACCTGCACCGGCTGGGTCTGTCCGATCCGGTAGGCCCGGTCGGTGGCCTGCTCCTCGACGGCCGGGTTCCACCAGCGGTCGTAGTGCACGACGTGGCCGGCGCGGGTGAGGTTGAGGCCCGTCCCCGCGGCCTTCAGGGAGAGCAGGAAGACGGGGATCTCGCCGGCCTGGAAGCGGTCGACCATCCGCTCGCGCTCGGCCACCGGGGTGCCGCCGTGGAGCAGTTGGGCCTGGATGCCGCGCGCGGCCAGGTGATCGGCGAGGAGCCTGGCCATCGACACGTACTGGGTGAAGACGAGCACGGAGCCGTCCTCGGCGAGGATCGTGTCGAGGAGCTCGTCGAGCAGGGCGAGCTTCCCGGAGCGGCCGGCCAGCCGGGCGGTGCCGCTGCCGCGCGGCGCCTGCTCCTTGAGGTACTGCGCGGGGTGGTTGCAGATCTGCTTGAGGGAGGTCAGCAGCTTCATGACGAGCCCGCGGCGGGCCATGCCCTCGGCGGCCTCGATCTGCGCCATCGTCTCGCGGACGACCGCCTCGTACAGCGAGGCCTGTTCCCGGGTGAGGGACACGGGATGGTCGGACTCGGTCTTGGGCGGCAGCTCGGGGACGATCCCGGGGTCGGACTTGCGGCGGCGCAGCAGGAAGGGCCGTACGAGCCGGGCGAGCCGCTCGACGGCCTCCGCGTGCTCGATCTCCTCGTTGTTCTCGACGGCACGGGCGTGGCGGGAGCGGAAGGCCTTGAGCGGGCCGAGGAGACCGGGGGTGGTCCAGTCGAGGAGCGCCCACAGTTCGGAGAGGTTGTTCTCCACGGGGGTGCCTGTCAGGGCGACCCGCGCCGGTGCCGGGATCTCGCGCAGCGCCTTCGCGGTCGCGGAGAACGGGTTCTTGACGTGCTGCGCCTCGTCGGCGACGACCATGCCCCACTCCCGCTCGGCGAGTTGGGCGGCGCTGGTGCGCAGGGTGCCGTAGGTGGTGAGGACGAAACCGCCGTCCACGCCGTCGAGTCCGCGGTCGGCGCCGTGGAAGCGGCGCACCGGGGTGCCGGGGGCGAACTTCTCGATCTCCCGCTGCCAGTTGCCGAGGAGGGATGCCGGGCAGACGACGAGGGTGGGGGCGCGGCGGGCGCGGCGCAGGTGGAGGGCGATGAGCGTGACGGTCTTGCCGAGGCCCATGTCGTCGGCGAGGCAGCCGCCGAGGCCGAGCGAGGTCATCAGGTCCAGCCAGGCGAGGCCGCGGAGCTGGTAGTCGCGGAGGGTGGCGGTCAGGCCGGGCGGGGCCTGCACGGTCTCGGGGCCGGCCATGAGCCGGTCCCGGAGGGCGGCGAGCGCCCCGACGGGGACGGCGGGGACGGTCTCGCCGTCCACCTCCGCGGTGCCGGTGAGGGCGACGGCGAGCGCGTCGACCGGTTCCAGCAGGCCCAGCTCGCGCTTGCGGGCCTTGCGGACGAGGTCGGGGTCGACGACGACCCACTGGTCGCGGAGGCGCACGACGGGCCGGTGGGCCTCGGCGAGGAGGTCCATCTCCCGCTCGGTGAGGGGATCGCCGTCGAGAGCCAGCTGCCAGTTGAACCGCAGGAGCTCCTCGCTGTCGAAGAAGGCCGTGCCGTCGGTCGCGGAGCCGGGCGCGGAGAGGGCGGGGCGGACGACGGCGGAGGCGCTCAGCGAGCGGGCCAGCTCGCGCGGCCAGTGGAGGGCGATCCCGGCGTCGGCGAGCCGGGCCGCCGCCGGGCCGAGCAGTTCGTACAGCTCGTCCTCGCTGACGGCCAGGACGTCGGGCACGTCCCGCTCCAGGAGCCGGGCCAGCGGGGGCCAGACGCGGGCGGCCCGGCGCAGGGCGAGCACCGCGTCGATCCGGGCGCGCGGCCCGAAGTGCTCGCCTTCCCCCGCCCACAGGGCCAGGGCGTCGATGACGAGGGTCGGGTCGGCGAGGCTGTGGATCTGGAGGACCGCGGCGGCGGCCTGACGCTCGGCGCCGCCCTCCTCCCCCGCGGCGGTGTCGGCGATGTCGAACAGCTCGTACCCCGACAGGTCGAGGCGGAGCGAGACCCGTACCCCCGCGTCCATCCCGGCTGCGGCCTCCGCCGCCCAGGCACGCGCGCGGGGCAGGTGCTGCGGCGCGCGGGCCGCGAACGGCGCCCCGACCGCGTGGGCGGCGGCCGGCGTACGGGGCAGGGTGTCGGCGACCGCGTCGAGGAAGGCGCGCACGAGCGCCTCGGGATCGGGCAGGCGGAGCGGGCCGGGTCCGGGGGCGGGCACGGCGTGCGCCTCGTACGGCATGGCCGCGGCGACGGCCCGCAGGTGGGCGATGTCGTCGGCGTCCAGCGGGCCGGCCCGCCAGGCGTCCATGTCGTCGGCGGTGAGGCCGGGCAGCAGCCTGCCGCGGGCGACCAGCTGGAGGGCGTGCAGGGCGGCGGCCCCCCAGCAGGCGGTGGCGGGGTGCGCGGCGGGGTGGCGGCGGGCCGCGACGAGATGGGGCAGCGCGGCGGCGACGGGGAGGGTGACGGCGGGCACGGCCCGTGAGCGGGCGCCGCTTCCGTGCCTCCGGACGACGGTCAGCTCGACGCGCTCCGCGCCGCTCTCCGCCGGGTCCGGCAGCGCGTCGCCGTCGGGGGCCCAGAAGGCGACGCGGCCCTCGCGGGGCAGGGCGGCCGACAGGAAGACGGCGGCGCTGGTCGTCCAGGTGTGTGCCACGGCTCCGCGCTCCTTCCCACCGGGTGACGAGTGTCCGACCGGATCTCCGACCTTACGGCGGGGGTCTGACAACGGCCGTCAGTCGGGTTCGCCCGAGCGGCCCAGCAGCGGATGACACGGGCCTCCGGGGGCGCGAGGGTGGCTTGGACCGGGTGCACCCGAGGTGCCGCCGGAGCAAGACCCGGACTCCGACAGAAGAGGAACCGCCATGTCCGTTCGCCGGCGTCTCACGACCGCCACCGGGGCCGTGCTGCTCACTCTCTCCGTCGCCGGCTGTTCGAGCCTGGACCGCACCATGGTCGGCACGCTCTCGTACGAGACGGAGCGCGACGTCGTGGTGACCGTGACGAGCCCCTCGGTGAACGGCTGCCACCGCCTTCTCGTCCCGAGAGGGGCGACCAGGGTCGAGAACGACACCCTCGTCGACATCAGGCTGTACCCGACGCGCGACTGCAAGGGGAAGCACAACATCTACCTCCCCACCAGCACCAGCAACGAGATCGCGCCGGGCGCCTTGCCGTGGCGCAGCTACAGCGTCATCCACTGACCGGTTCCCCGCACCCCTCCGCAGGGTCCATCCTGGAAGAGCCCCCTTCGGGGCTCGGACGGGAGATGGTGACCGTCATGCGTTCCGGGAACGAACCGGCGACCGCGCGCAGTCCCCTGCGCATGCGGTTCTGGCTGGCTGTGTGGGGACTGCTCTGGGCCGTCTTCGGCACGACCGTCTTCTCACTGGTGGGCCGTCCCGGCTGGGCGGCGGCATGCGGGGTGCTCTTCCTCGTGGTGGTGTGCGACCTGGCGATGGTGCTGCACCACATCCACCAGGGCCCGCACTGGCAGCCGGGCCGGAACATCCCGCCGTACGAACCCGATCACGGCGGCACGGGCCGCTGAACGGCGGCCGTCAGTTCCGCGTGTCGAACCCCGCCGCCTGGAGGTACTCCGGCTTCGGGTCGAGCGCGGCGGCGAGCCGGAAGTGCCGGGTGGCCTGCGCGGTCTGCCCGGAGCGCTCGAAGGTGCGGGCCAGGGCGAAGTGGGCGAACGCGTTGTCCGGCTCGCGCTCCAGGACCAGCTCGAACTCCAGCTGGGCCGGACGGAGCTGGGCGGCGGCGAAGAACGCCCGGGCCCGCAGCAGTCGCGCGGCCGTGTTCTCGGGGTGGGCGGCGATCACCGAGTCCAGCAGCTTCACGGCGCCACGCGGGTCCCGCGCGGCCAGCAGATGCTCGGCGGCGCGGAAGTCGATGACGTGCGTTTCCGGGTTCGTGTCGGCCACGATGGCATCCTTCCCTCGATGAGGTGAGGGAACACCGAACCCGGCGGGCGCATTCCGCCGACACTCCGCCCCGCACCGGCCCGGGCGCCGGGGGACGGGCCTCAGGCCGGGGCGGCGGCCCGCCGCTCCAGCTCGTCCCAGACCTTCCGCACCTGCGGTTCCAGCGACTCCAGCGGACCGTCGTTGTCGATCACGAGGTCCGCGATCGCCAGCCGCTGAGCACGCGCGGCCTGGGCGGCCATCCGGGCGCGGGCCTCGGAGGCGTCCATGCCCCGGAGGCGTACGAGCCGGTCGAGCTGGGTCTCGGGGGACGCGTCCACGACCACGACCAGGTCGTACAGCGGCGCGAGTCCGTTCTCGGTGAGCAGGGGTACGTCGTGGACGACGACGTCTCCGGCGCCCGCCCGGCTCTCCAGCTCCGCCGACCGGGCCCCGACCAGGGGGTGCACGATGGCGTTCAGGGTGGCCAGCCGGTCGGCGTCGGCGAACACGATGGAGCCGAGCTTCGGACGGTCGAGCGTCCCGCTCTCGGTCAGGACGCCGTCCCCGAACGCCTCCACGACGGCCGCGAGCCCCGGTGTCCCGGGTTCGACGACCTCGCGGGCGATCCGATCCGCGTCGATCAGCACGGCCCCGTACGAGACGAGCAGCCGCGACACTTCGCTCTTGCCGGCGCCGATCCCGCCGGTCAGGCCCACCTTCAGCATGAGCGGCAGCTTAGGGCCTGGCCGGCGAGGACGGCGCGTCGCCCCCGGAGAGGGCTATGCGTCGCCCTCCCGCTCGGCGAGGAAGCGCTCGAACTCGCGGCCCAGCTCGTCGGCCGACGGCAGGTCGACCGGCTCGGCGACCAGGCTGCCGCGGGTCTCGGCGCCGGCCACCGCGTCGTACTGGTGCTCAAGGCCCTGGACGAGCGCGACGAGCTCCTCGTCGCCCTCGCCGATCTGGCGGTCGATCTCGGTCTGGGTGCGGCGGGCCTCCGTCCGCAGCGCGTGGGCGACGCCGGGGAGCACGAGGCCGGTGGCGGCCGTGACGGCCTCCAGGACGGTGAGGGCGGCGTCCGGGTACGGCGAGCGGGCCACGTAGTGCGGGACGTGGGCGGCGACCCCGAGGGTGTCGTGGCCGGACTCCGAGAGCCGGTACTCGACGAGGGACTCGGCGCTGCCGGGGACCTGGGCCTCGTCGAAGGGGCTGGCGTGCCCCGGCATCAGGTCCGTGCGGGTGCCGTGCGGGGTGAGGCCGACGGGGCGGGTGTGCGGCACGCCCATGGGGATGCCGTGGAAGTTGACCGCGAGGCGCACGCCGAGCCGCTCGACGATCTGCCCGACGGCGGCGGCGAACCGCTCCCACTCGACGTCGGGCTCGGGGCCCGAGAGGATCAGGAAGGGTGCCCCGGTGGCGTCCTGGACGAGGCGGACCTCGATGGACGGCGTCTCGTACGCGGTCCAGCGGTCGCGCCGGAAGGTCAGCAGGGGGCGGCGGGCGCGGTAGTCCACGAGCCTGTCGTGGTCGAAGCGGGCCACCAGCTGGTGGGGAAGGGTGTCGAGCAGCCGCTCGACGATCTGCTCGCCCGCCTCGCCCGCGTCGATGTAGCCGTCGAAGTGGTACAGCATGACCAGCCCGGCCGACTCCTGTGCCAAGGCCAGGTCCACGACGGCCAGGCCCTTCGGGTCCCATTCGTACAAATCCTGGGGATCAAGCACGATTACCGCTCCTCCTCGTGTTCTCTCTGGCAACGCCGTGAGCCGCACCACCATTCCCGCGCGGGCCGATCTTCCGGAGGAGGAGTCCGACGGGCCCCGGCGGGGGAGCGGAAACGACCGAGGCCCGCTCCCCCGAAGGGGAGCGGGCCTCGATTCGCTAGCGGCTAGCGCTCAGCGGAGAGCCTGTTCAGCTCTGGCCGCCGGCGAGCTTCTCGCGGAGGGCGGCGAGCGCCTCGTCCGACGCCAGGGCGCCGGAGTTGTCGTCCGACTCCGAGGAGTACGAACCACCCGAGATGCCCGCACCGGCGTTGCCGGCGGCCGGGGCGGCAGCGCCCTCGGCAGCGGCGGCCTCGTCGGCCTCGCGGGACTTGATGACCTGAGCCTGGTGCTGCTCGAAACGAGCCTGCGCCTCGGCGTACTGGGTCTCCCAGGCCTCGCGCTGGGTCTCGAAGCCCTCGAGCCAGTCGTTGGTCTCGGGGTCGAAGCCCTCGGGGTAGATGTAGTTGCCCTGGTCGTCGTAGGACGCGGCCATGCCGTACAGGGTCGGGTCGAACTCGACCGAGGCCGGGTCGGCACCGAAGGACTCGTTGGCCTGCTTCAGCGAGAGGCTGATGCGACGACGCTCGAGGTCGATGTCGATGACCTTGACGAAGATCTCGTCGTTGACCTGGACGACCTGCTCCGGGATCTCCACGTGGCGCTCGGCCAGCTCGGAGATGTGGACCAGACCCTCGATGCCCTCGTCCACGCGGACGAACGCACCGAACGGAACCAGCTTGGTGACCTTACCCGGGACGACCTGACCGATCTGGTGCGTACGGGCGAACTGCTGCCACGGGTCCTCCTGCGTCGCCTTCAGCGACAGGGAGACACGCTCGCGGTCCATGTCGACGTCGAGAACCTCGACGGTGACCTCCTGGCCGACCTCGACAACCTCGGACGGGTGGTCGATGTGCTTCCAGGACAGCTCGGAGACGTGCACGAGGCCGTCGACGCCACCCAGGTCCACGAAGGCACCGAAGTTGACGATCGAGGAGACGACGCCGGAGCGGACCTGACCCTTCTGCAGGGTGGTGAGGAACGTCTGGCGAACCTCGGACTGGGTCTGCTCGAGCCAGGCACGGCGGGACAGGACCACGTTGTTGCGGTTCTTGTCCAGCTCGATGATCTTCGCCTCGAGCTCCTTGCCCACGTAGGGCTGGAGGTCGCGGACGCGACGCATCTCGACGAGGGAGGCCGGCAGGAAGCCACGGAGGCCGATGTCGAGGATGAGACCACCCTTGACAACCTCGATGACGGTACCGGTGACGATGCCGTCCTCTTCCTTGATCTTCTCGATGGTGCCCCAGGCGCGCTCGTACTGGGCGCGCTTCTTCGAGAGGATCAGGCGGCCTTCCTTGTCCTCCTTCTGGAGAACCAGGGCCTCGATCTCGTCGCCGACCTTGACGACCTCGTTCGGGTCGACGTCGTGCTTGATCGAGAGCTCGCGGCTCGGGATGACGCCTTCGGTCTTGTAACCGATGTCGAGCAGGACCTCGTCCCGGTCGACCTTCACGATGACGCCGTCGACGATGTCGCCGTCGTTGAAGTACTTGATCGTCTCGTCGATCGCGGCGAGGAAGGCTTCCTCGTTACCGATGTCGTTGACCGCAACCTGCGGGGTGGTGCTGGTGGCGGTGGTCTCGGTGCTGCTCGTCATGTGGGAAAGGGCTCCGGTTACGGACAGAAAGTCGTAGGTACTGCTACGCCGAGAGCCCGTATCGCACCAAGAAGCCGGACAGCAATGAAGCCCCTGCCCGGAAACCGGAAGGCGCCTCGAAAACCGAGGGGACATACAACAGGTACGAGCGCGGCCTGCTCCGTCTGAGGCGCGCAGGCCCGCAGCGCAACCTTTAGCATACGGGGGCGGCCGGACAGGGTCAATGCGCGAAGCGCGCACCCGGGGCAGATCCGCGCAAACCCGGCACTATTTCTTGCCGCCACGCCGGATCCACGCCGCATCGACGGGGGCGGCCGCACGGCTGCACTGAGCGCAAACTACATCGGCGGGCGAGATGAACCAAGAGTACGAACAGCACGAGGGCCAGGACGCGGCCGAGGACGATGCCGAGGCCACCCGGCGTGACGCGGGGGACGCGGAGAGCAGCCGGGCGAGCCGCGGCTGGTGGGACCGGAACGCGGACGAGTACCAGAGCGAGCACGGGGCCTTCCTCGGCGACGACCGGTTCGTGTGGGGACCCGAAGGACTCGACGAGGCGGAGGCCGAGCTGCTCGGGCCGGCCGCTTCGCTGAAGGGGCGTGACGTCCTGGAGATCGGCGCGGGGGCGGCGCAGTGCTCGCGCTGGCTGGCGGCGCAGGGGGCGCGGCCGGTGGCCCTCGACCTCTCGCACCGGCAGCTCCAGCACGCGCTGCGGATCGGCGGGGACGTGCCGCTGGTGGAGGCGGACGCCGGGGCGCTGCCCTTCCGGGACGGCTCCTTCGACCTGGTCTGCTCGGCTTACGGCGCGGTGCCGTTCGTCGCCGATCCGGTACGGGTCTTCCGCGAGGTCCGCCGGGTGCTGCGGCCCGGTGGCCGCTGGGTCTTCTCGGTGACGCACCCGATCCGCTGGGCGTTCCCGGACGAGCCGGGGCCCGAGGGGCTGTCGGTGGCGGCCTCCTACTTCGACCGCACGCCCTACGTCGAGCAGGACGAACAGGGCCGGGCCGTGTACGTGGAGCACCACAGGACGCTCGGGGACCGGGTGCGGGACGTGGTGGCCGGCGGTTTCCGGCTCGTGGACCTGGTCGAGCCGGAGTGGCCGGCCTGGAACAGCCAGGAGTGGGGCGGCTGGTCCCCGCTCCGGGGCAACCTGATCCCGGGCACGGCGATCTTCGTCTGCGAACGCCAGGATTAGTCCTATGAACAGGTGGGTCCTGTGGACAACCGGACCCGGCTTTTCTCGGCTCGTACGAGACTGAGTGCGTGATCCGAAACGACGCACTCGACCTGCTCCCCGTCCGCCATGCCGTCCCCGAGCTGCTGGCCGCGCTCGCGGAGCGCGGCACGGCAGTGCTCCACGCGCCGCCCGGCACCGGCAAGACCACGCTGGTGCCGCTCGCGCTCGCGGGGCTCATAGGGGACGGACCGAAGCGGCGGGTGCTGGTGGCCGAGCCGCGACGGATGGCGGTGCGCGCGGCGGCCCGGCGGATGGCCTGGCTGCTCGGCGAGGAGGTCGGCGGCACCGTCGGATTCTCGGTGCGCGGTGAGCGGCGAGTGGGTCCCGCGACCCGGGTCGAAGTGGTGACCACGGGTCTCCTGCTCCAGCGGCTGCAGCGCGACCCCGAGCTGGCGGGCGTGGACGTGGTGCTGCTCGACGAGTGCCACGAGCGGCACCTGGACGCCGACACGGCCCTGGCCTTCCTGGTGGACGTGCGCACGGCCCTGCGGCCGGAGCTGAAGCTGATCGCGGCCTCGGCGACGAGTGACGCGGAGGCGTGGGCGGAGCTCCTCACGGTCGTGGACGGCGGTGGCCCCGCGCCGATCGTACGGAGCGAGGGCGAGGGGCACGGATACACGGTCCGGTTCGCGGCTCCCCCGGCCGGGATCCGGCCCGCGCACGGCACATGGGTGGACCCGGCGCTGCTGCGGCATGTGGCGGCGACGGTCCGGCTGGCGATGGAGCGGCACGAGGGGGACGTCCTCTGCTTCCTTCCCGGTACGGGGGAGATCGCGCGGACGGCGGGGCTGCTCGCCGGTCTGGACGCGGAGGTGCTCCAGCTGCACGGGCGGGCGCCGGCAGCGGTGCAGGACGCGGTCCTGAAGGGTGCCGGGCCGGGCGGGCGACGGCGGGTGGTCCTGTCGACCTCGGTGGCGGAGTCGAGCCTGACGGTGCCGGGGGTCCGGATCGTCGTGGACTCGGGGCTCGCGCGGGAGCCCCGGATGGACCACGCGCGGGGGCTGGGGTCACTGGCGACGGTGCCGGTGTCGGTCGCGGCGGCGACCCAGCGGGCAGGGCGCTCGATGCGTGAGGCCTTCGGCACCGTCTACCGGTGCTGGGCGGAGGCCGAGGACGGCAGCCGGGCGCGTTTTCCTTCGCCCGAGATCAGGATCGCCGATCTCGCGGACTTCGCCCTGCGGGTCGCGTGCTGGGGCGATCCGACGGCGGAGGGGCTCGCCCTGCTCGACGCGCCGCCCGCCGGGGCGATGGCCGCGGCCCGGTCCGTGCTGGCGGCGGTGGGCGCGGTGGACGAGGACGGCCGGGCCACCGAGCGCGGCGGACGGCTGTCGCGGCTCGGCCTCCACCCGCGGCTGGGGCGGGCCCTGCTCGACGGTGCCGCCGAGGTGGGCGTCCGGCGGGCGGCGGAGGTGGTGGCGCTGCTGAGCGAGGAGCCTCCCCGTGAGTACGGGGACGATCTGACGGCGGCCTGGCGGTCGGCGCGCCGGGGCGGGGACGGGTACGCGGCCCGGTGGAAGGCGGAGGCGCGGCGCCTGGAGCGTTCGGCCGGCGAGGTGGCCGAAGCGGGGAGGGAAGGAAGGGCGGGGGCCGGCTCGCGGGCGGGCGGTGAGGACGCCGTGGCCGGGCTGGTGACGGCGCTGGCCTTTCCGGAGCGGGTGGCGAGGGCCCGTGAGCAGGACGGCTATCTGATGGTGTCGGGCAGCGGGGCCCGGCTCACCGAGGGTTCGGGGCTGCGGTCCACTCCGTGGCTGGCCGTGGCGGTGGCGGACCGTACGGCTCGGGACGCCACGGCGCGGGTGCGGCTGGCGGCCGTGGTCGACGAGGGCACGGCCCTGTGGGCGGCGGGGCATCTGCGGGCCACGGGCGAGGAGGTCCACTGGGAGGACGGCGACGTGGTGGCGCGGTCGGTGGACCGACTGGGCGCGGTCGAGCTGACCGTGCGGCCCCTGGGGTCAGGGGCCGAGCCTGCTCTCGTGCGGGAGGCGCTGCTCGACGGGCTGCGGCGGGAGGGGCTCGGGCTGCTGCGGTGGAGCCGGGACGCCTCGGAGCTGCGCGAGCGGCTCGCGTTCCTGAACGGGGAGCTGGGCGGGCCCTGGCCTGACGTGGCGGACGGGGCGCTGGTAGACCGGGCCGAGGAGTGGCTGGAGCCCGAGCTGTCCCGGGCCGCGCGCCGGGCCGATCTGGGGCGGATCGACGCCGGGACGGCCCTGCGGCGGCTGCTGCCCTGGGCGACGGGGGAGGCGGGCCGGCTGGACGAGCTCGCACCGGAGCGGATCGAGGTGCCGAGCGGTTCGCGGATCCGGGTCGAGTACGGCGACGGGCGGCCAGTGCTCTCGGTGAAGCTCCAGGAGATGTTCGGCCTGGCCGAGACGCCCCGGGTGGCGGGCGTGCCGGTCCTGGTCCATCTGCTCTCCCCCGCCGGGCGGCCGGCGGCCGTCACCGCGGACCTGGCGTCGTTCTGGCGGGAGGGCTACCGCGCCGTGCGTGCGGAGCTGCGGGGCCGGTATCCGAAGCATCCGTGGCCGGAGGACCCTTCCGCGGCGGAACCGACCCGGCACACCAGCGCGCGGCTCAGACGGGAGCGGTGACGGGCCCGGGCGGCGGGAGCGGCGCCGCCGGCGCCGACGGGCGGCGGGAGCGGGCCTCCAGCCAGAAGGCGAGGGCGAGGAGGGCGAGGGCCAGGACGGTGAGGCTCCAGGGCATGTAGGAGACGAGCGTCATGACCATCAGACGGTTGGAGCCGACCATCTCGACGATGCTGTCGACGTAGTCGCCGCGCATCTTCACGTGGCCCTCGAAGACGGTGATGGTGTCCTGGCCCATCAGAGCCTTGGCGTTGCGGAGCTCCTCCCGGTGGATCTCCTCGCCGTTGACCGGGGCGCCGGTGACCGGCTCCACCCAGAACATGCGCTTGGTCGTGTACCAGCGGGTCAGGCCGGAGTCGGCGAGGACCTGCGGGGTGATGCCCTTGACCGGCATGGTCTTGGGCATGGGGACCTTGGTCCAGGGGACGGTCTGCTCGAAGTAGTAGACCTCCAGGCCGCGGAAGGTCTGCGTGCCCTTGTAGTGGATGGGGGCCGAGGTCCGGGTCTGGGCGTCGAAGTACTGGTAGTCCCGCTTCTCGGTGAGGAAGGGCCACTTGAACTCGATGCCCTCGCGCCGGACCGGGTCGCCGTCGACCGTCTCGCCGGTGGCGTTGACCGGGTCCTGGGTGTGGGCGTCGAAGATGTACCGCTCGGGGATCTTGGAGACCATCTTGCCGTCGGGGCCCGTGACGTAGGCGAGGGCGTCCCAGACGACGACGTCGCGCCCGGCGTCGCGTTCGATCCGCTTCGACTCCTCCACGTTGCCCTTGAGGGTCTGGATGATCGTGATCTTCTCGACCTTCTCGGCCTTGAGTGTGGAGTAGTTGAGGAGGGTCGCCGGCCGGGCCTCCAGGACGGTCTCCTGGTACTGGTTCGGGGGGATCTTCGCGAGGCGCGGGAAGGCGTACCACCGCAGGGTCGGGGCCATCGCGGCGCAGCAGACGGCGAGGGCGAGCAGGACGAGGCTGGCTCGGCGGCGCACGGTCGCCCCCTACTTCTTCGGGCCGGGATCGGCGGTCAGCATCGGTTTGGGCGAGGTGGGCCCGTCGGGCGGCAGATCGACCAGGGAGACGAGGAGGACGAAGAGGAGGACTGGGGCGAGTCCGATGGCGACGGCGACAAGGGCGCGCATGGTCGGCCTCCCGCTGCTCGATCTGATAGGGCGTCAGGGCTGGGGCACCGTAGCAACGCGGCCGTGAGATGAGAACACGTTGCACCCGGGTAACGCGGAGCGCCGCCCCTCGCGTCCGGTGCGGACGGAGGGGCGGCGCTGGAGGACGCGACGCGGGGAGCGGTCCTTCGGTCAGGCCGGGGTCGACGGGGAGGAAGTGGCCTCGGGCGAGTCGGTCGGAGATTCTGGCGTGGAGGGCGTGGGATCCGGGGTCGACGGCTCGGGGGTGGGCTCGGGCGCCGTGACCGTGAGCTCGACGAAGACGCTGCCGCCGCCGGGCGCCGTCAGCTTGAGGAAGTACGTGCCGGCCTTGTCGCCCGCGAGCAGGTCGCCGGGGGCGAGGGTGATCAGACCGTTCGCGTCGGTCGTGAAGGCCTTGGTCCTGGCCGTCGTGCCCGCCTCGCCCTTGAAGTACGGGCCCTCGGCGGCCGCGTCGGTCGCGGTCTTCGAGGTGACGACGAGTCCGGTGACGAGGACGCCAGGGGCGAGCGCACCCTTGTCGGTGGCCTTCACCCGCAGCTGCTGGGTGAACCCGGTGCCGGTGGTGGCGGGCAGGGCGGCCTCGCCGTCGAGCCGCGTGAGGGTGTCCGCCTGACGGGCGGTGACCGTCGCGGTGAACTCGACGGCGGCCAGGGTGCGGCTCACGACGGTGGCGCGGACCGTGAAGGAGCCGAGCTTCTCGCCCGCCCGCAGCGCGGGAGAGGAGGCGAGGCCGCTGGAGCCGGTGGTGACGGTGGCCGTGGTCGTACCGCCGGCGAAGCGGGCGTCGGTGGTTCCGACGATCTCGAAGCGGATGCCCGCTCCGGTGACCGGCGCGCCCGAGGCGTCCAGCGCCGCGACCCTGGGAGCCTTGGCGAAGACGTTTCCGGTCGTGGCCGTCAGCGCACCGGTCGCCACGGGAGCGATCCGCGCGACCTTGACCGCCGGCGGGACGGTGGGGTTCGTCGTCGGCGGGTCGGTCGGCTTCGTGGGCGGGACCGTGGGCGGAGTGGTCGGCGTCGGGGTCTCGCCCGGATCCGTCGTCGTCGGCGGGGTCTTCGGGGGCGCGCCCGTCTCGGACGGCTTCGGGTCCGGCGTCACCGACTCCGGCGCGGACGTCGTCGGCGCGGGCGTCGTCGGGAGGGGCGAGTACGGCGGGTTGGTCGCGGGGCGGTTGCCCCGGCCGCGGTTGTCGCTGCGGTCGACCGGCAGCACTCCCGTGCCGTCCGGGACCTGGTGGGTGCCCCGCTTGTAGTACTCGAACCAGGACAGGACCGTGTTCAGGTACTCCCGCGAGCGGTTGTAGCTGAGGACGGCGCGGTCGAGGTCGGCCTTGAGCGCGAGGTTCCGGTCGTTGGCGCAGAGGTAGAGACCGGCGGCCTGCGCGGCGTCGTAGATGTTGTTGGGGTCCTTCTTGCCGTCGTTGTTGGCGTCCTGACCCCAGGTCGCCCAGGTCGACGGGATGAACTGCATCGGGCCGACGGCACGGTCGTGGATCTTGTCGCCGTCGTAGGCGCCGTCGTCGGTGTCCGAAATGTTGGCGAAGCCGACACCGTTGAGGGCGGGGCCGAGGATCGGCGACAGGGTCGTGCCGTTGGCGTCGACCCGGCCGCCGCGCGCCTGCCCGGACTCGACCTTGCCGATGCCGGCGAGCAGCTGCCACGGCAGGTTGCAGGCGGGGTCGGTCGAGCGGATCGACGCCTCGGCGCGCTTGTAGGCGGCGAGGACGGACGCGGGTATGCCGGCCTCCGCGGGCCCGGTGATCACCGGCAGGTTGGTGGGCAACCCCGGCTTGTTCGGGGTGTTCAGGGGCGGCAGTTCGGTGAAGTACGGGGAATCACCCGTCGCGGAACCGTCGGACGGCGGCGTCGTGGTGTCCCCGGCGCCGATGGCCCGGTCGCCTCCGGCGTTGTCCGCGGGCGGCGGGATCATCTCCGGCGCCTGCGAGGCGGCGAGCGCCGCGACCGCCGCGGCCACCACCGCACCGCTCGTGGCCCCCTTGCGCAGCCGGCGGCCCAATTGCGCTGCCATACCTGTGGTCCCCTCCCCATCGACTGCGTCCCACGCTCCCCGCGTGTGACCTCCGGCGACCTTATGCCAACTCCGTACCGCCGGGTACTGACGCCTGACCGTGTTTCACGCTTTCGTCACCTCTCGGCCTCCTGTCCATCGGAGCCGGACCGGTGACCTCCGCACACATACGGGCCGAACGGCCGGAAACGGGAACCGACCTGCGGCTCCTGCACCTCTTGCACTGCGGCCGTCGCCCGCCCCGGCCGGCGCCACCGGAATCGAGTGGGAGTCCCGTTGCCGTTCACGCTGAGCCATGCCGCCGCCGTCCTGCCCGGGCTGCGACGCGACGGGACCGCGCGCGGACCGCTGGTCGCCTCCGCGCTCGTCGCGGGCTCCTTCGCGCCCGACATGACCTACTTCGCGGCCACGGCGGTGCCCGGGGCGATGGTCTTCGGCGACGTCACCCACTCCCCCGTCGGGATCGTCACGGCCGACGTGCTGATCACCGCGGCGCTCGTGGGCCTGTGGCTGATCGTGCGCGAGCCGCTCGTCGCGCTGCTGCCCGCCCGGTGGCGCGGGCGGTTGTACGAGCTCCTCCGGGGACGTCCCTGGCGGGACCGGCACACGGCGGTCCTCGCGGGCTGGTTCTTCCTCTCGGCGGTGCTCGGTTCGACGACCCACGTGGTCTGGGACTCCTTCACCCACCTCGACCGCTGGGGCACGCGGGCGATCCCCGTCCTCGGCGACGTCGTGGCCGGGTTCCCCGTCTATCTCTACGCGCAGTACGGGGGTTCCGCCCTGGCCCTCGGGCTCCTCTGCTGGTTCGTGCTCCGGGCGCTGCGCTCCACCGCGCCGGGCACGGAGCTGCCCGCCCGGGTGCCGGTCCCGGGCCCGCGGGGACGGCTCCTCGCGGTCGGCCTCATCGGCGGCTGCGTCCTCGCCGGTGTCGCGCACCGGGTGCTGCGGTGGGCGGCGTACTGGGGCTGGGGCCGGATCGAGACGCCCCTGGACGTCATTCCGACGGCCTGCTTCGGGGCCGGCGCGGGGCTCGCCGTCGGTCTCGTGCTGTACGGGACGGGGGCACGGCTCCTGGGGACGTCCCCCACTGCTGCGGAGGGTGCGCCGGGGCCGGAGGGTGAGGTCCCGGTGCACCGGACGGAACGCTCCCGTCCGAGGTCTCGCTGATCCGGTACCCGGGAGTGAAGCCACGGGCCGCCGTGCTGCCGGCGAGTCCGCGGTGCACGGCGAGGGCGACGCCCTCCAGGGTGCGCACCCCGTACCGCATGGTGGGGTTGTCGTGGCTGAGCAGGGCCAGCCGGTAGTCGAGTGTGGCGGTGGTGCCCGTGCCGTTGCTCAGGGCGATGCCGATGCTGTGGACGCGCCACCCGTGGGTGGCGCGGGGCAGCCATCCGTTCTTGAGGTGCACCTTGACCGAGCCGGGCGCTCCGGCGGTGACGCCCCAGGCCTGGCTGCTGACGACCTGGCCCATCAGGTCGAGTGCCTCGGTACGGCGGGAGACGGCGGCGAGCATGGCCAGCTGGTCACGGGCGGTGGTGCGGGTGAGGCCCCAGTAGCGGTCGTGGCCGAGGACGGTGTCCTGGGCGCCGGCCTCGCGCAGCACCCTGTTCAGGCGGGCGCGTGAGAGGCCTTGCCAGAGGTCGGTGGCGGCGGTGTTGTCGGAGCGGGTGATCATGGCCTTCATCCGCTGGGCCTCCAGCCGGGTGGGGGCGCGGCCCAGTTCCTCGGCCCGGCCGAGGACGGCCTGCATGATGAGGACCTTGGCGATGCTGGCGGAGTCGTAGAGCCGAGTGTCTCCGAGCCCGCAGCGCAGTGCGCGCCCGGGGGCGTGGACGGCGACCGAGACCGTGCCGTCGCGCCCCTTGAGCGCCGCGGCGATGTCCTGGGACATGCGGGCGGCGAGGGCGGGTTCGCGGGACGAGGTGCAGAGTGCGGGCGCCCGGTGTGCCTCGGCGGGCCAGGCGGTGCCCGTGGCTCCGAGGAGGGCGCCGAGGAGAGCCCAGGCGCGGAGGTGGGAGCGGCGGCGCGTGATCATGCTTCCCAGTCTTGGGAGCGGGGGTGCGTGGGCGCGCCCTGAGTGGTCCACCTGGCGCACGCCCTTCGGGGCCGGTCCCGCACGTGCACCGCGCACGGTGGTGCGGGCTCAGGCACCGGGAGCCTAGGCCCGGCAGGGGGCGCCGTCCCGTGTGCCCACCCTCCCCCAGAGGGGGACCCCCAGCCCAGCGGGACGATTGCCCACACGGGGGTGGGTACGGGGAGGGGTACGCATCGGCGCCGCGCGCACCGGGGTGTACGACAAGAGCGCCGCCCGTGGTGGGCGGCGCTCCTGGTGGTGCGTGTCAGTGGGCCGCCGAGTCCCAGTTCGGGCCTACGCCTACCGAGACGTCGAGCGGGGCTCGGAGGTCGGCTGCGGCGGACATCTGGGCGCGGACGAGGGTCTCGACCTGGTCCCGCTCGCCGGGGGCCAGTTCGAGGACGATTTCGTCGTGGACCTGGAGGAGCATCCGGGAGGCGAGGCCGGCCTCGGTGAGCGCGCGGTCGACGTTCAGCATGGCGACCTTGACGATGTCGGCGGCCGTGCCCTGGATCGGTGCGTTGAGCGCCATCCGCTCGGCGGACTCGCGGCGCTGCCGGTTGTCGCTGTTGAGGTCGGGCAGGTAGCGGCGGCGGCCGAGCATCGTCTCCGTGTACCCGGTGGCGCGGGCCTCGTCGACGACCCGGCGCAGATAGTCCCGGACCCCGCCGAAGCGCTCGAAGTAGGTGTCCATCAGGCCGCGGGCCTCGCCCGGGTCGATGTTCAGCTGCTGCGCGAGGCCGAAGGCGGAGAGGCCGTAGGCCAGGCCGTACGACATGGCCTTGATCTTGCGGCGCATCTCGGCGTCGACGGCGGACCGCTCGACGCCGAAGACCTGGGAGGCGACCGTGGTGTGCAGGTCCTCGCCGGAGGCGAAGGCCTCGATGAGGCCCTCGTCCTCGGAGAGGTGGGCCATGACGCGCAGCTCGATCTGGCTGTAGTCCGCGGTCATGAGGGCTTCGAAGCCCTCGCCGACGACGAAGCCGTGCCGGATGGCCCGGCCCTCGTCCGTGCGCACCGGCACGTTCTGCAGGTTCGGGTCGGTGGAGGAGAGGCGTCCGGTGGCGGCGACGGTCTGGCTGAAGGTGGTGTGGATGCGGTCGTCCGCCGCGATCGTCTTGATCAGGCCCTCGACGGTGGAGCGCAGGCGGGCCTGCTCGCGGTGGCGGAGCATGATCACGGGCAGGTCGTGCTCGGTCTGGGCGGCCAGCCAGGCGAGCGCGTCGGCGTCCGTCGTGTACCCGGTCTTGGTCTTCTTGGTCTTCGGCAGGTTCAGCTCGCCGAAGAAGACCTCCTGGAGCTGCTTGGGCGAGCCGAGGTTGAACTCGTGGCCGACGGAGGCGTGCGCCTCCTTCACGGCCTGCTGCACGGCCCCGGCGAACTGCTGCTCCATCGCCTCCAGGTGGTCGCGGTCGGCGGCGATGCCGTGCCGCTCCAGGCGGGCGAGGAGGGCGGAGGTGGGCAGCTCGACGTCGTGGAGGAGCTCGCGCGCCCCGACCTCGCCGAGCCGCTCGTCGAAGGCCTCGGCGAGGTCGAGGACGGCCCGCGCCTGGGTCATGAGGGCCTCGGCCTCGGCGGTGTCGTCGGCGCCGAAGGCGAGCTGGCCGTCGGCGGCGGCGGCCGGGGCGAGCTCGCGGTGGAGGTACTCGACGGAGAGCGCGTCGAGCGCGAAGGAGCGCCGGCCGGGCTTGACGAGGTAGGCGGCGAGGGCGGTGTCCATGGTGACGCCCGCGATGCTCCAGCCGTGCTCGGGGAAGACCCGCATGGCGCCCTTGGCGTTGTGCATGACCTTGGGGCGGTCCGGGTCGGCGATCCACGCGGCCCAGGCCCGCTCGTCCGTCTCGTCGAGCGCGCTGGGCTCGAACCAGGCGGCAGCCCCGCCGGCGGCGGCGAGGGCGATCTCGCTCACGTTCCCCGTGCCGAGGGCCCAGCTGTCGACGGTGGCGATGCCGAGGGGCTCGGTGCCGTGCTCGGCGAGCCAGGGGGCGAGCTCGCCGGCGCCGAGGACGGTGCCGTCGATCTCGACGCCCGCCTCCGGGGCCGGGGCGGTGGCCTCGGCGGCACCCGGGTCGACGGCGAGGAGCCGCTCGCGCAGCGAGGGGTTGCGGATCTCCAGGGTGTCGAGGACGAGCGCGACCGCCCCGCGGTCGTACGGCTCGCGGGCGAGGTCCGTGACGCCCTTCGGCAGCTCGACGTCCGTGACCATCGCGGTCAGGCGGCGGTTGAGCTTGACCGACTCCAGGTGGTCGCGGAAGTTCTGCCCGGCCTTGCCCTTGACCTCCTCGGCGCGCTCGACCAGCTCGGCGAAGGAGCCGAACTGGTTGATCCACTTCGCGGCGGTCTTCTCGCCGACGCCGGGGATGCCCGGGAGGTTGTCGGACGGGTCGCCGCGCAGGGCGGCGAAGTCGGGGTACTGCGAGGGGGTCAGGCCGTACTTCTCCTGGACCTTCTCCGGGGTGAAGCGGGTCAGCTCGGAGACGCCCTTGGTGGGGTAGAGCACGGTGGTGTGCTCGCTGACCAGCTGGAACGAGTCGCGGTCACCGGTGACGATCAGGACTTCAAAGCCCTCGGCCTCGGCCTGGGTGGCGAGGGTCGCGATGACGTCGTCGGCCTCGAAGCCGTCGACCGCGAAGCGCGGCGCGTGCATCGCGTCGAGGAGCTCGCCGATCAGCTCGACCTGCCCCTTGAACTCGTCGGGGGTCTTCGAGCGGTTCGCCTTGTACTCGGGGAACTCGTCGGACCGCCACGTCTTGCGGGACACGTCGAACGCGACGGCGAAGTGCGTGGGCGCCTCGTCGCGCAGGGTGTTCGCCAGCATCGAGGCGAAACCGTAGATCGCGTTCGTCGGCTGGCCCGTCGCGGTGGTGAAGTTCTCCGCGGGCAGCGCGAAGAACGCGCGGTACGCCAGGGAGTGCCCGTCCATGAGGAGGAGTCGCGGGCGGTCCGCTTCGGTCTTCTCGGTCTTCTTCGATGCTGTCTCGGCCACGGAACGATCCTCCCACGCCCCACTGACATTCCCGGTCGCACGTGCCCCGCCGCCCCGCCCGGCCCCCCGCGCCGTCGGTGGCGCGTGACAGGATCGGAGGCGTACGCCGCAGGATTACCGCTCAAGGGAGAGCGCGATGGTCAGCAAGCCGCCGGCCGGTGACCCGGTACAGGACGCACCGCAGGTCACACCGCCGCAGCACGCCGCAGCAGGCCTGCCCGCCATCGGGCACACCCTGCGGATCGCGCGGGAGCAGATGGGGCTCGGCCGCACCGCCCGGACCCTCCTCAAGGTCAACCAGAAGGACGGCTTCGACTGTCCCGGCTGCGCCTGGCCCGAGGAGGACAAGCGGCACGTCGCGGAGTTCTGCGAGAACGGCGCGAAGGCGGTCGCCGAGGAGGCGACGCTGCGCCGGGTGACCCCGGAGTTCTTCGCCGCGCACCCGGTGGCGGACCTGGCGACCCGCAGCGGGTACTGGCTGGGCCAGCAGGGCCGGATCACCCAGCCCATGCTCCTGCCGGAGGGCGGCGAGCGCTACGAGCCGGTGACCTGGGAGCGGGCCTTCGCGATCATCGCCGAGGAGCTCCGGGCCCTGGGCTCCCCCGACGAGGCGCTGTTCTACACCTCGGGCCGGACCAGCAACGAGGCCGCGTTCCTGCTCCAGCTCTTCGCCCGTGAGTTCGGCACGAACAACCTCCCGGACTGCTCCAACATGTGCCACGAGTCCTCGGGTTCGGCGCTGACGGAGACCATCGGGATCGGGAAGGGCAGCGTCTCCCTGGAGGACCTGCACCGGGCGGACCTGATCGTCGTGGCGGGGCAGAACCCCGGCACGAACCACCCCCGGATGCTCTCGGCCCTGGAGAAGGCGAAGGCTGCGGGCGCGAAGATCATCTCGGTCAATCCGCTGCCCGAGGCCGGTCTGGAGAAGTTCAAGAACCCGCAGACCCCGCAGGGCATGCTCAAGGGCGCCGCGCTCACCGACCTCTTCCTCCAGATCCGGATCGGCGGCGACCAGGCCCTCTTCCGGCTCCTCAACAAGCTGGTCCTGGAAACTCCCGGGGCGGTCGACGAGGAGTTCGTACGGGAACACACCCACGGGTACGAGGAGTTCACGGCGGCGGCGCGGGAGGCCGACTGGGACGAGACGCTCGCCGCGACCGGGCTGACGCGCGCCGAGATCGGGCGGGCCCTGGAGATGGTGCTCGCCTCGGAGCGGACGATCGTCTGCTGGGCCATGGGGCTCACGCAGCACAAGCACTCCGTGCCGACCATCCGCGAGGTGGTCAACTTCCTTCTGCTGCGCGGGAACATCGGGCGGCCGGGCGCGGGCGTGTGCCCGGTGCGCGGCCATTCGAACGTGCAGGGCGACCGCACGATGGGCATCTTCGAGCGCCCGGCGCCGGCCTTCCTGGACGCCCTGGACAAGGAGTTCGGGATCGTCTCGCCGCGTCATCACGGCTTCGACGTGGTCCGCTCGATCCAGGCGCTGCGCGACGGCGAGGCGAAGGTGTTCTTCGCTATGGGCGGCAACTTCGTGGGGGCGACGCCCGACACGGAGGTGACGGAGGCGGCGATGCGCAACGCCCGTCTGACCGTCCACGTGTCGACGAAGCTGAACCGCTCGCACGCGGTCACGGGCACGCGCGCGCTGATCCTGCCCACGCTCGGGCGCACCGACAAGGACGTGCAGAAGAGCGGCCGCCAGATCGTGACGGTCGAGGACTCGATGAGTCTGGTGCACGCCTCGCGCGGCAACCTGCCGCCGGCGAGCCCGCACCTGCTGTCCGAGCCGGCGATCGTGGCGCGCATGGCCCGGGCCGCCCTCGGGGCCGGATCGGCCACGCCCTGGGAGGAGTTCGAGGCGGACTACGCCACGATCCGGGACCGCATCGCGCGCGTGGTGCCCGGCTTCGAGGACTTCAACGCCCGCCTCGCGGCGAACGCGGGCGGTTTCGCGCTGCCGCACGGCCCGCGCGACGAGCGCCGCTTCCCCACGAAGACCGGCAAGGCCAACTTCACGGCCGCGCCCGTCGAGCACCCGAAGGTGCCGGAGGGCCGGCTGCTGCTCCAGACGCTCCGCTCGCACGACCAGTACAACACCACGATCTACGGCCTCGACGACCGCTACCGGGGCATCAAGGGCGGCCGCCGGGTCGTCCTCGTCCACCCCGAGGACGCGGCGGCCTTCGGGCTCGCCGACGGGGCGTACACGGACCTGGTGAGCGAGTGGACGGACGGGACCCAGCGGCGGGCGCCCGGGTTCCGGGTGGTGCACTACCCGACGTCCCGGGGCTGCGCGGCCGCCTACTACCCGGAGACGAACGTCCTCGTGCCGCTGGAGTCCACGGCGGACGTCAGCAACACACCCGCCAGCAAGTCCGTGATCGTCCGTCTGGAACAATCACAGTCAGCCTAAGCGTTTGCTCAGGCGCTCAAGCGATTGCCGTACGAAGACGAACGGAGCCGGGCCATGGGTGAACAGCAGCACGTGAAGTTCCCGCAGGAGGTCATCGACGAGTACGCGGTACTCGGCGTCGACCTGCCGGCGCTCTTCTCCGCCGGGCACCTCGGCAACCGGATGGGCGTGCAGATCGTGGAGGCCTCGGCCGAGCGGGTCGTCGGCACGATGCCGGTGGAGGGCAACACGCAGCCGTACGGGCTCCTCCACGGCGGCGCCTCTGCGGTGCTCGCCGAGACGCTGGGATCCATCGGTTCGATGCTGCACGGCGGGGTGTCGAAGATCGCGGTCGGCGTCGACCTGAACTGCACCCATCACCGCGGGGTGCGCAGCGGCGTCGTGACCGGAGTGGCGACCCCGGTGCACCGCGGGCGGTCCACCGCCACGTACGAGATCGTCATCACCGACGAGCAGGACAAGCGGGTCTGCTCGGCGCGGCTGACCTGCCTGCTGCGCGAGGTCACCGCGAAGGACGCGGGGATCGTCGCGGGCGGCTGACGGGCAGGACGGACGATCAAGGGGCGGCACCCACGGGTGCCGCCCCTTCGCCGTCCCACCCTTCACCGCCCCCTCTTCGATTCCACCCATTGTTACTCTCCGTGATCTTCATTCGGGAGGTGAACGGGGGAAATTCGGGCGGAACGGAAGGGCCGATTCGTCCGCTGAGCTTTCTGCCACTGTCCGATATCCGGAGAGTCCGCTGAGCGGACCGTCAGTACCAAGAATCGCTCAAGCCCCTTAGCGGAACTGCGCGTTCTCACTATGTGAACACTGCATTACCGGCTGCTATGCCCCGATATTCCCCCCCGCCGCGCACACTCTTTCCCCGTCGGCATAACAAGACAGTCACATCCTGTCCTCGGTCCTCCCCGACCCTCCCCACCTGCGCTTAGAGTCACCGCCAGTCACCGCGCCGCCGGGCGCGTCCTACGGCACGGCCCTAGTACCACCCCAGTACGGCCCGGCGTTCGACAACGGCACCCCTCGCTCCGCAGCTTCACGGCACCGCCTCATCCGAGGGGGCCGCGCCAGGGAAAGGACCCTTCGTGCGAAACCGTTCGATGCTCATACTCACCACCGCGGTCACCGCGGGAGCCCTCACTCTCACCGCCTGTGGTTCGCGCGACGACAAGGGCGGCGAGAAGGGCGGCAGCGACGGCGGCAACGTCACCGTGACCATCGGTCTCGACGCGCCCCTCACGGGTGAGCTGTCCGCCCTGGGCCTCGGCATCAAGAACTCGGCCGACCTCGCGGTCAAGACGGCCAACGAGAAGTCCTACGTCAAGGGCGTGACCTTCAAGCTGGAGTCCCTGGACGACCAGGCCCAGCCCTCCGCCGGCCAGCAGAACGCGACCAAGTTCGTCGCCGACAAGTCCGTCCTCGGCGTCGTCGGCCCGCTGAACTCCTCCGTCGCCGAGTCGATGCAGAAGGTCTTCGACGACGCCAAGCTGGTGCAGGTCTCCCCGGCCAACACCAACCCGGCGCTGAGCCAGGGCATCAACTGGAGCAGCGGCGACAAGAAGCGCACCTACAAGTCGTACTTCCGCACCGCCACCACGGACGCCATCCAGGGCCCGTTCGCCGCGCAGTACGTCTTCACCGAGGCCAAGAAGACCAAGGCCTTCATCATCGACGACAAGAAGACCTACGGCGCCGGCCTCGCGGGCACCTTCAAGGGCGAGTTCGAGAAGCTCGGCGGCAAGGTCCTCGGCACCGAGCACATCAACCCGGACACCAAGGACTTCTCCGCGGTCGCCACCAAGGTCAAGAGCTCCGGCGCCGACGTCGTCTACTACGGTGGCGAGTACCCGGCCGCCGGCCCGCTGGCCAAGCAGATCAAGGAAGCCGGCGCGAAGGTCGTCGTCGTCGGCGGCGACGCGATCTACAGCCCCGAGTACGTGAAGCTCGGCGGCGCGGCCGCGACCAACGGCGACATCGCCACCTCCGTCGGCGCGCCGATCGAGTCCCTCGACTCCGCCAAGGAGTTCCTGGCCAACTACAAGGCCAAGGGCTACAAGGAGGCCTACGAGGCCTACGGCGGTTACGCCTACGACTCCACCTGGGCGATCATCGAGGCCGTCAAGAAGGCCACCGAGGGCAACGGCGGCAAGGCCCCCGAGCGCGCCGCGGTCGTCGAGGCCATGCAGGGTGTCTCCTTCGAGGGCGTGACCGGCAAGGTCTCCTTCGACGAGTTCGGTGACACCACCAACAAGCAGCTGACGGTCTACAAGGTCGAGGGCGGCGCGTTCAAGCCGGTCAAGTCCGACACCTTCGGCGGCTGATCCGCCACCCCACTCCGCACCACCACCAGCACCACTCAGCACCACTTTCACCGCGCGGGGGGCCGCACCAGGCTCCCCGCGCGGTGTCACATCCGTCGAAAGTCTCGGAGGACAATGCGGTGAACGAACTGCCGCAGCAGCTGGTCAACGGCCTGCTACTGGGATCCATGTACGGGCTCGTCGCCGTCGGCTACACGATGGTCTACGGCATCGTCCAGCTCATCAACTTCGCCCATGGCGAGATCTTCATGACCGGCGGCTTCGGGGCGCTCACGGTCTGGCTCATCCTGCCCGGCGGCACCAGCATGTGGGTCGCGCTGCCCGTCATGATCATCGGTGCCGTGATAGTCGCGACCACCATAGCCGTCGGAGCGGAACGGTTCGCCTACCGTCCGCTACGGGGCGGCCCCCGCCTCGCCCCGCTCATCACGGCCATCGGCCTCTCGCTCGCCCTGCAGTACGCGGTGTGGGTGTGGTACCCGGAGGCGAAGTCCGCCCGGACCTTCCCGCAGATCCCCGGCGGTCCGATCGAGCTCGGCCCCGTCACCATCCAGACCGGTGACGTCTTCCTGCTCATCGCCGCCCCGATCTGCATGGCCGTCCTCGCCTTCTTCGTCATGCGGACCCGTGTCGGCCGCGGCATGCAGGCCACGGCGCAGGACCCGGACACCGCGAAGCTCATGGGCGTCAACACGGACCGGATCATCGTGATCGCGTTCGCCCTCGGTGCCGCGATGGCCGCCGTCGGCGCGGTCGCCTACGGCCTCAAGTACGGCGTCGTCGACTACAAGATGGGCTTCCTCCTCGGACTCAAGGCCTTCACGGCCGCCGTCCTCGGCGGTATCGGCAACATCTACGGAGCCATGATCGGCGGAGTCGTCCTCGGTGTCGCCGAGACCATGGCGACGGCGTACGTCAGCCACATCCCCGGTATGGAGCAGCTCGGCGGCCAGTCCTGGGCCGACGTCTGGGCCTTCGTACTCCTCATCGTCGTACTCCTCGCCCGGCCACAAGGCCTCCTGGGCGAGCGCGTCGCGGACAGGGCGTGAGCACCATGACCACCATCTCCGAGAACACCCAGGCGGCATCCGTCGCCAAGCAGGACGAGGCGACCGGCCTGATCGGCTTCCTGCCGGCCAAAGCCGCCCGCGCCCTCGTCCTGGGCGGCTCCGTCCTCACCGTCGCCAGCTGCTTCCTCGCCTGGACCTGGACGGACACGTTCCCCGGCGACCTCACGTACTACGGCTCCCCGGCCGGCCTCCAGCTCCAGGTCCTCGTCCTGGGTCTGCTCACCGCCCTCTTCGCCCTCTCCTCCTACGGCGTCAAGGGCACCCGCTGGCTGACCCCGGCCGGCGCCGACGCGGCCGTCAAGGTCGCCGCGCTCGCCACCTTCGGCACCACCTGGTACACCGTCGCCGCGATCAGCATCTCGCTGGGCGGTCCGGTCAACCTGGAGCCGGGCGGCGCGATCGTCGCGCTCACCTCCCTGCTCACCCTGCTCGGCGCCCTCGCCCTTCCCTTCGTGCGGCCCTCGGTGCACCCCGTGGACCCCGAGGACACCGGCTGGGACCAGTTCAAGCACCGCGCCGGCAACGGCTGGACGGCCTTCAAGGGCGCCTTCGCCTCCACCGGCACCGCCCGCAAGCTGCCCCCGATGCACTCCTCGGTCGAGATCCTGATCATCACGGGCATCCTCGCCGTGGCGCTCGGCGTCTTCACCTACGGCGTCGGCACCGAGTACGACGAGCTGTTCGTCGGCTTCCTGATCACGGCCGGCCTCGGCTTCGCCGCGGTCAACAAGTCGGGCCTCATGCAGCAGGCCACGCAGCTCACCAAGAAGCACCAGAACCTCACCATCGCGGGTGCGTTCATCGCGGCGGCGCTCTTCCCCTTCACCCAGACCGACGACCAGTACGCGACGCTCGGCGTCTACATCCTGATCTTCGCCACGGTCGCCCTGGGCCTGAACATCGTCGTCGGCCTCGCCGGTCTCCTCGACCTCGGTTACGTCGCCTTCCTCGGCGTCGGCGCCTACGCGGCCGCCCTCGTCTCGGGCGCCCCGACCTCCCCGTTCGGCGTCCACCTCCCCTTCTGGGCCGCCGTCCTGGTCGGCGCCGGAGCCTCCCTGGTGTTCGGTGTCCTCATCGGCGCCCCGACCCTGCGGCTGCGCGGCGACTACCTCGCCATCGTGACGCTCGGTTTCGGTGAGATCTTCCGCATCGCGGTGATGAACACCGACGGCACCTCCGGTCCGGACATCACCAACGGCTCCAACGGCATCGCGTCCATCCCGAACCTGAACATCTTCGGGTTCGACTTCGGCGCGGAGCACGCGATCGCCGGCTTCACCATCGGCCGCTTCGCGAACTACTTCTTCCTGATGCTGCTGATCATGGCGGTCGTCGTGCTGGTCTTCCGGCGCAGCGGCGACTCCCGTATCGGCCGCGCCTGGGTCGCCATCCGCGAGGACGAGACCGCCGCGCTCGCCATGGGCATCAACGGCTTCCGGGTCAAGCTCATCGCCTTCGCGCTCGGCGCCTCGCTCGCCGGTCTCGCCGGCACCGTGCAGGCCCACGTCACCTACACGGTGACCCCGGAGCAGTACCTCTTCGCCGGTCCCATCCCGCCCAACTCCGCCTTCCTGCTCGCGGCCGTCGTCCTCGGCGGCATGGGCACGATGAGCGGTCCGCTGGTCGGTGCCTCGCTGCTCTTCCTGATCCCCAACAAGCTGCAGTTCATGGGCGAGTACCAGCTCTTCGCCTTCGGCGTCGCGCTGATCCTGCTCATGCGCTTCCGCCCGGAGGGCATGATCGCCAACCGGCGCAACCAGCTGGAGTTCCACGAGAACGACGAGACGCCCGCCACGCCCGCCAAGGCAGGTGCCTGAACCATGACGACCACCACGAAGACCGCCGACGCCACCACCGCGCCGACCGCAGGCGAGGCAGTTCTCGACGCGCGCGGGGTCACCATGCGCTTCGGCGGCCTCACCGCCGTACGCGATGTGAACCTGACCGTCAACAGCGGCGAGATCGTCGGCCTCATCGGCCCCAACGGCGCCGGCAAGACCACCTTCTTCAACTGCCTCACCGGCCTCTACGTCCCCACCGAGGGTGAGGTCCGGTACAAGGGCACGGTCCTGCCGCCCACGTCGTACAAGGTCACCGACGCCGGCATCGCCCGTACCTTCCAGAACATCCGTCTGTTCCACAACATGACGGTCCTGGAGAACGTCCTCGTCGGACGCCACACCCGGATGAAGCAGGGCCTCTGGTCGGCGCTTCTCCGTCTGCCCGGCTTCAAGAAGGCCGAGGCGGAGGCGACCGAGCGGGCCATGGAGCTCCTGGAGTTCATCGGCCTCCAGGACAAGGCGCAGCACCTCGCCAAGAACCTCCCGTACGGAGAGCAGCGCAAGCTGGAGATCGCCCGCGCCCTCGCGAGCGACCCCGGTCTGATCCTGCTCGACGAGCCCACCGCCGGCATGAACCCGCAGGAGACGCGGGCGGCGGAGGAACTCATCTTCGCCATCCGGGACATGGGCATCGCCGTGCTCGTCATCGAGCACGACATGCGGTTCATCTTCAACCTCTGCGACCGGGTCGCCGTGCTCGTCCAGGGCCAGAAGCTGATCGAGGGCGACAGCCAGACCGTCCAGAGCGACGAGCGGGTCATCGCCGCGTACCTGGGCGAGCCCGTCGCGGAGAGCACGCCGGAGGTGGAGGCCCCCGCCGAGGAGGCCCCCGCGAAGGACGCGCCCTCCAAGGACGCGCCCGCCGAGGAGGACGCGCCTTCGGACGAGGACGCTCCTTCCGAGGAGGACGCGCCTTCGGACGAGGACACGGCTTCCGAGGAGGACGCCGACGAGGCCCCCGCCGAGGACGCCCCCGAGGCCGCCGACGCCCCGGAGTCCTCGGAGGACACCCCGCACGACCCTGCTTCGGGCAAGGAGAACGACGCATGACCGCACTGCTCGAAGTCGAGGACCTGCGCGTCGCCTACGGGAAGATCGAGGCCGTCAAGGGCATCTCCTTCTCCGTCAACGCCGGTGAGGTCGTCACCCTCATCGGCACCAACGGCGCCGGGAAGACCACCACCCTGCGGACCCTCTCCGGGCTCCTCAAGCCGGTCGGCGGCCAGATCAAGTTCGAGGGCAAGTCCCTCCGCAAGATCCCCGCACACAAGATCGTCTCGCTGGGTCTGGCCCACTCCCCCGAGGGCCGGCACATCTTCCCCCGCATGACGATCGAGGAGAACCTCCTCCTCGGCGCCTTCCTCCGGAAGGACACCGCGGGCATCGCCAAGGACGTCCAGCGCGCCTACGACCTCTTCCCGATCCTGGGTGAGCGTCGCAAGCAGGCGGCCGGCACGCTCTCCGGCGGCGAGCAGCAGATGCTCGCCATGGGCCGGGCGCTGATGTCCCAGCCGAAGCTGCTCATGCTCGACGAGCCCTCCATGGGTCTCTCGCCGATCATGATGCAGAAGATCATGGCGACGATCGCGGAGCTGAAGGCCCAGGGCACCACGATCCTGCTCGTCGAGCAGAACGCCCAGGCCGCGCTCGCCCTGGCGGACCAGGGTCACGTCATGGAGATCGGCAAGGTCGTGCTCTCGGGCACGGGACAGAACCTGCTCCACGACGAGTCCGTCCGCAAGGCATACCTCGGCGAGGACTGACCGGACCGGTCCGCACCACAGACGGAAGGCCCGCCCCACAGTGACGTGGGGCGGGCCTTCCTTTCGTACGAGTACGAGTACGAGTACGAGTACGAGTACGAGTACGGGGCTACTGCCCCTTGGCCGCCTTCTTCTCCTCGGCGTCCTCGATGACCGCCTCGGCGACCTGCTGCATCGACATGCGCCGGTCCATGGAGGTCTTCTGGATCCAGCGGAACGCGGCCGGCTCCGTCAGCCCGTACTGGGTCTGCAGGATCGACTTGGCGCGGTCCACCAGCTTGCGGGTCTCCAGGCGGAGGGAGAGGTCGGCGACCTCCTTCTCCAGGGCGCGCAGCTCGGCGAAGCGGGAGACGGCCATCTCGATGGCGGGCACCACGTCGCTCTTGCTGAACGGCTTGACCAGGTACGCCATGGCGCCGGCGTCCCGGGCGCGCTCGACGAGGTCGCGCTGCGAGAAGGCGGTCAGCATGAGGACCGGGGCGATGGATTCGCCGGCGATCTTCTCGGCGGCGGAGATGCCGTCGAGGACGGGCATCTTGACGTCGAGGATGACGAGGTCGGGGCGGTGCTCGCGGGCGAGCTCGACGGCGGTGGCGCCGTCTCCGGCCTCACCGACGACCGTGTAGCCCTCCTCCTCCAGCATCTCTTTGAGGTCGAGGCGGATGAGCGCCTCGTCCTCGGCGATGACGACACGGGTCGTCAGCGGCGGGACGTGCGACGGCTCGGCGTCGTCGGCGGGCTGGGGCGACTCGGGGGCGGTCACGCGGGCTCCTCGTTCGATGGCCTCGTTCCGGAGGCGGATACAGCTCCCCATGAGCCTACCCACCTCCTGTAAGGTAGGGGCACGGCGGGTGATCACCGACCTTCGTTTCGAAGGATGCCCCGGTAGCCCAGCGGAAGAGGCAGTGGTCTCAAACACCATACAGCGTGGGTTCGAATCCCACCCGGGGCACTTTACCTTTGATTCCAAGGTTCGAGACGAAGAGGTCCGCGCTCCGCCGGACGGCCTATGTCAGGGGCTCGCCGATGTGGTGGACCCGCACCAGGTTCGTCGAACCGGCGACACCTGGCGGGGAACCGGCCGTGATGACCACGATGTCGCCCGGACGGCAACGCCCGATCCTCAGCAGCTCCTCCTCGACCTGGGCCACCATCGCGTCCGTGGAGTCGACGTGCGGGCCGAGGAAGGTCTCGACGCCCCACGTGAGGTTGAGCTGCGAGCGCGTGGCCGGGTCCGGGGTGAAGGCGAGCAGCGGGATCGGCGAGCGGTAGCGGGAGAGCCGCTTGACCGTGTCGCCGGACTGCGTGAAGGCCACCAGGAACTTGGCCCCGAGGAAGTCGCCCATCTCGGCTGCGGCCCGGGCGACGGCGCCGCCCTGGGTGCGGGGCTTGTTGCGCTCCGTCAGCGGCGGCAGCCCCTTGGCGAGGACGTCCTCCTCCGCGGCCTCGACGATCCGGCTCATGGTGCGGACCGTCTCGATCGGGTAGCGGCCGACGCTGGTCTCGCCGGAGAGCATGACGGCGTCGGTGCCGTCGATGACCGCGTTCGCCACGTCGCTCGCCTCGGCGCGCGTGGGGCGGGAGTTGTCGATCATCGAGTCGAGCATCTGGGTGGCGACGATGACCGGCTTCGCGTTGCGCTTGGCCAGCTTGACCGCCCGCTTCTGGACGATCGGCACCTGCTCCAGGGGCATTTCGACGCCCAGGTCGCCGCGGGCGACCATGATGCCGTCGAAGGCGGCGACGATCTCGTCGATGTTCTCGACGGCCTGCGGCTTCTCGATCTTGGCGATGACGGGCAGCCGGCGGCCCTCCTCGTCCATGATCCGGTGGACGTCCACGATGTCCCGGGCGCTGCGGACGAAGGAGAGGGCGATGACGTCGGCGCCGGTGCGCAGGGCCCAGCGGAGGTCCTCGATGTCCTTCTCGGACAGCGCGGGCACGGAGACGGCGACACCGGGGAGGTTGAGGCCCTTGTGGTCGGAGACCATGCCGCCCTCGATGACCAGGGTGTTCACCCGGGGGCCTTCGACGGAGGTGACCTCCAGGGTGACGCGGCCGTCGTCGACGAGGATGCGCTCGCCCGCGGTCACGTCCGCGGCGAGGCCGGGGTAGGTCGTCCCGCAGCAGTGGCGGTCGCCCTCCATCGGCTCGACGGTGATGGTGAACTCGTCGCCGCGTTCAAGGAGTACGGGACCTTCACGGAAGCGGCCGAGGCGGATCTTCGGGCCTTGAAGGTCGGCGAGGACACCGACGCTGCGGCCGGTCTCGTCGGAGGCTTTGCGTACGCGCTGGTAGCGCTCCTCGTGCTCGACGTACGTGCCGTGACTGAGGTTGAAGCGGGCCACGTCCATCCCGGCCTCGATCAACGCCTTGATCTGGTCGTATGTTTCGGTGGCGGGCCCAAGGGTACAAACGATTTTCGCTCGGCGCATGAGTCGAGCCTAGGCCTTACCCATCAGTAGGAAATTGGTGCGGCATGACTACTCAACAACCTTTCCATGAAAGGTTGTTGACAAGTCTTGAATCTGTGCACCGGGGTGCTCCGATGAGCGATTTTCGTGCCTCCGCGCCCCTTGTCTCAGAGTGCGGGCGGCACCATCGTGAAGCGCGCGACGACCTCCGCCGTGACCGTCTGGCGCTGCGGTTCGAGGTCCAGCGGAGGAGCCTCGCCGGCCCGCTCCGTCGCGAAGCCCGCCGGTGCCGCGGCGAAGACCGGGGACATCGGCGACAGGCCGGCGCCCGCGAGTCCGGCGTCCGAGAGTTCGAGGAGTGAGGCCAGCGAGGTGCCAAGGGCCGACGCGTAGGCCCGCGCCCGCTGCACGGCCTCCGTCACCGCGAGGCGCCGCGCCTCCGCGTAGGCCGGGGAGTCCGGCCGCAGCTCCCACCACGGGCCGTCGACCCCCGTCATCTCCACGTCGGCGAGCCGGGTCACCAACTCCCCGAGAGCCGTGAAGTCGGTCAGCTCGGCCGTCAGGCGCACCCGGCCCACGTAGGCGTGCACCCGCTCGCCGCGCCCGCGCCTGCCGAGCTCCGGCGAGAGGGAGAACCGGCCCGTCTCCAGCTTCTCGACCGCATCCCCCTGCGCCTTGACGAGGTCGAGTACCTGCCCGTTCCGCCGGGTCAGCTCGGCGAGCGTCGCCGAGCGGTCCGTACCGCGCGCGGAGACCGTCACCCAGATCCGGGCGAACTCGGGATCGACCTCCAGCCGCCCCTCGCCACGCACCGTCACCTGCGGGGCCTGCGAGGTCGCGTGTTCCTGCGTCACGTCCTGACTCCTCCATGTTCGGCAACGATCGTCCACCGAACACTTTCCCACTCCGTAACCCGAAAGGGCTGTTGCCGACGTGCCGCCTGAGCCAGAATCTACGCGCGTTGTGCGTGCCGATCGTGCGCCGTGAGCAACGCCGTCGAACCAAGGAGAAACACATGCCGTTGAACCGCCGGACGTTCCTGGAGAGCTCCGTGGCCGTCGGGGCCGGAGCCGCCCTCACCGCGGGTGTCGCCGCCCCCGCCGAGGCCCACGAGCGCCGTCCCAAGCCGGCGAAGCGGTACGCGTTCACCGTGATGGGCACGACCGACCTGCACGGCAACGTCTTCAACTGGGACTACTTCACGGACAAGGAGTTCGACGACAAGGCGCACAACGACATCGGTCTCGCCAAGATCTCCACCCTCGTCGACCAGGTCCGCGCGGCGAAGGGCCGTCGCAACACCCTCCTCATCGACGCCGGCGACACCATCCAGGGCACCCAGCTGTCCTACTACTACGCCAAGGTCGACCCCATCACGAAGGCCGGCGGCCCGGTCCACCCGATGGCCCAGGCGATGAACGCCATCGGCTACGACGCCGCCGCGCTCGGCAACCACGAGTTCAACTACGGCATCCCGGTGCTCCGGAAGTTCGAGGAGCAGTGCGACTTCCCGCTGCTCGGCGCCAACGCGCTCGACGCGAAGACCCTGCGCCCGGCCTTCCCGCCGTACAGCATGCACCGGATGTGCACCCCGCACGGCAGGGACGTCAAGGTCGCGATACTCGGCCTGACCAACCCGGGCATCGCCATCTGGGACAAGGCGAACGTCTCCGGGAAGATGGTCTTCCCCGGCCTGGAGGAGCAGGCCGCGAAGTGGGTGCCGAAGCTGCGCTCGATGGGCGCGGACGTGGTCGTCGTCTCGGCGCACTCCGGCTCCAGCGGCACCTCCTCGTACGGTGACCAGCTCCCCCACATCGAGAACGCGGCCGGGCTCGTCGCCGAGCAGGTCCCGGGCATCGACGCGATCCTCGTCGGCCACGCGCACACCGAGATCGCCGAGTACCGGGTGAAGAACAAGGAGACCGGCAAGGACGTCGTCCTGTCCGAGCCGCTCAAGTGGGGCCAGCGCCTCACCACCTTCGACTTCGACCTGGTGTGGGAGAAGGGCCGCTGGGTCGTCGAGAAGGTCGCGGCGCAGGTCCTCAACTCCAACACGGTCGCCGAGGACCCGAAGATCACCGGGCTGCTCGCGGACGAGCACCGGAAGGTCGTCGCGTACGTCAACCAGGTCATCGGCACCTCCACGGCGGTCATGACCACGGCCGACGCGCCGTGGAAGGACGAGCCGATCATCGACCTGATCAACGTCGTCCAGGCGGAGACGGTGAAGGCGGCCCTCGCGGGCGGCGCGCACGCGGCGCTGCCGGTGCTCTCACAGGCCTCCTGCTTCTCGCGCACGGCGCGCATCCCGGCCGGCGCCATCTCCATCAAGGACGCCGCCGGGCTCTACCCCTTCGAGAACACCCTGGAGGCCCGCCTCCTGACGGGCGCCCAGCTGAAGGAGTACCTGGAGTACTCGGCGAAGTACTACGTCCGGACGGCGGCGGACGCGCCCGTGGACACCGCGAAGCTGACGAACGCGGACGGCACGCCGGACTACAACTACGACGCTGTGTCGGGTCTGACGTACGAGATCGACATCGCGAAGCCGGCCGGGCAGCGGATCGTCGGTCTTTCCTTCGAGGGCAAGCCGCTCGACCCGGCCGCGAAGTTCGTCCTCGCCGTCAACAACTACCGGGCGAGCGGCGGCGGCGCGTTCCCGCACATCGCGAACGCCCAGCAGCTGTGGGCGAACTCGGACGAGATCCGCAACACCATCATCCAGTGGGTGCAGGCGAAGGGGACGGTCGACCCGGGTCTGTTCGCGTCGGTGGACTGGAAGCTGACCCGGGACGGCGTGCCGGTCTTCTAGTCGTCACACGTTCTGAGTGAGAGGCGTCAGCTTCCGGTCCTGGGCCGGGATGCTCGGCGCCTCTCGCGCTTCCAGGCCGAAGCTGGTGAAGGCGGTGCGGCGCGGCAGCGGGTAGGGCTCCTTGCCGGTGACCGCATTGAGGATGACCGCGCTGCGCCAGGCGGCGAGGCCGAGGTCGGGGGCGCCGACGCCGTGGGTGTGCTTCTCGGCGTTCTGGACGTAGACGGAGCCGGTGACGGAGGCGTCGAGGACCAGTCGGTACTTCTCGTCGATCCGGGCCCGGCCGGAGGCGTCGTGCCGCAGGTACGGGTCGAGTCCGGCGAGCATCCGGTCCACGGGGCGCTCGCGGTAGCCGGTCGCGAGGACGACGGCGTCGGTGGTGAGCCGGGAGCGGCTGCCCTGCTGGAGGTGTTCCAGGTGCAGTTCGACCTGGGTGGTGGCGACGCGGCCGGCGGTGCGGACCCGGACGCCGGGGGTGAGGACGGCGTCGGGCCAGCCGCCGTGCAGGGTGCGGCGGTAGAGCTCGTCGTGGATGGCGGCGATGGTGTCGGCGTCGATGCCCTTGTGCAGCTGCCACTGGCGGGGCACCAGTTCGCCGCGTACGGGCTCGGGCAGCGAGTGGAAGTAGCGGGTGTAGTCCGGGGTGAAGTGCTCCAGGCCGAGCTTGGAGTACTCCATGGGCGCGAAGGCCTCGGTGCGGGCCAGCCAGTGGATCCGCTCGGCTCCGGCGGGGCGGGCGCGCAGCAGGTCGAGGAAGACCTCGGCGCCGGACTGGCCGGAGCCGATGACGGTGACGTGCCCGGCGGCGAGGAGCGTCTCGCGGTGGGTCAGGTAGTCGGCGGAGTGGATCACGGGGACGCCTGGGGCCTCGGCGAGCGGCCGGAGGGGCTCGGGGACGTACGGCTCGGTGCCGACGCCGAGGACGACGTTCCGGGTGTAGGCGCGGCCGAGGGCCTCGGCCTCGCCCTCGGGGTCGATCTGGGTGAAGTCGACCTCGAAGAGGCGGCGCTCGGGGTTCCAGCGGACGGAGTCGACCTGGTGGCCGAAGCGGAGGCCGGGGAGCCGCTCACTGACCCAGCGGCAGTACGCGTCGTACTCGGCGCGCTGGATGTGGAACTTCTCCGCGAAGTAGAAGGGGAAGAGGCGCTCGCGGCTCTTCAGGTAGTTGAGGAAGGTCCAGGGGCTGGCGGGATCCGCGAGGGTCACCAGGTCGGCGAGGAAGGGGACCTGGAGGGTGGCGCCCTCGATGAGGAGGCCGGGGTGCCAGTGGAAGGCGGGACGCTGCTCGTAGAAGGTGGTGGCGAGGCCGCCGGGGATTCCGTGCGCGAGGGCGGCGAGCGAGAGGTTGAAGGGGCCGATGCCGACGCCCACCAGGTCGTGGGGGCGGTCGAGGTCGTCCTTGGAGGTGCTGCCGGTCATCGGTGCGCGCTGCCTTCCACGAGGGTGATGAGCTGGGCCAGGTCGCCGGGGGTGGCGTGGGGGTTGAGCAGGGTGGCCTTGAGCCAGAGGCGGCCGTCCGCCTCGGCGCGGCCGAGGACCGCGCGGCCCTCGGCGAGGAGGGTGCGGCGGATCGCGGCGACGGCCTCGTCGTCGGCCTCCGCAGGGCGGAAGAGGACGGTCGTGAGGGTGGGCCGGGCACGCAGGTCGAGGCCGGGGGTCTTCTCCACGAGGTCGGCGAGGTCCTGGGCGAGGGCCATGCACACGTCGACGAGGGCACCGAGGCCGGAGCGGCCGAGGGCGCGGAGGGTGACGGCCGTCTTGAGGACGTCCGGGCGGCGGGTGGTGCGCAGGGAGCGGCCGAGGAGGTCGGGAAGGCCGGCCTCGGTGTCGTCGTCGGCGTTGAGGTAGTCGGCGGTGTGGCCGAGGACGGCGAGGTCGGCGGCGTCGCGTACGGCGAGGAGTCCGGCGGCGGCCGGCTGCCAGCCGAGCTTGTGCAGGTCGACGGTGACGGTACGGGCCCGGTCGAGGCCGTCGAGGAGCCGGCGGTGGGTGCGGCTGAGGAGGGCGGGGCCTCCGTAGGCGGCGTCGACGTGGAGCTCGGCGCCGTGGGCCGCGCAGACGTCGGCGAGCTCCGGGAGCGGGTCGATCAGGCCCTCGTCGGTGGTGCCGGCGGTGGCGGCGACGAGGACGGGGCCCTCGGTCTGCGCCAGGGCCTCGGCGAGGGCGGCCGGTTCCAGGACGCCGTGGGGGGTGGGGACGGTGACGGGGGCGGGGAGGCCGAGGAGCCAGGCCGCGCGGTGGAAGGAGTGGTGGGCGTTGGCGCCGACGACGGTCCGGACGGGACGGTCGTGTCCGGCGTGGCGTTCGCGCGCGAGGAGCAGGGCGAGCTGGTTGGACTCGGTGCCGCCGGTGGTGACGAGGGCGTCGGGGTGCCGCGCCGCCGGGAACGCCTCGGCGGCGAGGGCGGCCGTGACCAGGGCTTCGAGGGCGGAGGCGGCGGGGGCCTGGTCCCAGGAGTCCATGGACGGGTTGAGCGCGGAGGCGGCGAGGTCGGCGGCGGCGGCGAGCGCGAGGGGCGGGGTGTGGAGGTGGGCGGCGCAGAGCGGGTGCGCGGGGTCGGCGGCGCCGGCGGCGAGGGCGCGGACGAGGGAGCGGAGGGCTTCGTGGGGGCCGGTGCCGGTCTCGGGGAGTACGGCCCCGAGGGCCCCCACCCGTGCCGCGACGGCCTCCGGGCCGCCGGCCGGAAGGGGGCCGCCCCGCTCCTCGGTGCCGACGCGCAGGGCGTCGAGGACGGTGTCCAGGAGGGGGCGGAGGGCGTCGGCGCCGGGGGTTCCTCCGGCGAGGGGTGGGGGTGCGGCACACATGGACGACAGGGTGCCGGGGGTTGTCGGGGTTTGTCCGAGGAGTCGGTCCTTGTGACCCGAACGGGGGACAAGGGCCTGGACGGGGCGGCGCGCCGGTGTGCGGGCGGTGGGGCCGGGTGCGGCCCGGTGGTGGGTCGTGCCCACCCTCCCCCGGAGGGAGGACCCCCAGCCCCTGCGGAACGACTGGCCACAACCCGGGGGCACCGCGGGGCGGCCGGTGCGGGCCGCCCCGCGTGGTGGCGGCCCGCGTCGGTCGGTTGTCAGGCCCCCCGGGCCCTCAGGGCTCGGCGGAGGTCGTCGAGTTGGTCGGCGAGCTTGCGGTGGAGGGCCGGGATCATTTCGTCCTCGGCGAGGTGGCGGTCGCCCAGGGCCAGGGACTCCGCGTCGATCGCGTACGACGGGAAGGCGTACCGGCCGGCGGCCTCGGCCATCGCGGGGCCGCGCCGGGCGCCGAGGGCGGTGGCGGCGGGGTAGAAGCGGGGCACGTACTCGCGGACGAGCTCGGTCTGTTCGGGCTGCCAGAAGCCCACGGCCGTGGCCGTGAAGAGGTAGTTGGACAGGTCGTCCGTGTCGAAGAGCGCCGACCAGGCCGCGGCCTTCGCCTCCGGGGTCGGGAGGGCGGCCCGGCAGCGGGCCGCGCCCTCCTGGCCGGTGGCGCTCGGGTCGCGCTCCAGCTCGGCGGCGATCACCGTCTCGTCGGTGGCGCCGAGGACGGCGAGGCGGGCGAGGATCCGCCAGCGCAGCTCGGGGTCGAGCTCGGGGCCGCCGTGGACGGTGCCCTCCTCCAGCCAGGAGGCGATCTTCTCGGGGGTGGCGGCGCTGTCGACGAAGGTGCGGACGGCCGTGAGGCGCAGGCCCGGGGCCTCGCCGTCCTCGGTGCGGCGCAGCAGCGCGCGGGCGATCTCGCCGATCGTCGCGAGGGCGGCGGGGCGCTCGTCCTCGGCGACGTACCGGTCGGCGATCTGGGTGCGGGCGAAGGACAGGACGCCCTGGACGAGGGAGAGTTCGGTCTCCTCGGGGAGGTGGGCGAGGGCGGTCCGCAGGTACTCGGCGGGGGCGAGGTCGCCGTCGCGGACCATGTCCCGCAGCGCGTTCCAGATCACGGCGCGGGTCAGCGGGTCGGGGACGGCGGAGAGGCCCCGCAGCACGGTCTCCGCGGAGACCTCGTCGAAGCGCAGCTTGGCGTAGGTGAGGTCGCCGTCGTTGAGGGTGACGAGGGCGGGGCGCGGGCCCGTCAGTTCGGCGGGGGCGGCCTGCGGGACGTCGAGGGCGAGGCGCTCGCGGAGGGTGAGCTCGCCGTCGGGCCGCCGGTCGTAGACGCCGGCCTCGATGCGGTGCGGGCGGCTGCCGTCGCGGTCGACGGTGAGCCGCCAGCGGGTGCCCTCGCCGTCGAGGCGGGGGGTGAGGGTGTCGACGCCCGTGGTGCGCAGCCACTGCTCGGCCCAGCCGTGGACGTCGCGGTCGGTGGCGGCGGCGAGGTTGTCGATGAAGTCGGCGAGGGTGGCGTTGCCGAACCTGTGCCGCTTGAAGTGGATGTTGATGCCGGCGAGGAAGTCCTTCTCGCCGAGCCAGGCGACGAGCTGGCGGAGGGCGGAGGCGCCCTTGGCGTAGGAGATGCCGTCGAAGTTGAGGAGCGCGGAGGCGGTGTCGGGGACGGCCTCGGGGTCCGGGGCGACAGGGTGGGTGGAGGGCCGCTGGTCGGCCTCGTAACCCCAGGCCTTGCGGGTGACGCCGAAGTCGACCCAGGTGTCGGGGAAGAGGTCGGCGCAGGCTTCGTTGACGGTCTGGAAGCCCATGTACTCGGCGAAGGACTCGTTCAGCCAGATGTCGTCCCACCAGCGCAGGGTGACGAGGTCGCCGAACCACATGTGGGCCATCTCGTGGGCGATGACCATGGCCCGGGTCTGGCGCTCGGTGACGGTGACGGCGGAGCGGAAGACGAACTCGTCGCGGAAGGTGACGAGTCCGGGGTTCTCCATCGCGCCGGCGTTGAACTCGGGGACGAAGGCCTGGTCGTACGAGTCGAAGGGGTACGGCTCGTCGAACTTCTCGTGGTAGCGGTCGTAGCAGGCCTTGGTGACGGCGAGGATCTCGTCGGCGTCGGCGTCGAGGTGGGGGGCGAGGGAGCGGCGGCAGTGGATGCCGAAGGGGAGCCCGGCGTACTCGGTGCGGACCGAGTGCCAGGGGCCGGCGGCGACGCAGACGAAGTAGGTGGAGAGCAGCGGGGTGGGGGCGGCCTGCCAGCGGCCGTCGGGCTGCTGCTCGGTGATGCCGTTGGAGAGGACGGTCCAGCCCTCGGGGGCGGTGACGCCGAGCTCGAAGACGGCCTTCAGGTCGGGCTGGTCGAAGGCGGCGAAGACGCGCTGGACGTCCTCCATGAAGAGCTGGGTGTAGACGTACGCCTCGCCGTCGGTGGGGTCCGTGAAGCGGTGCATGCCCTCGCCCGTGCGGGAGTACCGCATGGTCGTGGTGACGCTCAGCTCGTGCTCGCCCTCGGTGAGGCTCAGCGGGAGCCGGTTGCCGTCGAGGGCGGCGGGGTCGAGGGCCTCTCCGTCGAGGGTGGCGGAGTGCAGGATCTCGGGCTTGAGTTCGACGAAGGTGTCCCCCGCGGCGCGGGCCGTGAAGCGGATGCTGCTCTGCGAGTGGAAGGTCTCGTCGCCGGTGGTGAGGTCGAGGTCCACGCGGTAGTGGTGGACGTCGAGGAGCTGGGCACGGGTCTGCGCTTCGTCGCGCGTCAGTACGGACATGGGCCCTATGCTGCCCGATGCCTTCCGCATCGGGCAGGGGTGGTGCGCTTCCTCGTGATCAGGCGAGTCCGGAGCCGTTCAGGTGGGCGAAGGCGGCGGTGAGGCGGGGGCGGTCGTAGCCGGCGGGGCCGGCCGCGCCGCTGGAGAGCAGCGTCTGCAGGAGGATCCGGGCCTTGGCGGGGTCCAGGGGGCCCGCGGGGATCAGTCCGTGGTGCAGGAGGTCGTACTCGGAGCCGGGGCCGCGGTAGGTGTGCGAGAGGGTCGCGCCGCCGCCCGTGCGGGAGGCGAGGACGACCGGGATGCGGCGGGCGAGCTCGGCGAGCGGGTCGACGAACCAGGCGGGGACGTGGCCGGCGCCGAAAGCGGCGACGACGAGGCCCTGGAAGCGGTCGTCGACGGCTTCGAGGAGTTCGCCCCGGTCACCCTGGGAGAGCGTCAGGAGGGCCACCCGTACCGACGGGTCGAACTTCAGCGGGCAGGCCGCGGCGGGGACGGCCGGGCGGAGCAGGATCCGGGGCTCGCCCTCGACCACGGTGCCGATCGGGCCCGCGCCCGGCGAGGCGAAGGTGGTGACCGAGGTCGTATGGGTCTTGCGGGCGAGGCGGGCGGCGTGGATCTCGTCGCCGAGGACGACGAGGACGCCGAGGTTCCGGCAGGCGGGGTCGGCGGCGACGGCGAGCGCGGCGGCGAGGTTGGCGGGGCCGTCGGCGCCGGGCAGGTCGGGGCGGCGCATGGCGCCGGTGACGGCGATCGGCTGCTCGGTGGTGCAGAGCAGGTCGAGGAGGAAGGCGGTCTCCTCCAGGGTGTCGGTGCCCTGGACGACGACCACTCCGGAACCCTCGGCGACGGTCTTGCGGACCTCCTCCGCCAGCGCGGCGAGGTCCTCGTGGGTGATCGAGGAGCTGGGGACGCGCCGGAAGTCGCGGAGGACGACGCCCTCGGGGGCGCCCAGCTCGGCGAGGACCTCCTGGCCGGTCATGCGGGCCGCGTCACCTCCCCGCGCCGAGATGGTGCCGCCGAGGGTGAAGACCGTGACGCGTGCCATCAGCGTGCTCCGTCCGCGATCGTCTCGTGGTGGCGGATGACCTCGGCGATGACGAAGTTGAGGAGCTTCTCCGCGAAGGCCGGGTCCAGTTTCGCGCTCTCGGCCAGTTCCCGCAGCCGGGCGATCTGGCGGGCCTCGCGGGCGGGGTCGGCGGGCGGCAGCTTGTGCTCGGCCTTGAGGACGCCGACCTGCTGGGTGCACTTGAAGCGCTCGGCGAGCATGTACACGACCGCGGCGTCGATGTTGTCGATGCTCTCGCGGAGCCGGGTCAGCTCGGCCCGTACGGAGTCGTCGACCGGGCGGGGCGGGGTGGAGTCACTCATGATCTGCGAGCTTAGACGGATCTTGGCAGGATCGTGGGCGGGTGTTCGGGATCCGGTACGCGGTTGCTCCAGCCGCCGTGGACGGACCGCCCCTGCTGCTCGCGGAAGCGGATGGGCGCGGTGCCGACCCGGCGGGTGAAGAGCCGGGAGAAGTAGGCGGGGTCGTCGTAGCCGACGCGGCGGGCGACGGCCGCGACGGGGAGCTCGGTGGCGGCGAGGAGCTCCTTGGCGCGGCCGAGGCGGACGGTGAGCAGGTAGTCCTTGGGGCTGCAGCCGGCGGCGCGGCGGACGGCGGTGCGCAGTTCGGCGGGGGTCATGCCGTGCCGGGCCGCGTGTTCGGCGACGGAGAGCGGCTGGAAGGCGTCGCGGGCGAGCGCGGCGAGGACGGGGTCGCCGTCGGCGTTGGTGTCGGCCCGGGCCCGGCGCAGGGCGACGAGCAGCTCGTGGACGGCGGCGCCGGTCTCGACCTCCAGGAGGGGGTTGCCGGGGCGGGCGGCCCTGGCTATGCGGCCGATGGCGGCGCGGGCGGGGGCGGCGTCGGAGAGGGGCACGACGGGCCGGTCGGGTTCGATGTAGCCGAGCTCGGTGTAGGTGGCGGTGGCGGGTCCCGAGAAGTCGACGAAGGCCTCGTCCCAGCCGGTGCCGGAGTCGGCGGCGTAGTGGTGGGGGGTGCCGGGGGTGAGCCAGATGAGGGCGGGGGCGGTGACGGCGGTGCGGCGGCCGTCGGCGCCGAGGTACCAGCCGCTGCCGGCGGAGACGACGACGGCGACGTGGTGGTCGAGGGTGCGCGGTCCGACGGTGGGGAGGGTGCCGTGCTGGAGGCCGACGCCGAGGCAGACGAGGCCGAGGCGGTGGTGGACGGGGCTGGGCGTGAAGTAGCGCATCCAGGTGTGGTACATGCGGCTTTCCCTCTCCTGGGCCCGGCCCGTCGGGCCCTCCCTAACGTCCAAACTGCGACGATCTTTGTCCATGGACCGGTCCGCCGCCAGAGGGCGAGGGTGAGGCCATGAGCACGTTCGCTGTGGGTGACGAGGACTTTCTGCTCGACGGGCGGCCGGTGCGCCTCCTCTCGGGAGCGCTGCACTACTTCCGCGTGCACGAGGCGCAGTGGGAGCACCGGCTCGGGATGCTGCGGGCGATGGGCCTCGACTGTGTCGAGACGTACGTCCCCTGGAACCTGTACGAGCCGGAGCCCGGCCGGTACGGGGACGTGGAGGCGCTCGGCCGGTTCCTGGACGCGGTGCAGCGGGCCGGGATGCGCGCGATCGTGCGCCCGGGTCCGTACATCTGCGCCGAGTGGGAGAACGGCGGACTGCCGCACTGGCTGACGGGGCCGCTGGGGCGTCGGGTGCGGACCCTCGACCCGGAGTTCCTGGCGGCGGTGGACGTCTGGTTCCGGCGGCTGCTTCCCCAGGTGGTGGAGCGGCAGATCGACCGGGGCGGCCCGGTGATCCTGGTGCAGGTGGAGAACGAGTACGGGAGTTACGGCAGCGACCAGGGCTATCTGATGTGGCTGGCGGAACTGCTGCGCGCGTGCGAGGTGAGCGTGCCGCTCTTCACCTCGGACGGGCCTGAGGACCACATGCTGACGGGTGGTTCGGTGCCGGGGGTGCTCGCGACGGCGAACTTCGGCTCGGGGGCGCGGGAGGGCTTCGCGGCGCTGCGGCGCCATCGGCCGTCGGGGCCGTTGATGTGCATGGAGTTCTGGTGCGGCTGGTTCGACCACTGGGGCACGGAGCACACGGTGCGGGACGCGGTGGACGCGGCGGCGGCGCTGCGGGAGATCCTGGAGTGCGGGGCCTCGGTCAATGTGTACATGGCGCACGGCGGGACCAACTTCGGCGGCTGGGCGGGGGCGAACCGGACCGGTGAGCTGCACGACGGGGCGCTGCGGGCGACGGTGACCTCGTACGACTACGACGCTCCGGTGGACGAGGCGGGGCGGCCGACGGAGAAGTTCTGGCGCTTCCGCGAGGTGCTCGCACCGTACGCCGAGGGGCCGCTGCCCGAGGTGCCCGAGCCGCCGGCGCGGCTCGCGGCCCCGGTGCGGGGCGTCCTCGGTGAACGGGCGCCGCTCGACGAGGTCCTTGAGGTGCTCGGCGACGAGGAGTCGCGGGCGCCGCTGCCGCCGACCTTCGAGGAGCTGGGCGTGGACCGGGGTCTGGTCCGCTACCGGGTGGAGGTCCCGGGGCCCCGGCAGCCGTACGCGCTGGGGGTGACGGGGCTGCGGGACCGGGCGACGGTGTACGTGGACGGGGTCCCGGCGGGAACGCTCGGCACCGAGAACGGCGAGGACGTGACGCTCGCCGGGCCGGTCGCCGGGCCCGCCGTGGTGGACCTGTGGGTGGAGTCGCTGGGGCGGGTCAACTACGGGCCGCGGCTCGCGGAGCCGAAGGGGATCACGGGCGGGGTACGGCACGAGCGGCAGTACCTGCACGGCTTCCGGGCCCGGGCGCTGCGGCTGGACGCCTTCGAGGCGGCGGCGGTGGCGAAGGTGCCGTTCGGGGAGGTGACCGGGGAGACCGGGCCGGACGCCGGGGGTCCCGGTCTGTACCGGGCGGTGGTGCAGGTGACGGGGCCGGGTGACGCGGACCTCTCCCTCCCGGGCGGGACCCGCGGCTTCGTCTGGGTGAACGGCTTCTGCCTGGGCCGGTACTGGAACGCCGGCCCGCAGGAGTCGCTGTTCGTGCCCGGCCCGGTGCTGCGCGAGGGCGCCAACGAGGTGTGGGTCCTGGAGCTGGAGGGCGGGGCGGCGCCCTCGGTCGAGCTGGCCTGAGACGGGTCGGCGGGACAGGCCGGCGAGACGGGAGGGCCCCGGGGCGCACCGCCCCGGGGCCGTCCCTTTCACGGGTTACAGCGCGGCTTTCACCGGTTACAACGTGGCCGCGGCCGACTTGATCGCGGCGGCGAAGGTCGAGACCTCCGTGTAGACACCGGGGTAGCCGGCCCGCGCGCAGCCCTCGCCCCAGCTCACGATGCCGACCTGGATCCAGGCGCCGGCGTTGTCCTTGCGGAACATCGGGCCGCCGGAGTCACCCTGGCAGGTGTCGACCCCGCCCTGCTCGTACCCGGCGCAGATCTCCTCGGCGGGGACGAGGGAGCTGCCGTACGAGGCCTGGCAGGAGGCGTCCGAGACGAACGGGACGTTCGCCTTGCGCAGGTAGCGCTGCTGCGCGCCGCCCTCACGGGTGCCACCCCAGCCGGCCACGGTGAACGTGCCGCTGTTGTACGCGGTCGTCTCGGCGATCTTGAGGGTGGGGACCGAGGTGATCGGCGAGGCGAGCTTGATCAGGGCCCAGTCCTTGCCCGTGCCGTTGTAGCCGGGGGCCTGGAGGACCTTGGTGGACTTGACCTTGATCGCGCTGCTGCTCTGCAGGTCCACGACTCCGGCGGTGGCGGTGATGCTGGTGTTGTTGCCGGAGCCGCTCACACAGTGGGCGGCGGTGAGGACGATCTGCGGGGTCAGCATCGAGCCGCCGCAGCCCATCGAGAGCCTGACCATCCAGGGGAACTCGCCCTGGGCGGCGCGGACGCCGCCGACGACGGGCGCCGGGGCGGCGGAGGCGGTGGTGGGCTGGAGGCTGACGGCGGCCAGGACGACGGCGCCGGCGGCCGCGAGTTTCTGGAGGGCGCTGACCAGACGGTTCTTCTTCACGCGTGCTCCTTTTTTTCATGGGGGGTTGGACCCGACGGGGATGACATGCGCCCGTCAAGCCATGCCCGGATTATGGACAGCGCTCAACTGCCGCCACAAGAAAGCCTTTTCGGCCAGAACCGGTGAGGGGACCGTACAGTGGACGGGAGGGGGGATCCGGTATGCCGAACCGTCAGGGGGCCGACCGTGTCGGCCACGGCTTCCCGCACCGCGCGGCGGTCCGGGCGTCGCTCACCGCGCTCTACCGGCGCCTCTCCACCGACGGTGTGCACCGGTTTCCGGTGAGCGTGCCGGCCGCCGACGTGGCCATCGGCGACGACGAGGACCTCCATCTGGGCACGCAGCGGGTGGCCCGCGCCCTGGTCCACCACCTCCGGCTCCCCGACGCCCGCATCGTGGCGACTTTCCGCCCCATGGAGCACGCGGCGACCGTCGAGCTCGCCGCCGGACCCGAGTACTTCGTCGAACTCAACGACCGCTTCAGGACCCGCCGCCGGGACATCGGCGCGGCCCTCGCCCACGAGGTCACCCACGTCCTGCTGCACCGGCTCGGACTCGGCTTCCCCGGCACGCCGGAGAACGAGATCCTCACCGACGTCGTGACCACCTACCTGGGCGCGGGCTGGCTGCTCCTCGACGCGTTCCGCCAGGACGGGGTCGAGAGCCAGAAGCTCGGCTATCTGACCCCGGAGGAGTTCGGCTACGTCCTCGCCAAGCGGGCCGAGGTCTTCGGGGAGGACCCCTCGCCGTGGTTCACGAGCGCCGTGGCGTACGAGGCGTGGGTACGCGGCCGTGCCGAGGCCGCGAAGGAGCTGCGGCAGCCGCCGCTCGCCGCGGCGGGCTGGGCGGAGCGGCGGCGGTACGGCAGGGAGCGGCGCCACGGCGGGGCAGCGGCGGGAGCCCCGTACGCCTTCGACGGCGGCGCCCCGGCGGCCGGGGTCTCCTTCGCCTGCCCGGTCTGCCTCCAGCGGCTGCGGGTCCCCACGGGGCGGAGCCTGCGGGCGCGGTGCGGGGTGTGCGGCTCCGTCCTGGAGTGCGCGGCCTGACGGCCGTACGGGGAATGGATTTGCGCCATGTGCGGACGGCGCGTCAGGGTCGGCGCATGAGTACGTTGTTCGACGCCATCCGAGCCGGGGACGAGGACGGGGCCGTACGGGCCCTGCGGAGCGGGGCGGACCCCGAGAGCCGGGAGGACGGGGAGACCGCGCTGTACCGGGCGGCCGTCGGAGACGAGCCCGGGATCGTCCGGGTGCTCCTCGCCGCCGGGGCCGATCCGGGGCGCCGCAGCGGGGAGGAGGAGAGCGACCTGCCGCTGTGCGGGGCGGCCTGCGGCGGGCACGCCGAGGTGGTCAGGGCGCTGCTCGCGGGCGGCGCGGAGGCCGACCAGGAGGAGGAGTTCGGCTTCACGGCGCTCGCCTGGGCGCTCCGGCTCGGGCACGCGGAGACGGCGCGGGTGCTCCTGGAGCACGGGGCCGATCCGGACCGGCCGGGGCCCGACGGCTTCCTCCCGCTGGTCGCCGCCGCCCGGCGCGGCTCCACCGCCTGCGTCCGGGCGCTGCTCGACCACGGGGCGGCTGCCCCGGAGGCCGCGCTGCGGGAGGCCCGGCGGTGGATCGGCACGGACATCGCGGCCGAGCTGCGGCGGGGGCTCGTCGCGGGGAACGACGGCGGGCAGACGTACGAGGCGGTCGTCCGCCGGGTGCGGGAGGACGGCGGGGTGACGGTCGTCGTGGAGCTGCTGCGGGAGGACGGCGCGCCCACGCGCGGCGACGAGCGGCAGACCGGTCACGCGGCGATCGCCACGCTCCTGGAGGCGGCGATCGGGCTGCGCACCCCGCACGAGGAGCTCGCGGCGCGGGCGCTGCGCTGCGGGGACCCGGAGCTCGACGCCTGGACGACGGCGGTGGCCGAACTGGCCGGCCGGGCGGACGAGGAGACCTTCGTGACGGCGGCGGGCTGGTGCGCCTACCGCGATCCGCTGCGCCGGGCGCTCGGCGCGCGGGTGCTCGGCGCACTGCCGGGCTTCGGGGCGAGCGCGCTGCCGGTGCTGCGGCGGCTGGCCGCGGAGGCCGTGCCCACGGCGCGGGAGCCCCTGCTGTCCACGGTGGTCGCGCTCGGGGAGTGCGGGGACCCGGCGGCCGTACCGGAGCTGCTCGCGGCGGCCGGGCATCCCGAGGCGGCCGTGCGGCGCGCGGTCGCGGGGGCGCTGGCCGGGATCGTGCCGGCGGGGCACACCGAGGCCCTCGGGGTGCTCCTGGCGCTGAGCCGGGACGGCGACTCCCGGGTGCGGGACTGGGCGACGCTCGCGCTCGCCGAGCTGCCCGACGACACCCCGCTCGTACGGGAGGGGCTTGCGGAGCGGCTCGGCGACGACGATCCGGAGACGGCGGCGGAGGCGGCCCGGGGTCTGGCGATCCGCCAGGACCCGCGGGCCGTGGACGCGCTGGCGTCCGCCCTGGCGGACGGCGACCCGGACGGCGCGGCCCGCGAGACGGCCCTCGCCGCCCTCGAACACGTCCGGGACCCACGGGTCAGGACCCGCCTGGAGTGGACGGCCCCGCGCCGGGGCTGAGTCTTCCCGGCTCGCGGGGCCCGAGGCGGCCCGACGCCGAGGTTGGAGCGGCCCGACGCCGAGGTTGGAGCGGCCCGACGCCGAGGTTGAAGCCTCCCAGCGACGGGGCTGGCGCGCCCCCGCAGCGGGGCTGACGCGGCCCCGCGGGCGCGTTTTCGCGTGCGCGGTTCATCCCCGTGCGAGCACGACCCTCCCGTACGGCCCCGGCGGCTGCTACCTTCCTCCCGAGTCGCCTAACAAACGTTTGGTGGGCCCGTCCGCCCGTCAGTCGTACGCCCGTCAGTCCGTACGTCCATGAGGGAGTCCCGCCATGCCCCTGTCCCGACGCACGCTGCTCACCACGACCGGCGCCGCCGCCCTGTTCACGGCGCTGCCGACGAACGCCCAGGCCCACGCGCATCCGCGAACGCCCCGCACCGCCATCCGCCAGATCCCGCTCCAGGGCGCGGTCAACGTCCGCGATCTCGGGGGGTACGTCACCTACGACGGCGGCCGGGTCCGCCACGGCCTCGCCTACCGGGGCGACCACCTCGCGAAGCTCACCGACGCCGATCTCGCCACGCTCGCCGGGCTCGGCCTCGGCACGGTCGTCGACCTGCGGATCCCGCTGGAGGTCTCGTACGACGGCGCCGACCGGCTCCCCGCCGGCGCCGTCGCGGTCGCCCGGCCCGTCACCGACAACGGTCTCTTCGGGCGGCTGACGGCCGCGATCGGCTCCCGCGACCCGGTGCGGCAGGAGGAGATGCTCGGCGGCGGGCGGGCAGCCGCCTTCATGAGCGAGGTGTACCGGACCTTCGTCACCGACGCCGCGAACCGGGCCGCCTTCGCCCAGACCCTGCGGGACCTCGGCGACCGCCGCCGGGGGCCGCTGCTCCTGCACTGCACCTCGGGCAAGGACCGCACCGGCTGGACCGGCTATCTCCTGCTCACCCTGCTGGGCGTGCCGACGGCGGCGGCCCGCGCCGACTACCTCGCCTCGAACACCATCCGCGCCGCCCACGACGCCAAGGTGCGCGAGGGGCTCCGGCAGGGCGGGTACATGCAGAACCCGGACCTGATCGTGCCGCTCCAGGAGGTGCGTCCGGAGTACCTCGACACCGCCCTCGACCAGGTCCGGGCCTCGTACGGAAGCCTGCTCCGTTACGTGTCCGTCGGCCTCGGCCTGGAGTTCCGCGACGTGCTGGCACTGCGGGAACGGCTCGTGCTCGACGCCTGACGTCCGCCGCGGGCGGCTCCGGCCCCGGCCACGGCACCGCGCCCGGCACCCGCGCCGGAGCCGGAGCCCCGGCCCGCGCCGGAGCCGCGACCCGCACCGGAACCGCGGCCCGTGGACGTGCCGCCGGAGCCGGAGGCGCGCCCCGATCCCGTCGACGCGGCCGTGGCCGTGCCCGTACCGCCGCCGGCCGCGGGACGGCGACGACGGCCGCGGCCGCCCCCGCTCCCGGTGCCGCCGGCACCCGTCGCCTTGCGCGGCGGGGTCGGCTGCGGCGTCTCGATGACGACCGGGACGCCGGAGGGCTCGCGGGCGCCGGTGAGGTCGGTCAGGTGCTGGTCGCTGGACTTGATCTGCGCCGTGCGCGGGCTGATCCCGGCGTTCGACATCAGCCGGCCCATGTCCCGCTTCTGCTCGGGCAGGACCAGGGTGAAGACGCTGCCGGACTCGCCGGCGCGGGCGGTACGGCCGCCGCGGTGCAGGTAGTCCTTGTGGTCCATCGGCGGGTCGACGTTCACGACCATGTCGAGGTCGTCGACGTGGATGCCGCGGGCCGCCACGTTCGTCGCGACGAGCGTGGTGACCTGGCCGGTCTTGAACTGGTCCAGGGTCCTGTTGCGCTGCGGCTGCGAGCGGCCGCCGTGCAGGCCGGAGGCCCGTACGCCGTTGGCGAGGAGCCGCTTGACCAGGCGGTCCACGGACCGCTTGGTGTCGAGGAAGAGGATCGTCCGGCCGTCGCGGGCCGCGATCTTCAGCGTGACGGCCTTCTTGTCGGTCTCGTCCATCACGTACAGGACGTGGTGCTCCATGGTGGTCACCGCGCCGGCCGAGGGGTCGACCGAGTGGACGACCGGGTCGTCCAGGAACATCTTGACGAGCTTGTCGATGTTCCGGTCGAGCGTCGCCGAGAAGAGCAGCCGCTGGCCGCCCGGCTGGACCTGCTTGAGGAGCTTGGTGACCTGCGGCAGGAAGCCCATGTCGGCCATCTGGTCGGCCTCGTCGAGGACCGTGATCGCCACCTGGTCGAGACGGCAGTCGCCGCGGTCGATGAGGTCCATGAGGCGGCCGGGCGTGGCGATGAGGACCTCGGCGCCGCGGCGCAGCGCGGAGGACTGCCGGGAGATCGACATGCCGCCGACGACCGTGGTGATCCGCAGGCGCAGGGCGCCGGCGTACGGGGTGAGGGCGTCGGTGACCTGCTGCGCGAGCTCGCGGGTGGGCACCAGGACCAGCGCGAGGGGCGCGGTCGGCTCGGCGCGGCGGCCGGCGGTGCGGGCGAGGAGCGCGAGGCCGAAGGCGAGGGTCTTGCCGGAGCCGGTGCGGCCCCGGCCGAGGACGTCGCGCCCGGCGAGGGAGTTCGGCAGGGTCGCCGCCTGGATCGGGAACGGCTCCGTCACACCCTGCTCGCCCAGAATCCGCAGGAGGCCCTCGGGCATGTCCAGGTCGGCGAAGGAGGCCACCGCGGGGAGCGCGGGCGTCACCGTCTCCGGCGGGGTGAACTCGCTCGGCGGCGGGGGCGCCGTGGGACGACGGCCGCCGCGGGCGCCCTTCGGCTGCGACGTGGACTTCGCCTGGGTGCTGCGGGGGCTGCGCTTGGGGCGTTCGGAGCGGGTCATGCGTGCCTTCCTGGCCGGTGCTCGCGGCACAGCCGGGGCCCGCACCTGCGCGATGCGGGCCCCGGCTGTTCGTTCCGGAACACGCGAACGGGCCCCGGCTGCTTCTCCCGGAACACGCGATACGCACTCCGGATGTCTCTACCGGAACAATAGTGCGCCTCAGGACCTTCCCGCCCCGCCCGACCGATGCCCGGACGGATCAGCCCAGGCCCGGACGCCCCGACGTGGGCGACCTCACAGTCGTCACGCGCGTACGGCGACTCCGTCCAGCACCATGGTCAGGTACTGGCGGGCGATCTCCTCCGGGCGGTGCTGTCCGCCGGGCCGGTACCAGGACGCCGCGACCCAGACGGTGTCGCGCACGAAGCGGTAGGTCAGCCGGATGTCGAGGTCGGCGCGGAACACGCCGGCCGCGACGCCGCGCTCCAGGGTGCCGAGCCAGGCCTTCTCGAACCTCTCCTGCGACTCCACGAGGTACTGGAAGCGGGGCAGGTCGGTGAGGTGCCGGGACTCCTTCTGGTAGATGGCGACGGCGGCGCGGTGCCGGTCGATCTCCCGGAAGGACTCGGTGACGAGGGCCTCGATGGTCTCGCGGGGCCCGAGCCCGGCGTCGAGGACGGCGTCGTATCCCTGCCACAGCTCGGTCAGGAAGGTGGAGAGGATCTCGTCGAGCATCGACTCCTTGGAGTCGAAGTGGTAGTAGAGGCTGCCGGCGAGCATGCCGGCGGCGTCCGCGATCTTGCGGACGGTGGTGGCGTTGTACCCCTGGGCGGCGAAGACCTCGGCCGCCGTCTCGAGGAGCTCACGACGCCGCTCGGGCCCGGCGCTCACCGGGGTCTTCTTCTTGCTGGCAGTGTTCGGCACCTGTCCATTCTGGACCCGGCGCGGTGCGCCGGGTTCCCGCCCTGCCCAGGAGGCGGCGGCGTCAGGAGGCGACGGCGCGCTCGGCCGCGCTGCGCTCGACGCAGAACTCGTTGCCCTCCGGGTCGGCGAGGGTCGCCCAGCCGGTGCCGTCGGCGTTCCGCCGGTCGTCGAGCAGGGTGGCGCCGAGGGCGAGCAGGCGCTCGACCTCCTGGTCGCGGGTACGGTCCTGCGGCTGGAGGTCGAGGTGGACGCGGTTCTTGACCGCCTTGACCTCGGGGACCTGGATGAAGAGGAGGTTCGCGCCGGGCGACTCGACGGCGGCCTCGGGGTCGCCGGGCAGGTCGTCGTCGGCGAGCTTCGCGTCCAGGGCGGCGGCCCAGAAGCTCGCCAGGGCGTAGGCGTCGGTGCAGTCGATGGTCACGTGGCGTACGAGAGAGGTCATGGTTCCATGATCCCCCGGGCGGCCGGGAGTCGACCAGCGGATGTCCCCTGCGCCCGCTCTGCGGTGGCGAGTTGACGACCCTCGCACCGGTGACGGGGCCCGCGGCTCAGGAGCGGACGATGCCCTGGGCCCGGGCGGCGGCGAGCCAGGCGGGGAAGTCGGAGACGAGCCGGTCGTACAGCTCCGCGTCCGGGACCCGGTGCGGCTCGCGGCCCGCGTGGAAGAAGCCGGCGTTGTCGACGGGCCGCTTCGCCGGCACGTCCAGCTCGTCCAGCTTGCGGAGGAAGTCGAACTGCCGGCTGCCGGGGTCGCCGAAGCCGATGAACTGCCAGAAGATCGGCAGCCGGGCCGCCTTGCACACGTACCGCTCGGCGGCCGGTTTGTTGATCGGCCCTCCGTCGGTCTGGAAGACGACGAGCGCGGGCGCGGTGGAGCCGCTGTCCAGGTAGTGGTCGATGACGGCGTCCATGGCGAGGTGGTAGCTGGTCTTGCCCATGTGGCCGAGTCCGGCGACGATCCGGTCGATGCTGCCGGCGTGGTCGTCGAGCCGGATGTCGGTCTCGGCGTCGATGTCGGTGGAGAAGAAGACGACCGGCACACGGCCGTCGTCGTCGAAGTGCGCGGAGAGCCCGAGGACCCGGTCGGCCAGGGCCTGGACGGTGCCGTCGGCGTAGTACGGCTTCATCGACCCCGAGTAGTCGACGACCAGGTAGACGGCGACCCGCTGCCCCCCGATGCCGTGCCGGCGGAGCGACTCCCCCGCCGACTTGTAGAGGCTGACCAGCGCGGGCGCGGTCGCCTCGACCTTCTGCAGGCTCATGGCCATGGGCGCTCCTTCTCCAGGCGTTCGATGTCCGCGAGCATGGCGTCGGCCAGGTCGCGCTCGGCCGCGTAGTACCGCTCGGCCCAGGTGAGGGTGAGCCGGGGGTACTCCCACGCCTCGTCGGTCCCGGCGTCCGCCGCGTCGGCCTCGGCGCGCAGCCGCATGGACTCGGCGTACTCCCGGTGTCCGGCCAGGATCTCGCGCATCCGCTCGGGTTCGAGGAGGTGGCCCAGCCAGAGCCGCAGCATCGGCCCGTGCTTGAGGACGGGCGGGTCGAGGGGGACGGTGCCGGCCCAGGTGCGGACGGCGGCGAGGCCCTCGTCGGTGATCCGGTAGACGCGCTTGTCGCGCGTGCCGGTCTCCGGTGCGACCAGGCGGGAGGTGGCGTAACCGGTCTTCTCCAGCCGTTTGAGCTCGCCGTAGATCTGGCTGAACGACGGGCTCCAGTAGAAGAGGCCGAGGGACCGGTCGGACCACTTCTTGACGTCGTAGCCGGACAACTCCCGCCCGAAGGAGAGCAGTCCGAGGACGGCCCAGCTGGTCGCGGGAAGCCCCGGCACGGTCTCGTCATCCACCACGACGGGAAGTCTACGGCCCTTCCCTCCTCCGAATATGCCTGCTAGAAGTATTTCGATTAGGCATAGACGTCTGGCCGCCGCCTCGGGAGGAGCCCCGGTGAAGTTCTCCATGATCTTCGAAGCGCAGCTCGTCGACCCCACCCCCGCACGCGAACGCGCGGTCATCCACGACTGCGTCGAACAGGCCGTCCTCGCCGAGGAGATGGGCTTCGACCGCGTCTGGGCGGTCGAGCACCATTCCCTCACCCGGTACGCCCACATGAGCGCGTCCGAGATCTTCCCGACCTGGGTCGCCGCCCGCACGCGGACGATCCGCGTCGGGCACGGCGTGGTCACCATGCCCTTCGGCTACCAGCACCCGGTCCGGGTCGCCGAACGCGCCGCCATGCTCGACGTGCTCTCCGGCGGGCGCCTCGACGTCGGCGCCGGCCGGGGCGCGACCCGCCAGGAGATGCGGATGTTCGGGGTGGACCCCGCCGACACCCGGCCGCAGACGGAGGAGGCCCTGCGGATCTTCGCCGCCGCGTGGCGCGAGCCGGAGTTCGAGTGGCACGGCTCCCTCGACATCGGCCCCGGCGCGGTCCTCCCGCGCCCCGTGCAGCAGCCGCACCCGCCCCTCTTCATGGCCTGCTCGCAGCACGCCTCCCTGCGCCAGGCGGCCGAACTCGGCATCGGGGCCCTGGTGATGGGCTTCGCCGGCGCCGAGGACGTCCGGGCGATGCGCGCGGTGTACGACGAGACCATCGCCACCAGGGACGGCTCGCGCTTCGTCTCCACCGAGGTCAACGACCACTTCTCGGCGCTCTGCCCGACGGTCGTCCTGGACGATGCCGACCGCGCCCTGCGGCTCGGCACGCGCGGCCAGCGCTTCTTCGCCGAGTCGATCGCCCACTGGTACGGGGGCGCCCCCGCGCCCACCGGATACGCGGAGGACGAGGACCACACGGGCGCGCTGGCGGAGGAGCGGCGGAAGCTGGTGGCCCGGCTGCACGAGGCGAGCGTCCCGGCCCGGCCGGTCGACACGGGCACGTACAACACCGACCACGCCTACGGGGACGCCGCGACCGCGATCGCCTACGTGGAGCGGCTGCGGGAGATCGGCGTCGACGAGGTGATGTGCCTGATCCAGATGGGCACGGTGCCGCAGGAGGTCTGCCTGGAGACCATCCGCCAGTGGGGCACGAAGGTCATCCCCCACTTCCGCGCACCGTCCGAGTGATCCTCGCCCGCCCGGACACCACGAACACTGGGCAGCGCCCACCAAGGCGCACCGAATCACAGCGAGCAACCGTACGCGCCGCCGAACCCACGACGTGTCCCACGACGGACAGCTGCGGACCTGCAATGGGAGCACCGCGGCGCCCACCCAGTCGTCCGGTCGGGGACATTCGGGGGGCGCCGCGCTCAGTTCCGCACGTCGTTGTACGGGACGTTCTCAGGGTGATCCGGCGGGATCAGACCGTCAGCGAACGGTCCGTCGGACGGATCGGGGCCGGCAGGGAGCTGGCTCCGGTCAGGTAGCGGTCCACGCCACGGGCGGCGGAGCGGCCCTCGGCGATGGCCCACACGATGAGGGACTGGCCGCGACCGGCGTCACCGGCGACGTACACGCCATCGACGTTGGTGGCGAAGTCCGCGTCACGGGCGATGTTACCCCGCTCATCGAGGTCCAGACCAAACTGCGCGACCAGGCCGTTCTCCACGTCCGTGCCGGTGAAGCCCATCGCGAGCGTGACCAGCTGGGCGGGGATCTTGCGCTCCGTGCCCGGCTTCTGGGTCAGCTTGCCCTCGACGAACTCGACCTCGACGAGGTGCAGGAACTGGACGTTGCCGTCCTCGTCGCCCTCGAAGTGGGTGGTGGAGACGGAGTAGACCCGCTCGCCGCCCTCCTCGTGCGCGGAGGTGACCTTGTACAGCATGGGGAAGGTCGGCCAGGGCTGGCCGGCGTTCCGGTCCTCGCCCGGCTTGGGCATGATCTCCAGCTGCGTGACCGAGGCCGCGCCCTGGCGGTGCGCCGTACCGACGCAGTCCGCGCCGGTGTCGCCGCCGCCGATGACCACGACGTGCTTGCCCTCGGCGGTGATCGGCGGGGCCACGAAGTCGCCCTCGACGACCTTGTTGGCCAGCGGCAGGTACTCCATGGCCTGGTGGATGCCGCCCAGCTCGCGGCCCGGGACGGGCAGGTCGCGCGCGGTGGTGGCACCGGCGGCGATGACCACGGCGTCGAACCGCTTGCGCAGGTCCGTCGACGTCAGGTCGCGGCCGATCTCGATGCCCGTGCGGAACTTGGTGCCCTCCGCGCGCATCTGCTCGATGCGGCGGTTGATGTGCCGCTTCTCCATCTTGAACTCGGGGATGCCGTAGCGCAGCAGGCCGCCGATGCGGTCGGCACGCTCGTACACGACCACGGTGTGGCCGGCCCGGGTCAGCTGCTGGGCGGCGGCGAGACCCGCCGGGCCCGAGCCGATGACGGCGGCGGTCTTGCCGGACAGGCGCTCGGGCACCTGCGGCTTGACGTCGTTCGCGTCCCAGGCCTTGTCGATGATGGAGACTTCGACGTTCTTGATGGTGACGGCCGGCTGGTTGATGCCCAGCACGCACGCCGACTCGCACGGAGCCGGGCACAGGCGGCCGGTGAACTCCGGGAAGTTGTTGGTGGCGTGCAGGCGCTCCTGCGCCGCCGACCAGTCCTCGCGGTAGGCGAAGTCGTTCCACTCGGGGATGAGGTTCCCGAGGGGACAGCCGTTGTGGCAGAACGGGATGCCGCAGTCCATGCAGCGGCCGGCCTGCTTGCTGATGATCGGCAGCAGGGAACCGGGAACGTAGACCTCGTTCCAGTCCCTGACTCGCTCGCCCACCGGGCGGGTCTTGGCGACCTCGCGTCCGGTGGTCAGGAAGCCCTTGGGGTCAGCCATTGGTCGCCGCCTCCATCATCTTCTCGGTGGTCTCGGTCTCGGAGAGACCTGCGAGCTCAGCGGCGTCCTTGGCGGCGAGCACTGCCTTGTACGTGGTGGGGATGATCTTGCTGAACCGGGCCGCCGCGGCGTCCCAGTCGGCGAGGAGCTTCTCCGCGACCGTCGAGCCGGTCTCCTCCTGGTGGCGGCGCACGACATCGTGCAGCCAGTCCTTGTCGGCGTCCGACAGGCTCTCGATCGCCCCCAGGTTCCCGGAGTTGACGTTGTCCCGGTCGAGGTCGACGACGTAGGCGACACCGCCCGACATGCCGGCCGCGAAGTTGCGTCCGGTTTCGCCGAGGACGACCGCCGTACCGCCGGTCATGTACTCGCAGCCGTGGTCGCCCACGCCCTCCGAGACGACCAGGGCGCCGGAGTTGCGGACGCAGAAGCGCTCGCCGGTGCGGCCGCGCAGGAACAGCTCGCCGCCGGTCGCGCCGTAGCCGATGGTGTTGCCCGCGATGGTCGAGTACTCGGCCAGGTGGTCGGCGCCACGGTCCGGGCGGACGACGACGCGGCCGCCGGAGAGGCCCTTGCCGACGTAGTCGTTGGCGTCGCCCTCCAGGCGGAGGGTGACACCGCTCGGCAGGAAGGCGCCGAAGGACTGGCCGGCGGAGCCGGTGAAGGTGATGTCGATGGTGTCGGCGGGCAGGCCCGCGCCACCGAACTTCTTCGTGACGTGGTGGCCGAGCATCGTGCCGACGGTCCGGTTGATGTTCCGGATGGCGACCTGGGCGCGGACCGGCTGCGCCTCCTCGGCGGAGGCGGCGTTCAGGGCCTCGGCGGCGAGCTGGATCAGCTCGTTGTCGAGGGCCTTCTCCAGACCGTGGTCCTGCTCGATGAGGGCGTGGCGGACCGCGCCCTCGGGCAGCTCCGGCACGTAGAAGAGCGGCTCCAGGTCGAGACCCTGCGCCTTCCAGTGGGTGACGGCGCGGCTGGTGTCGAGCAGCTCGGCGTGGCCGACGGCCTCTTCGATCGTGCGGAAGCCCAGCTCGGCGAGGAGCTCGCGGACCTCCTCGGCGATGAACTCGAAGAAGTTGACGACGTACTCGGCCTTGCCGGAGAACCGGTCGCGGAGCGCCGGGTTCTGGGTGGCGATGCCGACCGGGCAGGTGTCCAGGTGACAGACGCGCATCATGACGCAGCCGGAGACGACGAGCGGCGCGGTCGCGAAACCGAACTCCTCGGCGCCGAGCAGCGCGGCGATGACGACGTCGCGGCCGGTCTTGAGCTGGCCGTCGGTCTGGACGACGATGCGGTCGCGCAGGCCGTTGAGCAGCAGGGTCTGCTGGGTCTCGGCGAGGCCGAGCTCCCAGGGGCCGCCCGCGTGCTTCAGCGAGGTCAGCGGGGAGGCGCCCGTTCCGCCGTCGTGGCCGGAGATGAGGACGACGTCCGCGTGGGCCTTGGAGACACCGGCGGCGACCGTGCCGACGCCGACCTCGGAGACCAGCTTCACGTGGATGCGGGCGACCGGGTTGGCGTTCTTGAGGTCGTGGATCAGCTGAGCCAGGTCCTCGATGGAGTAGATGTCGTGGTGCGGCGGCGGCGAGATCAGGCCGACGCCGGGCGTCGAGTGACGCGTCTTGGCGACCCACGGGTAGACCTTGTGGCCGGGCAGCTGGCCGCCCTCGCCGGGCTTGGCGCCCTGGGCCATCTTGATCTGGATGTCGTCGGCGTTGACCAGGTACTCGCTGGTGACGCCGAAGCGGCCGGAGGCGACCTGCTTGATCGAGGAGCGGCGCGCCGGGTCGTACAGGCGGTCCGGGTCCTCGCCGCCCTCACCGGTGTTGGACTTGGCGCCCAGCTGGTTCATGGCGATGGCGAGGGTCTCGTGCGCCTCGCGGGAGATGGAGCCGTACGACATGGCGCCCGTCGAGAACCGCTTGACGATCTCGCTGACCGGCTCGACCTCGTCGATCGAGATCGCCTCGCGGTCCGAGGTGAAGCCGAAGAGGCCGCGGAGCGTCATGAGGCGCTCGGACTGCTCGTTCACCCGGTCCGTGTACTTCTTGAAGATGTCGTACCGCTTGTTGCGCGTGGCGTGCTGCAGGCGGAAGACGGTCTCCGGGTCGAACAGGTGCGGCTCGCCCTCGCGGCGCCACTGGTACTCGCCGCCGATCTCCAGGGCGCGGTGCGCCGAGGGGACGCCGGAGACGGGGTACGCCTTGGCGTGGCGGGCGGCGACCTCCTTGGCGACGACGTCGAGACCGGCGCCGCCGATCTTGGTGGCCGTGCCGTTGAAGTACGTGGCGACGAAGCCGGCGTCGAGGCCGACGGCCTCGAAGACCTGGGCGCCGCGGTAGGAGGCGACGGTCGAGATGCCCATCTTGGACATGACCTTGAGGACGCCCTTGCCGAGCGCGTAGATCAGGTTCCGGATGGCCTGCTCGGGCTCCAGGCCCTCGATGAAGGTGCCGGCGCGGACCAGGTCCTCGACGGACTCCATGGCGAGGTACGGGTTGACCGCCGCGGCGCCGTAGCCGATGAGCAGGGCGACGTGGTGGACCTCGCGGACGTCACCGGCCTCGACCAGCAGACCCACCTTGGTGCGCTGCTTGGTGCGGATGAGGTGGTGGTGGACGGCCGCGGTGAGCAGCAGCGAGGGGATCGGTGCGTGCTCGGCGTCGGAGTGCCGGTCGGAGAGCACGATCAGGCGGGCGCCGCCCTCGATCGCGGTGTCGGCCTCGGCGCAGATCGCCTCGATGCGGGCGGCGAGGGCCTCGCCGCCGCCGGAGACCCGGTAGAGACCGGAGAGGGTCGCGGCCTTCATGCCGGGCATGTCGCCGTCGGCGTTGATGTGGATGAGCTTGGCCAGCTCGTCGTTGTCGATCACCGGGAAGGGCAGGGTGACGCTGCGGCACGACGAGGCGGTGGGCTCCAGCAGGTTGCTGCCGGGGCCGAGCGAGGAGCGGAGGCTCGTCACGAGCTCCTCGCGGATGGCGTCCAGCGGCGGGTTGGTGACCTGCGCGAAGAGCTGGGTGAAGTAGTCGAAGAGCAGCCGCGGGCGGGCGGACAGGGCCGCGATCGGCGAGTCCGTGCCCATGGAGCCGAGGGGCTCGCCGCCGGTGTTGGCCATCGGGGCGAGGATGACGCGGAGCTCTTCCTCGGTGTAGCCGAAGGTCTGCTGGCGGCGGGTGACCGAGGCGTGGGTGTGCACGATGTGCTCGCGCTCGGGGAGGTCGGAGAGCTCGATCTCGCCGGTCTCCAGCCACTCCGCGTACGGGTTCTCGGCGGCGAGGCCGGCCTTGATCTCGTCGTCCTCGATGATCCGGTGCTCGGCGGTGTCGACGAGGAACATCTTGCCGGGCTGGAGGCGGCCCTTGCGGACGACCTTGGCGGGGTCGATGTCGAGGACGCCGACCTCGGAGGAGAGGACGACGAGGCCCTCGTCGGTGACCCAGTAGCGGCCGGGGCGCAGACCGTTGCGGTCGAGGACCGCGCCGACCTGGACGCCATCGGTGAAGGTGACGCAGGCCGGGCCGTCCCAGGGCTCCATCATCGTGGAGTGGTACTGGTAGAAGGCGCGGCGGGCCGGGTCCATGGAGTCGTGGTTCTCCCACGCCTCGGGGACCATCATCAGGACCGCGTGCGGCAGGGAGCGGCCGCCGAGGTGGAGCAGCTCCAGGACCTCGTCGAAGGAGGCCGAGTCGGAGGCGTCCGGGGTGCAGATCGGGAAGATCCGGTCCAGCGAGCCCTCGCCGAAGACCTGGGATTCGAGCTGCGCCTCGCGGGCGGTCATCCAGTTCCGGTTGCCCTTGACGGTGTTGATCTCACCGTTGTGGGCGACGAAGCGGTACGGGTGGGCCAGCGGCCAGCTCGGGAAGGTGTTGGTGGAGAACCGGGAGTGGACCAGGGCCACGGCGGAGGCGCAGCGGCGGTCCGACAGGTCCGGGAAGAAGGGCTCGAGCTGGCCGGTGGTCAGCATGCCCTTGTAGACGATCGTGCGGGCGGAGAGCGACGGGAAGTAGGTCGCGGCCTCGCGCTCGGCGCGCTTGCGCAGCACGAACGCCTTGCGGTCCAGCGCGATGCCCGTGTTCTCGCCGTCGGCCACGAAGACCTGGCGGAAGACCGGCATGGTGGAGCGGGCGGAGGCGCCGAGCAGCTCGGGGGCGACGGGGACCTCGCGCCAGCCGAGGACGGTGAGGCCCTCTTCGGCGGCGATGGTCTCGATCTTCGAGACGGTCTCGTCCGTGCCGTCCTCGGGGAGGAAGGCGATGCCGACGGCGTACGCGCCGGCCTCGGGGAGCTCGAATCCGGCGACCTCGCGGAGGAAGGCGTCCGGGACCTGGAAAAGGATGCCGGCGCCGTCTCCGGAGTCGGGCTCGGAGCCGGTGGCGCCGCGGTGCTCGAGGTTGCGCAGTACGGTCAGCGCCTGCTCGACCAGCGCGTGGCTGGCTACACCGGTGAGGGTGGCCACGAACCCGACACCACAGGCGTCGTGTTCGTTACGGGGGTCGTACATCCCCTGCGGAGCAGGGCGACCGTCCATGGGCGACCAGGCGTCGGAACGCATCGGCTCTCCCGTCGTCGTCGTGGCTGGGGGCACCTCCCAGAGCACGTCTGGGAGAGCTACTGCCGAGGGACGACGTTGGCCCTCCGCGAAATTTCGTGCAGGTTACATGATGGCTGGCTTCTCGCGAAGTGGATAGCTCGTTCCAACATGCGGACACCACCGACACGCAGTGGTGGTGTGTTCTCACCTGTGGGGTGCGGGAACAGGGGCTGTTCCACGGGGGACGGGCCGGGGGAGCCGGAGGGATCTCCGGGCTTCCGGCGGTCCGTCGCTGAGCGGGCACCGTTGCCCGCCTGGGTGGGCCTCATTGCCCGACGACGCTCATGCCTCATTCCCGTTGGTCACGAGTTCGAAACCGCCGAGTAACCGGCTACTTATGTGGCGTCGTGCATAGTGTCTCATCGCGGCGACGGATCGAGCCAGGGATATACGTCACAGCCGATTCATGCCCTACGTCCCGAAAAAGTGCCCTGAAATGCCGGAAAGGCCCCTTGAAGGGGCCTCCCGGCGGTCTCTACGGGTACGGAATCCGTTCCGATGCCCGGAGGCGGCGCCACCGCCGTCGGGGCGGCGGCACCGTCACCACGACGCCACCACGACCCCGCTGTCACTCCGCTACAGCGCTGCCCCGAAGAGCATCCCGAGCCCGTAGGTGACGGCGGCCGCGGCCCCGCCCAGGGTGAGCTGCCGCATCCCGCTGAAGAGCCAGCCGCGGGCGGTCACCCGGGCCACCAGCGCCCCGCAGGCGAAGAGCCCGAGGAGCGCGAGCAGCACGGCGGGCCAGAGCGCGGTCGCCCCGAGCAGGTACGGCAGCACGGGGAGCAGGGCACCCAGCGCGAAGGAGCCGAAGGACGAGACCGCGGCGACCATCGGCGACGGGAGGTCGTCCGGGTCGATGCCGAGCTCCTCGCGGGCGTGGATCTCCAGGGCCTGCTCGGGGTCCTTCGACAGCTGCATGGCGACCTCGCGGGCGAGCGCGGGCTCGACGCCCCGGGAGACGTAGAGGGCGGCGAGCTCCTCCATCTCGTCGATCGGGTGCTTGCGCAACTGGCGGCGCTCGACATCCAGTTCCGCCTGGACGAGCTCCCGCTGCGAGGCCACGGAGGTGTACTCGCCGGCCGCCATGGAGAAGGCTCCGGCGGCGAGCCCCGCGACGCCGGTGATGACCACGGTCTGCGTGGACACCGCGCCGCCGGCGACGCCGGTCATCAGGGCGAGGTTGGAGACGAGACCGTCCATCGCGCCGAACACCGCCGGGCGCAGCCAACCGCCGTTCACGTCGCGGTGCGTGTGGTTGTCGCGGTGCGCCTCGTGCAGTGGTGCCTGAGCTTCGATGATGGACATGGCTCTCCCCTCGTTCCGGCGGGCCGGGTTGCACCCGCCGCCCCCAACACCCTCGAAAATACGCGCGATGTAAGGGGTCCGCCAGCAAGGCAGGCCGTACTTACTAAGGCCCGCCTCACCGGGTGCACCGGATTTCGACGTGGCGTCAGCCGGGTGACAGAACCGTTTCTTCGGCGAGTTCGCGGCCGTCGGTGGCACAGATCCAGGCATCGGGGCGCCGAACTGCTGCGTCCCCACCGAGGAAGGGGCCGCGACAATGACGACCACGGCATGCGACACGCGTGAACGGGCGAGGGGGGCGCTCCTCGGCCTCGCCGTCGGCGACGCCCTGGGAGCCCCCGCCGAGAACATGCGCCCTTCGGAGATCCGCCGCCGATGGGGCCGCATCGAGGGCTTCGTGACGGACCGTCCGGCGGGCACCGACGACACCGAGTACGCGATCTTCTCGGCCCTGCTCCTCGCCCGGCACGGCTCGGCGCTCACCGTCCACCACGTCGAACGGGCCTGGCACCACTGGATCGCCGACCTCGACGAAGGCCCCTTCCGCGGCGCGGGCTTCTCGGAGCGCGGCACGCTGGAGAACCTCCGCCGGGGGCTCGCCGCGCCCATCTCCGCCCAGCACCGCCACGCCTGGAGCGACGGGCTCGCGATGCGCGCCGCGCCGTTCGGGGTCTTCGCCGCCGGCCGCCCGGCGGAGGCGGCGCGCCTCGTCGCGATCGACGGCAGCGTCAGCCACGAGGGAGAGGGCATCTACGGGGGCCAGGCCGTCGCGGCGGGCGTCGCGGCGGCGATGGCGGGCGCGGGCGTGACCTCGGTCATCGCGGCGGCGCTCTCCGTCGTCCCGATGGACTCCTGGACGGCCCGCTCCCTGCGCCGCGCGGTCGTCGCCGCCCAGCGCGTCCAGCCGGACCCGCTCACCCGCGAGCGGCAGGTCCGCTCGGCGGTCGTCATCGGCGGCTACCCGTGGACGGACCTGGCCCCGGAGGCGGTGGGCCTGGCCTTCGGCGCCTTCGCGGCGGCCCGCGGGGACTTCCGTACGGCGGTCCTGACCGCGGTCAACATGGGCCGCGACGCCGACACGACGGCGGCGGTGGCGGGCGCCCTGGCCGGCGCGGCGGGCGGCCTGAGCTCCATCCCGGACGACTGGGCCACGGCCATCGCCCCGGTGACGGGCAGCTGCCTGCCCTCCATGCGCGGCTACCACATCCTGGACGTCGCGGACCTGCTGACCCCGGAGGGGGAATCCTGATGAGCGGAAACACGACGAGCAGCCGTCCCACCGCTGTGGGCAATCCTCCCGGAGGGCATGGTGGTCCCCCCTCCGGGGGAGGGTGGGCACAGCCCCCGATGCCGGGTTCCGGCCCCCTGCTCGCCGCCCACCAGGACCTGCTGGTGCCCTTGGAGCCCGGCGCCGAGTCACCGGACCTCACCGCGCAGGACCAGCCCCCGGTGCGGGTCACCGGGTCGTGGGGCGGCGCCCACGAGGCCCCACAGCCCGACGCGCCGCGCAGGGCCACGCGCGACGCGGTCGAGGGCCTCCTCCTCGGCCTCGCCGCAGGCGACGCCGCCGGCTGGCCCGCCGCCCGCCACAGAGCCGCCCGCATGCCCGAGTGGACCCGCCGCCTCACCCGCGAACTCGACACCTTCGCGGAGCAGAACGCGACGACCACCCTCCCCGTCCCCATCGCCCTCAACCAGCCCCCCGAGCCCCTCCGCCTCGGCCCCTCCGACGACGCCGAGTGGGCGGCCTTCACCGCCGAGGCGGTCCTCGCCGCCGCCGGCCCCGTCTTCGCCGGCCTCCCCCCGGACCGCCGCCTCCGCGCCGCCGTCGACCTCGCCTGGAACGCCCTCGCCGGCCAGGTCGCCGCCGCCGCCGACCGCGCCCCCGAGGTCGAGTCCGCCGTCCTCCCTCTCCGCGCCCGGATCTCCGTACGCGCCGGCCTCGGCAATCTCGCCACCGGACTGCGCCCGCCCGCCACCGGCCACGACAACCCGCACTACTTCGACGACGCCGCCTGCGTCCGGGCCGCCGTCCTCGCCGTCGTCCACCCCGGCGACCCCCGCGCCGCCGCCGAACTCGCCGAGTTCGACGCCCGGTACACCCAGGACGGGGACGGCGTCCACGGCGCCCGCGCGACAGCGGCGGCCGTCGCCGCGGCCCTCGGCGGGGCGACCGTCGACGAGGCCGTCGGCGCGGCCCTCGCCGAACTCCCGCCCGTCACCGAGATCGGCCGCAACGCCCGCTACGCGGTGAAGCTGGCCCGGACCGCCGGTTCGGCCTTCGAGCTGGTCCCGCTCCTGGAGCACCAGATCGTGGACCACGTCTACAGCTACGGGATCGCCGCCGCCGAGACCGTCCCGGTCGCCCTCGCCCTCGCCACCGCCGCCCGGGGCGAGATGACGGCCGCCGTCCCGGCCGCCGTCTGCCTCTCCCGGGTCGCGGACTCCGCCCCCGCGCTCGCGGGCGCGCTCACCGGCGCGCTGGGCGGCGGCCGTTCGGTGCCGCCGACCTGGCGCGAGGCCTGCCGGACGCTCGCGGGGTGCGCGCTGCCCCGGCTCGCGGGGACGGATCTGGTCGAACTCGCCGGGCTCCTGGGAGCCACGGAACCGGCCTCCCCAGGTGGACAATTCCGGCATGACACCCACACTGGATGTATCCACCCTGGATGACCGGATCACCGGCAGCCTCCTCGGGGCCGCCGTCGGCGACGCGCTCGGCGGCCCCGTCGAGGGCTACACCCCCCAGCAGATCCTGGAGCGGCACGGCGGCCGCGTCACCGGGATCGTCGGCCCCTGGAACGGCGACGACTGGCGCACCGCCCGCCCCATCGCGCCGTACCACAAGGGCGACGGGCACGTCACCGACGACACCTTGATGACCCACGCCCTGGTCCGGGTGTACGAGAAGGTCCGCGGCCACCTCGACGCGTACGCGGTCGCGGACTTCCTCGTCCCCGAACTCATGGGCTCCCCGATCTGGATCCCGGAGCTGGAGGCCGAGGCCCTCCCCCTCCAGCGGATCTTCCTCGCCGAGAAGTGGCTCGTGGCCCGGCTCCACTACGGCCACGTGGACCCACGCGAGGCCGGCGACGGCAACATCGTCAACTGCGGCGCCGCGATGTACATGGCGCCGGTCGGACTCGTCAACGCCGCCCACCCCGCGGCCGCCTACGCCGAGGCCCTCGACGTCGCCGGCGCCCACCAGTCCTCGTACGGCCGGGAGGCGGCCGGTGTGTTCGCGGCGGCGGTCGCCACGGCCTGCGCGCCGGGCGCGACGCCCTCCTCGGTCGTCGAAGCGGCCCTCTCCCTCGCCAAGGACGGCACCCGGTCGGCGATCGAGGCCGTCGCCGAAGTGGCCGTCCGGCACACGGACTTCGAGTCCGCCCTCGCCCCGCTCCGCGCGGCGGTGGCCCCCTTCGACACGGTCGGCCCCGACTACCGCTCCCCCTCCCTCGGCGCCCGCCGGCCCTCCCGGCTCCACGCCATCGAGGAGCTGCCGATCGCCCTGGGCATGCTGCTCGTCGGCGAGGGCGACTTCCGGCGTACGGTCCTCGGTGCCGTCAACTACGGCCGGGACTGCGACTCGATCGCCACGATGGCGGGCGCGATCGTGGGCGCGCTGCACGGCGAGGCGGCCGTCCCCACCGACTGGGCGAAGCAGGTCGCGGAGGCGAGCCGGCTCGACCTGCACGCCCCGGCGACCGCGCTGGCCCGGGTGGCCCGCGAGGTCTTCGCCCGGGACGTGGAGCTCCGCCGGGCGCACGAGTCGGCGTTCGCGACGCTGACGAGCGCGGACCGGTGAACCTCCGGCTGACCTGGGTGCAGCCGGAGGACCTGGTGGGCCACGAGCTCCGCCAGGCCGCGGAGGACGGCCGCGACGCCCACGCCCTCGCGGCCCGCTGGTACGAGGCGGGCGGCCCGCCGGCCCCGGAGACGGCCGGCGCCTCCGAACTCCCCCGCCCGGACCTCCGCCCCCTGGCGGAGGAACTCCTCGACTCCCTGGCGGCCCTCCCCACGCCCGTGTCGGGCGAGGAGCCGACCGCCCTCCCCGAGATCCAGTCCTTGACGGCCCCCCACAGCCTCCCTCCCCCGGACTCCGAGGCGACCGGGGGCGACGCCCTCCGCGACCGTCTGCACGCCGCCTGGCTCGGCCGGGCCGCCGGGTGTCTGCTCGGCAAGCCCGTCGAGAAACTGCCCCTCCCCGCCATCCGCGCCCTCGCCCGCGCCACCGGCAACTGGCCCCTCTCCAGCTGGTTCACCGCCCGCGGCGTACCGCCGGAGCTGCTCGCCGCCCACCCCTGGAACCGTCGCTCCGCCACCACCTCCCTCGCCGAGAACATCGACGGGATGCCCGAGGACGACGACCTCAACTACCCCCTCCTCAACCTGCTGCTCCTCCAGCGGTACGGTCGCGACTTCACCACCGCCGACGTCGCCCGCCTCTGGCTCGACGAACTCCCCGCCGGCCGCACCTTCACGGCCGAGCGCGTCGCCTACCGCAACCTCCTCGACGGCGTCGAGCCCCCGCTGACCGCCGTCCACCGCAACCCCTTCCGCGAGTGGATCGGCGCCCAGATCCGAGCGGACGTCCACGGCTGGACCCACCCGGGCGACCCGGCCGCCGCCGCCGCGCAGGCGTACCGGGACGCGGCCCTCACCCACACCGCGAACGGCGTCTACGGCGCCATGTTCGTCGCCGCCACCCTCGCCACCGCCGCGACCGGCACCGCCGACGTCCACCGCTCGCTCGCCGCCGGGCTCGGCGCGGTCCCGCCCCGCTCCCGCCTCGCCGCGGCCGTCCGGCTGGGCATCGCGTCCGCCCGCGAGGAGCGCGACTTCGACACCGTCGTCGACCGTCTGCACACCGAGTTCGGCGGGTACCACTGGGTCCATGCCGTCCCCAACGCCGCGCTCCTCGCCGCCGCCCTCACCCACGCCGACGGCGACTTCTCCCGCTCCGTCTGCGCGGCGGTCTCCGGTGGCTGGGACACCGACTCCAACGGCGCCACCGCCGGTTCGGTCGCCGGGCTGCTCGCCGGTCACCCCGACCGGCTGCCCGAGCGGTGGACCGCCCCTCTCAAGAACCGGCTCGCGACCTCGGTCCCGTCCTTCGACGGCATCGGCTTCGACACCCTGGCCGAACTGACACACCTGGAGGCTGTACGCCCATGACCAGCATCGTCGTACTCGGCAGCACGAACATGGACCTCGTCGCCTACGTACCGAGGGCCCCCGCCCGCGGCGAGACGGTCACCGGCCGCGCGTTCCGCACGGTCCCCGGCGGCAAGGGCGCCAACCAGGCCGTCGCCGCCGCCCGCGCGGGCGCCGAGGTGGCGATGATCGGTGCGGTCGGCGCGGACGACTTCGGCGTACGCCTCCGGACCAACCTGGAGCACTGCGCCGTCGACACCGACCTCCTGCGCACCGCCGAGGGCCCCTCCGGCACCGCCCACATCGTCGTCGACGACGAGGGCGGCAACGCGATCGTCGTCGTCCCCGGGGCCAACGCCACCGTCACCTCCCTCAGCCACGGCGACGAGGCCCTCATCGGCACCGCCGACACCCTGCTCCTCCAGCTCGAACTCCCCCTCTCCGTCGTCACCGAGGGCGCCGCGACCGCCCGCCGCCTCGGCGTCCGCACCGTCCTCACGCCCGCACCGGCCCAGCAGCTCCCTCCCGAACTCCTCGCCGCCACCGACCTGCTGGTCCCCAACGAGCACGAGGCCGCCGCGCTCACCGGGCACACCGACCCGCGCGCCGCCGCCCAGGCCCTGCTGCGGGACGTCCCCGAGGTCGTCGTCACCCTGGGCGCGTCCGGCAGCCTGTACGCGGCGCGCGGCGCCGAACCGGTCACCGTGCCCGCCCCCCGCGTCACGGCCGTGGACACCACCGCGGCCGGCGACACCTTCGTCGGCGCCCTCGCGGTCGCCCTCGGCGAGGGCCGCCCCGTCCCGGAGGCGCTGGCCTGGGCGCAGGCCGCCGCCGCGCTCTCCGTCCAGCGCGAGGGCGCGTCGACCTCGATGCCGTACCGGACCGAGATCGAGGCGGCCTTCGGCTCCCTCGGCGACCTGGAGGCCGACCCCGCATGACCACCACGCAGCACGCCCCCACGCCCCCCGCCCCGGCCGCGCCTCCCCTGCGCGGACTGCGTGTCCTGGACCTCGCGACCCTCTTCGCCGGCCCGCTCGCGGCCACGATGCTCGGGGACTTCGGCGCCGACGTCGTCAAGGTCGAGCACCCCCGCAAGCCCGATCCGTCCCGCGGCCACGGCCCCGCGAAGGACGGTGTCGGCCTGTGGTGGAAGGTCCTCGGCCGGAACAAGCGGACGATCACCCTCGACCTCTCCGCGCCGGGCGGCCGCGACACCCTCCTCGGACTGGCCGCCGACGCCGACGTGATCGTGGAGAACTTCCGCCCCGGCACCCTGGAACGCTGGGGTCTGGGCTGGGAGGAGCTCTCCACCGTCAACCCGCGTCTCGTCCTCGCCCGCGTCACCGGCTTCGGCCAGTTCGGCCCGTACGCCCACCGCCCCGGCTTCGGCACCCTCGCCGAGGCGATGAGCGGCTTCGCCGCCATCACCGGCGAGCCGGACGGCCCGCCCACCCTTCCCCCCTTCGGCCTGGCCGACTCGATCGCCGCCCTCGCCACCGCGTACGCGGTGATGACCGCGCTCACCGCCAGGACCACGACCGGCCGCGGCCAGGTCGTCGACATGGCGATCATCGAACCGATGCTCTCCGTCATCGGACCCCACCCCCTCTGGTACGACCAGCTCGGCTACGTCCAGCCCCGCACCGGCAACCGCTCCCGCAACAACGCCCCGCGCAACACCTACCGGACCGCCGACGGCTCCTGGGTCGCCGTCTCCACCTCGGCCCAGTCGATCGCGGAGCGCGTGCTGCGCCTCGTCGGCCGTCCGGAGCTGACCGACGAGCCGTGGTTCGCCGACGGCACGGGCCGCGCCGAGCACGCGGACGTCCTGGACGAGGCGGTCGGCACCTGGATCGCGCGCCACACCCGCGACGAGGCCATGGACGCCTTCGAGAAGGCCGAGGCCGCCATCGCCCCGGTCTACGACGTCCGGGACGTCCTCGACGATCCGCAGTTCCGGGCGCTCGGCACCGTCACCGAGGTACAGGACCCGGAACTGGGCCCGATCAGGATGCAGAACGTGCTCTTCCGGCTCTCCGAGACGCCCGGGGCGATCCGCTGGCCCGGCCGCCCGCACGGCGCCGACACCGAAGCCGTCCTCACCGAGCTCGGCCTCACCCCCGCCGAGATCGACGCCCTCCGCGCGCAAGGAGCGGTATGAACGGTATGGAGCGCCTGCGCACTCCCCTCACCTGGCTGTACGCGCCCGGCGACCGCCCCGAGGTCGTCCGCAAGGCCCTGGCCTCCGGCGCCGACGTCGTCATCGTCGACCTGGAGGACGCGGTCGCCCCGCACCGCAAGGCGTACGCCCTCGACGCCACGGTCGATCTGCTCGCCGACGCCCACCCCGTCCCGGTGCACGTCCGCGTCCACTCCCCGCTCGACATCCCCACCCTGGCCCCCCTCCCCGGCCTCTGCGGTCTCCGTGTACCCAAGGTGACACACGCCACTGACATCCACCGGATCGCCGGCCTCGCCCCCGGTCTCCCCCTCTACCCGCTCCTGGAGAACGCCCTCGCCGTGGAGCACGCCTACGCCATCGCCACCGCCCACCCGGCCGTGCGCGGCATCGCGCTCGGCGAGGCAGACCTCCGCGCCGACCTGGGGATACGGGACGACAGCGGCCTCGACTGGCCGCGCGGCCGTGTGGTGGTCGCGGCCCGCGCCGCGGCCCTGCCGCCCCCCGCGCAGTCGGTCCATCCCGACATCGGCGACCTGGACGCCCTGGCCGCCGGCTGCGCCCGGGGCCGGGCGATGGGCTTCCTCGGCCGGGCGGCGATCCACCCCCGCCAGCTCCCCGTCATCGAGCGGGCCTACCTCCCCACTCCGGAGGAGGTCGACGCGGCGCGGGAGGTCATCGCGGCGGCCGGGACGGACCGGGGCGCCCTGGCCCTCTCCGACGGCCGCTTCGTCGACGCGGCGGTCGTGGAGGGCGCACACCGGGTCCTCGCCCTCGCCTCCCGCACGGCCTGACCTCCCGCGCCACCGCCGTACACGTGAAAGGGCCGCCGGAACCTCTCGGTCCCGGCGGCCCTGCGACGACTGAGGATCAGCCCTTGGTGGCCGATCCGGCGCCGTTGCCGGCGCCGTGGTCCACGTCCTCGTCGGAGTCCGGGACCGCGCCGGAGACGGCGTCCTCGGACGCGTCGGAGTCGAAGTCCGCGTCGAAGTCGGCGTCGACATCGGCGTCGACGCCCGTCGCGCCCTCCCCGGCCGTCCCCGCCTTCTCGGCCCTGGGCTCCACGATCTCCTCGCGGCCCGGCCGGATCCGCGCCGAGATCACCATGTAGGTCACCGCGAGCAGGAAGACGATGATCGCCGTCCACACGTTCAGCCGGAGGCCGAGGATGTGGTGCGCCTCGTCGACGCGCATGTACTCGATCCAGCCGCGGCCCGCGCAGTACGCGGCGACGTACAGCGCGAAGGCGCGCCCGTGGCCGAGCTTGAAGCGGCGGTCGGCCCAGACCACGAGGACGGCGACGCCGACGCACCAGAGCGACTCGTAGAGGAAGGTCGGGTGGTAGAGCCCGGCCTCGCGGTTCGCGCTCTCGGTGATCTTCAGCGCCCAGGGCAGGTCGGTCGGCTTGCCGTAGAGCTCCTGGTTGAACCAGTTGCCCCAGCGGCCGATGGCCTGGGCGAGAGCGATACCGGGCGCGATGGCGTCCGCGTACGCCGGAAGCGGGATGCCCCGGCGTCGGCAGCCGATCCAGGCACCCACCGCGCCGAACGCGATGGCGCCCCAGATACCGAGGCCGCCCTCCCAGATCTTGAAGGCGTCGACCCAGTTCTCACCCTCGCTGAAGTACAGCTGGTAGTCGGTGATCACGTGGTAGAGGCGTCCGCCGACGAGGCCGAAGGGCACCGCCCAGACGGCGATGTCGGCCACGGTGCCGGCGGTGCCGCCCCGGGCGATCCAGCGCTTGTTGCCGTACCAGACGGCGACGAAGACACCGATGATGATGCAGAAGGCATAGCCGCGCAGCGGGATCGGTCCGAGGTTGATCACGCCGGTCGACGGGCTGGGAATGTAGGCAAGGTCCATGGCAGGACCGACGCTACCCTGCCGGGCGGGCGTGACGGCAGCCCACCCGGCAACGTATGGGTAACTAACCCGCCGGGGAAGCCGCGGGAGCGGAGGGGGCGGCGGGGGCCGAGGGAGAGGCCGTGCCGGGCTTCTTGCCCTTGTTGGCCTCGGCGACCCACTTCTTCAGGTTCTCCGGGGAGATCTGCTCGTTCCCCTTCGTCGGGAAGATCGATTCGCCGTTGAGGAGGACGGACGGCGTGCCGCGGAAGCCGCCGTTCCGGAAGGCCTCGTTGGACTTCTCCACCCAGCTGTCGTGCGTGCCGTCCTCGACACAGCTGCGGAACGCGGGCGTGTCGAGCCCGGGCACCTTCGCGGCCAGCTCGATCAGCTCGGCGTTCTTCCCGAAGGCGTCGTCCGTCTCCGGCGGCTGGTTGATGTAGAGCGTGTCGTGGTACGCGGTGAACTTCCCCGCGTCCTGCGCGCACGCGGCCGCGTTCGCCGCGCGCAGCGAGCCGCTGCCGCCCATGTTCCCGTCGATGAGGGTGGCGAGGTGGTACTCGGCCTTGAGCGCGCCGGCGGCCTCCAGCTCGTGGATGGTGTCCCGCATGACGTTCTCGAACTGGGCGCACGCCGGGCAGCGGAAGTCCTCCCAGATCGCCAGCGTCGACGGGGCGTCCGCCTTGCCCGTGGGGATGGCGGGCTTGTCGCCCTCGACGGACCCCGTCGGCGCCACCACGGGCCCCGCCTTGTCCGATCCGCCGTCGTCGCCGCTGTTGGCGGCGATCACCCCGACGACCGCGGCCAGGCCCAGGACGCCGACCACCGCCGTCGACACGATGAGGACGCGCCGCTGCTTCTCGCGGGCCTTGTCACGCTCGCGCTGCTGCTGGAGGCGCTCCCGCGCGCTCCGGTTACCGTCACCACGGTTCTTCTCGCTCACGCCCACAGCAACGAACCGGGGAGGCACGTACGTGCCTCCCCGGTCCCAGATCCACCCAAATGGGTTACGAAACGCGACGCACGCCCGCCGCGAGTTCGCCCGCCAGTTCCCTTACGGCGGCGAGCCCGGCGGCCTCGTCACCATCGGCGTCGAGGATCCGCTGCACGAAGGCGGAGCCGACGATGACGCCGTCGGCGAAGGCGGCGACCTCCTTGGCCTGCGTGGCGTTGGAGACGCCGAGCCCGACGCACACCGGCAGCCCGGAGGTGGCGCGGGTGCGGCGGACGAGGTCGGCGGCCTGCTCGCCGACCGACTCGCGGGTGCCGGTGACACCCATGAGCGAGGCGGCGTAGACGAAACCGGAGCCGGCCGCCGTGATGGTGGCGAGGCGCTCGTCCTTGCTGCTGGGCGCGACGACGAAGACGGTGGCGAGACCGTGCTTGTCGGCGTGCTCCCGCCAGACGGCGGACTCCTGGACCGGCAGGTCGGGCAGGATGCAGCCAGCGCCGCCGGCCGCGGCGAGCTCCTCGGTGAAGCGCTCGATGCCGTAGCGGTCGATCGGGTTCCAGTACGTCATGACGAGGACGGGCTTGCCGGTGGCCTCGTGGGCCTCCTTGACCGTCCGCATCACGTCGGCGATCTTGACGCCGCCGCGCAGGGCGATGTCGTCGGCGGTCTGGATGACGGGCCCGTCGAGGACCGGGTCGCTGTGCGGGAGCCCGACCTCGACGACATCGGCGCCGCCGTCGAAGACGGCCTTGATCGCCGCGATGCCGCCGTCGACGGTCGGGAAGCCGGCCGGCAGGTACGCGATGAGCGCGGCCCGGTTCTCCGCCTTGGCCTTGGCGAGGGTCTCGCTCAGCAGCTGGATGTTTCCGCTCGTCACTTGGAGCCCTCCCCGTCGTACAGGCCGAAGTAGCGGGCGGCCGTGTCCATGTCCTTGTCGCCGCGCCCGGAGAGGTTGACGAGGAGCAGCGCGTCCTTGCCGAGCTCCTTGCCGACCTCCAGGGCTCCCGCGAGGGCGTGTGCCGACTCGATGGCCGGGATGATGCCCTCGGTGCGGGAGAGCAGGCGCAGTGCCTGCATGGCGGCGTCGTCGGTGACGGCGCGGTACTCGCCGCGTCCGCTGTCCTTGAGGTACGCGTGCTCGGGGCCGATGCCCGGGTAGTCGAGGCCGGCCGAGATCGAGTACGGCTCGGTGATCTGGCCCTCCTCGTCCTGGAGGACGTACGAGCGCGAGCCGTGCAGGATGCCGGGCTCGCCGGCCGTCAGGGTGGCCGCGTGCTCGCCGGTCTCGACGCCGTGGCCGGCCGGCTCGCAGCCGATCAGGCGCACGCCCGCGTCGGGGACGAAGGCGTGGAAGAGGCCGATGGCGTTGGAGCCGCCGCCGACGCAGGCGATCGCCGCGTCGGGGAGGCGGCCGGCGCGCTCCAGGATCTGGCGCCGGGCCTCGACGCCGATGACCCGGTGGAAGTCGCGGACCATGGCGGGGAAGGGGTGCGGTCCCGCGACGGTGCCGAACAGGTAGTGCGTCCTGTCGACGTTGGCGACCCAGTCCCGGAACGCCTCGTTGATGGCGTCCTTGAGGGTGCGGCTGCCGGACTTCACGGCGACGACCTCGGCACCGAGCATCCGCATCCGGGCCACGTTGAGGGCCTGGCGCTGGGTGTCGATCTCGCCCATGTAGATGGTGCATTCGAGACCGAAGAGGGCGCAGGCGGTGGCGGTGGCCACGCCGTGCTGACCGGCGCCGGTCTCGGCGATGACCCGCGTCTTGCCCATGCGCTTGGTCAGCAGGGCCTGACCGAGCACGTTGTTGATCTTGTGGGAGCCGGTGTGGTTGAGGTCCTCGCGCTTGAGGAAGATCCGGGCACCGCCGGCGTGCTCGGCGAACCGGGGGACCTCGGTGAGGGCGCTCGGGCGGCCGGTGTAGTTGACCATGAGGTCGTTGAGCTCGCGGGCGAACTCGGGGTCGGACTTGGCCTTGTCGTACTCGACGGCGACCTCGTCGACCGCGGCGACGAGCGCCTCCGGGATGAACTTGCCGCCGTAGGCACCGAAGTAGCCCTCGGCGGTCGGAACCTGACCCTCCGGGTCCGGAATGAAGAACTCGCTGGACATGCGGATGCTCCTCGCGGGGCGGATGCCCCGGGATACGTGTGGTTGATGGTCACGGTATGCGCGCGAGCCCCTCACGTACGGCACCGCCATAGCCGGTACTGCGCCCGTTGCGGGCCGCCACCCGCCCGTTGTGGGCAGTCGTTCCGCTGGCTGGGGGTCCCCCCTCTCGGGGAGGGTGTGGCCCACACGGGGGTGGGCAGCGGCGCAAGCGATGCGGCCACACGGGAGTGGGCAGCAGGGCGGGCGGCGCGACCACCCAGAGGTGGGCACGGGCAGAAGCAGAGGCGGAAGCTCGGACCGGGTTCGGGCCCATGCTGCTCGGGCTCGGCTCGGGGGTCGGCTATGCGTCGTACGTGAAGGTGCGCGCGAGGCGCGGGCGCCATCGCATGCCGTTGACCTGGCCCGGCTCGTCGCCGATCACGTACCGGACCCGGCGGCCGTGGACACGGCGGGCGGGTGCGCGGCAGCCACGCGGTCGGCAGCCCCTGGCCAGCGGGGCGTGCTTGGAGACGGGGGCGGCGGCCGTACGGAGACGGCCGCGGCGCCCCGAGGCGTCCGCGGGCACGACCGGGCCGCCCGGGGCGGAGCCCAGGGCGGTCGGCGTGGCGCGGACGAGGGTCATGGCGGGGTCAGCTCCGGCCGTGGCGGAGCGCCGGGTGGGCGCCGGCGGCGACCAGGTCGGCGACGGCGGCCTTCGGGTCGCGGCCGGTGACGAGGGACTCGCCGACCAGGACCGCGTCGGCGCCGGCGTTGGCGTACGCGATCAGGTCGTGCGGGCCGCGGACACCGGACTCGGCGATCTTGACGATGCCCGCCGGGATCTCGGGGGCGACGCGCTCGAAGGTGGAGCGGTCGACCTTGAGGGTCTTGAGGTTGCGGGCATTGACGCCGATGATCCGGGCGCCCGCGTCGACGGCACGCTCGACCTCGTCCTCGTCGTGGACCTCGACCAGCGGGGTCAGCCCGATGGACTCGGCACGCTCGATGAGGGAGACGAGCGCCTCCTGCTCCAGGGCGGCGACGATGAGGAGCGCGAGATCCGCTCCGTACGCCCGGGCCTCCCAGAGCTGGTACGCGGTGACGATGAAGTCCTTGCGCAGGACGGGGATGTCGACCCGGGCGCGCACGGCCTCCAGGTCGGCGAGGGAGCCGCCGAAGCGGCGCTCCTCCGTGAGGACGGAGATGACGGCCGCGCCGCCCGCCTCGTAGTCCGCGGCGAGTCCGGCCGGATCGGCGATCGCGGCGAGCGCACCCTTGGACGGGCTGGAGCGCTTGACCTCGCAGATCACCTTGACGCCGTCGCCACGCAGCGCGGCGACGCCGTCCTTGGCCTGCGGCGCCTTGGCGGCGCGCTCCTTGAGCTCGTCGAGGGTGACCCGCGCCTGCCGCTCTGCGAGGTCGGCGCGTACGCCTTCGATGATCTCGTCGAGCACACTCACGCGAGGGGCCCCCTTCCGGGACGGTGATGGTGATGATGAACCAGGTTCAGCCACATCGATCCTATCCGCAGGACGGCCCCGGACTCGCATCGGCCGGAGCGGCGTCCCACCTGCTGGGACTCCCGCAGGGGTCTGACCGGGAGCGCGCGGACCCCTCAGGGGGCCAGTGCCGAGCCGAAGGGGAGGTTCCGGACCAGGGTGAAGAGGGCGAGTGCGGCCCCGATCCCCCACCACCAGACCGGGGAGATCGCGAGGCGCATCGGCACCCCGCGCACGGCGCGAACCAGCCACAGGACCATGACGACGGCGAAGACGCCGTAGCCGACGACGGCGAGGGCGTTCGCGCCCAGGGCCGCCGGGAGATCGCCGTGGACGAAGGCGTGGGCGCTGCGGAGTCCGCCGCACCCAGGGCAGAGGACGCCGGCGAAGCGGAGCATGGGGCAGACGGGGTAGTGCCCGGGTTCGTTGGGGTCGACGGCCCCGACGTAGGCGAAGGCGGCGGCGACCCCGGCGAGGGTCGCGACCGGCGCGAGGAGCCGCCGGGCGAGCGGCCGTGGCGGGGGCGGAGCGGGAAACGCGTGGAGTGCCGGGGGGCCGGGGAGGACCGGGAGACCGGGAGGTACCGCCGGTCCTGTGGGCGCGGCCGGGCCCGGAGCATCCGCCCGGGCGGATTCACCCGGTCGGGCGAGAGGTTCGTCGGTCTCGGCTTCGGCCGTCGGCTGCGGGTCCACCCGGTGATTCTCGCCCCTGACGCGCGAGAGCGCAGCCCGGCACGGCCGGACTGCGCTCTCGGGTGCTGCGTGTCGCGTCAGGCGCGGGCCCGCGCGGTCGCGGTCGCGGCCTCGCGGGCGGCGGCGACGGCCGCCGACTCCTTCGGCATGCCGAGGCCCGCGATCTTCATCGCTCCGCCGACGATGCCGCCGAGGACGATGACACCCACGCCCGCCCAGAATCCGGGCTGGTTGGCGGCCACCATGAAGACGCCGGCGATGCAGAAGCCGATGAAGGAGATGATGACACCGGTCCAGGCGGCCGGGGTGTGTCCGTGGGCGCTGCCCGCCATGAGTTGCTCCTCGTTGCAGTTGCTCGATGGTGAGGTCTCGCGTGCGCGGACACTCGGTGCCCATTGTCCCGCACACGGGCGCGCGAGGATGAATCGGGGGTCCCCGGACGATCACGCGTCGCGGAGCGCCCCTCCGGCCGAACTCTCCGACCGGCCTGCGGTCGGTCACACGGGTGGGTCACACCGGTGGGTCAGACCGGTCGGTCACACCGGTCGGTCACACCGGTCGGGCGCTCCGGTCGGGCGCTCCGGTCGGGCGCTCCGGTCGGGCGCTCCGGTCGGGCGCTCCGGTCGGGCGCTCCGGTCGGGCGCTCCGGTCGGTCACTCGCCCCGGGTGGGGTCCTCGCCGCGGTCCAGGGCCTTCCAGAGGTCCTCGGGCCGGTCCGGGTCGACGGTGGGGGCCTTGCGCGCGGCGCGCGGGGTGCCGGACCGCTCGTAGCGGCCGCCCATCGCCGGCCAGATCGTGCCGAAGCGCAGCGCGAGGAGGCCGGCGAGCAGGATGAGGACGGCGCCGGCGGCCGTGACGTACGGCCAGGCGGTGTGGGTCAGACCGGCCACGGCGGCGGCCGTGTCGCCACTGATCCGGGCGGCCTCGGCGTCGAGCGCGGCGCTGTCGGAGGCGCCGAGGACGGCGGCGAGCGCGGCGCCCGCGCCGCTCAGGGCGAGGAGCGCGGCGACGAGGGTGCGGCCGGTGCGCCGGACGGCGAAGACGGCGAAGAGCGCGGCGAGTCCGACGATCGCGAGGGCGGTCGGCACTCCGGTGACGGCGCTGCCGTCGGCCTCGACGGGGACGGTGCCGCCACCGACGGACGCGGTGCCCTCCGCCCAGATCTGGCCGGCGGAGAGCAGGACGACGGTGGCACCGAGGGCGCCGAGGAGGAGGGCCGCGGCCAGGCTGCGGCGGCCGCCGGTGGGGACGGCCACTCGGGCGGCCCGGGGCTGGGGTACGGGAACGGCACTCACGTACCCCACTATCCCCTACGGACTCAGGAGCCGTTCATCCGGTTGGCGGTGTGTACGGCGCGGAGCACGGCGGCGGCCTTGTTGCGGCACTCGTTGTCCTCGGCGACCGGATCGGAATCCGCGACGACACCCGCTCCGGCCTGCACGTACGCCGTTCCGTCACGGAGCAGCGCGGTGCGGATGGCGATGGCCGTGTCGGCGTCTCCGGCGAAATCGAGATAACCGACACATCCGCCGTAGAGGCCACGCCGGGAGGGTTCGAGCTCCTCGATGATCTGCATCGCGCGGGGCTTGGGCGCGCCGGAGAGCGTGCCCGCCGGGAAGCAGGCGGTGAGGACGTCGAAGGCGGTCCGCCCCTCGGCGACCCGGCCGGTCACGGTGGAGACGATGTGCATGACGTGCGAGTAGCGCTCGACGGACATGAAGTCCACGACCTCCACCGAGCCGGGCGCACAGACCCGGCCGAGGTCGTTGCGGCCGAGGTCGACGAGCATGAGGTGCTCGGCGCGCTCCTTGGGGTCGGCGAGCAGCTCCTCTGCGAGGTCGTGGTCCTCCTGCGGGGTGGCGCCGCGGTGCCGGGTGCCCGCGATGGGGTGGAGGAGGGCATGGCCGTCCTCGACCTTGACGAGGGCCTCGGGGCTGGATCCGACGACGTCGAAGCCGTTCTCGAAGCGGAAGAGGTACATGTACGGGGAGGGGTTGGTGGCCCGCAGCACCCGGTAGACGTCGAGCGCGGAGGCCGCGCACGGGGTCTCGAAGCGCTGCGAGGGGACGACCTGGAAGGCCTCGCCGGCCCGGATCCGCTCCTTGATGTCCTCGACGGCGTCCTGGTAGGCCGGGCCGCCCCAGAGCGCCGAGAACTCGGGGAGCTCGGAGGGCGGGAGCGCGGCGGGGACGGTGGCGACCGGGCGGGCCAGGTCGGCCTCCATGGCGTCGAGGCGGGCGACGGCGTGTGCGTACGCCTCGTCGACGCCGGTCTCCAGGTCGTTGTGGTTGATCGCGTTGGCGATCAGCAGGACCGTGCCGTCCCAGTGGTCGAGGACCGCGAGGTCGCTGGTGAGGAGCATGGTGAGCTCGGGGAGCTCCAGGTCGTCGCGGGTGGAGTCGCCGATCTTCTCCAGGCGGCGGACGATGTCGTAGCCGAGGTAGCCGACCATGCCGCCGGTGAAGGGGGGCATGCCGGGCTCGGGGCTCCGGGGCGTGTGAAGAGTCTCGACGGTGGCGCGCAGGGCCTGGAGCGGGTCGCCGTCCGTGGGGACGCCGACGGGCGGGGTGCCGAGCCAGTGGGCCTCGCCGTCCCGGACGGTGAGGGTGGCGTCGCTGCGGACTCCGACGAAGGAGTAGCGGGACCAGCTGCGGCCGTTCTCCGCGGATTCGAGGAGGAAGGTGCCGGACCGTTCGGCGGCGAGCTTGCGGTAGAGCCCGACCGGGGTGTCGCCGTCCGCGAGGAGCCTGCGGCTGACGGGGATGACGCGGCGGTCGGCCGCCAGCTTGCGGAAGGTCTCGAGATCCATGGCGCCAGACCTTACTGGGAGAGCGGGAGCACGTCGGCGTCGAAGCAGGTGCGGTCGCCGGTGTGGCAGGCGGCTCCGACCTGGTCGACCTTGACGAGGACGGTGTCGGCGTCGCAGTCGAGGGCGACGGCCTTGACGTGCTGGACGTGCCCGGAGGTGTCGCCCTTGACCCAGTACTCGTTGCGGCTGCGGGACCAGTAGGTGGCGCGGCCGGTGGTGAGGGTGCGGTGGAGTGCCTCGTCGTCCATCCAGCCGAGCATCAGCACCTCGCCGGTGTCGTACTGCTGGGCGATGGCGGGCACGAGCCCGTCGGGGCTGCGCTTGAGGCGGGCGGCGACGGCCGGGTCGAGATTGCTGCTCATGGGGCCATTGTGCCGCGCGCGGGGGCGGTGTCCGGCGCGGTGTCCACTGGGCGGACCGGCGGCCCCGGTCGTACGCTGGCGGGCATGTCGACGCATGCGAAACGTGAACGGCTTCTGCTCGCCGATCTGTTGGAGGCGGCGGGCCCGGACGCCCCGACGCTCTGCGAGGGCTGGCGGACCCGGGACCTCGCCGCCCATGTGGTGGTGCGCGAGCGGCGGCCGGACGCGGCGGCGGGTGCGGTCGTGCCGGCGCTGAAGGAGCGGATGGACCGGGTGACGGCGGAATACGCCGAGAAGCCGTACGAGGAGCTGATCCAGCTCATCCGCACGGGGCCGCCGAAGTTCTCGCCGTTCACGATCAAGCAGGTGGACGAGGGGGCGAACGTCGTGGAGTTCTACGTCCACGCGGAGGACGTACGGCGTGCCCAGTCCGACTGGTCGGCGCGCGAGCTCGACCCGGTCTTCGCTGACACCCTCTGGTCCCGTCTGGAGAAGACGGCCCGCCTGATGGGCCGGAAGGCCCCGGTGGGCCTGGTGCTGCGCCGCCCGAACGGCCAGACGGCGGTGGCCCACCGCGGTACCCCGGTGGTGACGGCCTCCGGGGAGCCGGGCGAGCTGCTGATGTACCTGTACGGGCGCCAGGACTCGGCGAAGGTGGCCCTGGAGGGTGAACCGGACGCGATCGAGCGGCTGCGGGAGACGAAGCAGCTGGGGATCTAGTCCCGGCTCACTTCGGCAGTTCGGCGCGGCGGAGGGACTTCACCGAGAGGCCGTAGATCCCGCCGAGGGCGCAGACCGCGGCGCTGGCCGTGAAGACCGGTGCGGGGCCCCACAGGCCGACGGCCGCGCCGGTGAGCGGGAAGCTCAGCGGGGCGATGCCGATGCTGAAGAAGGTGGACACCGAGGTGACCCGGCCCAGGTAGGCGGGGTCGCACTCGGTCTGGGTGAGTGCTCCGCACAGGGCGCCGCTGAGGCCGGCGAGCAGGCCGACCGAGACGGAGACGGCGACGGCCACCGGCAGCGTCGGCACGTACGCGAGGGCGGCGATCGACACCGCGCCGAGGGCGATGGTCCAGGAGAGGACCCACCCGGCGCGCGGGACGCGGCCCCGTACGGTCAGGAGCAGGGACGCGGCCCCCGCGCCCGTACCGAATCCGGCCAGGATCCAGCCGATGCCGGCGGCGCCCCAGCCGCGCAGGTCGGACAGGAGCGCGAGACCGACGTTGAGGGGGCCGACGAAGCCGAGGTCGCTGAGGGCGACGACGATCATCAGCGGGCCGAGGACGCGGTGGCGGCGGATGTAGCGCAGACCGTCGGTGAGGTCGCGCAGGACGGTGGTCTTCTCGCGGGCCCCTTCGCCGGTCGGCAGCGGCCTGAGCCGGAGCGCCAGGAGCAGGGGCAGCGAGAAGGCGAAGAGCAGCCCGGCGGCGGCGAACGCGGCGGCCGATCCGCCGAGGGCGACCGCGAGTCCGCCGAGCGGGGCGCCGACGAGGACCGAGATCCGGTAGGCGAGGCCGCGCATCCCCTGGACCCTGGCGAGCTGCCCGGAGGCGGCGATCCTCGGCGGCAGGGCGCCGACGGCGGGCATGAACAGGGCGTCCACGGCTCCGAAGACGAGCGCGACGGCGGCGAGGACCCAGAGGCCGGGGGTGGCGAGCGCCAGTGCCGCGGCGACGCCGAGGACGACGACGCAGCGGACCGCGTCGGAGGATATGACGACCCGCCAGGGGCCGAAGCGGTCGGCGACGACTCCCCCGCCGAGCATGAGCAGGGCGCGCATCACGGCGCTGAGGGCGAGGACGATCCCGGCCTGCGCCGGGGTGCCGCTCTGCACGGCGGCCCAGGAGAGGGCCAGGTGGTAGACCATGTCACCGGTGGCGGAGGCGGTGTACGCGCCGAGCCAGCGCAGGACGTTGGGGTCGCGGTAGGCGGGGCGCTCGACGGGGGCGAGCGCGGTGGCCGTCATGAGCGGTAGGGGAACGCGTGGAGGTGGACGGCGACCTTCTCGCGGCCCTCGGTGTCGCCGGCGGCTTCGGCGGCGCGGGCCTTCTGGTCGTACTTCTCGCAGACGGCGCCCAGTTCCTCGCCGAGCGCGGCGAGTTCCTCGGCGGTCAGCCGCGGCAGCCATTCGGAGCTGATCGAGGCGGAGCGCCAGGCCTCGGACCAGGTCAGCCGCTCGTCGAGGTAGCGCCGGTGGAGCTCGGTGCGCTGCTCGTTGATGGTGCGGCCGAGGGCGTCGCTCGCGGCGGCCAGCTCGGGGGTTCCCCGGACGTCCTCGTCGCGGATCTCGACCCCGTACGAGCTCGTCTGCCACCAGCGCTCGCGGCCGTCCGCCGACCGGTTCTCGGCCTCCTCGATGAGGCCGTGGTCGGCGAGTTTGCGCAGGTGGTAGCTGACGAGCGAGACGGCCTCGTCGACCTGGTCGGCGAGCTGGGAGGCCGTGGCCGTGCGGGCCACGAAGAGGGCCCGGTAGAGGCGCATCCGCAGTGGGTGCGAGATGGCCTTGAGGGTGCCGAGGTCGGTGATCCGACGGTTCTCCTGCGAGGTCATGACACTGACCCTAGATACGAAAGAAAACTTGCACAACAGAAATTGCACAAATAATCCTGTGCATCTGGGGAAGAGGAAGGGGCTCCCGAAGGAGCCCCTTCCGGCCACGGCTCAGCGGACCGGGTGGCCCGCCTCCCGCAGCGCGTCCTTGACCTGCGAGATCCGCAGGTCGCCGAAGTGGAAGACGGAGGCCGCGAGCACCGCGTCCGCGCCCGCCGCGACCGCCGGCGGGAAGTCGGCGAGCTTGCCGGCGCCGCCGGAGGCGATCACCGGGACCGTGACGTGCTTGCGCACGGCCGCGATCATCTCGGTGTCGTAGCCGTCCTTCGTGCCGTCGGCGTCCATCGAGTTGAGGAGGATCTCCCCCGCGCCGAGCTCGGCGGCCCGGTGCGCCCACTCGACCGCGTCGATGCCGGTGCCCTTGCGGCCGCCGTGCGTCGTCACCTCGAAGGAGCCGGAGGCGGTACGCCGGGCGTCGACCGACAGAACGAGCACCTGGCGGCCGAAGCGCTCCGCGATCTCCCGGATGAGCTCGGGGCGCTCGATGGCGGCGGTGTTGACGCCCACCTTGTCGGCCCCGGCCCGCAGCAGCTTGTCGACGTCCTCCGCCGCGCGGACGCCGCCGCCGACCGTGAGCGGGATGAAGACCTGCTCGGCGGTGCGGCGCACCACGTCGTAGGTGGTCTCCCGGTTCCCGGAGGAGGCGGTGATGTCGAGGAAGGTCAGCTCGTCGGCGCCCTCGGCGTCGTACAGCTTGGCCATCTCGACGGGGTCGCCCGCGTCGCGGAGGTTCTGGAAGTTGACGCCCTTGACGACCCGGCCGTTGTCCACGTCCAGGCAGGGAATCACGCGTACGGCGAGGCTCATGCCGCACCACTCCTGTAGGCCTCGACCTCGACCTCGACGACCAGGCTGGGGTCGACGAAGCCGGAGACGATGATCATCGAAGCCGCCGGGCGGACGGCGTCGAACAGCTCCTTGTGGGCACGCCCGACCTCGTCCACGTCCCGGGCGTGGGTGATGTACATCCGGGTGCGGACGACGTCCTCCGGGCCCAGACCGAGCTGCTTCAGGGCGCCGAAGGCCACGTTGAAGGAGTTCACCGTCTGGTCGTACGGGCCTCCGCCGGCGATCTGGCCGCCGACCACCGACGTACAGCCGGCGACGAGGACCAGGCCGTTCGGGAGCTCCACCGCGCGGGAGTAGCCGAACTGCTCCTCCCAGGGGGCGCCGGTGACGACCTTCTTCACGCCGTCGGTCATACGGCAGCCACCGCCCCCAGCGCCTCTTCGAGGGTGAAGGCCTTGGCGTAGAGCGCCTTGCCGACGATCGCGCCCTCGACGCCCAGCGGGACCAGCTCCGAGATGGCCCGCAGGTCGTCCAGGGAGGAGACGCCGCCGGAGGCGACGACGGGCTTGTCGGTGGCCGCGCAGACGTTCCTCAGGAGCTCCAGGTTGGGGCCCTGGAGCGTGCCGTCCTTGGCGATGTCGGTGACGACGTAGCGGGAGCAGCCCTCGGAGTCGAGGCGGGCGAGCGTCTCGTAGAGGTCGCCGCCGTCGCGGGTCCAGCCGCGGCCGCGCAGGGTCGTGCCACGGACGTCGAGGCCGACGGCGATCTTGTCGCCGTACTCGGCGATGACCTTGGCGACCCACTCGGGGGTCTCGAGGGCCGCGGTGCCGAGGTTGACGCGGGTGCAGCCGGTGGCGAGGGCCGCCGCGAGGGAGGCGTCGTCGCGGATGCCGCCGGAGAGCTCCACCTTGATGTCCATGGCCTTGGCGACCTCGGCGATCAGCTCCCGGTTGTCACCCGTGCCGAAGGCGGCGTCGAGGTCGACCAGGTGCAGCCACTCGGCGCCCGACCTCTGCCAGGCGAGGGCCGCCTCCAGCGGGGAGCCGTAGGAGGTCTCGCTGCCGGACTCGCCGTGGACGAGACGGACGGCCTGACCGTCGCGGACGTCGACGGCGGGGAGGAGTTCGAGAGTGCTCACAGGGTTCCGATCCAGTTGGTGAGGAGCTGGGCTCCGGCGTCGCCGGACTTCTCGGGGTGGAACTGGGTCGCCCACAGGGCGCCGTTCTCGACGGCCGCGACGAACGGCTCGCCGTGGGTGGCCCAGGTGACCTTGGGGGCGCGCATGTTCTTGTTGCCGACCTCCAGGGTCCACTCGCGCACCGCGTAGGAGTGCACGAAGTAGTACCGGGCGTCGGCGTCGAGGCCGGCGAAGAGCTCGCTGCCCTCGGGCGCGTCCACCGTGTTCCAGCCCATGTGGGGCACGACGGGGGCGTTCAACGGCTCGACCGTACCGGGCCACTCGTCGAGGCCCTCGGTCTCCACGCCGTGCTCGATGCCCTGGCCGAAGAGGATCTGCATGCCGACGCAGATGCCCATGACGGGGCGGCCGCCGGAGAGCCGGCGGCCGATGATCCACTCGCCGCGGGCCTCCTTGAGTCCGCTCATGCAGGCGGAGAAGGCGCCGACGCCGGGGACGAGGAGTCCGTCGGCGTTCATGGCCTTGTCGTAGTCGCGGGTGATCTCGACGTCGGCGCCGACCCGGGCGAGCGCGCGCTCGGCGGAGCGGACGTTGCCGAAGCCGTAGTCGAAGACGACGACCTTCTTGGGGCTGCCGGTCACGGTCATGACCACACGTCCAGCCGCAGCACGCCGGCGCCGAGGGACATGGCGGCGCCGATGGCGACGAGCACGATGACGCCCTTGGGCATCTGCTGCTTGACGAAGGAGTAGATGCCGCCGAGCAGGAAGAGCCCGACGACGATGAGAATGGTGGAGAGGCCGTTCACGGTCAGAGCGCGCCCTTCGTGGAGGGGAGGATTCCGGCGGCGCGCGGGTCGCGCTCGGAGGCGTAGCGGAGGGCGCGGGCGAAGGCCTTGAACTGGCACTCCACGATGTGGTGGGCGTTACGCCCGTACGGGACGTGGATGTGCAGCGCGATCTGGGCCTGTGCGACGAAGGACTCGAAGATGTGCCGGGTCATCGTCGTGTCGTACGAGCCGATCATCGGTGCCATGTTCTCGGGCTCGGTGTGCACGAGGTAGGGGCGGCCGGAGAGGTCGACCGTCACCTGGGCGAGGGACTCGTCCAGCGGGACGGTGCAGTTGCCGAAGCGGTAGATGCCGACCTTGTCGCCGAGGGCCTGCTTGAAGGCGGCGCCGAGGGCGAGGGCGGTGTCCTCGATGGTGTGGTGCGAGTCGATGTGCAGGTCGCCGTCGGTCTTGACCGTCAGGTCGAAGAGGCCGTGGCGGCCGAGCTGGTCGAGCATGTGGTCGTAGAAGCCGACCCCGGTCGACACGTCGACCTTTCCGGTGCCGTCGAGGTCGATCTCGACGACGACGGACGTCTCCTTGGTGGTGCGCTCAACGCGGCCTACGCGGCTCATCGCTTCTGCTCCTTCATCAGTTCACGGACCGCGTCGAGGAACGCGTCGTTCTCTTCGGGGGTGCCCGCGGTGACCCGCAGCCAGCCCGGTACGCCGTTGTCCCGGACCAGGACGCCCCGGTCGAGGATCCGCTGCCAGGCCCCGTGCGTGTCGGCGAACCTGCCGAACTGCACGAAGTTGGCGTCGGACTCGGTGACCTCGCAGCCGAGGGCACGCAGCTCGGTGACGAGCCGGTCGCGCTCGACCTTGAGCTGCTCGACGTACCCGAGGAGGGTGTCGGTGTGCTCCAGGGCGGCGAGCGCGGTGGCCTGGGTGACGGCGGAGAGGTGGTACGGCAGGCGGACCAGCTGGACGGCGTCGACGACGGCCGGGTGCGCGGCGAGGTAGCCGAGGCGCAGCCCGGCGGCGCCGAAGGCCTTGGACATGGTCCGGGAGACCACCAGGTTCGGCCGGCCTTCGAGGAGCGGCAGCAGCGAGTCGCGGTGGCTGAACTCCACGTACGCCTCGTCCACGACCACCATCGAGGGCCTGGCCGCCTGGGCAGCCTCGTACAGGGCGAGGACGGTGTCGGCCTCGACCGCGGTGCCGGTGGGGTTGTTGGGAGAGGTGATGAAGACGACGTCCGGCGTGTTCTCCGCGATGGCCTGTCCGGCCGCCGCCACGTCGATCGTGAAGTCCTCGTTGCGCGGGCCGGAGATCCAGCCCGTGCCGGTGCCGCGGGCGATCAGGGCGTGCATCGAGTACGAGGGCTCGAAGCCGATCGCGGTACGGCCGGGGCCGCCGAAGGTCTGCAGGAGCTGCTGGAGGACCTCGTTGGAGCCGTTGGCCGCCCACACGTTCTCGACGCCGACGCGGTGCTTGCCGGTCCGGGTGAGGTAGGCGGCGAGCTCGGTGCGCAGCTCGATCGCGTCGCGGTCGGGGTAGCGGTTGAGGCCGCGGGCGGCCTCGGCGACCCGCTCCGCGATCCGGGCCACCAGGGGCTCGGGCAGCGGGTACGGGTTCTCGTTGGTGTTGAGCTGGACGGGGACGTCGAGCTGGGGCGCGCCGTACGGGGACTTGCCGCGCAGCTCGTCGCGGACGGGCAGGTCGTCGATGCGGACGGTGTCGTTCGCGGTCACTTGCTCTCGGGAACCTTCCATCCGAACCTTGCCTTGATCGCCGCGCCGTGCGCGGGCAGGTCCTCGGCCTCGGCGAGCGTCACCACGTGGTGGGCGACGTCGGCGAGGGCGGCCCGCGTGTAGTCCACGATGTGCACGCCGCGCAGGAAGGACTGCACGGAGAGGCCCGAGGAGTGGCAGGCGCAGCCGCCGGTGGGCAGGACGTGGTTGGAGCCGGCGCAGTAGTCGCCGAGCGAGACCGGTGCCCAGGGGCCGACGAAGATCGCGCCCGCGTTGCGGACGCGGTCGGCGACGGCGGCGGCGTCGGCGGTCTGGATCTCCAGGTGCTCGGCGCCGTACGCGTCGACGACCTTGAGGCCGTCGGCCAGGTCGCGGACGAGGACGATCGCGGACTGGCGGCCGGCGAGGGCCGGGACGATCCGGTCGTCGACGTGCTTGGAGGCGGCGACCTGGGTCTTCAGTTCGGCCTCGGTGGCGGCGGCCAGCTCGTCCGAGTCGGTGACGAGGACGGAGGCGGCCATCGGGTCGTGCTCGGCCTGGCTGATGAGGTCGGCGGCGACGTGGACCGGGTCGGCGGTGGAGTCCGCGAGGATCGCGATCTCCGTCGGACCGGCCTCGGCGTCGATGCCGATGCGGCCCTTGAGGAGCCGCTTGGCCGCGGCCACGTAGATGTTGCCGGGTCCGGTGACCAGGTTGACGGGGGCGCAGCCGCGCTCGGCGTCCGTGTCGGCGGTTCCGTACGCGAACATGGCGATGGCCTGGGCGCCGCCGGCCGCGTACACCTCGTCGACGCCGAGGAGGGCGCAGGCGGCGAGGATCGTCGGGTGCGGCAGGCCGCCGAACTCCTTCTGCGGGGGCGAGGCGACGGCCAGGCCCTCGACGCCGGCCTCCTGGGCCGGGACGACGTTCATCACGACGGAGGACGGGTAGACGGCGCGGCCGCCCGGCACGTACAGACCGACGCGCTCGACGGGGATCCACTTCTCGGTGACCGTGCCGCCGGGGACGACCTGGGTGGTGTGGGTGGTGCGGCGCTGCTCGCGGTGGACGAGCCGGGCGCGCCGGATGGACTCCTCCAGTGCGGCGCGGACGGCCGGGTCGAGCTCGTCGAGGGCGCGGCTGATCGCCTCGGCGGGGACGCGCAGGCTCGGGACGCGGACGTGGTCGAATTTCTCCCCGTAGTCGATCACCGCGGCCGCGCCATGATGCCTGACGTCCTCGCAGATCGGCCGCACCGTCTCCAGGGCGGCTTCCACGTCGAACTCGGCACGGGGCAGCAGGTCGCGCAGGGCGGAACCCTCGGGGAGGGTCTCACCGCGCAGATCGATTCGAGAGATCACGGGTCAATTCTCGCAGACGGCCTAGAACGACGATCGCCCGTATCAACAGCTGATACATGCCAATCACTGACTGATACCCGCCACACTGGCGTCTTGTCGCCACAGCTGACCGTTAGCGTTCAGCCCGTCACTCAGCGGGAAGAACGGCTGTACGAATCCACTGATCCCGGCGAGGGAAATCGTGGGAGCGGACGTGGGAAGCGAGGGGGGGGCGGCGTGACCGAGCCGCACGACGACGGGATGCCCGACGGGCTCACGGGCCCGGAGCGGGCCGTGTGGCGGGCGTTCCGGATCGGCAGGACCTGTGATCTGACGGAGGGGATCGCCGAGCGGGACGACCCGTTCGGATCACGGGAGTGGGGACCGGAGCGGAGCGTCCGGGCGGACGTGGTGGCCCTTCTGCTGCTCGACGGGCCGCAGCCCCGGTCGGGACGGGTGGCCGCGCTGAAGCTGCGCGGCGTGCGGATCACGGGCGTGCTGAACCTGGCGGGCGGGACGATAGGACCGTACGTGGAGCTGCACGGCTGCCGGTTCGACGGCGAGGTCGTGCTCCCCGAGGCACAGTTCGGCACCCTGCGGATGGTCGCCTGCTCGATCCCGCGCCTGGAGGCCGCCCGGCTGCACACGACGGGCGATCTGCACCTGCCGCGCTGCCGGGTGGGCCACGGCATCCGGCTCACGGACGCGCAGATCGGCACGGACCTGCTCATCAACCAGATCCAGGTCTGGCCGGACCGGCGCGGACGGGCGATCGCGGCGGACGGGATGGTGGTGGCCCAGGACCTCCAGGCCGAGCTGATCGAGACGCACGGCGAACTGAGCCTGCGCGGGGCGAAGGTCGGCGTCTCGCTCAGCCTGCGGGGCAGCGTGCTGCGCGGGGCGCAGCAGCGGCGCGCGCTCAACGCCCCGCAGCTGACGGTGGAGCGCTCGCTCTACCTGAACGCGGCGTGGGTGTACGAGGAGACGGGGAGCCTGGGGAGCTCGGGCAGCGCGACGGCCACCCCGCCGTACGGCGTGACGCAGGCCCAGGGCACCCGGCGCAAGCCCGTGGAGTGCCACGGCGGCGTCCGGCTCGACGACGGCCGGTTCGGCGACGCGGTGGACCTGCATTCCGCCCGGTTCCTGCTGAACGGCTCGCGCCGGGAGGAGGTGTCGCTGCGCCGGATCGCCACCCCGGAGCTGCGGTTCAACGGCGAGCGCCCGGAGGAGGGGCGGGTGGTGCTCAACGGCGCCAGGATCGTGACCCTGATCGACCTGTCGACCAGCTGGCCGGGGCCCGGCGGTCTTGCGATGGGCGGGTTCGTCTACGAGAACCTCGTGCCGTACGGGCACTTCCCGCTGGCCCGGCGCCTGGAGTGGGTGGCGGCGGCGACCCCGGAGTACGCCCCCGAGCCGTACGAGCGCCTGGCGACGGTCCTGCGCAACAGCGGGGAGGACGCCGACGCGCGCGAGGTGCTGCTCGCCAAGCAGCGGCGCCGGCGCGAGACGCTGCCGGTGGCGGGAAAGCTGTGGGGGTTCGTCCAGGACTGGACGGTGGCGTACGGCTACCGGCCGGGCCGGGCGGCGCTGTGGATGGCGGTGCTGTGGGCGGCGGGGACGGTGGCCTTCTCGCGCTACCGCCCGATCCCGCTCAAGGCGGAGGAGGCCCCGGCGTGGAACGGCACGCTGTACGCGCTGGACCTGCTGCTGCCGGTGATCAACCTCGGGCAGGAGGGCTACTGGCGCCTGGAGGGCGTCTGGCAGTGGGCGGCGGCCGTGCTGATACTCCTCGGCTGGATCCTGGCGACGACCGTGGCGGCGGGTGCGACCCGCCTTCTGCGCCGCGGCTGACCTGCCGGAACCGCCTCCGGCACGGTGCTGAGGGGGCGGCGGCGCGGGCGCCCGGGGCCGCGTCGCGGCGGCGATGTGAGGGGGCCGGGTGAGGTGGGGGTGAAAGGGCTGGGCAGAAGGGCGCGAAACAGCACGACCCGGTGGGAAAATACGTCGCACCATGTCCTTCCTCCGCGCCCTGATCGGCGCCGTCCGTTCGGCCGGGCACACCCCGCGGTTCACCGCCGGGCTCGTGCCGGACGACGACGTGCTGCTCGACGCCCCGGACGAGCGGCTCGCCCCCGCCCTGGTCGCCGCCGCGCTGGCCGACCCGGAGCCCGCGGCGAAGCTGCTCGCCACCACCCGGGACGCCGCCGAGTGGGAGGACCGCGACCGGTACGTCACCCGGCTCGCCACCTTCGCGTACAACCGCGGCGACTGGCTGGCCCACTGGCTCGCCGTCGCCCCCGACGACCCCGACGCCCTGCTCGTCTCGGCCCAGCTCGCCGTCCGCAGGGCCTGGGAGTCCCCCGCCCGGGCCGAGCGGCTGCGCGAGCTCGACCCGCTGATCCGGAGGGTCACCGAGGAGGCACCGCACGACCCGGTGCCGTGGCGGCTCGCCCTCGACCACGCGCGCGGGGCGCACGCCGGACACACCGTCTTCGAGACGCTGTGGGAGCAGGCCGTGCGCCGCTCCCCGCACCACTACGGCAGCCATGTCGCGGCGCTCAAGTACCTGTCCGCGCAGTGGTACGGCTCGCACCGGGCCGCCTTCGACTTCGCCGAGCAGGCCGCCGACGACGCCGGCCCGGATTCGCTCGTGCGGGCTCTCCCGGTCCGCGCGGCCTACGACCGGCTCCGGTCGATGCCCAGGCCGGACCGTTCCGCCGCCGCCGTGCGGCTCGACCGGGCGGCCGACCGGGCGCTCGCGCTGTCGGCCGCCTTCCCGGCCGGCGACCCGTGGCCCGCCGAGGTGCGCAATCTGCTCGCGTACGTGCTGGTGGAGCGGGCGCGGTGGACGGACGCGCTGGACGAGTTCCGGCGGATCGGCCCCCACGCGACCTCCTTCCCGTGGGGTGCGCCGCGGGGCGCCGTGCAGGAGGATCCTCTCCGCCGGTTCCTGGCCGTACGGGACGTCGTGCGGGCCGAGTCGGCCGGCCGGACGCCCCTGTGGAGGCCCGGAGACGGACGGGCCGGACGGGGCGGTCGCGGCGGCCATTAGGCTTGCCGCCGTGACCACCGCTCGCCTGCCTCTCTTCCCGCTCAACGCGGTGCTGTTCCCTGGCCTCGTGCTGCCGCTGAACGTCTTCGAGGAGCGCTATCGCGCCATGATGCGGGAGTTGCTCACGATCGACGACACGGAGCCGCGCCGCTTCGCCGTCGTCGCCATCCGCGACGGGCGCGAGGTCGCGCCCACCGCTCCCGGGATGCCCGACCAGACCGCGCTGCCGGAGAAGGGCCCCGCGGCCGGCTTCGGCGCCGACCCGATCCAGGCCTTCCACCGGGTCGGCTGCATCGCCGACGCGGCGAGCATCCGCGAGCGCTCCAACGGCAGCTTCGAGGTCATGGCCACCGGGACGACCCGGGTCAAGCTCCTCTCGGTCGACGCGAGCGGGCCGTTCCTGGTCGCCGAGGTCGAGGAGATCCCGGAGGAGCGGGGCGAGGACGCGGGCACCCTCTCCGAGGGCGTGCTGCGGGCCTTCCGGAACTACCAGAAGCGGCTGGCGGGCGCGCGGGAGCGGTCGCTGACGACGAGCGAGCTGCCGGACGACCCGTCGGTCGTGTCGTACCTGGTCGCGGCGGCCGCGGTGCTCGACACCCCGTCGAAGCAGCGGCTGCTCCAGGCCCCGGACACGGCGACACGGCTGCGCGAGGAGCTGGCGCTGCTGCGCGCGGAGACGGCGGTGCTGCGGCATCTGCCCTCGCTGCCGGCGGTCGACCTGACCCAGGGTCCGACCAACCCGAACTGAGGAAGGGCGAGGAGCGCGTGGCGAAGAAGCAGAAGAAGAACAGCGGGGGCACTCCGGCGACGGTCGCGCTGACCACGGCCGGGACCCCGTACACCCTGCACGCGTACGAGCACGACCCGGCCTCCCCCTCGTACGGCGAGGAGGCGGCGGAGGCGCTGGGCGTCTCCCCCGACCGGGTCTTCAAGACGCTGGTGGCCGACGTCGACGGCGAACTGACGGTCGCGGTGGTCCCGGTCGCGGGGCAGCTGGACCTGAAGGCGCTGGCCTCGGCGGTCGGCGGGAAGCGGGCGGCGATGGCGGACCCCGCCGCCGCGGAGCGCACGACGGGGTACGTCCGGGGCGGCATCTCCCCCCTGGGCCAGCGCAAGCGGCTGCGTACGGTCCTCGACGCCTCGGCCTCGGGCCACGCGACGATCTGTATCTCGGCGGGCCGCCGCGGCCTGGAGGTCGAGCTCTCCCCCGCCGACCTGGCGGCCCTCACCTCGGCGGTCGTGGCCCCGATCGGCCGCGGCTGACGCTCAGAGGGACTTCTGCCCGGGCTCCGGGTCCGGCTGCGGCCCCCAGTGCTCCGGCTCCGGGTCGCGGGGGCCGAAGAGCGCCGTCAGCGCCAGGTGGACGATCATCGCCGCCAGCGGCCAGGCCAGCATGGCGGCAGCCGCCATGTTCAGTTCGAGGGGCGCCTCGAAGACGACGCCGGGGCCGACCGACTTCGCGTGGGCGACCACATCCCGGGTCGGGCCGAAGGAGGTCCCCACGCCCCAGGCGACCAGCGAGCCCAGGACCCCGCCGAGCGCCAGGCCCAGCACGAACGGGACCCCGCCCTTGCGGCGCAGCAGGAAGACGACGAGCGCGGCAACCGCCCCGAAGGCGAGGGCGAGGAGGACGAACGTCCCGTCCGCGCCGATCGCCGACTCGCCCTCGGAGTCGCGGAGGAAGACGCCCTTGCCGTCCGAGATCAGCAGGACCCTCGGGGACAGCCACAGCCACAGCACCCCGAGCAGCGCGCCCACCGCCGTCGAGACGAGGGCCACGACTCCCCCCAGCACGACCTCCGCCGACGTGATCGGGTCCCCGACGGGGCCCGGCTGCGACGGGGGCGGCGGGGGCCAGTCGGAGTCGTGCGGGGGCTGGTGAGGCGGAGTAAGAGGTGCGGTCACCCCGCCATCGTGCCAGGTGTGACTGTGGCCCGCCTCAGCGGACGGCCGCCCGCCGGTAGGCCCAGGTGGCGACCGCCAGGGACACCACGCCGACCGCCCCGCAGACGGCGAGGTCGAGGCCGACGGCCGCCCAGTCCGGGCGGGGGTCGAAGGTACGGGCCAGGGCCTCCACGCCGTACGTCGACGGCAGCAGGTCCCGCGCCCAGCCGATCGGCTCCGGCAGCCGCTCGGCCGGGAGCACACCGAGGAGCAGCGCCGCCGACATGCCTAGCTGGCCGAGGAGCGTGGCGAGCTCCTGCCGCGGGGCGAGCAGTCCGAGGGCGGCGCCGAGTCCGGCGAGCGCCGCCCCGGCGAGCGGGACCACGGCGCCGAGGATCCACAGCTGGCCGAGGGGCAGCCCGAAGAGCAGGGACCCGGCGACGGCGGTGACGACGGTCCCGGGCACGGTGAAGGAGGCGTACGCGCCGGCCGCACCGAGCACGACGGCGGCCGGCGGCACGGGCAGGGTGGCGTAGTGGTCGAGGCCGCCGCTCGCCCGCAGCTGCCCGAAGTACTGGGCGAGCAGGTTGAGCGCGACGAAGGCGACGACGAGGACGGTGGAGCCGGCCACGACGGCCCGCGCCTCGGAGCCGCCGTCGACGACCCCGCGCATCAGGACCATGATCCCGATCGACTGGAACGTGGCCACGAAGAGGAGCGGGATGCGGGCCACGCGGGCGCGCGAGAGCTGCGCGCGGTAGACGGCCGCCATGGCGGGCAGCAGCCGGGCGCGCGGGGCGAGCGGCGCGGCGCCGTCCCCGGCGTCCTGCGACCGGAGGGGAAGCGCGCCGGTCGGCAGGGCCTCGGCGGGCACGGTGCTCACTGCGTACAGCTCCTGAGGGTCACGTGCGGAACGTGGGGGGTCACGTGCGGAACGTGGGGGGTCACGTGCGGAACGTGGGGGGTCACGTGCGGAAGTTCGGGGCTCATGCCTTCACCAGCCCCCCGGACGCGCCGCCCAGCGCGAGGTAGACGTCCTCCAGGCTGGGCGTGGCCAGCGTGAAGTCGTCGAGCGCGGCGAAGGCGGCCCCGCCGGTGACGGTGGCGACGGCCGCGCGGGCGGCGTCGGGGGCGAGCCGGAGGCTCCAGCGCCGTCCGGTCTCCTGGGCGAGTGCGCGCAGGGCGGCGATCTCGGGCAGCTGGAGCGGCGGCGCCTCGCGCCACACCAGCTCGACGCGGACCTCGCCCGCGACGCGCTCCTTGAGTCCGGCGGGCGTGTCGCAGGCGATGACCCGGCCGCGGTCGAGGACCGCCACGCGGTCGAGGACGGTCTCGGCCTCGATGACGTTGTGGGTGACGAGCAGGACGGTCGTGCCGTGCTCGGCGCGCCGCCGGTCGACGGCGGCCCAGACGGCCCGGCGGGCGACGGGGTCCATGCCGGTGGTGGGCTCGTCGAGGACGAGGACCGACCGGTGGCCGACGAGCGCGGTGGCGAGGCAGGCGAGCCGCCGCTGGCCGCCGGAGAGCTTCTTGAGGGGCCGGCCGGCGAGCTCGGTGAGGCCGAGCTCCTCCAGGACGGCGTCCCGCTCGGCGCGCGCTTCGTGGGCGCCGAGCCCGCGCAGGCGTCCGGTGGTCTCGGCGGCGAGGGCGACGGTCAGCTCGTCGAGGGCGGTGGACTCCTGGCCGAGGTAGGCGAGGAGCCGGGACGCGCGCTCGGGGTGGCGCACGAGGTCGTGGCCGAGGAGCTCGACCGTGCCGGAGTCGGGGCGCATCAGCCCGGTGAGCTGGCGGACGAGGGTGGACTTGCCCGCCCCGTTGGGTCCGAGCAGGCCGAAGATCTCGCCGCCGCGCACGTCGAGGCTGATCCCGTCGGTGGCGCGCACCTCGGGGGTCGCGGGCGCACCGCGCCTGCCGCGCGTGGCGGGGTACGTCTTGACCAGATCCCGCACCACGCACACCGTATTCACGGGGCAAGAGCCTACGTGGTCGCCGGGCCCGCTCCGGGCGCGGGGGCTTGTTCGGCGGCGGCCCGGACGTCGATCTCCCGCCAGAAGCCGGCCCTGATGGCGTACCGGTCGTGCTCGTCGATCTGGTCGTCCTTGTGGGCGAGCAGACCGAACCGTGCCGCGTAGCGGAGGAGTTCGCCGTCGATGCGGTGCGGGATGCGGGGATAGAGGGTGGAGAGCTTCTGGACGTGGCTCTGCTCGGGGAGCCGCTCCATCCAGCGGCGGGCGAACACCTGCCCGACTTCGAAGGGGTCGCCGCCGACGGTCGTGATGTCCTCTTCGCGGTCCGCCCAGCGCTGCTCGGCGCTGGTGAGCAGGGCGAGGGTGGGCAGGGTCGCGGTCTCGGCCGGTTCCCCGAGGGCGGAGGTGGCGGGGCGGTCGATCCAGCCGCGGTCGGAGGACCAGCGGAGCGCGCTCGCGCCCTGTGGCACCGGGGTGAGCGGCCCGCCCGAGCCGTTGGCGCCGCCCGGTCCGCGCAGTCCCGCGAGGTCCTTGGGCGTGGGGACGCCCTTGCCCGTGCCGGGGGCGGGGACGCCGTGGGCGTGGCCGTTGGAGGGGGCGGGCGCCTCGGCCGGGGCCGGTCCGCTTCCGTTCCGCTCGGCCGACGCGGCCTCGGCGGCCCGTTCGGCGGAGGCCGCGAGGGCCGCCTCGGGCAGCGGCGCCGAGAGGATCGCGGCGATCTCGGGGCGCGGGGCGGGCGGGGGCGCGCAGATGCCGGTGAGGTCCCTGGCGCGGACGGCCCGGGTGATCCACGTCCGGTCGAGGACCCGCCGCTCGTCGGCCTCGGCGACGAGGTCCTCGGACTGGTTGTAGTCGCCGTCGGCGGCCTGGACGGCCCACAGGTGGACCGCGACGCCGTGTTCCTTGGCGGACATGAGGCCGGGCAGCAGATCGCCGTCGCCGGTGACGAGCACGATGTCGGAGCAGGCCCTGTTGCGGGCGAGCTCGGTCAGCTCGGTGTGCATGGCCGCGTCGACGCCCTTCTGCGCCCAGCGTCCGTCGCTCCTGGTCAGGGCACCGAGCCGGACGGTGACCCGGGGCATCACGCGCAGTCTGCGGTGCTCGGGCTGCGGCACCCGGTCGGGTGCGCCGTCGAACCAGTAGATCCGCAGGAGGGGCAGCGCGGTCTCCGCCTCGGCGCGCTCACGCAGCTGCTGGATGAGCGCGGCGTGGTCGACAGAGATTCTGGAGCGGGCCGGTTCCCCGGCGAGGAGACTGGCGGCGGCGCCCAGCAGGTAGCCGGCGTCCACCAGGACGACGCAGCGGTCCACGTGTTCCACCCTCTTTCGGGAACCTCGGGGTCGGACTCGGGGGTCGGAAGGTGCTCCGTGTCTTCGTTCTCTTCGAGTCTGCCCGACCGCCGCGGGCTTGACGGTCGGAACTGGATCATCGGCGTGGCGGATATCACGTCCGCCCGGCCCTTACGTTCCGTAATGATCCAAAATGCGGCCCCTTCGTGCGTGTGTGAATCTGACAGCGGCCCTGGCCCCTAGGTCCCTTTGAGGAGGCATCATCCCCATGGCCAAGAACCGCAAGCAGGACCGTATGCAGCAGAAGGCATCGGCAGCAGAGCGTGGCACCCAGCAGGCGCAGCAGTCCGCGATGGAGTCGCAGGCGGAGCAGCGCGCCACCCAGGTGACCCCGGGTGACATGGCACGGAAGGGCCGTCAGAAGCGCTTCGGCCACAACTGACGCGATCCACGGCAAAGGGGCGCGCCCGTGACGACGGGCGCGCCCCTTGCGCGTGCGTGCGGAGGACCCCGGCTGACGAGGGCCGGCCGACGAAGGTCAGCCGGCCAGGCAGGACGGGCCGAGCAGCACCTTCAGGTCGCCGAAGAGGGCCGGATCGGCCGTCACCCGGTGCCGGTCGAGCCGGAGCACGGTCGTGGTCCGGGGGCCCTGGAGCTTGATCCGCACCTCGGTGTTGCCCTTGTGGTGCTTGAGGATCTCGCCGAGCCTGCTGACCATCGGCGGGGTCACCTTCACCGTCGGGATGGTGAGGATCACCGGCGCGTTTGTCCCGGCGTTCGACAGGTCGGGGACCATCAGCTCCATGGCGACGAGCCGGGGCACGTCCTCGCGCTTGTCGAGCCGGCCCTTGACGAAGACGACCGTGTCCTCGACGAGCTGGGTGGAGACCAGCTGGTAGGTGGCCGGGAAGAACATGCACTCGATGGAGCCGGCCAGGTCCTCGACGGTGGCGATCGCCCAGGCGTTGCCCTGCTTGGTCATCTTGCGCTGGAGGCCCGAGATGATGCCGCCGATGGTGACGACCGCGCCGTCGCTGTGCTCGCCGCCGGTGAGCTGCGAGATCGCCGCGTCCGTCTTGTCGGAGAGGACGTGCTCGATGCCGAAGAGCGGGTGGTCGGAGACGTAGAGGCCGAGCATCTCGCGCTCCTGGGCGAGCAGGTAGGACTTCTCCCACTCGACGTCGGAGAACTCGACGTCGAGACCGAAGCCGGGTTCGTCGTTCGCCTCCTCGCCCATGCCGCCGAAGAGGTCGAACTGTCCCTCGGCCTCCTTGCGCTTGACCGCGACCACGTTGTCGATCATCGGTTCGTGGTGGGCGACCATGCCCTTGCGGGTGTGGCCCATCTCGTCGAAGGCGCCGGCCTTGATCAGCGACTCGATGGTCCGCTTGTTGCAGACGACGGCCTCGACCTTGTCGAGGAAGTCCGGGAAGGAGCTGTACTTCCCCTTCGCCTTGCGCGACTTGATGATCGACTCGACGACGTTGGTGCCGACGTTCCGCACGGCGGAGAGACCGAAGAGGATCACGTCGTCGCCCTGGGCGGCGAAGTTCGACTCGGACTCGTTCACGTTCGGCGGGAGCACCTTGATGCCCATGCGGCGGCACTCGTTGAGGTAGACGGCGGACTTGTCCTTGTCGTCCTTGACCGAGGTGAGCAGACCGGCCATGTACTCGGCGGGGTAGTTCGCCTTGAGGTAGGCGGTCCAGTAGGAGACCAGGCCGTACGCGGCGGAGTGCGCCTTGTTGAAGGCGTAGCCGGCGAAGGGGACCAGGACGTCCCAGAGCGCCTGGATGGCCTCGTCGCTGTAGCCGTTCTTCTTCGCGCCCTCCTGGAAGATGACGAAGTTCTTCGCCAGCTCCTCGGGCTTCTTCTTGCCCATGACGCGGCGCAGGATGTCGGCCTCGCCGAGCGAGTAGCCGGCGATGATCTGCGCGGCCTTCTGCACCTGCTCCTGGTACACGATCAGGCCGTAGGTGACCGCGAGCACCTCTTCGAGCGGCTTCTCCAGCTCGGGGTGGATCGGGGTGATCTCCTGCTGCTTGTTCTTGCGCAGGGCGTAGTTCGTGTGCGAGTTCATGCCCATCGGGCCCGGCCTGTACAGGGCGGACACGGCGGAGATGTCTTCGAAGTTGTCGGGCTTCATCAGCCGCAGCAGTGACCGCATGGGGCCGCCGTCGAACTGGAAGACGCCGAGGGTGTCACCGCGGCAGAGCAGTTCGTACGTCTTCGGGTCGTCCAGCGGGAGGGCCAGCAGGTCGAGCTCGATGCCCTTGTTGGCCTTCACCATCTTGACGGCGTCGTCCATGATCGTGAGGTTCCTGAGGCCCAGGAAGTCCATCTTGATCAGGCCGAGCGACTCGCACTGGGGGTAGTCCCACTGCGTGATGGTGACGCCGTCCGTGTGCCGCACCCAGATCGGGGCGTGCTCGACGATGGGCTCGCTGGACATGATCACGCCGGCCGCATGCACGCCCATCTGCCGGACCAGGCCCTCGACGCCCCGGGCCGTGTCGATGACCTTCTTGACGTCGGGCTCGTTCTCGTACATCGCGCGGATCTCGCCGGCCTCGCTGTAGCGCGGGTGCGAGGGGTCGGTGATGCCGTTGAGGTCGATGCCCTTGCCGAGGACGTCGGCGGGCATGGCCTTGGTGAGCCGGTCGCCCATGGCGTAGGGGTAGCCGAGGACGCGCGCGGAGTCCTTGATGGCGTTCTTCGCCTTGATCTTTCCGTAGGTGCCGATCATGGCGACCTTGTCGGAGCCGTACTTCTCCGTCACGTACCGGATCACCTCGACGCGCCGGCGCTCGTCGAAGTCGATGTCGACATCGGGCATCGAGATGCGCTCGGGGTTGAGGAAGCGCTCGAAGATCAGTCCGTGCGGGATCGGGTCGAGGTCGGTGATGCCCATGGCGTACGCGACGATCGAGCCGGCCGCGGAGCCCCGGCCGGGGCCCACGGCGATGCCCTGCTTCTTCGCCCACATGATGAAGTCGGCGACGACGAGGAAGTAGCCGGGGAAGCCCATCGAGATGATCGTGTCCATCTCGTACTCGACCTGCTTCAGGCGGTCCTCGGGGATGCCGCCGGGGAACCGGCGGTGCATGCCCCGCATGGTCTCCTCGCGGAACCAGGTGACGTCGGTGTAGCCCTCCGGGATGTCGAACTTCGGCATGAGGTTCTTCTCGACGAACATGCCGTCGGTGTTGATCTGCTCCGCGACCAGGAGGGTGTTGCGGCAGCCCTCCTGCCAGGCGTCCGACGAGTCGATGGCGTACATCTCGTCCGTGGACTTGAGGTAGTAGCCGGTGCCGTCGAAGCGGAAGCGGTCCGGGTCGGAGAGGTTCTTGCCGGTCTGGATGCACAGCAGGGCGTCGTGCGCGGCCGACTCGTGCGCGTACGTGTAGTGCGAGTCGTTGGTGACGAGCGGCGGGATGCCGAGCTTCTTGCCGATCTCCAGGAGCCCGTCGCGGACCCGGCGCTCGATCTCGATGCCGTGGTCCATCAGCTCCAGGAAGTACCGGTCCTTGCCGAAGATGTCCTGGTACTCGGAGGCGGCCTTGAGGGCCTCGTCGAACTGGCCGAGGCGCAGCCGGGTCTGGAGCTCTCCGGAGGGGCAGCCGGTGGAGGCGATGAGCCCTTCGGACCACTGGGAGATGGTCTCCTTGTCCATCCGGGGCCACTTCTGCAGCCAGCCCTCGGCGTACGCGTCGGAGGAGAGCTTGAAGAGGTTGTGCAGCCCGGTGGAGTTCGCCGCCCAGATCGTCTTGTGGGTGTAGCCGCCGGAACCGGAGACGTCGTCCCGCTTCTGGTGCGGCTGGCCCCACTGGATCTTGCGCTTGTTGCGCCGGGACTCGGGGGCGACGTACGCCTCGATGCCGATGATCGGGGTGACCCCGGCCTTCTTCGCCGAGTGGAAGAAGTCGTACGCCCCGTGCAGGTTGCCGTGGTCGGACATGGCGATGTGGGTCATGCCCATCTCGTTGCACGCGTTGAACATGTCCTTGAGCCGCGCGGCACCGTCCAGCAGCGAGTACTGGGTGTGGACGTGGAGGTGCGTGAAGGGCGGCTTGGTCACGGCGGGGGCCTCCAAAAACACGGAGTGACAGGCTGCGGACAGTCTGGGGGGACAGCGTGGAAGTCTACGTCGCGCGACTGACAGACGACGGGCACTCGGGGCTAGGGTCGCGCGTTGAGAGACACGGAACACCTGTCCAAATTGTCATGAACAGTCTTGCAGCACGTCCGGTACCAGGAGGCACCTCGATGTCGGTCCCCCAGCCCACCGTCGCGGAGCGCGGTGAGCACATCCTCGCCGTCTTCGACACCGCCTTCGGCGAGCTCCTCGCCGCCGACCCCGCCGCCTTCCGCGTCAAGTTCCGGAAGATGGCCGGCTCCGCCTTCGCCTTCTACCGGGGGACGGCCTGCCTCTTCTACTCGGACCTGGAGAAGGAGAGCGCCGGGCAGGTGGGCGGGAGCGCAGGTGTCGGCCCCTACCTGGACGAGCGCACCGGCCGGGTCTGGATCCACGGCGATCTGCACGCCGAGAACTTCGGCACGTACATGGACGCCAACGGCCGGCTGATCTTCAATGTCAACGACTTCGACGAGGCCTATGTGGGGCCCTTCACCTGGGACCTGAAGCGGCTCGCCGCCTCGCTCGCCCTGATCGGCTACGCGAAGGCGCTCAGCGACGAGCAGATCACCAAGGGGGTCCGCATCTGCGCCGCCGCCTACCGCGAGCGGATCCACGCGCTCGCGACCGGCGCGGGCGAGGACGAGGTGCCGCCCTTCACCCTGGAGACCGCCGACGGCGCGCTGCTGAGCGCCCTGCGCGCCGCCCGGGCACAGACCCGCTTCGGGCTGCTCGACTCGATGACGGAGATCCGCGACTTCGAGCGCCGCTTCGCGGGCGGCGGGGGCACGATCGACCTGGACGCGGCCACCCGGTACAAGGTCCTGGCCGCCTTCGACGGCTATCTGGAGACCCTGCCGGAGGCCAGCCTGGTCCGGCCCGACTCGTACCGGGTGAAGGACGTCGTCGGGCGGCGCGGGATCGGCATCGGATCGGCCGGCCTCCCCTCGTACAACATCCTGCTGGAGGGGCACAGCGACGCCCTGGAGAACGACGTCGTGATCTATCTGAAGCAGGCGCAGACCCCGGCGGTCTCCCGCCATGTCACGGACCCGGCGGTACGGGACTACTTCAAGCACGAGGGCCACCGCACCGTGATCTCGCAGCGGGCGCTCCAGGCGCACGCCGACCCCTGGCTGGGCTGGGCGGAGCTGGACGGCGCCGGGCAGCTGGTCGCGGAGGTCTCGCCGTACGCGGTGGACCTGGACTGGTCGGACATCGACGACCTCGACGAGATCGCTGCGACCGTCGCGGACCTGGGCAGGGCGACGGCGACCATGCACGCGGCGGCGGACGAGTCGAGCGGGCATTCGCTGGTGCCGTTCTCGACGGAGCGCGCCATCGACGCGGCGATCGCGGCCGACGAGGAGGGCTTCGCCGAGCTCCTGGTGGACTTCGCGCACACGTACGGGGCCCGGGCCCGGGCCGACCACCAGATCTTCGTGGACCTCTTCCGCAACGGCCGGATCCCGGGGCTGTAGGCACCGGGGCGGCAGGGGCCCGAGGGGCAGGGTGGGGCGGTTCACAGACTGCCTTTAGCGACCCCTTACGGCACGACATGGCACACTCCACGACGATGGACATGGCAGGGACGCAGCTGAGAGCGCTGCGGGCGGCGTTCTTCACGGCACTGGTCGTGACGCTGTCCGTGGCGTCCCACGTGCTGCTCTCCGGCGTGCCGCTGCCCCTGGGGACGGTCGTCCCGGTCGCGGCCGGCGTCTTCGCCGTCGCCTACGCGCTGGCCGGCCGCGAGCGCGGCTTCGGCCCGATCGCCGGTCTCCTCGTCCCGCTGGAGCTGGCGGCCGACACCCTCTTCACCAGCGGGCAGGTGGTCTGTTACGGCGCCGCCGGCGGCCCGGTCACCGGTTCGCTGCGCGCGGTCGGCGTGGAGGTCTTCTGCGGCGGCGCGGTGGGCGCTCCGCTGCCCGGCGTGGCCGCCCCCGAGAGCGGTACCGCGGCCGCCCTGCTCGACTCCCCCGACCCGGCGCTGCCGTGGCTGCTGCTCCTGGCGCACGTCGGTGTCGGGCTCGCGGCGGCTTCCTGGCTGCGCGGCGGGGAGCGGGCGCTCGCCCGGCTGCTCGGCGCGGTGGCCGCCTTCGCGTTCCGGCCGCTGCTGCTCGTGGCGGCCTTCTTCCGCGGCGGCGGTACGGCTCCGAGCCCGGCCGGCCGGCCCACGGAGCGGACCCGGTCGTCCCGTGTCCGTCTCCTCGTGCACTCCGTGGGGCGGCGGGGGCCGCCGTTCCCGGGCTTCGCTCTCGTCTGAGCGACCCCGGCACAGCGGTCCCCCCTCTCTTCCTCACACTTTTCACGGAGATCACGATCATGAGCGCACGCAACAGCCAGTCCAACAAGGCCGCCGCCCGCGAGCGGCTGCGCGTCGAGCGCGAGCGCCAGGCGAAGAAGGACAAGGCGCGCCGACAGCTCGTCGTCGCCGTCTCGGCCGTGGCCGTCCTGGCCGCCGCCGGCGGCATCGGCTACGCGGTCGTGCAGTCCAACAAGCCCACGCAGTGGGAGGCGGCGGCCGAGGCGACGACCGTGAAGGCCCCGAAGAACACCTCGGGCACGAACGGCACGACGGTCGTCATCGGCAAGTCGTCCGCGGAGAAGACCCTGGAGCTGTACGAGGACTCGCGCTGCCCCGTCTGCGCGACCTTCGAGCAGGGTGTGGGCGCGACGATCGAGAAGGACGTCGAGGCCGGCAAGTACAAGATCAAGTACGTCGGCGCCACCTTCATCGACAACGGCGTCCCCGGCGAGGGCTCGAAGAACGCCCTGTCGGCCCTCGGCGCGGCCCTGAACGTGAGCCCCGAGGCCTTCCTGAAGTTCAAGTCGGCGCTCTACTCGACGGAGTTCCACCCGGAGGAGAGCCAGGACAAGTTCGCCAAGGACTCCTACCTCCTGGAGATCGCGGACTCGGTCCCGGCCCTCAAGAGCAACGCCGAGTTCAAGAAGGACGTCGAGAACGGCACGTTCGACGCCTGGGCGATGAAGATGTCCAAGGCCTTCGACGCGAGCGGTGTGCAGGGTACGCCGACGCTGAAGATGGACGGCAAGACCGTCACCGCGCAGGGCACCGACAGCCCGCCGATGACCGCCGACCAGTTCACGACGGCGATCGACGCGGCCCTCAAGGCCTGATCCGCGAGACCCCTCTCGCCCGTCGCCCGGCCCCGGACCTCCTGAGGTCCGGGGCCGGCGGCGTACAGGCGAGGGACGGGCAAGGGACAGGCAAGGAATGGGTGAGGGACTGGCGAGGTACGGGCGGCATACGGGGCGGGACACGTCCTGTGGGCGACAAGTCGACGAACTTCCGGAATTCACCTGACCAACAGGCCTACCCGTCAGTAATCTGACTGCCCGTGACCAGTCAGTTCATATCTCCTGCCCCCAGTCGTCGCACGGTCGTCAAGGCCGCCGCCGTCACCGCCGTCGCCGCGCCCGCCCTGCTGGGCGCCGCCTCCCCCGCTCTCGCGGACTCCGGGGCACCCGCCTTCCTCCACGGTGTCGCCTCCGGCGACCCGCTGCCCGACGGCGTCCTCCTCTGGACGCGCGTCACCCCCTCCGCCGAGGCCGTGCCCGGATCCGGGCTCGGCCCGGACGTCCCGGTCGGCTGGGAGCTCGCCGAGGACCGCGGCTTCGCCCGTGTCGTCGCCTCCGGTTCGACCACGGCGAGCGCCTCCTCCGACCACACCGTGAAGGCCGACGTGCGGGGCCTGCGCCCGGCGACCGCCTACTGGTTCCGCTTCACGGCGGGCGACGCCGTCTCGCCGGTCGCCCGCACCCGGACCGCGCCGGCCGCCGACGCCGCCACCCCCGGGGTCCGCTTCGGCGTGGTCTCCTGCGCGAACTGGGAGTCCGGCCACTTCTCCGCGTACCGCCACCTCGCCGGCCGCGCCGACCTGGACGCCGTCCTCCATCTCGGCGACTACGTCTACGAGTACGCCAGCGGCGTCTACCCGGAGGCGAAGGACACCGTCCGGCAGCACGAGCCGCGCCACGAGATCGTCTCGCTCGCCGACTACCGCACCCGTCACGGGCACTACAAGACGGACGCCGACCTCCAGGCCCTGCACGCCGCCCACCCGGTGGTCGCGATCTGGGACGACCACGAGTTCGCCAACGACGCCTGGACCGGCGGGGCCGAGAACCACACCCCCGGCGCCGAGGGCGAGTGGGCTGCCCGGGTGGCCGCCGCCAAGCAGGCGTACTTCGAGTGGATGCCGGTCCGCGCCTCCACCGAGGGCACGGTCTTCCGGCGGCTGCGCTTCGGCAGACTGGCCGATCTGCACCTGCTCGACCTCCGCACGTTCCGCTCCGCCCCGGCGAAGACCGGCAGCGGCACGGTCGACGACCCGGAGCGGTCGATCACCGGCCGCGCCCAACTGGACTGGCTCAAGGCCGGTCTCGCGGGTTCGGACGCGACCTGGCAGCTGGTCGGCACCTCGGTGATGATCTCGCCCATCGCCTTCGGCGCCCTGCCGGCCAACCTCCTGGAGCCGCTCGCCGAGCTGATGGGCCTGCCGAAGGAGGGGATCGCGGTCAACGTCGACCAGTGGGACGGCTTCACCGACGACCGCAAGGAACTCATCGGACACCTGACCTCGCGGGCGATCCGCAACACGGTCTTCCTGACCGGCGACATCCACATGGCCTGGGCCAACGACGTACCGGTGAAGGCGGCGACGTACCCGCTGTCGGCCTCGGCGGCCACCGAGTTCGTCGTCACCTCGGTGACCTCGGACAACCTGGACGACATGCTCAACGTGGCCCCGGGGACGCTCTCGGTCGTCGCCGCCGGCGCCGTGAAGGCCGCCAACCGCCATGTGAAGTGGGTGGACATGGACCACCACGGCTACGGCGTGCTCGACGTGACCTCCGAGCACTCGCAGATGGACTACTACACGGTCTCCGACAAGACGGATCCGGCGGCGACGAGCGCCTGGACGCGCTCGTACCGGACCAAGAACGGAACCCAGCGTGTCGAGCGGGTGTACCAGCCGGTTCGCTGACGGGTTCCTAACGGCGATTTTCAGCCATGATCTCTTCTGTTAACGGGAGATCACATCGCTACGGCGGGTGGCGAGTTTCGGAGATCGAATCCGGACACACCACCCGCCACCGCCACCTCATCCGTTACGTCGAGGTCTCAAACTCCGGAACGGGCACAAGAATTTTTTCCCGATGTACCGAATTGCCCCACGAATGATTGGGCTTGATCACTCCTCAACTACGTCTGACATGGCCGCGTAATCTCCGGGCCGTGGCGAGGAAGTTCCTCTCCCACCCTCCCCCACGAGGAGTCACCGTGCGTGCTCTTGCCCGTATATCGCCCCGTATGTCACGTCGTATTTTCGGTACCGCCGTCATGGCCGGAACGTTGGCCCTGGCTCCGCTTTCCGCCCCCGTCGCCACCGGCGCGTCGACCGCCACGCTGGCCGGCGCCTCCGCCGAGGAGTGCGTCGACGACCACTCCGACCACGCCGGCGTCTCCGGCGCCCGCAAGGCGCGCGGTGCCGACAGCCACGCCGCCGAGCCCAACGAGCTCTCGGCCGCCAAGGCCAAGGCCATGGACGACGACCTGAAGAAGAAGCTGGCCTCGGCCGCCGTCCAGGGGCGCCTCAGCGCCGCCGCGGACGCCGCCGCCGTGGTCAACATCCCCGTCTACTTCCACGTCATCCACAGCGGCACGACGGGCAAGCTGTCCGCCACCCAGATCAACAACCAGATGGCGGTCCTGAACGCGGCGTACGCCGGCCAGGGCACCGGCAACGTGAACTCCAACTTCCAGTTCACGCTGGCCGGTACCGATTACACGGACAACGCCTCCTGGTACAACCTGGCTTCCGGCTCCACCGCCGAGAAGACGATGAAGCAGACCCTCCGCAAGGGCGGCGCCGGCGCGCTGAACTTCTACACCGCCAACCTGAGCGGCGGCCTCCTCGGCTGGGCGACCTTCCCGTCCTCGTACGCCTCGAACCCGTCCATGGACGGTGTCGTCGTCCTGGACTCCTCCCTCCCCGGCGGCTCCTCGGCCAACTACAACGAGGGTGACACCGCGACCCACGAGGTCGGCCACTGGATGGGCCTCTACCACACCTTCCAGGGCGGCTGCAACGGCGCCGGTGACTCCGTCGCCGACACCCCGGCCGAGAAGAGCCCCGCGTACGAGTGCCCGACCGGCCGTGACTCCTGCGCCTCCAAGGCCGGCGTGGACCCGATCCACAACTTCATGGACTACACGTACGACGCGTGCATGTACCAGTTCACCGCCGGTCAGGTGACCCGGATGAACCAGTTCTGGACCTCGTACCGCGCGGGCTGACCCACCCCGGACAACACCGAGGGCGCGACGGGAGGAGACTCCCGCCGCGCCCTCGGGCGTGCTTCCTACAGGCTGTCCAGGAAGGACAGCGCCACCGACCAGGTCCGCTCGGCCGCCTCCGCGTCCCAGTCGGGCAGCTCCGGGTCCGTGTACACGTGCCCCGCGCCCCGGTAGCGGTAGATCTCCACGTCCGCCCCGGCCTTGCGCATCTGGAGGTACCAGGACGACAGCCAGTCGTCCGTCTCGAAGGGGTCCGGCTCCGCCACGTGCAGCTGTACGGGCAGCTCGTCCACCGACGCGGACTCCGCGAGGTCCGAGGTGCCGTGGAACAGCAGCAGCCCGCGCGCCTTCTCGTCACCGAGCGCCAGGGTCTGGGCGATCGAGGCCCCGAGCGAGAGGCCCATGTAGACCAGGCCCCGCTCGGAGTAGGGGGCGGCGGCCAGGACCGCCCGCTTCAGCAGCTCGTCCTTGCCGATCTCGTCCCGGAGCGCCACGCCCTCCTCGACGGTCCCGACCGTCTTGCCGTCGTACAGGTCGGGCGTCCAGACCTGGTGCCCGGCGGCCCGGAGCCGCTCGGCGGCGGCCTCGACGGAAGGGGTCAGCCCGTAGGCCGAGTGGAAGAGCATGATGTCCATGCGTCCCATCCTGCCACCCGGCCCGGACCGCACCGATCACCCGGTCCGCCGGCCTCACCGCATGCTGCGCACGTCCAGCTGACGCAGCACCCGGTCCACCACCTCCGGGTCGGCACCCGGCTCATTGCGCGCCGAGAGGACCTCGTGCCGGGCGGCCGACATCAGCTCCCGCTGGATCCGCTGCACCGCCTTGAACCGCTTCGTCCGCTCGACGAAGGCGGCCCTCCGCTCCTCGTCGACCATGTCCGGACTGATCCGCGCCCCGATGTCGTACGCCCCGCGCAGCAGCCGCTCCTGGACCTCCTCGGGCAGCTCCTCGACCTCCTCGATCTCCTTGAGCCTGCGCTTGGCGGCCTTCGCGGCCCGGATGGCGAGATCCCGCTCAAGGGCCCGCTCCGCGTCGGCATCGGCCCGGACCCCGAGCTTCCGGACCAGCCACGGCAGGGTGAGCCCCTGGAAGACGAGCGTGGCGATGATCACGCAGAAGGCGATGAAGACGATCTCGTCCCGGCCGGGGAAGGGGTCGCCGTCGTCGGTACGGAGCGGGATGGCGAGCGCCAGCGCCACCGAGGCCACCCCGCGCATCCCCGCCCACCACATGACGACGGTCTCCCGCCAGCTCATCGGGATCTCCTCGTCGATGTCCCGGCGCGTGTGGAGCCGCTTGGCCAGCCAGGTGGCGGGCAGCAGCCACAGCAGCCGGACCCCGACGACCACCGCGACCACGGTGGCGCCCCAGCCGAGCATCTCCCAGCCACGCCCCTCGGCCACCCCGAAGACGTGGACGAGCTCCAGACCGATGAGCCCGAAGGCGATGCCGGTGACGAGGGTGTCCACGATCTGCCAGAAGGTCTGTCCGGCGAGCCGGCCCATGACGTCGTCGGCGTCGGCCGCGTGCTCGGCGAGGAAGAGCGCGGTGATCAGCACCGCGAGGACGCCGGAGCCGTGCAGCTCCTCGGCGAGGACGTAGCTCACGAAGGGGACGAGGAGGGTGAGCCCGGTCTGCAGCGTGGCGTCCCCCAGGAGTCCGATGAGCTTGTTGGTGAGCCAGCCGAGCACCAGGCCGAGGATCGTGGCGACCACCGCGGACAGCACGAACTGGCCGATCGCCTCGGGCCAGGAGAAGGAACCGCTGACGACGGCGGCGATCGCCACGTGGTAGAGCACGATCGCGGTGACGTCGTTGAAGAGGCCTTCGCCCTCCAGGATCGACACGAGCCGCCGCGGCAGCCCGAGCGAGCCGGCGACGGCGGTCGCCGCGACCGGGTCCGGCGGCGCGACGAGGGCGCCGAGCGCGATCGCGGCGGCCAGCGAGATGCCCGGCACGAGCACGTGCGCGACCGCGCCGACGGCGGCGGTGGTCACGAAGACGAGGGCGACCGCCAGCAGGAAGATGGGCCGTCTGTTCGCCGCGAACTGACGCCAGGAGGTGCGCTGCACGGAGGCGTACAACAGAGGCGGCAGCACCAGGGGGAGGATGAACTCCGGCGGGATCTCGACGCTCGGCACGAACGGCAGGAAGGCCAGCACGATCCCGATGAGGGTCATCAGGACGGGAGCGGGCAGTCCGAGCCGATCACCGAGGGGCACGGTGAGCAGAGCGCCGAGCAGCAGCAAGAACAACAGGGCCAATTGATCCACGGACACACCCTGTCACGTATGTCCGTTTTCACAGCGACTGCCCCCTGTGGACGCCCGCGCGCGGCGGGTGTGACAGGGGGCAGGGGACGCCCTCGGTGAGGCGGGGTCCTACAGCGAGCGCCGCATGGCCCGGTGCGGCATGTCCGCGTCCTGGAACTCGGGGCCGTACGCCTCGTAGCCGAGCCGCTCGTAGAAGCCCAGCGCGTGGGTCTGCGCGTGCAGGTCGACGGCGGTCAGACCGCGCTCGCGCGCCGCGTCCTCGATGCCCCGCACGACGGCCGCGCCGATGCCGAGGCCGCGCGCGGCCTCGGAGACCGCGAGCCGGCCGAGCGAGCCCACCGAGGTGTCGGCGCCTGTCCTGCCGACCGCGTCCGCACCGAACAGAAGCCGGCCGGTGCCCAGCGGCAGCCCGTCCTCGCGCACCGCGAGCACGTGCACGGCGGTGGCGTCGTGCACGTCGTACTCCAGCTCCTGCGGAACACCCTGCTCCACCACGAAGACCTCACGGCGGACCAGGAAGCAGGCCTCGCGGTCCTCGGGGGCGAGCGCCTCACGGACGCTGTACGCGGTGGTCACCGGCTCTCCGAGGCGATCCGGTCCAGGGCCTTCTGGAGGTCCTCCGGGTAGGTGCTGGCGAACTCGACCCACGAACCGTCGCCGGGGTGCTCGAAGCCGAGGCGGACGGCGTGCAGCCACTGCCGCGTCAGGCCGAGGCGCTTGGCGAGGGTCGGGTCGGCGCCGTAGGTGAGGTCGCCGACGCAGGGGTGGCGGTGGGCGGACATGTGCACCCGGATCTGGTGGGTGCGGCCCGTCTCCAGCTTGATGTCGAGCAGCGAGGCCGACCGGTACGCCTCGATGAGGTCGTAGTGGGTGACGGAGGGCTTGCCCTCGGCGGTGATCGCCCACTTGTAGTCGTGGTTCGGGTGCCGGCCGATCGGCGCGTCGATGGTGCCGCTCATCGGGTCGGGGTGGCCCTGGACCAGCGCGTTGTAGCGCTTGTCGACCGTGCGCTCCTTGAACTGGCGCTTGAGCGAGGTGTACGCGTACTCGGACTTGGCGACCACCATCAGGCCGGAGGTGCCGACGTCGAGGCGGTGCACGATGCCCTGGCGCTCGGCGGCGCCGGAGGTGGAGATGCGGTACCCGGCGGCGGCGAGGCCGCCGATGACCGTGGTGCCGGTCCAGCCGGGGCTGGGGTGCGCGGCGACGCCGACCGGCTTCATGATGACGACGATGTCGTCGTCGTCATGGACGATCTCCATGCCCTCGACGGGCTCGGCGACGATCTGCACGGGCGCGGGCGCCCCCGGCATCTCGACCTCGAGCCACGCGCCGCCGCTGACCCGCTCGGACTTGCCGACGACGGAGCCGTCGACCTGGACCTTCCCTGAGGCGGCCAGCTCGGCCGCCTTCGTGCGGGAGAACCCGAACATCCGGGCGATGGCGGCGTCGACTCGCTCGCCCTCCAGGCCATCGGGAACGGGCAGCGTGCGGATCTCGGGACTCGTACTCACCCGTCGAGTATGCCTTGCGCGGGAGGTGCTCCGTACTGGCCGGGCTCCCCGCCCGCTCCCGCTCAGTCCTTGTGGACGGTCCCGTCCGGGTCCACGCCCCGGAAGGAAAGGAACACGATGAGGATGCCGCCGCAGACGATCGCCGAGTCGGCGAAGTTGAAGACGGCGAAGTGCGCGGGGGCGATGAAGTCCACGACCGCGCCCTCGAAGACGCCCGGCGAGCGGAAGATCCGGTCCGTGAGGTTGCCGAGCGCGCCGCCGAGCAGCAGACCGAGGGCGATGGCCCAGGGCAGGCTGTAGAGCTTCCGCGCCAGCCGGAAGATCACGATGATCACGACGGCGGCGATGCAGGTGAAGACGATCGTGAAAGCCTCGCCCATGCCGAAGGCGGCGCCCGGGTTCCGGATCGCGTCGAGGCGCAGCAGATCGCCGATCAGCGGAATCGCCTCACGGCCCTCCAGCTTGGCGACGACCAGCATCTTGCTGCCCAGGTCGAGCAGATAGGCCAGCACGGCCACCACGAGCAGCGCGACGATCCTGCGCCTGCCCTTGGGCTGCTCCTCGGGAGCGGCCGTGCCGTCGTCGGAGGCGGCCGACTCGTCGGCCCCTGCTGAATCCGGCGTACCGATGATGCGCTCCGCCTCTGCCACGTGAGTGAGTCCCTCGACCTCGATGCCTGACCGTGCCCCGAGGGTACGGCACAGGCGTACGAGACCGGCAGCCGAGATCGTCAGCCGCGCCGCTCCTGGCGCTGCTTGTCCTCGACGCAGAGGGTGGCCCGGGGGAAGGCCTGCATCCGCGCCTTGCCGATCGGCTTCCCGCACACCTCACAGAGGCCGTAGGTGCCCGCGTCGAGCCGCTCCAGGGCGTGCTCGGTCTGCTCCAGCATCTCCCGGGCGTTGGCGGCGAGCGCGAGCTCGTGCTCGCGCGTGATGTTCTTGGTGCCGGTGTCGGCCTGGTCGTCGCCCGCGCCGTCGCCCGAGTCCCGCATGAGGCCGGTGAGCTCCTCGCGCGAGTGGACGAGCTCGCTGCGCAGCCGCAGGACCTCCGCCTGGAGCGAGCTGCGGGCCTCCTCGACCTCCTCCGGCGTCCAGGGGTCCTCGCCGGGGCGCACCGCGAGCTCACCGGTACGGGCCGAGGGCACCGCGGCCTCGTCCTCTGCGGTCGTCACGCCACCCGCGGTCTTCTTCGCTGCCACCGTCCTGGCTCCTGTCTGCTTCTTCGCGGCGGTCGCCTTCCTGGCGGCCGTCTTCCTCGCCGCGGCCTTCTTGGCCGGGGCGTGCGCGGCGGGGGTCTCCTCGGCGGCCTCCGCGACCACGGCCGCCGCCTCGGGGGCAGGGGCCGCCTTACCCGCCTTCTTCGCCGTGACCTTCCTGCCGACCGCCTTCCCGGCGGTCGACTTCTTCCCGGCCACGTCCTTGCCGTCCAGGGCCGCCGCACCGGTGGAGACGGCGGTCGAGGACTTCTTCGCGGCGGTCTTCTTCGCCACCATGTCGCGGCCCCTTCACATTTTGTGATCTTGCTCGCGAATCGTGCTGGGACGATAAATCGGCCCAAGGCCCGCGGCAACGGGGCACGCCGCCGTTCCCACCCGCCCCCGCTCCCTGCGGGGCGGGCCTGCCTCCGTTGTGCCCAGCTCCCCGCCGGGTAATCCGACCCGCCCCTCCCCCACATGGCCGTAACGGAACTCCGCCGCGGCTCGTATGGCCATTCGGGTGGCGGTCCGGGCCGCCGACCGGGGCTCGGGAAACAGGGTCGGCCACCCCCCGTCGCGGCCCGTACACTGGGCACAGCGAAAGGCTTGGATGGGGACGAGTAGCGTCGTACGCAGCCATGAGCGACCCGGGGACGGTGAGAGCCCGGGGGCGAGCCCGATGTGAAGCATCACCCCGGAGCCGTCGGAAGAAAGCCGTGCGAGAGCGCGGTGACTAGACCCGGCGTCGCGACCCCAATGAGGGGGCTCAGGGCGCGTGCCTGCCCGGAGCCAAGGAGGGTGGTACCGCGGGAGCAGCGCTCTCGTCCCTCCGACGGAACGACGACAGTCCGCCGGAGGAATCTCGATGACACCGCCGCAGTACCGCCAGGTGCCCGCCCAGGTCGACCTGCCCGCGCTGGAGCACGACGTGCTCGACTTCTGGCGCGACAACAAGGTCTTCGCGAAGACCCTCGAGCAGTCCGAGGGACGCCCCGAGTGGGTCTTCTACGAGGGCCCGCCCACCGCGAACGGCATGCCCGGCGCGCACCACATCGAGGCCCGCGTCTTCAAGGACGTCTTCCCCCGCTTCCGGACCATGCGCGGCTACCACGTGGCCCGCAAGGCCGGCTGGGACTGCCACGGCCTGCCGGTCGAGCTCGCCGTCGAGAAGGAGCTCGGCTTCTCCGGCAAGAAGGACATCGAGGCGTACGGCATCGCCGAGTTCAACGACAAGTGCCGCGAGTCGGTGACCCGCCACACCGACGCCTTCGCCGAGCTGACGACCCGCATGGGCTACTGGGTCGACCTCGACGACGCCTACCGGACCATGGACCCCTCGTACATCGAGTCGGTCTGGTGGTCGCTGAAGCAGATCTTCGACAAGGACCTGCTGGTCCAGGACCACCGGGTCGCCCCCTGGTGCCCGCGCTGCGGCACGGGCCTGTCCGACCACGAGCTGGCGCAGGGCTACGAGACGGTCGTCGACCCGTCCGTCTACGTCCGCTTCCCGCTCACGTCCGGCCCCCTCGCGGGCAAGGCCGCGCTCCTGGTCTGGACGACGACCCCCTGGACCCTGGTGTCCAACACGGCGGTCGCCGCCCACCCCGAGGTCACCTACGTGGTCGCCACCGACGGCGACGAGCGGGTCGTCGTCGCGCAGCCGCTGCTGGAGAAGGCGCTCGGCGAGGGCTGGGTGACCACCGGCGAGTCCTTCACGGGCGCCGAGATGGAGCGCTGGACCTACCAGCGCCCGTTCGAGCTGGTCCCCTTCGACGCCCCGGCCCACTACGTGGTGAACGCCGAGTACGTCACGACCGAGGACGGTACGGGTCTGGTCCACCAGTCCCCCGCCTTCGGTGAGGACGACCTCAAGGTCTGCAAGGCGTACGGCCTGCCGGTCGTGAACCCGGTCCGCCCCGACGGCACCTTCGAGGAGGACGTGCCGCTGGTCGGCGGCGTCTTCTTCAAGAAGGCCGACGAGGCCCTGACCGCCGACCTGGACGCGCGCGGCCTGCTCTTCCGCCACATCCCGTACGAGCACAGCTACCCGCACTGCTGGCGCTGCCACACGGCCCTGCTCTACTACGCGCAGCCGTCCTGGTACATCCGCACGACGGCGGTCAAGGACCGCATGCTGGCGGAGAACGAGCGGACGAACTGGTTCCCGGACTCGGTCAAGCACGGCCGCTTCGGCGACTGGCTCACCAACAACGTCGACTGGGCGCTCTCCCGGAACCGCTACTGGGGAACCCCGCTGCCGATCTGGCGCTGCGAGGACGACCACCTCACCTGCGTCGGCTCCCGCGCCGAGCTCACCGAGCTGACGGGCACCGACCAGTCGGAGCTCGACCCGCACCGCCCGTACATCGACGCGGTCACCTTCCCGTGCCCGTCCGAGGGCTGCGGGAAGACCTCGACCCGCGTACCGGAGGTCATCGACGCCTGGTACGACTCGGGCTCGATGCCGTTCGCGCAGTACGGGTACCCGTACCAGAACAAGGAACTCTTCGAGTCCCGCTACCCGGCGCAGTTCATCTCCGAGGCCATCGACCAGACCCGCGGCTGGTTCTACACGCTGATGGCGGTAGGCACCCTGGTCTTCGACAAGTCGTCCTACGAGAACGTGGTCTGTCTGGGCCACATCCTCGCCGAGGACGGCCGGAAGATGTCCAAGCACCTGGGCAACATCCTGCAGCCGATCCCGCTGATGGACCAGCACGGCGCCGACGCGGTCCGCTGGTTCATGGCGGCCGGCGGCTCGCCGTGGGCGGCGCGCCGGGTGGGCCACGGCACGATCCAGGAGGTCGTCCGCAAGACCCTCCTGACGTACTGGAACACGGTGGCCTTCCAGGCGCTGTACGCCCGCACGTCCGGCTGGGCCCCCTCGGCCGCGGACCCGGCCCCGGCCGACCGCACGGTCCTCGACCGCTGGCTGCTCTCCGAGCTGAACACGCTGGTCGCCGAGACGACCGAGGCGATGGAGTCCTACGACACCCAGCGCACCGGCAAGCTGGTCTCGGCGTTCGTCGACGACCTCTCCAACTGGTACGTCCGCCGCTCGCGCCGCCGGTTCTGGCAGGGCGACAAGGCGGCCCTGCGCACCCTCCACGACGTGATCGAGACGGTCACGCGCCTGATGGCCCCGCTGACCCCGTTCATCACGGAGCGGGTCTGGCAGGACCTGGTGGTGCCGGTGAGCCCGGAGGCCCCGGAGTCGGTCCACCTCGCCACCTGGCCGGAGGCGGACGCCGCCCTGATCGACAAGACGCTCTCCGAGCAGATGCTGCTGGTCCGCCGCCTGGTGGAGCTGGGCCGGGCTACGCGCGCGGAGTCGGGCGTGAAGACCCGCCAGCCGCTCTCCCGGGCCCTGGTGGCGGCGACGGGCTTCGCGGCCCTGTCCCCGGCCCTCCAGGCCCAGATCACGGAGGAGCTGAACGTCTCTTCCCTGGCCTCCCTCTCCGAGGTCGGCGGCTCGCTCGTCGACACGACGGCGAAGGCCAACTTCCGGGCCCTGGGCAAGCGCTTCGGCAAGGGCGTCCAGGACGTGGCGAAGGCGGTCGCGGCGGCGGACGCCGCGGCGCTGTCCCTCGCCCTCCGCTCGGGCGAGGCGACGCTCTCGGTGAACGGCGAGGAGATCACCGTCACCCCCGAGGAGATCATCATCACGGAGACCCCCCGCGAGGGCTGGTCGGTGGCCTCGGACGCGGGCGCGACGGTCGCCCTGGACCTGGAGATCACCCCGGAACTGCGTCGCGCCGGCCTCGCCCGTGACGCGATCCGCCTGATCCAGGAGGCCCGCAAGAACAGCGGCCTGGACGTGGCGGACCGGATCGCCCTGCGCTGGACGTCCACCTCCCCGGAAACGACGGAGGCGCTGGCGGCCCACGCCGAGCTCATCGCGGACGAGGTCCTGGCGACGGACCACGCCGAAGGCGAAGCGGACGCCACCTACGGCACCCCGTTCACGGACGACTCCCTCGCCCTGACGTTCCGCCTCCGCAAGGCGTAACCACCCCGAAAAGGCCCGGCCCCTCCTGGGAGCCGGGCCTTTTCCGTTCCCCCACCCCACCCCTTCCCGAAACCCTGCCGGGGGCGGGCGGGGGGAGCGGGGCTGCCGTCACGGCGGGGAGGCCGGGTGGGGGGCGGGACGGGGCCGCGGACGACGCGAAGGTGCACGCCCGGGGCGCCTGCGGCGCGAAGGGGCCCTCTGGGCACTGGGGGCGGGGCCCCGGGAGGCACCTGGGCCCGGCGTGGAGCCACCCGGATCCCTCTCCGGATCCGGGGCGGAGCCCCGTGCTTCGTCGGGGTCCGGGGCGGAGCCCCGGTTTCGGGAAGGGGCGGGGTGGGGGAAGGCCCGCCGCAGGCGATTCGGCGCGGCCCCCTGGCCACCCGCACCCACGTGCTGCCGGCCCGGGTCCGGGTACGGCGAAGGGCCGGGCCCGGTGTTACCCGGGCCCGGCCCTTGCAGCCTGCCGACGGCTACGCGCTCATCGCGCGACCGCCCGCCGTCAGTTGTCGTCCTCGTCGATCAGGAAGCCCCGCATCGGCGCCGGCGCCTGCTGCATCGGCTGGGGAGCCTGCGGCCGGACCGGAGCCATCGGCTGCGTCATCGCCGGGGACATCTGCTGCTGGCCGCCGTAGGAGGGCCCGCCGCCCATGGACGGCGCACCGCCCATGCCGCCGTTGCCACCGTAGGACGGGGCGCTCGCGCCGGCCGAGGCCATCGAGGGCGCCGGCGGCAGGGAGGCCGTCGCCGGGGTCCGCGGCGGGGCCAGCGAGTCGTCGGCCTGGGTCTCCAGCTGACGCAGCTGCGACTCCAGGTACGACTTCAGGCGCGTGCGGTACTCGCGCTCGAAGCCGCGCAGGTCCTCGACCTTGCGCTCCAGCGTGGCGCGGGCGGACTCCAGGGAGCCCATCGCGACGCGGTGCTTCTCCTGGGCGTCCCGCTCAAGAGCGTCCGCCTTGGCGCGGGCGTCCCGCTCCAGGCCCTCGGCGCGGGAGCGCGCCTCGCCGACGATCTTGTTGGCCTCGGAGCGGGCCTCGGCGATCGCCTGGTCGGCGGTCTGCTGGGCCAGCGAGAGGACACGCGCGGCGCTGTCGCCGCCCGGGGCCTGCGGAGGCTGCTGCTGCATCTGCTGCTGCTGCGGGTGACCCATGGGGCCGCCCTGCATCGGGCCGGGACCCATCGGTCCGCCCTGCATGGGGCCACCCTGCATCGGGCCGGGGCCCATGGGCCCACCCTGCATGGGGCCACCCTGCATGGGGCCGGCGGGAAGCTGCGGGGCACCGGAAGGCAGCTGCGGCGGGCCCATCTGCGGCGGCTGCTGCTGGACCGGCGGTCCGGATATGGCCGCGGGCACGGGCGCGCCGGGACCGACGGGACGATCCTGCGGCTCCGGGGGCTTGCGCATCCCCTGCTGCTGCTGGTTCTGCGCGGCGGCACGCGTCGCGGCGGCCAGCTTGGCGCGCAGGTCCTCGTTCTCCCGGAGCAGGCGGGTCAGCTCGGCCTCGACCTCGTCGAGGAAGGCATCGACCTCGTCCTCGTCATAGCCTTCTCGAAGGCGGACGGTCGTGAACTGCTTGTTCCGCACGTCCTCGGGGGTCAACGGCATCTCTTCTTCACCTCTACGTAGTCGTCGGCAGTCGGCAAGACCGTATCGTCCACTTTCACCTTCACCCGGCGAACCTGCTCACGAGGGAGATCAGGATGTAGACGATGATCATCAGAACGAAGAAGGACAGGTCGAGTGCCACGCCCCCGAGACGCAGCGGCGGGATGAGTCGCCGCAGAAGCTTGAGCGGTGGATCGGTGACAGTGTAAGTGGCCTCCAGAACGACCACCATCGCCTTACCGGGTTGCCATGAACGTGCGAACTGGAAGACGTAGTCCATGACCAGCCGGACGATCAGGAGGACGAGGAAGCACATCAGCACGATGTAGACCACCTGTAGTGCGACGCCCATCCCGCGTTTCCCTCTCCCCTGGCTTACGTGCTCTCACTTTTCCGGCCGCGTAGCGGCCGGTCCGTCCGGTTCCGTTCTCAGCTCTGGTTGAAGAATCCGCCCTCTGCGATCCGGGCCTTGTCCTCCGCCGTGACATCGACGTTAGCAGGCGACAACAGGAACACCTTCTGCGTCACGCGCTCAATGCTGCCATGGAGCCCGAAGACGAGTCCGGCGGCAAAGTCGACAAGTCGCTTCGCGTCCGTGTCGTCCATCTCCGTGAGGTTCATGATCACCGGAGTGCCCTCACGGAAGTGTTCCCCGATGGTACGGGCCTCGTTGTAGGTCCGGGGGTGCAGCGTGGTGATGCGGTAGGGCTCCCGCTCGGACACGACCTTGGGCATGATCACCGGTGCGTTCTTCTCCAGGCTCGGGCGTTCGGGTGTGATGGATGCCACGGGGGCAATTCGGGCCGGACGTCCGCTTTCGGCGAGTACCGGGACAGAATGAGCGATCGGCTCCCGGGGTGCCGGGGGCTGCTGCACCACACGCACCGGTTCCTCGCGCTCGATCTGTCGCGGAGGGGTGTGGCGCCGCTCGGGCTCCGGCTCCAGCTCGGGTTCGAAGTCGTCGTCGGGGTCGAAGCCCCGGCCGTCGTACCCATCGTCCTCCACGAGGCCGAGGTAGACCGCCATCTTGCGCATCGCGCCGGCCATTCTCTGAGTCCTCCGCTCTGTGGTGGATCGCCGTACAGGCCAATGTCGCAGCGTCACGAAGTGCCCGCGATCCACAGGCCACCCCGCCGTTCTGCGGAATGACCATATTTTCTGCTGTGGTCCGACTTGCTTCGCGACGTTACCCGAGCTTCGGGCGGACGCCGAGTACCGCCGTACCGACGCGTACGTGTGTCGCCCCGGCAGCGACGGCCTCCTCGAGGTCCGCACTCATCCCTGCTGACACCATGTTCGCAGCCGGACGGGTCGCGCGCAGGGCAGTCGACAAATCCATCAACCGGTCGAAGGCGGCGCGCTGTCTGCCCGCGTACGGACCGGAGAGCGGCGCGACGGTCATCAGGCCGTCGAGCCGCAACCCGGGAGCGTCGTCCACCGCGGCCGCCAACTCCTCGACGCCTTCCGGTGAGACGCCGCCTCGGGCGCCGCGCTCCCCGGACTCGGCGTCGAGTGCGACCTGGAGCAGGCAGCCGAGCTCCCGCCCCTCCTTCTCCGCGGCCGCGGAAAGAGAGGAAACGAGCTTCAATCGGTCGACCGACTGCACCACATCGGCATAACCCACCACGGACCGGACCTTGTTGGTCTGCAACTGGCCCACGAAGTGCCAGGTCAGATCAAGGTCCGCACACGCGGCGGCCTTGGGAGCCGCGTCCTGGTCCCGGTTCTCGGCGACGTGCCGCACGCCCAGTCCGTGCAGCAGCCGTACATCGCTCGCGGGGTAGGTCTTGGTGACCACGATCAGGGTCACCTCCTCCCGCGGACGCCCGGCGGCGGCGCAGGCAGCGGCGATGCGCTCCTCCACGTGGGCCAGATTCTCGGCGAGTTGCGACTTCCGGTCCGTCATGTCTCTTCCTGGGTCAACCAGACATATCCCGCGAGTCGCCCTGTGCTGCGGTCGCGGCGGTACGAGTAGTGGTCACCGGATTCCCGGGTGCAGACGTCACTGGCCTTCCGGTCCGTGACCCCGAGCCGTTCGAGCTGGGCGTGCACCCCGGCCGTGACGTCGACGGCGGGGGTGCCCCAGCTCGTCTCGGCCCAGGCGGCGGGCTCGATGTCCGCGACCTCGGCGCGCATCGCCTCCGGCACCTCGTAGCACCGCCCGCAGACGGCGGGGCCGGTGCGGGCGACGATCCGGGCCGGGTCGGCGCCGAGGCCGATCATGGCCTCCACGGCGGCGGGGACGATCCCGGCGACCATTCCGGGCCGCCCGGCGTGGGCCGCGGACACGACCCCGGCGACGGGATCGGCGAGCAGGACCGGGACGCAGTCCGCGGTGAGGACGGCGAGGGCGAGTCCGCGGGCCGCGGTCACGAGACCGTCGACCGCCGGGACGGACTCGCCGGTCCACGGGCCCTCGACCTCGGCGACGTCGGCGCCGTGCACCTGGTTCATCCAGACGACCCGCGCCGGGTCGAGCCCGAGGGCGCCGGCGGCCAGCGCCCTGTTGGTCCGTACGGACTCGGGGTCGTCCCCGACCGCGCCGCCGAGGTTGAGCTCCTCGTACGGAACGGCGCTCACCCCGCCCCACCTGTCGGTGAAGGCGAAGTGCGCGCCGTTCGCGTCGAAGTACTGCCCTATCACTTCAGGAAGTCCGGGACGTCCAGCTCTTCGGCCTGGGAGTCCGCGTACGGACGGGCCGGCGGGACGACGGGCGGGGCCGGCGTCAGCGGGGTCTCGTTGACGACCGGGACCGGCTCGACCGGGACGGAGACCGGCTCCTCGCGGGGGGCCACCGTGCCGAGTCCGCCCATCGGGCGGGAGGGCTCGCTGACGCGGGGCGCCGGAGCCGGCTCCTCGCGCTTGGCCGAGACCGAGCCGATGATGTTGTCCCGGCGGGCCGGCGGCTGGCCGCCGTCGAAGCCGGCCGCGATGACCGTGACCCGGACCTCGTCACCGAGCGCGTCGTCGATGACGGCGCCGAAGATGATGTTGGCCTCGGGGTGGGCCGCCTCGCTGACCAGCTGCGCGGCCTCGTTGATCTCGAAGAGACCGAGGTCGCTGCCGCCGGAGATGGAGAGCAGCACGCCGCGGGCGCCGTCGATGGAGGCCTCGAGGAGCGGCGAGGAGATCGCCATCTCCGCGGCGGCCACCGCGCGGTCGTCGCCCCGGGCGGAGCCGATGCCCATGAGGGCCGATCCGGCCTCGGACATGACCGACTTGACGTCGGCGAAGTCGAGGTTGATCAGACCCGGGGTGGTGATGAGGTCCGTGATGCCCTGGACGCCGCTCAGCAGCACCTGGTCGGCCGACTTGAACGCGTCGAGCACGGAGACCTGGCGGTCCGAGATCGAGAGCAGTCGGTCGTTCGGGATGACGATGAGGGTGTCGACCTCTTCGCGGAGCTCGGCGATGCCGTCCTCCGCCTGGTTGGCGCGACGCCGGCCCTCGAAGGTGAAGGGTCGGGTGACCACACCGATCGTCAGGGCGCCGAGCGAGCGCGCGATGTTGGCGACGACGGGGGCGCCGCCGGTGCCGGTGCCGCCGCCTTCGCCGGCGGTGACGAAGACCATGTCGGCCCCCTTGAGGACCTCCTCGATCTCCTCACGGTGGTCCTCTGCCGCCTTGCGACCGACGGCCGGGTTGGCCCCGGCGCCCAGGCCGCGGGTGAGTTCACGGCCGACGTCGAGCTTGACGTCGGCGTCGCTCATCAACAGCGCTTGCGCGTCGGTGTTGATCGCGATGAACTCGACGCCCTTGAGGCCGACCTCGATCATTCGGTTGATGGCATTGACACCACCGCCGCCGACACCGATGACCTTGATGACTGCGAGGTAGTTCTGCGGTGCTGCCACGTCGAAGGCCTCTCGCCTCGAGTTACGTGTCGCCGCTACGCGGTGGTTGGTCGCGCTGCGACGACGGATGCCGATTGGGGCGGTCCGGAACGCCGACCCAAACCCTAACGTTGAAGTTTAGGGTTACCAGTGTCGCTGTTCGCTGGACTCTTCCGAACAGGACACTAAGTCGACAAGCGGCGCACGTTCAACGAACACGCCGAACCTCCCGTTTTTCTTTTCACCCTATGTGATCACCCGGAGCGCTGGCCAACCAGGGTGCTGGCCAGGGCTGATACCCGTCAACTGGCGGACGACGCGGGCGCCGTGGGGGCACTTACATCGAAGTGCCCCGCTTTGGGCGAGGCCTTCATCAGAGCGGTCAGCACCCTGGCTTTCACCGGGCCGTGCTCGGCGCTCCCCCAGAAGACGCTTCGCCCCTCGGTCAGCTCCAGAGTGACGGAGTCGTACGAAGTGACGCGGACGACACGAGTCCTCCGGGCGATTTCGTCCGGGAGTTCACCCCTGACGCGGACCGCCTCCGCCAGCAGCCGGTCCGCGTCGAAGCGGCGCAGACTGGGCGAGGAGGCCACGTCGAGGACGAGCCGGGGGATGCCCTTGGGGGCGGTGTCGACCGTGGCGAACCGGACGCCGGTCGCGTCCACTTCGATGAACTTCGTGCCCTTTTCCAGCAGGAGAACGGGCTTCCGTTCCGTCACTTTCAGACCGATTCCGTGCGGCCAGGACCGCACGACGTCGACCGACTCGATGCGCGGGAGCGCCTGCCGGAGCCGCACCTCGATCGCCTCGGTGTCGACGGAGACGAGCGGCGCACCCGTCGGGACGGCGGCGATCGCCTCGACCTCACCGGGGGTCAGGACCCCGGTGCCGGAAGTCTTCACACGTTCCACACGGAACCAGGACGACCCGTAGAGCGCCCAGATCACTCCGGCCGTGAGCAGGGCGACGCCCAGCACGGCGAGGAGCACACGGGGGGCGGGCACCCGGAATCGACTATTCCGGGTGCCCGTGCGGGACGGCCGCTCCGACTTCGGCTTCTTCGCGCCGCTCTTCTCGGCGGTCGTCGATCCGGCTGCCACGCTTCCGCCCTTCGCCGCCGCTACGCCTGTCGGCGGGCGGCGATCGCCTCGTACACCATGCCGACGAGCAGGTCGTCGGCGTCCCGGCGGCCGAACTCGGCGGCGGCGCGGGACATCTCGTACAACCGGTGCGGATCGGCCAGTACGGGCAGGACGTTGCCCTGCACCCACTGCGGCGTCAGCTCCGCGTCGTCGACGAGGAGTCCACCGCCCGCCTTGACCACCGGCTGGGCGTTGAGCCGCTGTTCGCCGTTGCCGATGGGCAGCGGGACGTACGCGGCCGGCAGCCCGACGGCGGAGAGCTCGGCGACGGTCATCGCGCCCGCGCGGCAGAGCATCATGTCGGCCGCGGCGTACGCGAGATCCATCCGGTCCACGTACGGTACCGGCACGTACGGCGGCATACCGGGCATGTTGTCGACGCGCGGCAGTTCGTTCTTCGGGCCGACCGCGTGCAGGATCTGGATGCCGGAGCGCTGGAGCACCGGAGCGATCTGCTGGACGACCTCGTTGAGCCGCCGGGCGCCCTGCGAGCCGCCCGAGACGAGCAGCGTCGGCAGGTTCGGGTCGAGCCCGAAGGCGGCGCGCGCCTCGGGACGCACCCGCGCCCGGTCGAGGGTCGCGATGGTGTGCCGCAGCGGGATGCCGATGTAGCGGGCGTTGCGGAGCTTGCTGTCCGGGGTGGCGACGGCGACCCCGGCCGCGTACCGCGAACCGATCTTGTTGGCCAGGCCGGGCCGGGCGTTGGCCTCGTGGACCACGATCGGCACGCCGAGCCGCTTGGCCGCGAGGTAGCCCGGCAGTGCCACGTAGCCGCCGAAGCCGACGACGCAGTCGGCCTTCGTGCGCTCCAGGATCTGCTCGGCGGCCTTGATGGTGCCGCGGAGCCGTCCGGGGACGGTGATCAGCTCGGGAGTGGGCTTACGGGGCAGCGGTACGGCGGGGATGAGCGCCAACTCGTAGCCCCGCTCGGGCACGAGCCGGGTCTCCAGACCCTTTTCCGTGCCCAGCGCTGTGATCCCCACGCTGGGGTCCTGCCTGCGCAGGGCGTCCGCGAGGGCCAGCGCGGGCTCGATGTGGCCGGCGGTCCCCCCGCCGGCGAGTACGACATGCACCGAAATTCACCGCTCTCCGGACGGGCGCTTCTTGACGCGCCGTCGCATCGACTTCCATCTCACCCCGGCCCGCTTGCCCCAGCCGGGGCGGCGCAGTGCCAGGGCCGCTTTCGCGGCGGGTTCCTGTCGCGCGAAGGCGATGAGGAGCCCGACGGCGAACATGGTCGGCAGCAGGGCCGACCCCCCGTACGAGAACAGCGGGAGCGGGACTCCGGCGATCGGCAGCAAGCCGAGCACCGCACCGATGTTGATCACGGCCTGCGCCGTGATCCAGGTGGCCACGCCTCCCGCGGCGTACCTCACGAAGGGGTCCTCCGTGCGTCCGGCCACGCGGATACCCGCATAGCCTAGAGCCGCGAACAGGGCGAGTACCGACAGCGTCCCCGCGAGGCCCAGTTCCTCACCGGTGACCGCGAAGATGAAGTCGGTGTGCGCTTCGGGGAGTTGGCCCCATTTCTCCACACTGGCACCAAGTCCGGAACCGAACCATCCGCCCGAGGCCAGAGCATAGATTCCGTGCGCGGCCTGGAGGCAGGGGGCTCCCTCGCCGCCGGGGTCGGTCGCGCCGATGCAGTCGAAGCGCTTCATCCGGTTGTCACTCGTCTTGATCAGCAGCACGCCGATCGCGCCGGCGACGGAGAGCACTCCGACGAAGAGCCGGGTGGGCGCGCCGGCCGTCCACAGCAGACCGAAGAGGATCGCGGCGAGGATGATCGAGGTGCCCATGTCGCCGCCGAGCATGATCAGACCGAGCAGCATGAAGGCCACCGGGACCAGCGGGACGAGCATGTGCTTCCACTGGGACAGCAGCCGCATGTCCTGTTTGCGGGCGAGCAGGTCGGCTCCCCACAGGATCAGTGCCAGCTTGCCGAACTCGCTGGGCTGGAGCTGGAAGGGGCCGCCGAGCGAGATCCAGTTCTGGTTGCCGTTGACCGAGTGCCCTATCCCGGGGATCTGCACGAGCACCATCAGGAAGACGGCGCCGACCAGGATCGGGTAGGCCAGTGCCCGGTGCAGCTTCACCGGCATCCGGGAGGCGGCCAGGAGCAGTCCGGTGCCCAGGAGCGCGGCGAAGAACTGCTTCCGGAAGAAGTAGGAGGGCACGAGGTCGTAGCGGAGCGCCGTGATCATCGAGGCGGAGAAGACCATCACCAGGCCGAGCATGGTGATGAGCAGGGCCGCGCCGATGATCACGTAGTACGCGGTGAGGGGCCGGTCCCAGGCCTTCAGCGCCCGCTCGTACAGCCGCCGTACGCCCCCGCCACGGGGCCGCCGCGGGGTCGCCGGTGACCGCCCTCCGCCGCGTACGGCGGAAGGACGGCGTGTCCCGGCGATCTTGCTCGGCATGGTCGCTGCCCCCTCCAGTCGTGCCCGGTCCGGCCGGACCCTCCCACTGGTCAGGTCAGGCGTCCCCGGTGGCGGCGAGGGCGCGGACCGCGTCCGCGAAGGCCTCGCCCCGCTTGTTGTAGTTGGTGAACATGTCCATCGAGGCGCAGGCCGGGGCGAGGAGCACCGTGTCCCCCGGGCGGGCCAGCCGGGCCGCCTCCCTGACCGCCTCGGACATCGCCCCAGTGTCGGTCCGGTCGAGGTCCACCACCGGTACCTCCGGGGCGTGTCGCGCCAGGGCTTCGCGGATCAGCGCGCGGTCGGCGCCGATCAGGACGGCCCCGCGCAAGCGCTTCGCCGACTTCTGCACGAGCTCGTCGAAGGCGGCGCCCTTGGCGAGGCCGCCGGCGATCCAGACGATCGGGTCGTAGGCCGCCAACGAGGCTTCCGCGGCGTGGGTGTTGGTGGCCTTGGAGTCGTCGACGTACGTGACTCCCTGGACCTCCTCGACCAGTTCGATGCGGTGCGGGTCCGGCCGGAAGGCCTTCAGTCCGTCCCGTACGGCCTTCGCGTCGACGCCGAAGGCGCGGGCGAGGGCGGCCGCCGCGAGGGCGTTGGCGATGTTGTGCGGGGCGGGGGGCTGGACGTCGGCGACCTCGGCGAGCTCCTGGGCGTTCTTCTGCCGGTTCTCGACGAAGGCCCGGTCCACGAGGATGCCCTCGACGACGCCCAGTTGGGACGGGCCGGGGGTGCCGAGGGTGAAGCCGATGGCACGGCAGCCCTCCTCGACGTCGGCCTCGCGGACCAGGTCCTCGGTGGCCTTGTCGGCGACGTTGTAGACGCAGGCGATCTGGTTGCCCTCGTAGATCCGGCCCTTGTCGGCGGCGTACGCCTCCATCGAGCCGTGCCAGTCGAGGTGGTCGGGCGCCAGGTTGAGCACGGCGGCCGAGTGGGCGCGGACCGAGGGCGCCCAGTGGAGCTGGTAGCTGGAGAGCTCGACGGCGAGTACGTCGAGATCGCGGTACGTCTCGTCGCAGACGGCGTCGAGGAGCGAGACCCCGATGTTGCCGACGGCGGCGGTGCGCAGACCGGCCGCCTCCAGGATCGAGGCGAGCATCCGCACGGTCGTGGTCTTGCCGTTGGTGCCGGTGACCGCGAGCCACGGGGCCGCCCCGGGGCCGCGGAGGCGCCAGGCCAGCTCGACGTCGCCCCAGATCTCCACGCCCGCCTCGGCGGCGGCCGTGAAGAGCGGCTTGTCGGGCTGCCAGCCGGGGGTGGTGACGATCAGCTCGGTGCCGGACGGCAGGGTGGCCCCGTCGCCGAGGCGGACGGTGATGCCCTCCGCCTCCAGGTCGGCCGCCTGGGCCCGGGAGCGCTCGTCGTCGCCGTCGTTGACGACGGTCACGAGCGCGCCGAGGCCGTGCAGGACTCGGGCGGCCGGGATGCCGGACACCCCGAGCCCCGCGACGGTGACCTTCTTGCCGTTCCAGTCGAGCTGTTCTGTCACTTCTCTGCTGCCCATCCCGCGTAGAAGAGGCCCAGGCCCACGATCACGCACATGCCCTGGATGATCCAGAACCGGACGACGACCAGGACCTCGGACCACCCCTTGAGTTCGAAGTGGTGCTGGAGGGGTGCCATCCGGAAGACGCGCTTGCCGGTCATCTTGAACGAGCCGACCTGGATGACCACGGACATCGTGATCAGCACGAACAGGCCGCCGAGCAGGGCCAGCAGGAGCTCCGTACGGGAGCAGATGGCGAGACCGGCGAGGGCGCCGCCGAGGGCCAGCGAGCCGGTGTCACCCATGAAGATCTTGGCCGGCGAGGTGTTCCACCACAGGAAGCCGAAGCAGGCACCCATCAGCGCGGAGGCGACGACCGCGAGGTCCAGAGGGTCGCGCACCTCGAAGCAGGCGTTGGGGTTGGTCAGGGTCATGGCGTTCGCACAGGACTCCTGGAACTGCCAGAGCCCGATGAAGGTGTACGCGCCGAAGACCATCACCGAGGCACCGGTGGCCAGGCCGTCCAGACCGTCCGTCAGGTTCACGCCGTTGGACATGGCGAGAATCATGAAGAGCGCCCAGATCACGAAGAGCACCGGGCCGATGGTCCAGCCGAAGTCCGTGATGAACGAGAGCTTCTCGGACGCCGGGGTGAGACCGCGCGAGTCGGAGAACTGGAGGGCGAGCACCGCGAAGGCGATGCCGACGATCAGCTGGCCGGCCATCTTCGCCTTGGCCCGCAGGCCCAGCGAACGCTGCTTGACGATCTTGATGTAGTCGTCGAGGAAGCCGACCAGGCCCATGCCGGCCATGAGGAACAGCACCAGGACGCCCGAGTACGTCGGGTCCTCACCGGTGATGACCTTGGCCAGGGCGTACGCGATGAGCGTGGCCAGGATGAAGGAGATACCGCCCATGGTGGGCGTGCCCTTCTTCCCGGCGTGGCCGCGCGGGCCGTCGTCCCGGATGAACTGCCCGTACCCCTTGCGGGCGAGGAGCTTGATGAGCAGCGGGGTGCCGATCAGGGTCAGGAAGAGCCCGATGGCCCCCGCGAAGAGGATCTGCCTCATCGTCCGGCAACCTTTCCCCTACCTTCGGCGGGGATGCCCCTACCCTCGGCTGTGTCGAGGAGGGCCAGCGCGACCCGTTCGAGACCGACCGACCTGGAAGCCTTCACAAGGACGACGTCCCCCGGGCGCAGCTCACTGCGCAACAGGTCGACAGCCGCCTGCGCGTCGGACACGTGCACCGACTCCTCACCCCACGAACCCTCGTTATATGCGCCCAGTTGCAGCCAGGACGCTTCCCTGTCCCCGACCGCGACGAGCTTGCTGACGTTGAGCCGGACGGCGAGCCGTCCGACCGCGTCGTGCTCGACGAGCGATGCGTCACCGAGCTCGGCCATCTTGCCGAGCACCGCCCACGTACGAGCCCCTCGGGCCTGTGCGGCCCGGCCCATGGACGCGAGCGCGCGCAGGGCGGCTCGCATGGACTCGGGATTCGCGTTGTAGGCGTCGTTGACGATCGTCACGCCGTCCGGACGCTCGGTGACCTCCATGCGCCAGCGCGACAGGGTGCCGGCCTCGGAGAGCGCGGTGGCGATCTCTTCGACAGGCATGCCCAGCTCGTGCGCGACGGCGGCCGCGGCGAGCGCGTTCGACACGTGGTGCTCACCGTACAGGCGCAAGGTCACGTCGCTGCACCCGGTGGGTGTGTGAAGCCTGAAAGAAGGCTGTCCGCTCTCTGTGAGGAGGACGTTCTCGGCCCGTACGGCCGCTTCGTCCGCTTCGCCGAAGAGGATCACGCGGGCCTTGGTGCGGCTTTCCATGGCGCGGACGAGCGGATCGTCGGCGTTGAGGACCGCGACACCGCCCTCCTCGGCGGACGGCAGGCACTCGACGAGCTCGCCCTTGGCCTCGGCGATCTGCTCCCGGCCGCCGAACTCGCCGATGTGGGCGGTGCCCACGTTCAGGACGAGGCCGATACGGGGTGGGGTGAGGCCGGTGAGGTAGCGGATGTGCCCGATGCCGCGGGCGCCCATCTCCAGGACCAGGTGCCGGGTCTCGTCGGTGGCCTTCAGCGCGGTGAGCGGCAGGCCGATCTCGTTGTTGAGGGAGCCGGGCGTCCACACGGTGGGCGCGTGCCGGTCGAGGACCTGGGCGATCAGGTCCTTCGTGGAGGTCTTGCCGGCGGAGCCGGTGAGAGCGACGACATCGGTGCCGAGCCGCTGCACGACCGCGCGGGCGAGGGCCCCCAGCGCGGCCTGGACGTCGTCCACGACGATCGCGGGGACGCCGACGGGCCGGGCGGCGAGTACGGCCGCCGCTCCCGCCTGCACGGCGCGCTCCGCGTAGTCGTGGCCGTCGACGTGCTCGCCGGCGAAGGCGACGAAGAGGCTGCCGGGCCGCACCTCGCGGGAGTCGATGACGACGGGCCCGGTCGCCCGGGCGGCCGGATCCGGTATGTCGTGCGTCTGCCCGCCGACGATTTCGGCGATCTCGGCGAGGGAGAGGGCGATCACTGCTTCATCCCTGACTGTTCTGGTGGCTGTCTGTGTCCTTGCCGCCCAGGGCGGCCCGGCCGTGCTGTTCGAGGATCGCCGCGCGCAGGACCTCGCGGTCGTCGAAGGGACGTACGACCCCGGCGATCTCCTGGCCCTGCTCGTGGCCCTTGCCCGCGACCAGGACGGTGTCGCCCGGCTGTGCGCGGGCCACGGCGGCGGCCACGGCGGCGGCGCGGTCGGCGAGGACGAGGACCTCGCCGCGCTCCTCCGCGGGGACCTCGGCGGCGCCCGCGAGCATGGCGGAGAGGATCACGAGGGGATCCTCGGAGCGGGGGTTGTCGGAGGTCAGGACGGCGGTGTCGGCGAGCCGGGCCGTGGCGGCGCCCATCGGGCCGCGCTTGGTGGTGTCCCGGTCTCCGCCGCAGCCGATGACCACGTGCAGCTTGCCCTCGGTGACCTCGCGCAGGGAGCGCAGGACCGATTCGACGGCGTCCGTCTTGTGGGCGTAGTCGACGACCGCGAGGTACGGCTGGCCGGCGTCGACCCGCTCCAGGCGGCCCGGGACGCCGGGGACGGCGGCGACGCCCTCGGCGGCGCTCTTCGCGTCGATGCCCGCGGTGGCCAGGGTGGCGATCGCGGCGAGGGTGTTGGCGACGTTGAACGGGCCGGGCAGCGGGGCCGTGGCCGAAATCCGCTCCCCCTCGGGGCCGACGGCGGTGAACGTCGAGTCGTGGGAGCCGAGGACGAGGTCCTCGGCGCGCCAGTCGGCGTCGGCGCGGCCCTCGGCGGAGAAGGTGACGATCGGGACGGTCGCCTCCCCGGCGAGCCGGCGGCCGTAGGCGTCGTCGATGTTGACCACGCCGAGGCGGCTGCGCTCGGGCGTGAAGAGCCCGGCCTTCGCCCGGTAGTAGTCGTCCATGTCGGAGTGGAACTCCATGTGCTCCGGGCTGAGGTTGTTGAAGACGGCGACGTCGAAGACGCAGCCGTCGACCCGGCCGAGCACGAGGGCGTGGCTGGAGACCTCCATGGCGACCGCCTCGACGCCCCGCTCGCGCATGACGGCGAAGAGGGCCTGGAGGTCGGTGGCCTCGGGGGTGGTCCGCTCCGACTTGATGCGCTCGTCGCCGATGCGCATCTCGACGGTGCCGACGAGGCCGGTGCTCCGCCCGGCGCCGCGCAGGCCGCCTTCGACGAGGTAGGCCGTGGTGGTCTTGCCGGAGGTGCCGGTGATGCCGATCTGGAGGAGGTCGGCGCCCGGCCGCCCGTAGATCTCGGCGGCGAGCTCGCCCATCCGGCCGCGCGGGTTCTCGACGACGAGGACCGGCAGGCCGGTCGCGGCGGCGCGCTCGGCGCCCGTCGGGTCGGTGAGGACCGCTGCGGCTCCGAGCCCGGCGGCCTGGGCGACGAAGTCGGCGCCGTGCAGGCGGGCGCCCGGCAGGGCCGCGTACACGTCCCCGGGGCGTACGGCCCGGGAGTCGTGCGTGATGCCCGTGATGTCCACGGGGCCGGGGCCTGCGCCGAGGATGTCGGCGCCCAGCTGTGCGGCCAGGTCGCCCAGGGGTGTCGGGCGGGCCTGCTCCGGCCGGGGCGGGGTGGTTCGGTACTGATCAGCGTGTGGCACGGCGGTGAGCGTACCGGGCCCACCCTGTGCGGGGCCAAAAGAGCCCGGGGCGTCGCCGGAGTTCGATTTCCGGTTCCCGGAATGGGGGGTGATCGTTGTCACTGGTGCTCCCGGAGTGTCACGGGGTGGGGTCGAAGTCGACCGGCAGGCGGGCGGGCTCGGCGCCCGTGGGGGCGACGTGGAGGGTCTTGAGGGCGAACTCCATGACCTTCTTGTAGATGGGGCCGCAGATCTGGCCGCCGAAGTAGCTGCCCTTGGTGGGGTTCTGGATCGCGCAGTAGACGGTGACCTGCGGGTCGTCGGCGGGCGCGAAGCCCGCGAAGGAGGCGGTGTACCCCTTGTAGCGGCCGAGCTCGGGGTCGACCCGGTTGGCGGTGCCGGTCTTGCCCGCGACCCGGTAGCCGGGGATCGCGGCCCTGGTGCCGGTGCCCTCCCGGTCGTCGACGACGGACTCCAGCATCTTGGCGAGGGTGTCGGCCGTCTTCTCGCTGACGACCCGGGACTCCTTGGGCGCGGGGGCCGGGGTGAAGCGGCCGTCGGGGCCCTTGGTGCCGCGGACGAGGCTCGGTTCGACGCGTACGCCCTTGTTGGCGATGGTCGAGTACACGGAGGCGGCCTGCATGGCGTTCACGGAGAGGCCCTGGCCGAAGGGGATCGTGTACTGCTGCGAGGTGGACCAGTCCTCGGGCTTGGCGAGGATGCCCGGGGTCTCCCCCGGGAAGCCGAGGCCGGTGGGGCTGCCGATGCCGAACTTGCGCAGGTAGGAGTGGAGGACCCGGTTGGACTCGGGCTGGGTGGCGCCCAGCTGGCCGGTGGCGAGGATGGTGCCGATGTTGCTGGACTTGGCGAGGACGCCGTTGAGGGTCAGGTACCAGGTCTTGTGGTCGACGTCGTCCTTGAAGAGCCGGTCGCCGCGGTGGAGCCGGTTGGGGACCGTGACGTGGGTCTGGGGGGTCGCCTTGCCCTCCTCCAGGACGGCGGCCATGGACATGACCTTGCTGGTGGAGCCGGGCTCGTAGGCGTCCTGGAGGGCGGCGTTGCCCATGGAGGCGGCGTTGGCGGCGGAGAGGTCGTTGGGGTCGAAGCCGGGGGCGTTGGCCATGGCGAGGACCTCGCCCGTCCTCGTGTTCTGCACGACGACGTACCCGCGGTCGGCCTTGGACTTCTTCACCTGCTCGGTGATGGCCTGCTGGGCGGCCCACTGGATGTCCCGGTCGATCGTGAGCTCGATGTCGGAGCCGGGGACGGCGGGGGTGCCCTGGGAGCCCGCGGTGGGCACCTGGCGGCCGCCGGACTCGGTGAAGCGGACCTTGCCGTCCTTGCCGGCGAGCTCCGGGTCGAGCATGGACTCGACGCCGCCTGCGCCCTTGCCCTCGGCGTTGACGTAGCCCAGTATCCCGGCGGCGAGCTCGCCGTTCGGGTACACGCGCTTGGTGCTGGGCTCGCTGAGGATGCCGCCGAGCAGATTGACGCCGGTGCCGCCGGCGGCGCGGGCCTTCTCCCCGTAGACCTTCCTGAGGTCCTTGATCTGGTTCCAGACCTGCGGGGTCTGCTTGCGCGCGAGCAGGGTGTAGCGGGACTTGGGGGTACGGAGCTTCTTCGCGAGCTCGGCGGGCTCCTTGCCCAGGATCGGGGCGAGGAGGGCCGCGGCCTGCTCGGGCGCGTCGGGGACCTTGGACTCCTCGGGCGTGAAGAGCTTGGGGTCGGCGGTGATGTCGTACGCGTCGACGCTGGCGGCGAGCGCGATGCCGTTGCGGTCGGTGATCTCGCCCCGCTCGGCGGAGAGCGTGTGGTCCTGGAAGCGGTACTTGTCGGCCTTGGCCGCGTACGCGCTGGCGTCGACGGCCTGGACCTGGAGCAGCCGGACCACGAAGACCAGCATGACGAGGGTCAGGCCGAGGGAGATCAGCCGGAGCCGGGGCCGGGGGCTGCCGAGCCGGATGGTGCGGGGCTGCCGGGCCGGGGGGCGGGGGCCGGGGCGCTTCGCGGCCGGGCGCGGCGCGGGGCGCGAGGCGGCGGGACGCGAGGGGCGCGCTCCGGCGGAGGCGGGCCGGGGGCGGGCGGGCCGGGCGGGTCCGGGGACGCGGCGGCGGGGTGGCTCCTTGGAGGGCACTGCGCGGTCACCTGCCGGAGGGGGGTCGGGTTGCTGCTGCGGGCTCTGTCCGTGCGGGGTCGGGGCCGGAGGGCTCCTGCCCTGTTGCCACCGGCGGCGTCTGGGCCTGGCCGGTGCCGGTGCTCGCGCCCTGAGCTGTGCCGGTGCTCGCGGTGGCGGCGCCGGCGGTGTTCTGGCTGCCGGTGGTCGGCGGTGGCTTCGGGGACGCCGTGGTGGCGGGCGGCGTCGGCTTCGCGCTCGGGGTCGGGGTCGGCTTCGGGGCGACCGCGACCGAGGGCTCGCCGAGCACCTTGCCGTCCGGGCCGAGGAAGGCAGGGCTGCCGCCGGGGACCATGCCGAGCTCGCGGGCCCGCCGCTCCAGGGCGTCGGGGGCCGCGTAGTCGTCCACGTCCCGCTGGAGCGCCTGCTCCTCGTCGGTGAGCTCGGTGGTCCTGTCCTTGAGCTCGCGCAGTTTGAAGGAGCCCTGGTTGAGGGCCGAGTTCAGCAGGAGCAGGGCGATGAGCCCGCCGCCGAGGAGCACGAAGACGAGCAGGACGAAGGGGGTCCGGGCGGCCGAGCTGGGCCCCGACGGCATGAGCCGTCCGAGCCGCGCGGCCCGCCCTTTGAGGGGCCCCTTCGCCGTGCTCACAGCACGTCCTCCCGGATGCGCTGCGCGCCGCGGAGCCGGGCGGGCGCGGCGCGCCGGTTCTCGGCGACCTCTTCCTCGGTGGGGAGCTCGGCGCCCCGGGTGAGCAGCTGGAGGCGCGGCTGGTACTTCTCCGGGACCACGGGGAGTCCGGGCGGCGCGGTGGTCGCGGCGCCGGCGGCGAAGACCTGCTTGACGATGCGGTCCTCCAGCGACTGGTACGAGAGGACGGCGACCCGGCCGCCGACGGCGAGGGCCTTCACGGCCGCCGGGATCGCCCTCTCGACGCTCTCGAGTTCGCGGTTGACCTCGATGCGCAGGGCCTGGAAGGTCCGCTTGGCGGGGTTGCCGCCGGTGCGCTTGGCCGCCTGGGGCAGGGCGTCACGGATGAGTTCGACGAGCCGGGCGCTGTTGGTGAACGGCTCCTTCTCGCGCTCGCGCACGATGGCGGAGACGATCCGCTTGGCCTGCTTCTCCTCGCCGTACGCGCGCAGGATGCGGACCAGCTCGCCGGCCGGGTAGGTGTTGAGGACCTCGGCCGCGCTGATGCCGGTCGTCTGGTCCATGCGCATGTCGAGCGGGGCGTCCTGCGCGTAGGCGAAGCCACGGTCGGCCTCGTCCAGCTGCATGGAGGAGACGCCCAGGTCGAAGAGGACGCCGTCCACCTTGGGGATGCCGAGCCGGTCGAGGACCTCGGGCAGCTCGTCGTACACGGCGTGGACGAGTGTGGCGCGCTCCCCGTAGGGGGCGAGGCGCTCGCCGGAGAGGCGCAGCGCCTCCTTGTCGCGGTCGAGGGCGACGAGCCGCACCTCGGGGAAGCGCTGGAGCAGGGCCTCGCTGTGGCCGCCGAGGCCCAGGGTGCAGTCGACGACGACCGCGCCGGGGCGCTCCAGTGCGGGGGCCAGCATGTCCAGGCACCGCTGGAGCATCACCGGGACGTGGCGGTCGTTGCTCAATGCGCCCTCTCAGATCCGGCGCGGTGGGACGTACCGCCGGGCTCTCGCCCCGCGCCGGCCGCCGCGCGAGCGGGAGCAGGCCGAGTCGTGGGTACCGCCGCGCACACGGGGGAGAAACCGCGGAAATCGCTCGATGTCTCCGTGAACTTCGCGTCACTTTAGTCCACGTGACCCGCCGGTCAATCAACCGGCTGGCGCGTCGCCCGGGTCCGGTGGCGGGCTCGGACATTCCGGGCGGCTCACCCGTTCGGGGCCGCCCGGCCGGTGCCTGTGGGTTAGCTCACAACAAGGCTCGTTGTGGTTCTTTGTCCCCTCTCACAGCGGGCCGCGCGGGACTGTGACCATTACCGTCGGAACCATGTCGACCTCCGCGCACCCCTCCGCCGACGTCATCACCGCCGACTCCACCGTCACCGACCGTCTCGTACAGGCGAACGAGCAGTACGCCGCCGCGTTCACCGATCCCGGGATGGACGCGCGGCCCGTGCTGGGCGTCGCCGTGGTCGCCTGCATGGACGCCCGTCTCGACCTGCACGCAGCGCTGGGCCTCGAACTCGGCGACTGCCACACCATCCGCAACGCGGGCGGCGTGGTCACGGACGACGTGATCCGCTCCCTCACCATCAGCCAGCGGGCCCTCGGGACCCGCAGCGTGGTGCTGATCCACCACACCGGCTGCGGCCTGGAGTCCCTCACCGAGGAGTTCCGGCACGAGCTGGAGATGGAGGTCGGCCAGCGGCCCGCCTGGGCGGTCGAGGCCTTCCGCGACGTGGACCAGGACGTCCGCCAGTCGATGCAGCGGGTGCGGACCTCCCCGTTCCTCCTGCACACGGGCGACGTCCGGGGCTTCGTCTTCGACGTGACGACGGGCCTGCTCCGCGAGATCGACCCGACGTAACCGACCAAACCCCGGCATTTCCCTCGCACTTGTCCACGGGCGAGTGACACGACGCGGCCACGCCAACAAGAATGCTCAGGTGACACCCCCCGAAACATGTCCCCGGGGGCAGGTGTCCGTGTTCCGGAAGGCCGAGGAGGGCCGGGTGACGACCTATGACGATCGAGCGAGCCTCACTGATCTGACCACGACCGCGGAGCGTGTCCGCGGGTCGGTGGAGAGTGTGATCGAGGGCAAGCCCGAGGTCGTACGGCTTTCTCTGACCGTGCTGCTCGCCGAGGGGCACCTCCTCATCGAGGATGTGCCCGGCGTCGGCAAGACCATGCTCGCCAAGACCCTGGCGCGGTCCATCGACTGCTCGGTGCGCCGCATCCAGTTCACCCCCGACCTGCTGCCCTCGGACGTCACGGGCGTGTCGATCTTCGACCAGCAGCGACGGGAGTTCGAGTTCAAGCCGGGCGCGATCTTCGCGCAGATCGTGATCGGCGACGAGATCAACCGCGCCTCGCCGAAGACCCAGTCCGCGCTCCTGGAGTCCATGGAGGAGCGGCAGGTCACGGTGGACGGCCAGACCTACGAGCTGCCCAGCCCGTTCATGGTCGTCGCCACCCAGAACCCGGTGGAGATGGAGGGCACGTACCCGCTGCCCGAGGCCCAGCGCGACCGCTTCATGGCCCGGGTCTCCATGGGCTACCCGAGCGCCGAGGCCGAGCTCCAGATGCTCGACGTGCACGGCTCGGTGTCCCCGCTGGACGACCTCCAGCCGGTCGCCCACGCCCACGACATCATCAAGCTGATCGAGGCCGTGCGTGCGGTGCACGTCGCCGACGCCGTCCGCCGGTACGCGGTCGACATCGTCGCCGCCACCCGCACCCACCCCGACCTGCGGCTCGGCGCCTCGCCCCGGGCCACGCTCCACCTGGTGCGGGCCGCCAAGGCCTCCGCCGCGCTCAGCGGCCGCGAGTACGTCCTGCCGGACGACCTCCAGGCACTCGCCGCGCCCGTCCTCGCCCACCGGCTGCTGCCGACGGCGCAGGCCCAGCTGAACCGGCGCACCGCCGAGCAGGTCGTCCAGGACATCCTCCAGCGCACCCCCGTCCCGGCCGCGGCCCCGCCCGCCGGACCTCTCTACGGCCAGCAGCAGCCCGGCGCCCGGCGGCTGTGATGGGAGGCGCTGCCGTACCGGACGGGCAGCGGCGCGACGACGACCGGGGCGGTCTGCGGGCCGCCTTCGGCGGTCTCACGACCCGCGGCCGGTCCTTCCTCGCCGCCGGGGTGGCCGCCGCCGTCTGCGCGTACGTGCTCGGCCAGGCCGATCTGCTGCGCGTCGGGCTGCTCCTCGCCGCCCTGCCGCTGATCTGCGTCTTCGTGCTGCACCGCACGCGCTACCGGGTCGCGGCCTCCCGCCGCCTCACCCCGCAGCGGGTCGAGGCGGGCTCGGAGGCCAGGGTCCAGCTCCGGATGGAGAACGTCTCCAAGCTCCCCACCGGGCTGCTCATGCTCCAGGACCACGTGCCGTACATGCTGGGCCCCCGCCCGCGCTTCGTCCTCGACCGGGTCGAGGCGGGCGGCCGGCGCGAGGTCTCCTACCGGGTCCGCTCCGACCTGCGCGGACGGTTCCCGCTCGGCCCGCTCCAGCTCCGGCTCAACGACCCCTTCGGGATGTGCGAACTGACCCGTGCCTTCAGCGCGTACGACACCCTCACCGTCGTCCCGCGCACGGAGCCGCTGCCCCCGGTGAAGCTCGCCGGCGAGGCCGCGGGGTACGGCGACGGGCACCAGCGCTCCCTCGCGCTCGCCGGCGACGACGACGTCATCCCGCGCACCTACCGGCACGGCGACGACCTGCGCCGGGTGCACTGGCGCTCCACCGCCCGCTACGGCGAGCTGATGGTCCGCCGCGAGGAGCAGCCGCAGCGGGCCCGCTGCACCGTGCTCCTCGACACCCGCCGGGTCGCCTACCAGGGCACGGGCCCCGACTCCGCCTTCGAGTGGGCGGTCTCCGGCACCGCCTCCGCCCTGGTGCACATGCTGGAGCGCGGCTACGCGGTCCGGCTGCTCACCGACACCGGCAGCGCGGTGCCCGGCGAGGGCTCCGACGGCTTCGCCGGCTCGGCGCAGGACTCGGCCGACACGGCCGGTCTGATGATGGACACGCTCGCGGTCGTCGACCACTCCGAAGGGGCCGGGCTCTCCCGCGCCTCCGACGTGCTGCGCGGCGGGAACGAAGGGCTTCTCATCGCCTTCCTCGGCGACCTCGACGAGGAGCAGGCGGCCCTGGCCGCCCGGATGCGCGGGCGGACCGGCGCGGCCGTCGCCTTCGTCCTGGACTCGGGCACCTGGCTGACCGGCGCCGCCGCCGGCGGGCGGGTCGAGAAGCGCGTACGGCAGCTGCGCGAGGCGGGCTGGACGGCGCTGGCCGTGCCGTCCGGGGCGCGGATCGCCGACGTGTGGCAGCAGGCGGCCGGAGCCCGTACGGAATCCGCCGCCGACACCTACGGAGGTTGGTCATGAGCGGCCGCGCACGGCTGACCCTCGCCTCCTGGGGCGCCACGCTGATGGCGGCCGGGGCTCTGCTCCCGCTGGTCAAGCCGGCGAACTGGATCTTCACGGCTGCCTTCGTGCTCGCCCTGGTGAGCGGCGTGGGCACGCTGGCCCGGCGGGTTCCGCTGGCCCGGCCGCTGACGCTGCTCGCGCAGGTGGCCGTCGTGCTGCTCGCGCTCACGGTGGTCTTCGCCCGGGAGCAGGCCGTCCTGTGGCTGATCCCCGGTCCGCAGGCCGTGACGCACGCCGTCGAGCTGTTCCAGGCGGGCGCGGAGGACGTCGGCCGGTACGCGATACCGGCGCCGGACACCGAGGGCATCCGGCTCATGCTCGTCGGCGGTGTGGTCGCGATCGGGCTGCTGGTGGACGCCCTCGCGGTCACCTTCCGCAGGGCTGCCCCGGCCGGTCTTCCGCTGCTCGCGCTGTACTCGGTGGCCGCGGGTCTCTCCGGCGGCGGCGCGGGCTGGCTGTGGTTCCTCCTCGCGGCCTCCGGCTATCTGCTGCTGCTCCTCGCGGAGGGCCGCGACCGGCTCTCCCAGTGGGGGCGGGTCTTCGGCGGCGCCCAGCGTTCCGGCCGGCCGGGCTCGGCGGCCGGGCTCGGCGGCCGAGCCTTCGCGCCGGCCCGCACCGGTCGCCGGATCGGCGCCGTCGCGATGGGTGTCGCCCTGGTGGTGCCGCTCGCGCTGCCCGGTCTCTCCGGCGGTCTGTTCGGGAACGGCGGCGGTGAGAGCGGCGGGGGCTCGGGCCCGGGCGGCACGATCTCCGCCGTGAACCCGCTGGTCTCCCTCCAGGACAATCTGCGCCAGCCCGAGGACCGGGAGGTCCTCCGCTACCGGACCAACGCCCGCGACACCAGCGGCCTCTACATGCGGCTCGTCGCCCTCGACCAGTTCGACGGCGCCTCCTGGAAGTCCTCGGTCCGTCCGATCGAGGACGTGCCGAAGCAGCTGCCGTGGCCCGAGGGGCTCAGCCAGGACGTCAAGGTCAGCGAGGTGACCACCAATCTCGTCGCCTCCGAGGCGTACCAGCAGCGGTGGCTGCCGATGCCGTACCCGGCGGGCCGGGTCGACATCAGCGGGAAGTGGCGCTTCGAGCCGGCCGGCCGGATGCTCGTCGGCGACGACAAGCAGACCACCGGCGGCGTCCGCTACCAGGTCTCCAGCCTGGACGTGCAGCCCACGTCCGGGCAGCTGGCCGCGGCCGGGAGCGCCCCGGAGAAGCTGCGCGCCGAGTACACGAAGGTCCCCGCCTCCCTGCCCGCCGATGTGAAGGCGACGGCGCTGGAGGTCACCGAGGGAGCGCGCAACGACTACGAGAAGGCGGTCAAGCTCCAGAACTGGTTCGCCGATGACGGCGGCTTCCGCTACGACGTCGAGGTGACCTCCGGCACCGGGGCGCAGGCGATCTCCCGCTTCCTGAAGGACAAGGAGGGCTTCTGCGTCCACTTCTCCTTCTCCATGGCGGCGATGGCCCGCTCGCTCGGCATCCCCGCGCGGGTGGCCGTCGGCTTCATGCCGGGCACGCCGCAGACCGACGGCTCGGTCTCGGTGGGCATCCGGGACGCGCACGCCTGGCCCGAGCTGTACTTCGACGGGGCGGGCTGGATGCGGTTCGAGCCGACGCCGTCGCGGGGCTCCACCCCGGCCTACACGCGGCAGGACACGCCGTCGGGCACGGCCACCGGTCCCGCGCAGCCCGAGCAGAGCGCCTCGGCGCAGCCGTCCGCCGCGCCGAGCGCCTCGGAGAGCTGCACGCCGCAGATGAAGAAGCTCGGCGACTGCGGTCCGGACGCGGCGATGGCCGGCGCGGAGTCGGACGGCTCCGGCCCGAACCCCCTGACGGTCGTCCTGGTGACGCTCGGGGCGCTCGTGGTGCTGGCGCTGCCGTTCCTGCCGGCGCTGTGGCGGACCCGGGTGCGGGCCCGGCGGCTCGGTCCGGGCGGCGGCCGCGGCCCGGAGGACCTGGCGGCGCGGACGCTCGCGGTCTGGCGGGAGATCACCGACACGGCCTGGGACTACGGGGTCGAGCCGGACGACTCCATGACGCCGCGGAAGACGGCGGCGCGCATGGTCCGGCTGGGTGAGCTGCACGGTGAGCCGGCGGACGCGGTGCATCGCGTGGCCCGTGCGGTGGAGGAGGTGCTCTACGCGCCCCGGCCCGTGCCGGCGGCGGGTCTCGCCGAGGAGGCCGCCCGGGTCAGGGCCGGTTTCCACGCGAGCGCCGACCGCCGTGGGCGCCTGCGCGCGGGGCTGGCCCCGCGCTCGGCGGTCCGCCTCCGCTGGGCGGCCTCGGACCGCTGGTCGTCCGTGACGACGGTGTGGGCGGTACGCCGCCGGACGCTGGTCTCGCGTGCGGCCTCGCTCCTGCGCCGTACGCCTCGCGAGGCGGGCTGACGGCCCTGGTGGACCGCCGCTCCGGCGGAGCGGCGGTCCACGGGCGGCGGCAGCGGTGACGACGAAGCCCCGCAGGGCATCGCGCCTGATGGCGCGGGCCCTGCGGGGCTCGGTCGTGTAAGGGTGCGGGGCTACCGCTCAGGGGGCCGTCAGTGGCCGCCGCCCTGCTGTTCGTCGCGGCGGCGCTGCCACCGCTCTTCGATCCGATTCATGGTGGAGCGTCGCTGCCGGGTCTGGCGACCACCGGTCGCCGTCCCTCCCCTGGCCTGCTGTTCGCCCGGCTTGGGCGCCTTGCGCCATCCGGTGACCGCCAGGACCGCGCAGCCCAGCATGACGAGGAATCCCACCACGCTGATCCAGATCTGCTGTGCGACCATTCCGGCCATGAGGAGCGCGATACCCACCAGGAAGCCGGCGACTGCCTGGTAAACCCGTCGGCGGGTGTACGTACGCAGCCCGCTTCCCTCGAGCGCTGTCGCGAACTTGGGATCTTCGGCGTACAGCGCTCGCTCCATCTGCTCGAGCATTCGCTGCTCGTGCTCCGAGAGCGGCACGGAGTCCTCCTAGTCGTCGGTCGCGGGGGCGACCGGTTTGCGGCCCTTTCAGGATAGGCAGGGAATCGCCCCCGTGAAACCCGCCCACAATGCCGAATAGCCAATCCGGGCCGCCATGCGGATCGGTTGCTGAGGCGTTGATTCCCCAGCGCCATCTCCGTCATGCCGGATGGTGTCCCCCGATCATACGGGGCGGAACCCCACATGGGGCGGGCTGTGGCGTACTCCATCGCCGTCTGCGGCCCGCACCGCCGAACGGGTGCCGTCGGCTGTCAGGCGCGCTTCTCGCCGAGAACGTGCAGCTGGGTGGCGATGGCGTGGAAGGAGGGCAGCTCGGCGGCCGCGGCCTCCAGCTTGAGGAGAGCCTCCGCGGCGCCCGGCTCGGTGTCCACGAGGACGCCCGGAACCAGGTCGGCGAAGACCCGGACGCCGTGCACGGCGCCGATCTCGAGACCGGCCTCCGCCGTGAGCTCGGTGAGCTGGTCGGCGGTGAAGCGGCGGGGGACGGGGTCGCCCGTGCCCCAGCGGCCGTCGGGGTCGGTGAGCGCGTGCCGGGCCTCGGTGAAGTGCCCGGCGAGCGCGCGGGCCAGCACGGCGCCGCCGACCCCGGCGGCGAGCAGGCTGAGGCTGCCGCCGGTGCGGAGCGCGGCGACCGCGTTCCGCACGCCCTCGGCGGGGTCGTCGACGTACTCCAGGACGCCGTGGCAGAGGACGGCGTCGTATCCCTCGCGCTCGACGACGTCGAAGAGACCGCGGACGTCTCCCTGGACACCGGTGACGCGGTCCGCGACCCCGGCCTCGGCGGCCCGGCGCTCCAGCGCGAAGAGGGCGTTGGGGCTGGGGTCGACGACGGTGACGCGGTGCCCGAGGCGGGCCACCGGAACGGCGAAGTTCCCGGAGCCGCCGCCCGTGTCGAGGACATCGAGGCTGTCCTTCCCGGTGGCCTTGACCCGGCGGTCGAGGGCGTCCTTGAGGACGTCCCAGACGACGGCGGTACGCAGGGAGGCGCGCGACGGTCGCGACGACGTCTCTCGACCGAAGACAGGGGAAGGGTCCGGCACGGCTGTTGACTCCTCGGTGACGGGTACGGACGGTCCCCACCCTATGGCCTCGGGCCTGCGTTTCGGATCAGCCGTCGGCCTCTCCGGCCCCCGGCTGACGGGGCAGCACCGGCTGGAGGACGAGCAGCCTCTCGACCAGCCGTAGGAACAGGGCCGCGTCCCGGAGCAGGTCGTCGGCCTCGCGCCGGCTCGCCGCCGTCGTGATCCCGGCCTCGGCGCGGGCCCTGCGCTGGGCACCGGAGGCGAAGAGGGCGCTCCACTCGGTCAGCTCGGGCGCGAGCCGGGGCAGCAGCTCCCAGGCGCTCCTTATGCGCTGCCGGTGCCGGGGCGCGGTCTCGGGCCTGGCCCGGGCGGCGAGCACGGCGGCCGCGGCCCGCAGGGCGGCGAGGTGTGCGGTGGCGTACCGCTCGTGGGGCCGGTCGAGCACGGCGGCCTCGGCCAGTCCGGCGCGGGCCTTGGCGAGGAGGTCGAGCGCGGCGGGCGGGGCGCCGGCGCGGCGCGGGACGGGGTGGACGTCGGAGGCTGGTCCGGACCGTGCGGGAACGGCGGTGCCGCCGGGGCGGGGGCGGGGCGCGGCTGCTGCGGAAGGGCTGGCCATGACGTGCCTCCTGTCGTCGCGTGACGGCGCTGTGGCCGTATGTGTCCATCGTGCAGGGCCCCACTGACAACGCGGGCTGACCTGGGCTTTTGCGTGATCCACTACCCCGGGGTAACTTTTGGACTGACCAGTCAGTTCAAAATGGGGAAGTGGGGGGTGGGCCCGTGGGAGCGGAGGCAGAGGAGCAGCCGCACGGCGCCGCCGTCGTCGCGGACGGCTTCGGATTGAAGGGACCGCGCGGCTGGGCCTTCCGGGAGGTCTCCTTCCGGGCCGAACCGGGCGCGCTGGTGGCGATCGAGGGCCCGTCCGGCTCCGGTCGCACGTGCCTGCTGCTCGCCCTCACGGGCCGCATGAAGGCCACGGAGGGACACGCCGAGGTCGGCGGGGTGCGGCTGCCCCGCAAGCTGGGCGCGGTGCGCCGCTTCAGCGCGCTCGGGCAGGTGCCCGGTGTGAGCGAGCTGGACCCCGCCTTCACGGTCGCCGAGCACCTGCGCGAGCGGGCGCTGCTCCAGCGCCGCTTCGACGGTTCCGTACGGGCGTTCCTGCGGCGCCCCGCCGAGCGGGCGGCGGAGGCCCGGTCCAGGATCGACGAGGCCGTCGCGGCCTCCGGCCTCGACATCGCCGCCCTGCCGAAGGGCGAGCGGACCTCCGTACGCGATCTGGAGCGGCTCGAAGCGCTGCGCCTCTCCATCGCGCTGGCCCTCGTCGGCCGGCCCCGGCTGCTCGCCCTGGACGACACGGACCTGAAGCTCTCGGACGCCGACCGGGCCGAGGTCTGGACGCTGCTGCGCTCGGTGGCCGAGGCCGGGACGACCGTCCTCGCCGTCTGCGCCGAGGCCCCGGCCGGCGCCCAGCGGATCACGACGACCACCGACGCGGCGGAGCTGCCGGAGGACCCGGAGCAGCCGGAGGACCCGGAAGAGCCCTCGAAGGCCGAGAAGGTCACCACGCTCGAGAAGCCCGAGAAGGCCGAGAAGCCCGGGAAGGCCGAGAAGCCGGGGAAGGCCGCGGAGCCCGAGCCGGGGCCCGAGCAGGGATCCGAGCCCGACGAGGCCGAGCCCGCCACCACCGAAGCCGACGCGGACGACGACGCGGACGCCGGCACCGAAGACGACACCCAGGACGACACCGAGGAGGGGACGGCCGATGCGCTCGCCGAAACTGGCCGCTCTTGAGCTGAAGCGCTTCGGCAGGGGCAAGCTGCCGCGCGCCGCGCTCGTCGCGATCCTGCTGCTGCCGCTGCTCTACGGCGCCCTGTACCTGTACTCGTTCTGGGACCCGTACAGCAGACTCGACAAGATCCCCGTCGCCCTCGTCAACGAGGACCGGGGCGCCACCGCCGACGGCAAGAAGATCAACGCCGGTGACGACATCGCCGAGGGGCTCCTGGAGAGCAACACCTTCGCGTGGCACCGGGTGAGCGACGCCGAGGCGCGCAAGGGCGTCGAGGACGGGACGTACTACCTGTCGCTCACCATGCCCGGCGACTTCAGCTCGCGGATCGCCTCCAGCTCCGGCGACTCCCCCGAGACCGGCGCCCTCCGGGTCCGGACGAACGACGCCAACAACTACATCGTCGGCCAGATCTCCCGCACGGTCTTCTCCGAGGTGCGCACGGCGGCCTCCACCAAGTCCTCCCGCACCTTCCTCGACAAGATCTTCATCTCCTTCTCCGACATCCACGAGGCCACCGCGAAGGCCGCCAAGGGCGCGGACGACCTCAAGGACGGTGTGGACAAGGCGAAGAAGGGCTCCAAGGACCTGGCCGCGGGCCTCAAGGACGCCAAGGAGGGCAGCGGCGACCTGTCCGCCGGCCTGAAGAAGCTCGACAAGGGTGCCCGGGACGTCGAGAACGGTGCCCGCAAGGTCGCGAACGGCACGCAGAAGCTCGCCGACAAGGTCAACGGCACCGCCGACAAGGTCCGCCCGTACCTGGCGAACAACGGCACGTCGATCCGCGACAGCGCCCGTCTCGCCTCGGACTCCATCGAGGCCGTCCGCAACAACCTCGACGACGTCGTCAAGCGCGCCCCGGTGGTCCGGGCCGGCGCGCACGCGGCGAACGACGGACTCGCCGCCCTCCACCGCGACGAGTGCGAGAAGAACCCGGAGCCCGACGCGAAGGTGTGCGGGGTGCTCAAGAAGGCCACGGTCTCCGCGAACGACGTGGCGACCATCGCCGACGACGTGCACGCCCTGACCAAGAACAGCACCGGCGACCTCAAGACCCTGGACGCGCGGCTCGTCAAGCTCAAGAAGCAGGCCGACGAACTGGCCGTCCGCGCCCCGCACCTCGACGAGGACGTCGAGGACGCCATCAGGAAGATCAACGAGCTCAACGCGGGCGCCAAGAAGGTCGCCGACGGCGCGGACAAGCTCCACACCGGCATCAGCGGCGCCAAGAGCGGCTCGGCCGACCTCGACACGGGCATCGGCAAGCTCAAGAAGGGCGCGGGCGAGCTCGACGGCGGGCTGTTCAAGCTGGCCGACGGCTCCGGCGCACTGGCCGTCGGTCTGCACGACGGGGTCAAGCAGATCCCCGACTACGACGAGAAGGACCGCGACCGGCGTACGGAGGTCATGGCCGACCCGGTGCAGCTGGCCTCCCAGTCCCTGCACAAGGCGCCGAACTACGGCACGGGCTTCGCCCCGTACTTCATCCCGCTCTCCCTGTGGGTCGGCGCGATGGTCGCGTACATGATCATCCAGCCGCTCAACAGGCGCGCCCTCGCCGCCGGCGGTTCGGCCTGGCGGATCGCGCTCGCGGGCTGGCTCCCGGTGGCGGCGATCGGCATCCTCCAGGTCGGGGCCCTCATGTCCGTCCTGCACTGGGGCCTCGGCCTCCAGATGGCCAGGGCCGCGGGCACGATCGGCTTCCTCGCCCTGGTCACCTGCTGCTTCGCCGCGATCATCCAGTGGCTCAACGCCCGCTTCGGCGCGGCGGGCCGGATCCTCGTGCTCGCGGTGCTGATGCTCCAGCTGACCTCGGCGGGCGGCACCTACCCCGTCCAGACCAGCCCGGGCTTCTTCAACGCGATCCACCCCTTCCTGCCGATGACGTACGTGGTCGAGGCGCTGCGCCGGCTGATCACGGGCGGCGGGATCGAACCGGTCTGGCAGGCCTGCGCGGTGCTGACCGCCTTCACCCTGGGCGCCCTGGCCCTGACCGCCGTCTCCGCCCGGAAGCGGCAGGTCTGGACGCTCGACCGACTCCACCCCGAGCTGACCCTGTGAGACAGGGCCGGTGACACCCCCGACACCTGTGAGAATCGACCCCATGGACAGCAGCAGCACCCGACGCCAGGCCACGCGCGCGAAGCTCTACGAGGCGGCCGTCACGCTCATCGCGGAGCAGGGCTTCTCCGCGACGACGGTGGACGAGATCGCCGAGCGGGCCGGGGTGGCCAAGGGCACGGTCTACTACAACTTCAAGAGCAAGACCGAGCTCTTCGAGGAGCTGCTGCGGCACGGGGTCTCGCTGCTCACCGCCTCGCTGCGGGCCGCGGCGGAGGAGACGGACGAGCGGGGCGGCAGCCGGATCGACGCGCTGGACGCGATGATCCGGGCGGGACTCGTCTTCATCGACCGCTACCCGGCCTTCACCCAGCTGTACGTGGCCGAGCTCTGGCGCACCAACCGGGCCTGGAACTCGACGCTCCTGGTGGTCCGCCAGGAGGCCGTCGCGGTGGTCGAGGGGGTCCTGCGGGACGGGGTCGCGGCCGGTGAGCTGAGCGAGGACATCGACGTCCAGCTGACGGCGGCGGCCCTGGTCGGGATGGTGCTCGTGGCGGCGCTCGACTGGCAGGCCTTCCAGAGCGAGCGTTCGCTCGACGACGTGCACGCGGCGCTCTCGCGCCTGCTCCACGGCCGGGTCGGCGGCCGGTAGGCCCGTACGCGAAAGGCCGGTGCGGTGAGGCTCGTTCCCCCCCGAGCCCCACCGCACCGGCCTTCTTTCTTCGCGTGCACCCCCGTGCACCCCCGCGGCACATCCCCCGTGCCCCGGAGTCGGTAGGCGCGCGGCCCCGTTCCGCAGCCCCGTGCCGGCGGTGCCGGAGCCGCGCCCCTTCCGTGGTCACCACTCTTCCGTCCCGGCGGCTCCGGGCCCATCCGCGAACCTACTCATCTCGCCCTCTAGGTACGGATACTCAGTCCTGGTTACGATCGCGGGCGTGTCGGTACTCCCCCTGGTGTTCACCAGCGGCTGGGCTAGCGGGATCAACGCGTACGCGGTGGTCCTGCTGCTCGGCGTCTTCGGCGCGGCCGGGCTGACCGACGAGGTGCCCGAGTCCTTGCAGCGCACCGATGTCCTCGTCGTCGCGGGCGTGCTGTTCCTGTGCGAGGCGGTGGCGGACAAGATCCCGTACGTCGACTCGGCCTGGGACTCCGTCCACACGGTGATCCGGCCGATCGCGGGTGCCGTGGTGGCCGCTCTCCTCGCCGGTCAGGACGGTTCGCTGCCGCAGCTGGCGGCGGGCGCGGTCGGCGGCTCGACGGCCCTCCTGAGCCACTTCGTCAAGGCCGGGACGAGGATGGCGGTCAACACCTCGCCGGAGCCGTTCTCGAACGTCGCGCTGAGCCTGGCGGAGGACCTCGGGGTGGCCGCGATCGTCACCTTCGCGATCTTCAACCCGGTGGCGGCGTCGATCATCGCGGCCGTCCTGCTCGCCCTCGGCCTGGCCATACTGTTCTTCCTCGCCCAGAAGATCCGTCGCTTCCTGCGCCGCCGGTCCCAGCGGCGTGAGGAGAAGCAGCTGGCGTACGCGGAGAGACGCGCCGCGCGGACGCAGCCCCCGCCGGACGAGTCCGACCACTTCTGAGCGGTGTCCGACCCGCCGGATAGGGTCGCTGACATGGCACGGATTGTGGTGATCGGCGCGGGACTCGGCGCCATGGCGACGGCGGCCCGACTGGCCGTGGCGGGCCACCGGGTGACGGTGTACGAGCGGACGGCGACATACGGCGGGGCGGTCGGCCGCTTCGCCCGCGAGGGCTTCGCCTTCGACACCGGCCCGGGGCTGCTGCACCTGCCCGCCGTCTACCGGGACCTGTTCGTGAAGACGGGCAAGGAGCCCCTGGAGGAGTGCGTCGCGCTGACCCAGGTCGACCCGGCGAGCCGTCATGTCTTCGCGGACGGCACGCGCGTCGACCTGCCGAACGCCTCCCGGGCCGGCACGGTCTCCGCTCTGGACGCGGCGCTCGGCGCGGGCGCGGGCGAGCGCTGGGGCGAGTTCCTGACGCGGGCCCGCGAGGCCTGGGACCGGACGCGGCGCCCGCTCCTGGAGGAGCCGCAGCCGGCCGACCCCGCGCCGCTGGCCCGCGAGCCGTACCCTGCGCTGAAGGCGGGTCTGCTGCGCCGGCCGACGACGACGCTCGCCCAGGTCGGGGCGCGGGAGCTGGGCGATCCCCGGCTCGCCGCCCTGCTCGACGCGTACGCGTGGTCGTACGGCTTCGACCCGGCGACCGCTCCGGCCTCGGCCGCCGTCCTGCCCTACATGGAGCAGACCTTCGGCAGCTGGTACGTGGGCGGGGGCCTGCGGGCGCTCGCCGACGCGGTGTACGAGCGCTGCCGGAAGCGGCGGGTGGATTTCGTCTTCGGCACGGCGGTCGAGGACGTCCTGGAGGAGCGCGGCCGGGCGACCGGAGTCCGGCTGGCCGGGGGCGAGACGGTCGAGGCCGACCACGTCGTCTCCGGCGCCCCGGTGCCGTCGCTCTACCGCGAGCACGTCGTGGCGTGGGACCGGGAGGACGACCTGCCACGCCACCAGGAGGCGGCGACGAGCCGGGTGACGGTCTGTCTGGCCCTGCGCGGGCCCCGGGAGCCGGCGGCCGTCCACCGCACGGTCGTGCACGCGGCGGGCGAGCGGCCGGCGGTGACGGTGCTGCGGCCGGACGACCCGGCGCTGCGGCCGGACGCGGAGCACGAGTCGGTGACGGTGACGGCGACCGTCCGCACCGCTCCGGAGCGGGACGGTCAGGGCTGGGAGGCCTTCGCCGACCTCATGGTCGAGGCGGCCGCCCAGGCGGTGCCGGGGCTGCGGGAGCGGCTGCTGTGGCGGCACGTCCGCACCCCGGAGGACGTGCGGCGGGAGACCGGGTCGGCCGAGGTGCCGGGCCCGGCCCTCGGCGGCGGGCGCGGCCTGCTGCTCCCGGCCGCCAACCGCTCGCCGCTGCCGGGGCTCTGGTTCGCGGGCGGCTGGTCCCACCCTGGCGGCGGGCTCGCCCACGCGGGCATGTCGGGCGCGCTGGTGGCGGGCCTGATCGTGGAGGGCGCGGACTTCCGCGGCTCGCGCTGACGAGGGCGCGCCCGGTCAGTAGCGGTAGTGCTGCTCGTCCGGGTGCTGCTCGTAGCCGTACGGACTCTGCTGCGGCGCCTGCTGCGGGGGCTGTTCGGTGTCGCGCTGCTGCGGGACCCAGACGCCGCCGGGCGGGGTGTCGTAGGTGTAGGAGGGGGCGTAGGGGTCGCCGTAGTACGAGGTGTACTGCTGGCCGTCCGTGCCCGGGCCGATGTACGGGTCGGAGTAGGCGGCGTACTGCTGCTGCGCGGCGGGCGCGCCGTAGTCGTAGGCCGGCTGCTGCTCGTAGGCCGGGGCGTACGGGTCGTAGGCGGGCTGCTGCGGCTGCTCGTACCCCGTGCCGTAGCCCGCGCCCTGACCGGTGTCGTGGTGACCCGAGTCGTGGTGGCCGGTCTCGTGGTGGCCGGTGTGGCCCGCGTCCTGGCGGCCGATGTCGTAGATCCCGTACTGGCCGGTCTCGTCCGGCAGCGGCTGGGGCTCGTAGACCGCGGTGGTCTCGGCGGCGGTGACGGCCGGGTCGTCGTGGCGGTGGCCGTCCGCCGTGTCATAGGCGTCGGTGGTGTCGTACGAGAGCTCGGTGACCTCCAGCGTCGGCCCCGCCTGGGCACCGGCCTTGCGGCGGCGGCTCGCGCCCGGGTTCCCGCCGATCGCCCAGCCGGTGGAGAAGCCGCGGCGGAAGGAGAGCGTCACATAGGTCTGGCCGACGGCGAAGGCGACCGCGCCGGCGATGATGACCGCCACCGAGGGCAGCAGGACGCCCAGGACCACGCCGAGGAAGCCGGTGAAGGCGAGCAGTCGCCAGCGCAGCCGCGCCTTGTACTGGAGGAGCACCTCCCCCAGCAGCCACAGCGCGACCACGCCGAATGCGATGTAGAGGACCGTCCACCCCATGCCCCGCCGCCCCTCTCCACGGTCACCGCCGCGGGTCGGGGCGGGTACGACCGGTCACGACTGCTGGTGCAGTCCGAGATTCTCGTAGATCTCGAGCGTCGCGGTGGAGCTGTTCAGCGTGATGAAGTGCAGTCCGGGGACACCCTCGGAGAGCAGACGCGCGCAGAACTCCGTCGCGAACTCGATACCGATGGAGCGTACAGCGGCCGGATCGTCCTTGACCGCGAGGATCCGGTCTTTCACATGCGCCGGGAAGGCGGCGTTGCTCAGCTGCGGCAGCCGGTCGAGGGTCTTCACGTTCACAACGGGCATGACCTCGGGGATGATCGGGGTCTCGCAGCCCGCCTTCGCCACGCTGTCGCGGAGTCGCAGATAGTTCTCCGGATCGAAGAACATCTGGGTGATCGCGTAGTCGGCGCCCGCGCGGCACTTGTCCACGAAGTGCCGGATGTCCGTGTCCCAGTCGGTGGAGCGCGGGTGCATCTCGGGGAAGGCCGCGACGCCGACGCAGAAGTCGCCCGACTCCTTGATGAGCCGGACCAGGTCGGCGGCGTACAGGACGCCTTCCGGGTGCTCGACCCACTCCCCCAGCGGGTCGCCGGCCGGGTCGCCGCGCAGCGCGAGCATGTTGCGGATGCCGGCGTCGGCGTACTGTCCGAGGACGTTGCGCAGTTCGGCCACCGAGTGGTCGACGGCGGTGAGGTGCGCGACGGGGGTGAGCGTGGTGTCGGAGGCGATCTTCTGGGTGGCCTTGACCGTGCCGCCCCGGGTGGTGCCGCCGGCGCCGTAGGTCACGGAGACGAAGCTGGGGCCGACGGCCTCGACCCGGCGCATCGCGTTCCAGAGGACCTGCTCGCCCTTCGCGGTCCGCGGCGCGTAGAACTCGAAGGAGTACGACGTGCCGCCGGAAGCGAGGATCTCGCGGACCGTGCGTGCGCGGTCCGAGCGGACGGAAGCGGTACCTAGGGCCATACGGGCAGGTTAGACGGGTGTCGAGGACCCGCGTAGAAGGCGTCCGCGTTGTGGACAATTTTTCGGACATTCTCCCGGGACGCGGTTCGGGGCGCCCAGGAGAACACCGTCCACGAGGCCCGCTCAGGCCGCGGCACGCTCACGGACGCGCTTGGCGAGGGCGGCGGTGGCGGCCGCCGGGTCCGCCGCCTCGGTGATCGCACGGACGACGACGATCCGGCGGGCGCCCGCGTCCAGGACCTCGTCGAGGTTGGTCTCGTCGATGCCGCCGATGGCGAACCAGGGGCGGTTCTGAGCCAGACCCGCCGTGTACCGCACGAGGTCGAGCCCCGGTGCGTACCGCCCCGGCTTGGTGGGGGTGGGCCAGCAGGGCCCGGTGCAGAAGTAGTCCACGCCCGGTTCGACGACGGCCGCGGCCGCCTCGGACTCGGCGTGGCAGGAGCGGCCGATCAGGACCTCCTCGCCGAGGATGGCGCGGGCGGCGGGGACGGGCAGGTCGCCCTGGCCGAGGTGGAGGACGTCGGAGCCGATGGCGTGGGCGACGTCCGCCCGGTCGTTCACCGCGAGGAGCTTGCCGTGCCGGCGGGCGGCCTCGGCGAAGACGGCGAGGTGCTCCAGCTCCTCGCCGGCCTCCATGCCCTTGTCGCGGAGCTGCACGATGTCCACCCCGGAGGAGAGCACGGCGTCGAGGAAGGCGGGCAGGTCGCCCTGGCGCTTCCGGGCGTCGGTGCACAGGTAGAGCCGGGCGTCGGCGAGCTGCTCACGAGGCGTGGGCATGGGTGGGTTCCCCCCGTCGGTGTCGCCGGTGCCGCGGCGGCCGGCCCGTGAGGGGCCGGTCGCCGCGACACCCGCTGGTGGTGTCTTCGGTGCGTGCGGGCGTCAGATGGCGAGCGCCTGGGCGCGGCGCTTCACCTCCGTGCCGCGATTCTCGTTGAGCGCCTGCGCGGGCGTGCCCGGCAGGCTCTCGTCCGGAGTGAAGAGCCACTCCAGCATTTCCTCGTCGGTGAAGCCGTCGTCCCGCAGGACGGTCAGGAGGCCGACGAGGCCCTTGACGATCTTGTCGCCCTGGATGAAGGCGGCGGGAACCTGCAGGGACCTGTTCTCGCCGCGGCGCACGGCGATGAGCTGGCCGTCCTTGATCAGCTGTCGCACACGCACCACGTCGACATCGAGCGCCTCCGCGATGTCGGGCACGTAGAGCCAGGCGGGGACGAGCGCATCGATCTTTACGTCAATCTCGGTCACAGGACAAGCCTGCCATCCCGGACTGACAGCCGGTAGCCGGGCCCTACCTGACTGCCGCCTTCAGGGGGACGGACGGGTCCGCGGCCCGCTCGGGATCGACGGCGGTGGCCGTCTCGATGAGCTTGCGGCCCTGGGCCAGGTCGCGGGGGCGGCCGACGGCGAGGAGGGCGACCGGGACGTCGGAGCGCAGCCAGAGCACGGACCAGGTGTCGTCCGCCGGGTCGCCGCGCCACAGGAGCTCGTCGGCGTCCGCGTGGTGCCCGGCGTACTGGACGAACCGGCCGAACTGCTCGGACCAGAAGTACGGCACGGGGTCGTACGGGCCGGTGTCGGCGCCCGTGATCGTCGCGGCCACGGTGCGCGGGCCCTGGAGGGCGTTGTCCCAGTGGTGGACGAGGAGGCGCTCGCCGTAGCGCGCGGAGGGGTAGGAGGCGCAGTCGCCCACGGCGTACACGTCGGGCAGGGAGGTGCGCAGCCGCTCGTCGGCCGTGACGGCGCCGCTCGGGTCGAGGGCGATGCCGGATCCGGCGAGCCAGCCGGTCGCGGGGCGGGCGCCGATGCCGACGACGACGGCGTCGGCGGGCAGCTCGCGGCCGTCGGCGAGGACGACGCGGCCGGGTTCGACGGTGTCCACGCGCGCGTGGGTGAGGAGTTCGGCGCCGTGCGTCCCGTACCAGCCGGCCATGGGGGCGGCGACCTCGGCGGGCAGGGCCCCGGCGAGGGGGCGGTCGGCCGCCTCGACGACGGTGACGGCGCAGCCCGCCTCGCGCGCGGCGGTGGCGAACTCGGCGCCGATCCAGCCCGCGCCGACGACCACGACGGTGTGGCGGCGCTCCAGGACGGGGCCGAGGCGCACGGCGTCGTCGAGGGTGCGCAGGAGGTGGACCCCCGGGACGCCCTCGGCGCCGGACAGGGTGATCGGGTGGGCCCCGGTGGCGACGACGAGGACGTCGTACGGGACGGGTCCGGCCTCGGTGTCGATCTCGTGGTCGGCGGCGCGCAGCCCGGTGACGTCGAGGCCGAGGCGGAGTTCGACGCCGAGGGCCTCGAAGTCGACGTCGAAGGCGGAGTCCTCGGCCTTGCCGAGGAGGATCGCCTTGGAGAGCGGGGGCCTGTCGTAGGGCTGGTGGGGCTCGGCCCCGATGAGGGTCACGGTGCCGGTGAAGCCCTGTTCACGCAGGGCGACGGCGGTCTGCACACCCGCCATCCCGGCACCGACGATCACGACCTGCTGCTGGGCCTGCTTCTGCTCGCTCACCCGCCCACCTTACGCATCTGACGAACCGTCAGGAAGAGAGGGGCGCGGCGCCGGTCCGGGGAGCGTCCGGGGAGGGGTCTGTGTCCGGCCGGAGGCGGAAGCTAGTCTGGCGGGCGTAAAGCACTCGCGGGAGCCCGGACGCACCGGGCTGAGAGGGAGGCTGGGCGGCCTCCGACCGTACGAACCTGATCCGGGTCATGCCGGCGAAGGGAGGGGCTGGACGCCCATGCGTTCTTCCGATGTCCTCGTGGTCGGGGGCGGCATCATCGGCCTGGTCACGGCCTGGCGGGCCGCGCGGCGCGGGCTGCGCACCGCCGTGGTCGACCCGGACCCGGGCGGCGGCGCCGCGCGGGTCGCGGCCGGGATGCTCGCCGCCGTCACCGAGCTCCACTACGGCGAGGAGACCCTGCTCGGGATCAACCTCGCCTCCGCCGCGCGCTATCCCGCGTTCGTCGCCGAACTGGAGGAGTCCACCGGTCACGACGTGGGCTACCGCGCCTGCGGGACCCTCGCCGTCGCCCTCGACGCCGACGACCGGGCCCATCTGCGCGAGCTCCACGCCCTCCAGACCCGCTGCGGCCTCGCCTCGGAGTGGCTGAGCGGGCGCGAGTGCCGGCGGCTGGAACCGATGCTCGCCCCCGGTGTGCGCGGCGGGCTGCGCGTGGACGGCGACCACCAGGTCGACCCGCGCCGGCTGGCCGCCGCGCTCCTGCTCGCCTGCGAGCGGGCCGGGGTGGCCTTCCACCGCGTCCTCGCGGAGCGCCTCACGGTCGTCCGCGACCGGGCCCGCGGGGTCCTGCTCGCCGACGGCGAGGAGCTGACGGCCGACCAGGTCGTGCTGGCCGCGGGCAGCCTGAGCGGGCGGCTCGCGGGCGTGCCGGACGAGGTGCTGCCGCCGGTCCGCCCCGTGAAGGGCCAGGTCCTGCGGCTGCGGATCCCGGCCGCGTACGCCCCCTTCCTCTCCCGCACCGTCCGGGCCGTCGTCCGCGGCAGCCACGTCTACCTCGTACCGCGCGAGAGCGGCGAGCTCGTCGTCGGCGCGACCAGCGAGGAGCTCGGCTGGGACACCACGGTGACGGCCGGCGGGGTGTACGAGCTGCTGCGCGACGCCCACGAGCTCGTCCCCGGCATCACCGAACTGCCACTCACCGAGACGCTGGCCGGACTGCGCCCCGCGTCCCCGGACAACGCGCCGCTGCTCGGCCCCAGCGCCCTGCCCGGCCTGCACCTGGCCACCGGCCACTACCGCAACGGGGTGCTGCTCACCCCCCTCACCGGCGACGTCATGGCGGAGCTGCTCACCACGGGCACCCTCCCCGAGGAGGCGCGCCCCTTCACCCCCCGCCGTTTCTCGCCCATCCGTCTGGAGCAGCCCGCATGAACGTGTCCGTGAACGGAGAGGCGCGCGAGCTCCCCGGCCCCGTCTCCCTCGACGCCCTCGTCGCGACCCTGAGCACGGCCCCGTCCGGTGTCGCGGCCGCCGTCAACGAGGCGGTCGTCCCGCGCAGCGAGTGGGCGGCGACGCTGCTCGGCGAGGGCGACCGGGTCGAGGTCCTGACCGCGGTGCAGGGAGGCTGAGCGCGATGTCCGACGACCTGTTCGTCCTCGGGGGTACGGAGTTCTCCTCCCGCCTGATCATGGGCACCGGCGGCGCGCCGAGCCTCGACGTCCTGGAACGCTCGCTGGTCGCCAGCGGCACCGAGCTGACCACCGTCGCGATGCGGCGGCTCGACCCGACGGTGCAGGGCTCGGTCCTCTCCGTCCTGGAGCGGCTCGGCATCCGGGTCCTGCCGAACACGGCGGGCTGTTTCACGGCAGGCGAGGCGGTCCTGACCGCCCGGCTCGCCCGGGAGGCGCTCGGCACCGACTGGATCAAGCTGGAGGTCGTCGCCGACGAGCGGACGCTGCTGCCGGACGGCGAGGAGCTCCTCGCCGCGGCCGAGACGCTCGTGGACGACGGCTTCACCGTCCTGCCCTACACGAACGACGACCCGGTCCTCGCTCGGAAGCTGGAGGACGTGGGGTGCGCGGCGATCATGCCGCTCGGCTCCCCGATCGGCTCGGGGCTCGGCATCCGCAATCCGCACAACTTCCAGCTGATCACGGAGCGGGCGGGGGTGCCGGTGATCCTGGACGCCGGGGCGGGCACGGCCTCGGACGCGGCGCTCGCGATGGAGCTGGGGTGCGCGGCGGTGATGCTGGCCTCGGCGGTGACCCGGGCGCAGGAGCCGGTGCTCATGGCGTCGGCGATGCGGCACGCGGTGGAGGCGGGCCGCCTCGCCCACCGCGCGGGCCGCATCCCCCGCCGCCACTTCGCGGAGGCCTCGTCCCCGGTGGAGGGCCGTCCCCACCTGGACCCGGAACGCCCCGCGTTCTGACCGCTCCGGCCGCGGCGCTCGTCACAGCTGCGCTGCAGACCGGGACATCCGCGCAGGGGCCGTGTCCACGGCTCGTAGACTCGTCGCCGTGGACACGACCCTTCAGGACCCCCTCGTCGGGCGGCTGCTCGACGGCCGCTACCGCGTCGACGCGCGCATCGCCGTCGGCGGGATGGCCACGGTCTACCGGGCCGTCGACACCCGCCTCGACCGCGTCCTCGCGCTCAAGGTGATGCACCCCGCCCTCGCGACGGACGCCGCCTTCGTGGAGCGGTTCATCCGCGAGGCGAAGTCCGTCGCCCGGCTCGCCCACCCGAACGTCGTGGGCGTCTTCGACCAGGGCGCCGAGGGCGCGTACGTCTACCTGGCGATGGAGTACGTCGCCGGCTGCACCCTCCGCGACGTCCTGCGCGAGCGCGGCGCCCTCGCGCCCCGCGCCGCGCTCGACATCCTGGAGCCGGTCCTCGCCGCGCTGGGCGCCGCGCACCGGGCCGGGTTCGTGCACCGGGACATGAAGCCCGAGAACGTCCTGATAGGGGACGACGGCCGGGTCAAGGTGGCCGATTTCGGTCTCGTACGGGCCGTGGGCTCGGCGACCGCCACCACCGGCTCGGTCCTCGGCACGGTCTCGTACCTGGCGCCGGAGCAGATCGAGCACGGCACGGCCGACACCCGTGCCGACGTGTACGCCTGCGGTGTCGTGCTGTACGAGATGCTGACCGGCGGCAAGCCCCACGCGGGCGACACCCCGGCCCAGGTCCTCTACCAGCACCTCCACACCGATGTGCCCGCCCCTTCCGCCACCGTCCCCGGGCTCGCCCTGGAGCTGGACGAGCTGGTCGCGGCGGCCACCGCCCGCAACGCCGACCTCCGTCCGCACGACGCCGTCGCGCTGCTCGCCCTGGTCCGGGAGGCCCGCGCGGGGCTCGGCGACGAGCAGCTGGACGCCGAGCCGCCGCAGGCGCGCTCCGAGACCCGGGACACCGCCGAGGACCGGACGAGCGTGATCGCCCGCGTCGTACCGGTCGCGTCGGACGTCCAGGACGTGCAGCACACGAACCGGCTGCCGGCCCCGGAGGCGCCCCCTGCCGCGCCCCGCCGGCGAGCCCCCCTCGTCGCGCGAGCCCCCCGCGGCCCGCTCCTGATCGTCCTCGGCGTCCTGCTCGCGCTCGGTCTCGGCACCGGTGTCTGGTACATCAATTCCGGCCAGTTCACGCGCGTCCCGGCCGTCCTCGGCCAGACCGAGGCCGCCGCGACGCAGCGGATCAAGGACGCCGGTCTGGACGTCGGCACGACGAAACGTGCCTTCAGCGACGTGTACGAGCGCGGCACGGTCATGGCCGTCACCCCCGCCCCCGGCGAGCGCGTCCGGGGCAACGCCACGGTCACCTTCACGCTCTCGCGCGGCCCCGAGATCGTGAAGGTGCCGAACCTCAGGAACAAGCCGCTCGCCGAGGCCAAGGCCATCCTCAAGAAGGAGGGGCTGGCCCCCGGGGTGGTCACGAACGAGTTCAGCGACTCCGTCGCCCAGGGCGCCGTGATCGGCTCCGACCCCGAGCCCGGCACCGAGCGCCGCCCCGATTCGGCCGTCGCCCTGGTGGTCAGCAAGGGTTCCCCGATCGACGTGCCCGACGTCACCGCCGAGACCGTCGCCGACGCCACGGCCACGCTCCAGGAGGCCGGCCTCACCGTGCGGGTCGCGCCGGAGCGGATCCACTCGCCCGAGGACGCCGGCACGGTCGCCGCCCAGTCCCTCGCCGAGGGGAGCCGGGCAGCCGAGGGCGACACGATCACCCTCACCGTCTCCAAGGGCCCGAAGCTGATCGAGGTCCCGGACGTCACGGAGGAGAGCACCGAGGACGCCCGGACGATCCTGGAGGACGCGGGCTTCGAGGTGGAGGTCAAGAAGTCCTTCCCCTTCCTCGGTGACACGGTCGCGAGCCAGTCCGTGGAGGGCGGCGAGACCGCCCCCGAGGGCTCCACCGTCACCATCACGATCAAGGGACTCTAGAGCTCATGCGCAACCCCGTCGGCGGTCACGTCCCCGTGGCCGGTGGCCTCGCCACGACCGGCCTCGCCTACGCCCGCGTCCTCGGCGCCGAGACCGTTCAGGTCTTCGTCGCCAACCCGCGCGGCTGGGCCACGCCGGTCGGCAACCCGGCCCAGGACGAGCGCTTCCGGGCGGAGTGCGAGGCCGAGTCGATCTCGGCCTGGGTCCACGCCCCGTACCTGATCAACTTCGGCTCCCACACCGAGGCCACCGTGGAGAAGTCGGTCGAGTCGCTGCGGCACTCGCTGCGCCGGGGCCGCGAGATCGGCGCGAAGGGTGTGGTGGTGCACACCGGTTCGGCGACCGCGGGCCGCCCGCGCGAGGTGGCCCTCGCCCAGGTACGGGAGCGGATGCTGCCGCTCCTCGACGAGCTGACCCACGCGGACGACCCGTACCTGCTCCTGGAGTCGACGGCCGGCCAGGGCTTCTCGCTCTGCTCACGCGCGGAGGACTTCGGCCCGTACTTCGACGCGCTCGACCACCACCCGAAGCTCGGCATCTGCCTCGACACCTGCCACATCTTCGCGGCGGGCCACGATCTCACGGAGCCGGGCGGCGCGGTGCGGACGCTCGACGAGCTGGTGGCGACCGTCGGCGAGGGCCGGCTGAAGCTGATCCACGCCAACGACTCGAAGGACGTCGTGGGCGCCCACAAGGACCGTCACGCCAACATCGGCGCCGGTCACATCGGCGAGGACGCCTTCCGCGCACTGCTGCGCCACCCGGCGACGGACGGGGTGCCGCTGATCATCGAGACCCCGGGCGGCACGGAGGGACACGTCGCCGACGTGGAGCTCCTGAAGAAGCTGCGGGGCTGACCGGGGCGCGCATTCCCTGTTGAGGAATACCCCAGGGGGGTATACGGTTCCTGTATCGGCAGGAACCGCTACCCGAGCTTGGGGGCACCCATGCAGCACGAAGCGCACGCCCGTCACGACCACAGCACCCACGAGGGTCACGCAGGCCACGAGAACCACGGCGAGCAGCACGGCGAGGACCAGGACCGCAGCGGTCACCACGGCCACCACGGCCAGGGGCACAGCCCCGGCAAGGCCTCCTGGGCCATGGCCGCCAAGGCCACGCTGCACTGCCTCACCGGCTGCGCCATCGGCGAGGTGCTCGGCATGGTCATCGGCACGGCGCTCGGCTGGGGCAACGTCCAGACGATGATCCTCGCGATCAGCCTGGCCTTCTTCTTCGGCTACGCGTTCACCCTGCGCAGCATCCTTGCCGCCGGCGTCGACTTCAGGACGGCCTTCAAGGTCGCGCTGGCCGCCGACACCCTCTCGATCACCGTCATGGAGATCATCGACAACGGCGTCATCGCCCTCTGGCCGGGCGCCATGGACGCGCATCTGAACGCGCCGCTGTTCTGGATCGTGCTGGCCATCGCGCTGGCCGCCGCGTTCGTGATCACCACCCCGGTGAACAAGTGGCTGATCGGCCGCGGCAAGGGCCACGCGGTGGTCCACCAGTACCACCACTGAACGAACCGGCCGAGACGCACCCCGGCGGTCCGGAGCACTACAGCTCCGGGCCGTCTCCCGGTTCCTCCTGGTACGAGTAGCGCTGCTCCGTCCACGGGTCACCGAGGTTGTGGTAGCCGCGCTCCTCCCAGAAGCCCCGGCGGTCGGCGGCCATGTACTCCACGCCCCGGACCCACTTGGGCCCCTTCCAGGCGTACAGGTGCGGGACGACGAGCCGCAGCGGGAAGCCGTGCTCGGCGGTGAGCAGCTCGCCGCCCTTGTGGGTGGCGAAGATCGAGCGGTCCGCGGCGAAGTCGGCGAGCCGCATGTTGGCGCTGTAGCCGTACTCGGCCCAGACCATCACATGCGTGACCTGCGGCGCGGGCGGAGCCAGTTCGAGGATGGTCCGGGCGGGCACCCCACCCCATTCGGCCCCGAGCATGCTGAATTTCGTGACGCAGTGCAGATCGGCCACGACCGTGGAGAACGGCAGGGCCGAGAACTCCTCGTGGTTCCAGCACCGCTTGTCGCCGTCCGCCGTCGCGCCGAAGACGCGGAACTCCCAGCGGTCCGGCTTGAACTTGGGGACGGGCCCGTAGTGCGTGACCGGCCAGCCGCGCTGCAGCCGCTGACCCGGCGGAAGATCCGGCGAACGATCCGGCTCCCCCGCTTCCCCTTCCCGGCGTTCTCCGCTCTCCGGCTGACCCATGTCATCCATGGTGACAGACGGCGAGGGGTGGTCATGACCAGCCAACCTCCCACCTGTCCGAGATTCGGGCAACTCCCACTAAGCCTGCACTTACTGGACGCCCCCCATTCGGGGTGCGAGGATGCGGCCATCCTGCCCAGTGACGGCACAGACACGCAACGTGGAAGTGGAAGGAGCCTCTGCGATGCAGGGCGACCCCGAGGTCCTCGAGTTTCTCAACGAGCAGCTGACCGGCGAGCTGACGGCCATCAACCAGTACTGGCTGCACTACCGCATCCAGGACAACAAGGGGTGGACGAAGCTCGCCAAGTACACCCGCGAAGAGTCCATCGATGAGATGAAGCACGCGGACAAGATCACCGAGCGCATCCTGATGCTCGACGGTCTGCCCAACTACCAGCGGCTCTTCCACGTCCGGGTCGGACAGACGATCACCGAGATGTTCCAGGCGGACCGCCAGGTCGAGGTGGAGGCGATCGACCGCCTCAAGCGTGGGATCGAGGTCATGCGCGCCAAGGGGGACATCACGTCCGCCAACCTCTTCGAGGAGATCCTCGCCGACGAGGAGCACCACATCGACTACCTGGACACGCAGCTGGAGCTGATCGAGTCCCTGGGCGAGGCGCTCTACATCTCGACCCTGATCGAGCAGCCGAGCTAGCAGACCCCTAGGCGGCCTCGTCGAGCTCCGTGTAGGTCTCCGCGGTCAGCGCCGGCATGCCCTGGTCCAGGAGCTCGCGGCGGGGGCAGTTGCCACGCCCGAGGATGGCCTGAATGCGGCGGACGCAGGAACCGCAGTCCGTCCCGGCCTTGCAGGCCGAGGCGATCTGGCGCGGCGTGCAGGCGCCCGCGTCCGCGTGCTCCTTGACCTGCTTCTCCGTGACACCGAAGCATGAGCAGACGTACACGCGGTTCACCTCCCGCCGAGATCGATAAGGCTAACCTAACCTTACCCGGCGGGCCGGAGCCTCAAAAGCCCTGGATACGACGATGGGGCGCGGATCACATGGATCCGCGCCCCATCGTCGTAGATACCTACCGACTGATCACATCACTGGTCGCGGTACATCTCCGCCACCAGGAACGCCAGGTCGAGCGACTGGCTCCGGTTGAGGCGCGGGTCGCAGGCCGTCTCGTAGCGCTGGTGCAGGTCGTCGACGAAGATCTCGTCGCCGCCGCCCACGCACTCGGTGACGTCGTCACCGGTGAGCTCGACGTGGATGCCGCCCGGGTGGGTGCCGAGCTCCTTGTGGACCTCGAAGAAGCCCTTGACCTCGTCGAGCACGTCGTCGAAACGGCGCGTCTTGTGGCCGGAGGCGGCCTCGAAGGTGTTGCCGTGCATCGGGTCGGTGACCCAGGCGACGACCGCGCCCGAGGCGGTGACCTTCTCGACGAGCTCGGGGAGCTTGTCGCGGACCTTGTCGGCGCCCATGCGGACGATGAAGGTCAGCCGGCCCGGCTCGCGGTCCGGGTCGAGGCGGTCGATGTACGTCAGCGCCTCGTCCACCGTGGTGGTCGGGCCGAGCTTGATGCCGATCGGGTTGGCGATCTGCGAGCAGAACTCGATGTGCGCGTGGTCCAGCTGGCGGGTGCGCTCACCGACCCAGACCATGTGGCCGGAGGTGTCGTACAGCTTGCCGGTGCGCGAGTCCGTACGGGTCAGGGCGCCCTCGTAGTCGAGCAGCAGCGCCTCGTGGGAGGCGTAGAACTCGACGGCCTTGAACTCGGCCGGGTCGGTGCCACAGGCCTTCATGAAGTTCAGCGCGTTGTCGATCTCCCGCGCCAGCTGCTCGTAGCGCTGGCCCGAGGGGGACGACTTCACGAAGTCCTGGTTCCAGGCGTGCACCTGGCGCAGGTCGGCGTAGCCACCGGTGGTGAAGGCTCGCACCAGGTTGAGCGTGGAGGCGGAGGCGTTGTACATCCGCTTCAGGCGCTCGGGGTCCGGGATACGGGACTTCTCGTCGAAGCCGAAGCCGTTGACCGAGTCGCCCCGGTACGTCGGCAGGGTCACGCCGTCGCGGGTCTCGGTCCCCTTGGAGCGGGGCTTCGAGTACTGGCCGGCGATGCGGCCGACCTTCACCACGGGCACGGAGGCCGCGTAGGTGAGGACGGCGCTCATCTGGAGCAGCGTCTTGAGCTTGGCCCGGATGTGGTCGGCGGACACGGCGTCGAAAGCCTCGGCGCAGTCGCCGCCCTGGAGCAGGAACGCCTCGCCACGGGCGACGGCTCCCATCCGGGCGCGCAGCTGGTCACACTCGCCGGCGAAGACGAGCGGAGGATACGACTCGAGGTCCGCGATCACATCGCGCAGAGCCTCGGCATCGGGGTACTCGGGCTGCTGCGCCGCGGGCAGGTCTCGCCAGGTCGCCTTGGCGACGGCGTGGGTATCAGCGTTCACGGTCACGCTCACTACATTACGGGGTCCTTCGCCCCATCTCGGCCCCCTGCCCAGTGACTGAGACGCGCGCCCGAAATGTCCGCCGGCGATCTTCACGCCTTCAGGTGGTGTTACCCTCTGGCCCGTTTCACTAGTTGACAGTCGAATCACAGGGGTGGGCGTGACCCGGAGTCACCGCAGGGACCTTAAGAAGAAACGTCTCATGTACGGAGCGGCGGCCGCGGTCGTCGCCACTGCCACGCTCGGCACCATCGCGGTCGCGTCCCCGGGCCTCCTCGGCGGGACGGGCGACGCCAAGGCTGCTGCTGGTGACGTTTCCCTCCAGTCGCAGTTCGCAAACGCGGCGCGCGAGTTCGATGTGCCGCAGAGCGTGCTGATGGCGGTGTCGTACCGCCAGACGCGCTGGGAGTCGCACGACGGGCTGCCGAGCACGACCGGCGCTTACAACGTCATGGGCCTGACGGACGTCGATGCCGAGGACGTCGAGCAGCACGACGTGAAGGAGCGCCTCGCGCACCTGAACGCGAGCGGCAAGGCCGAGATCGAGAAGACCTTCGACGAGGCCAAGGCCCTGGCGGCACTGCCGAAGGAGACCGTCGACACCGACGACCCGCGGCTGCACACCCTGGACAAGGCCGCCGGGCTGATCGACAGCTCCGCCGACGCCGTGAAGAACGACACCGCCGCCTCGATCCGTGCCGGTGCCGCGCTGCTCGCCGAGTACCAGAAGCAGGCCGGCGCCGAGCTCTCCGAGGACCCGGCCGACTGGTACCCGGCCGTGGCCCGCTACAGCCAGTCCCCCGACCGGAAGGGCGCCGACCTCTTCGCGGAGCGCGTCTTCGAGTCGATCAAGACGGGTGAGCGCGCGCTCACGACCGAGGGCCAGCCGGTCACGCTGCCGGCCGCGCCCGAGGTGGAGCCCGCCAAGCCGTCGAACGTGCCGCTGGCCGCGAGCTTCGCGAGCACCACGGACACCCCGACGCCCGAGTGCCCGCCGACCGGCCTGGTCTGCGACTACCGCCCGGCCGAGGTCCCGAGCACCGGGCAGCGGAACTACACGCTCGCCAACCGGGCCAAGAACACCCAGCTGGACGTCCGCCGGATCGTGATCCACGACACCGAGGGCAGCTACGAGGGCACCATCGCGACCTTCCAGAGCGCGACGGCCAAGGGCAGCGCCCACTACCTGATCCGCGCGAGCGACGGTCTGGTCACCCAGATGGTCGAGAACAAGAACATCGCGTGGCACGCGGGCAACTGGACCGACAACATGCACGCCATCGGCGTGGAGCACGAGGGCTACGCCATCAAGGATGGCAAGTGGTACACCGAGCCCCAGTACGAGTCCTCCGCGAAGCTGGTGAAGTTCCTCGCGACCGAGTACGGCATCCCGCTGGACCGTGAGCACATCATCGGCCACGACGAGGTCCCGGGCCACGTCAACGCCAAGGTCGCGGGGATGCACTGGGACGCCGGTCCGTTCTGGGACTGGAACCACTACATGTCCCTCCTCGGCGCCCCGACCGGTGCCGGCGGCGCCGGCGGTCTGCTCCAGCCCGGCCAGCTGGTCCGTGTCGTCCCGCCCTACACCTCGGCGAACCAGCCGAAGATCACCTACGGCGGCAGCACCGTCCCCGCCCAGCCGGCCAACTTCGGCTACCTCTACGAGACGCCGTCGACCACGACGCCGATCAAGGACGCGTACATCCCCAACGTCCTGTGGAGCGACGGCCCCAACTGGGGCAACAAGGTCCGCGCGGGCGGCACCTACGTCGTGTCGGCCGTCCAGACCAACTGGACGCAGATCTGGTACGGCGGCCAGAAGGCCTGGTTCTACAACCCGGGCGGCCAGTACACGTCCGTCGTCAAGGACACCTCGCAGCGGGTCCTGAAGGCCGCGGCCGGCAAGACGCCGCTGATCTACGGCCGCGCCTTCCCCGAGAAGGCCGCGTACCCCGGCACCAACGGCGTCACCGCGCCCACGGACAACCCCAACTACCTGTCGCTGTACTCCTTCGGCGCCGGCGGCGCGTACGTGAAGGCCGGCCCGGCGGTGAAGGGCGACGACTACTTCGGCTCCGCCCAGACGAACGTCGTCGGCACCGACATGTACATCCCGATCCGCTACAACCACCGCATGGCGTGGGTGAAGGCCTCGGACGTCGTCGAGTCCGCCCCGGCCCCGGCGGTGAACGCCACCAACCGCTACAACGTCCTCGCCCGTGACGCCTCCGGTGTCCTCTGGCAGTACCAGGGCACCGGCAACGCCTCCGCGCCGTTCCTGAACCGGTACCGGGTCGGGTCCGGGTGGCAGGTCTACAACGCCATCACGCCCATGACCGCTCTCCGTGCCGACGGCACCGGGGACGCCGTGGCCCGGGACGCCTCCGGTGTCCTCTGGTACTACCAGGGCAGCGGCAACCCGGCCGCGCCGTTCAAGGCGCGGCTGCGGACCGGTGGCGGCTGGGGGATCTACGACCGGATCATCGCCGTCCGGGACGTGACCAACGACGGCAAGCCCGACCTGATCGCCCGCGAGAAGTCGGGTGTCCTGTGGCTGTACAAGGGCACCGGCGTCCCGGCCACCCCGTTCGCGACCCGGCTCCGGGTCGGCGGCGGCTGGCAGACGTACAACGCCATCGTCTCCACCGGTGACCTGTCCGGCGACGGCAAGGCCGACCTCATCGGCCGCGACACCTCCGGTGTCCTCTGGTCGTACCAGGGCACGGGCAACGCCACCACGCCGTTCGCCACGCGGTACCGGGTCGGCGGCGGCTGGGGTGCGTACAACAGCATCGTCGGTCCGAGCGACCTGAGCGCCGACGGCAGGGGCGACCTGATAGCCCGCGACGGCTCCGGCACGCTCTGGTCGTACAAGGGCACCGGCAGCCTCACCGCGCCGTACGCCACGCGCGTGAACGTCGGCCCCGGCTGGCAGATCTACAACCTGATCTTCTGATCGGGTAGCTCGCACAGAGCGGCCTCGGGGCCCGGCTCGCACCGTCCACGGTGCGGACCGGGCCCCGTTTTCGTGGCCCCTCGGCTTCCCGCTGGGTTACAGTGCTCGACATGTTCGCGCCTCAGATCCAGAACTCCCAGATCCAGAACTGGTGGTGGACCGCTCATCCGGCGGCCCACTGATCGCGCGTACACCGAACGACACGCGAAGGCCGCCCGAGGGGCGGCCTTTTCTCGTACCCGGGGCCGTTCCTCCTCTCCGTACTCCACCCGGAAGGAACGACACACCCCATGGACCCCTTGGACCTCTCCCGTCTCCTGGACGACTCCTGCCCGCCCTTCGCCCTGCTGCGCAGGCGGACCCCCGGTCGTGACCACGACACCGTCGAGGTGCTGATCGGCCGGGTCCACGAGGCCGAGCGGCTCGCCGAGCTGCCCGTGGGCCCGCTGCCGACGCTCGCGCTCGTGCCCTTCCGGCAGATCCGGGAGCGCGGCTTCGACGTGCGGGACGACGGCACCCCGCTCTCCGTGCTCGTCGCCGATGAGTCGTACGAGCTGCCGCTGGACGAGGCGCTCAGCCGGCTGCCCGCGCACGACGTGCGCGTCGAGGGCGGCGCGTTCGACGTCTCGGACGAGGAGTACGCCGGGACCGTGCGCCGGGTCATCGACGAGGAGATCGGCTCCGGCGAGGGCGCGAACTTCGTCATCCGGCGGACGTTCACGGGTGAGATCCCCGGCTTCGGGCGGGCCGACGCGCTCGCCCTGTTCCGGCGGCTCCTGGCGGGCGAGCGGGGCGCGTACTGGACCTTCGTCGTGCACACGGGCGAGCGGACGCTCGTCGGGGCGAGCCCCGAGGTGCACGTGCGGATGTCGGGCGGCACGGTCGTGATGAACCCGATCAGCGGCACCTACCGCTACCCGGCCGGGGCCTCCCCGACCCCCGAGGACCTGCTGGCCTTCCTCGCCGACCGCAAGGAGACCGAGGAGCTGTCGATGGTCGTCGACGAGGAGCTCAAGATGATGTGCACCGTGGGCGACATGGGCGGGGTCGTGATCGGGCCCCGGCTGAAGGAGATGGCCCATCTCGCGCACACCGAGTACGAGTTGCGCGGGCGCTCCTCGCTCGACGTGCGGGAGGTGCTGCGGGAGACGATGTTCGCGGCGACCGTGACCGGTTCGCCGGTGCAGAACGCCTGCCGGGTGATCGAGCGTCACGAGACCGGCGGGCGCGGCTACTACGCGGGCGCGCTCGCGCTGCTCGGTACGGACGCGAGCGGGGCGCAGACGCTGGACTCGCCCATTCTGATCCGTACCGCCGACATCGACGCGGGCGGGCGGCTGCGGGTGCCCGTCGGGGCGACCCTCGTCCGGCACTCGGACCCGGCGGGCGAGGTGGCCGAGACGCACGCCAAGGCGGCCGGGGTGCTGACCGCGCTCGGGGTGCGGGAGGGCCGGCCGACGGGCGGCGCCTCGGCTCCGGCGCCGGCGCGCCTCGCCGACGATCCGCGCGTGCGGGCCGCCCTGGACGCGCGGCGGGCCGATCTCGCGCCGTTCTGGCTGCGGATGCAGGTGAAGTCGGCGGAGCTGTCCGGCCACGCGCTGGTGATCGACGCCGAGGACACGTTCACGGCGATGCTCGCGCACGTCCTGCGCTCCTCGGGCCTCGAGGTGTCGGTGCTCCGCTACGACGAGCCGGGGCTGCGGGAGCTGGCCCTCGCCCACGAGGGGCCGGTGGTGCTCGGGCCCGGCCCCGGCAACCCCTCGGACGCCGCCGATCCGAAGATGCGCTTCCTGCGCGGTCTGACGGCCGAGCTGGTGCGGGACCACCGGCACGGTCTGCTCGGGGTGTGCCTGGGGCACGAGCTGATCGCCGCCGAGCTGGGCCTGGAGATCGTCCGCAAGCGGACCCCGTTCCAGGGGGCGCAGTTGCGGATCGACCTCTTCGGGCAGGAGCAGACGGTCGGCTTCTACAACAGCTTCACGGCCCGCTGCGACGACCGGACGGCGACGGAGCTCGCCCTGCACCGGATCGAGGTCAGCCGCGACCCGGGGACCGACGAGGTGCACGCGCTGCGCGGGCCCGGCTTCGCCGGCGTGCAGTTCCACCCGGAGTCGGTGCTCACGATGGACGGGGCGACCCTGACCGCCTCGCTTCTCGCGGGAGTGCTGGTCTAGGGCCTGTCCGACCCTGATCCGTCGGACAGGCCCTAGGAGGCTAGGAGGTCCTCGGCACCAGGACGTTCTCGCTGCGCCGCCCGGCGGTGTAGTCGAGGACGTTCCGGACCGTGGTGTCGATGATCTGGCTGACGGCGTCGACGGTGTAGTACGCCTGGTGGGAGGTGACCACCACGTTCGGGAAGGTGACCAGGCGGGCCAGGGTGTCGTCGTCGACGGCCTCCAGGGACCTGTCGACGAAGAAGAGCCCGGCCTCCGCCTCGTACACGTCGAGGCCGACCCCGGCGAAGCGGCCCTTCCTGAGCTCGGCGACCAGCGCCTCCGTGTCGATGAGGCCGCCGCGGCTGGAGTTCACCAGGATCGCGTCGTCCTTCATGGCCCGGAGGGCGGCGGCGTCGATGATGCGGTGGGTGGACGGCAGCAGCGGTACGTGAAGGCTGATGAGGTCGGCCTCGGCGAGGATCCGCTCCTTCTCCACGTACGTCATGCCGAGCTCGACGCAGGCGGGGTTCTCGGCGACGTCCCAGCCGAGCAGCTTCATGCCGAAGCCGTGGGCGATCCGGGTGAAGGCCTCGCCGATCTTGCCGGTGCCGAGGACGCCGACGGTGCGGCCCCGGAGGTCGCGGCCCATCAGCCCGTCGAGGCGGAAGTCGAAGTCGCGGGTCCGGTTGGAGGCGCGGACGATCCGGCGGTTGACGGTCATCGCGAGCGTCCAGGCGAACTCGGCGACGGAGTACGGGGAGTAGTACGAGACCCGGGCGACGGTGAGGCCGAGCCGCTCGGCGACCTCCAGGTCGATGTTGTTGAAGCCCGTGGAGCGCTGGGCGATCATCTGGGTGCCGCCGGCGGCGAGGGTCTGCAGGACCTTGTGGTCGAGGCTGGCGTTGACGCTGGTGGAGATGACCTCGTAGCCCGCCGCGATCGGCGCGGTGTCCTCGTTGAGGAAGACGTCCAGGCAGCGGACGTCGTGGTGCCCGGCGAAGGCCTTCTCGAGCATGGGCTTCTCGTCCGCCTGCACGCCGAATGCCAGGATTTCCACGGGATTCCCCCAGAAGCGGTGAAGGGCCGTATATGCGCGGTCCTCGCGAATATACGGCCCCTCACGTCACCGCGCCCGGTACCGCGGGCCGGTCCTGCTCCTTACGCGTCGTCGAGACCGCGCTCGATGGCGTACCGGACGAGCTCCACGCGGTTGTGCAGCTGGAGCTTGCCGAGCGTGTTCTGGACGTGGTTCTGGACGGTGCGGTGCGAGATCACCAGGCGCTCGGCGATCTGCTTGTAGCTGAGCCCCTTGGCGACGAGGCGCAGGACCTCGGTCTCGCGCTCGGTCAGCTGCGGGGCCTTCGGCTCGTCGGCGCCGGGCGCCGGGGCGGGCTCGGCGGCCAGCCTGCGGTACTCGCCGAGGACCAGGCCGGCGAGCCCCGGCGTGAAGACGGGGTCGCCGACGGCCGTCCGGCGGACGGCGTCGATGAGCTCCTCGGTACTGGCCGACTTGAGGAGATAGCCGGTGGCACCGGACTTGACCGCCTCCAGGACGTCGGCGTGCTCGCCGCTCGCCGAGAGGACCAGGACCCGCAGCGCGGGGTGCGCGCCGACGAGCTCCTTGCAGACCTGGACGCCCGGCTTGACCGGCAGGTTCAGGTCCAGGACGAGGACGTCGGGACCGACGGCCGTGGCCCGGCGCACGGCCTGCTCGCCGTCGCCCGCCGTGGCGACCACGTCGAAGTCCGCCTCCGCGAGGTCGCGGGCGACCGCGTCCCGCCACATCGGATGGTCGTCGACGACCATCACCCTGATCCGCTGCCGCTCGGCCTGCTGCTCGCTCATCTTTCCTGTCCTGCCTTCCCCCGAGGGACCTTCAACTCGACTTCCGTGCCCTGCCCGGGGACCGAGATCAGCTCGGCCGAGCCGCCCAGGTCCCGCAGTCTGCCCCGGATGGAGAGGGCGACCCCCATCCGGCCCTCGCCCCAGGCCTCCGCGAGGCGGCCCTCCGGGATGCCGGGGCCGTCGTCCCGGACGGTGACGATCACCTCGTCCGGCCAGTCCTCGATCAGGACCCAGGCCTGGGCGTCCTCCCCCGCGTGCACCCGGACGTTGTCCAGGGCGGCGCCGACGGCGGCGGCCATCTCGCGGGCGGCGGGCGGCGGCAGCAGGACCGGGGCGCCCGGCTCGGAGAGGGTGACCCTCGCCCCGGCGCGCGGGGCGAGCAGGAGGCGCAGATCGACGGGGGTGTCGTCGTCCGGCTCGTCGTCCACGTCGACGACCCGGACCACGGCCCCCTCGGACTCGTCCTCCGAGACCAGGCTGGGCCGGGTGAGCCCGCCCGCGACGAGCGTACGGAGCGCCACCTCCTGCTCCCCCGCCATCCTGGCGATCTCGGCGGCCTCGCCGCCCATCGCCGTGCCGCGCCGCTGCACCATCGCGAGGACCTGGAGGACGCTGTCGTGGATGTCCCGGGCGAGCCGCTCCCGCTCCCGGGTCGCGGCCTCGATCTCCAGGGCGCGGGCGAGGGTGCGCTCGGAGGCGCGGGCCACCTCGACGACGTATCCGATGGCGATGGAGGCCACCCAGACGAGCACCACGTTGTGGACGGTGTCCCGGCTGGGGTGGCCGCGCTCGACGATGTTGGCGACGGCGACGAGGGAGGAGGCGACCCCGGCCCAGCGCCAGCCGCCCTTGAGCGCGTACGCGAGGACGGAGCCGGCGGTCCATATCGTCGGCAGGGTGGGGCCGTCGAAGGTCTGGGCGTCGGCGTCGGCGAGCGGGGTGAGCAGGATCCCCACGAGGGCGATCGTGAGGTCGGCGCCGAGGAAGGGCTTGGTGCAGCTGGCCGCGTTCGCCACCCTGGGGAGGGTGGCGAGGGTCCAGACGCACATCACCGCCAGATAGCCGACGCCGATCCAGGGGCGCTCGTACTGCTCCCGCCCGACGGCGAACACCATGACGGCGTAGATCATCGTCAGGACGCGGTAGCCGGTCAGCGCCCGCCACAGCGGCTGCTCGACCGACATGCGCACGACACGCTCACGCTTGGCCATTCCCCCACCCCCCGAACACCCCTAGGGGTGCTGACCTGCCGGACCGCTTACGCGCCGGACTCTTCCCGCGCCGCGATCTCGGCCTTGACGGCCTCCTTGGCCGCCTTCTCCGCGTCCGCGATCTGCCGCTTGGCGGCGGTCGCGTAGATGTCGACGTACTCCTGGCCGGACAGCTTCATGATCTCGTACATGACCTCGTCGGTCACCGAGCGGAGGATGAAGCGGTCCCCCTCCATGCCCTGGTAGCGGGTGAAGTCCAGCGGCTTGCCGATCCGGATGCCCGGGCGCATCAGCTTGGGGACGACCTTGCCGGGCGGCTGGATCTTCTCCGTGTCGATCATGGCGACCGGGATCACGGGAGCGCCGGTGGCCAGGGCCACCCGCGCCAGACCGCCGGGCTTGCCGCGGTAGAGGCGGCCGTCGGGCGACCGGGTGCCCTCGGGGTAGATACCGAAGAGCCCGCCGCTCTCGATGACCTCGATGCCGGCCTTGATCGCCGCCTCGCCGGCGCCGCGGGCGCCCGACCGGTCGACCGGGAGCTGGCCGACGCCCTTGAAGAAGGCGGCGGTGAGCTTGCCCTTCACGCCCGGGGAGGTGAAGTACTCGGCCTTCGCGATGAAGGTGACCTTGCGGTCCAGAACGGCGGGGAGGAAGAAGGAGTCCGAGAAGGAGAGGTGGTTGCTCGCCAGGATCGCGGGACCGTCGGCCGGAACGTTCTCCAAACCCTCGACCCAGGGCCGGAAGGCAAGCTTCAGGGACCCTCCGATGGAGAACTTCATTGCGCCGTAGATCAACTCGCCATGCCTTCCGTGTGCCGTCGCGACGACTTTATCCCGTACCTGGCCACGGCCCCCGCTGCGGCCCTGGTCGGTGTCGGTCCGGTCGCGTACCGTGAAGGTCCTTCCCCATTTTCCGTCGCTTCGGCGCACCCGCAGCCGCCGAAGTCGCAACCGAACAGGAGACCCCGGTGCCGGTCCTTCCCGGAGCCGAGCCGTACCGCCACGAAGGCGGAGAGGTCGGCGTCCTTCTCTGTCACGGATTCACCGGTTCCCCGCAGTCGATGCGCCCGTGGGCCGAGTATCTGGCCGCCCGCGGGCTCACCGTGTCGCTGCCGCTGCTGCCGGGCCACGGCACCCGCTGGGAGGACATGCAGCTCACCACCTGGCGCGACTGGTACGCGGAGGTGGACCGGGCCCTGCGCGAGCTCCTGGACCGGTGCGAGACCGTCTTCGTCTTCGGTCTCTCGATGGGCGGCGCGCTCTCGCTGCGCCTCGCCGCGCAGCACGGGGACGCCGTGCGGGGCCTCGTCCTCGTCAACCCGGGAAACAAGGTGCACGGCCTGGCGGCGCACGCGCTGCCGGTCGCCCGGCACTTCGTCCGCACGACGAGCGGCATCGCCAGCGACATCGCCAAGGAGGGCGTGGCGGAGATCGGCTACGACCGGGTCCCGCTGCACGCCGCGCACTCGCTGCGCCAGTTCTTCCGCACGGTGGACGCGGAGCTCCCGCAGGTCACGCAGCCGCTGATCGTGCTGCACAGCCCGCAGGACCATGTGGTGCCGCCGGCCGACTCGGCGCGGATCCTCAGCCGGGTGTCCTCGACGGACGTCCGGGAGATCCTGCTGGAACAGAGCTACCACGTCGCGACGTTGGACCATGACGCGGAGCGGATCTTCGAGGAGAGCTGGGCGTTCGTCGAGCGTCTCGCCCCGAGTCCGGTCGACGGGAAGAGGAGCACCAGCGGTGGCTGATCAGCAGGACGGCGGCGAGCGGGAGCCGCAGCCCATCGACGAGGAGGCGGCCTGGGCCGCGATCGTCGCCGGGTACGGGGACGAGCCCGCGGATCCCCCGGGGGCGAGGCCGTTCCGGCCGATCGAGACCCTCTCGCTGCCCGAGCCGGAGGACGAGCCCGCGCAGCCGGACACCAGGACCGGCCCGGGGCCGGCGTCCGGTACGGGTGCCGGGTCGGGTACGGGTACGGGTACGGCGTCCGGTACGGGTACGGGGTCGGGGTCCGCGTCCGGATCCGGAGCCACGTCCGGTGCCGAGGCGGGCCCCGCGTCCGGCGGCGAGTCCGGAGCGACCGGGCCGACCGGGGCGGACGGCGAGCCGCCGGCCGATCCCGACAAGCGGCCGGAGGCCGGAGCGGAGAAGCCCGCACTGGGCAGCTCTATCGTCTTCGCGCCCGGGGTCCGCCCGAGCGGTCCGCGGGACTACTCCCCGGCCGAGCCGGAGGAGGGCCCGGACGGCGGCGAGGAGGGACACTTCGTCCCGCCGGAGCCCCCGCCGCTCCCGGAGGCCGACGCGACGACCAAGTTCGCCTGGCTCGGCGTGGTCGGCGGTCCGGTGCTGATGCTGCTGGCCGTCCTGCTCCAGTGGGACATGACCTGGTGGCTGACGACGCTCTGCGTGGGCGGCTTCCTGGGCGGCTTCGCGACCCTGGTGGCGCGCATGAAGCACGACGACGACGATGACGACGGCTTCGGAGACCCCGGCCGCGGGGCGGTCGTGTAACCGCCCCGACCGCCCGCCCGAAGAAGCACTCCCCGCCCCACGAGGCGGATACCCCGCCCCACGAGGCGGAATCCCCGCCCTACGAGGCGGGCACACGGACCGCCGCCAGCACTGGCAGGTGGTCCGTGGCCGTTCTCAGGTCCGTGGGGTCGAGGTGGGGCGGGACCCCGCAGCCGAGGAACTCGATGCCCGGGGTGGCCAGGATGGCGTCGATGCGCTGGTGCGGGTCGGCCGGGGTCGAGGTGTGCTCACCGCCCCAGGGGCTGACCGCCCAGCCGTCCCGGAGCTCCGTGGCGAGCCGGGTGAAGGCGGGGCCGCCGGGCCGTTCGTTGAGGTCTCCGCCCACGAGGGTGTACGGGGTGCCCAGCGCGGCGACCCGGTCGAGGACCATCCCGGCCTGGGCGTACCGCTCGTCCTTCCGCAGGCTCAGGTGGCAGCTGATCAGCCCGACCCTGGCCCCGGCGAAGCGGACGACGGCGGTCGCGAGGCCGCGGCGGTGCAGGCCGGGGGTGAGCGGCAGCAGCACGTCCTCGGTGCGTTCCACGGTGGCCCGCAGGGAGCAGAGGAGCATCGGCCCCGCCGCGGTGGCGCCGCCGCTCAGCATCACGAGCTCGCTCTTGGCGGCGAGCCGGGCCGCGTGCCTGCGCCAGCGGAAGAAGCGCGGGGCCTCCTGGACGAAGACGAGGTCCGGGGCGCAGGCCCGGATCACCCGGGCGAGGGCGTCCTCGTCGTCGCGCATCGAGCGGACGTTGTAGCTCAGGACCCGGAGGACGGCCGAACCGTCCGCCTCGGTGCGGGAGTTGGGCAGCTCACTGATCGCCATGCCGGTCAAGATACGACGACCGCCCGCCGTGTCCGAGAGGACGCGGCGGGCGGTCGTCGTATGCCTTCGTACGGGGGTCAGCCCTGGCGGGCCAGGTCGGCCGCGCCGACCAGGCCGGCCTTGTTGCCGAGCTGGGCCGCGAGGACCTGCGCGTGCGGGCGCCACTGGCCGCCGATCAGCCAGCGCCGGAAGGACTTCCGGATCGGGTCGAGGACGAGGTCGCCCTCGTCCGAGACGCCGCCGCCGACGATGAACGCCGAGGGGTCGAAGAGCGAGGCCAGGTCCGCGAGACCGGCGCCCGCCCAGCGGGCCAGCTCGCGGAAGGAGTCGACGGCGACCGGGTCGCCGGCACGGGCGGCCTGGCTGACGTGCTTGCCCTCGATGCCCTCGGGGGTGCCGTCGCCGAGGCCCAGCAGGACCGCCGCGCGCTCCGGCGTGGCGTTGGCACGCTGCTTGGCGTACCGGACGAGCGCGCGCCCGGAGGCGTACTGCTCCCAGCAGCCCTGGCTGCCGCAGCCGCACAGCAGACCGTCCGGGACGACCCGGATGTGGCCGAACTCGGCGGCCACGCCGAAGCGTCCGCGGCGCAGCTTGTTGCCGATGATGATGCCGCCGCCGAGGCCGGTGCCGAGGGTGATGCAGATGACGTCCTCGTGGCCCTGGCCGGCGCCGAACCTGTACTCGCCCCAGGCGGCCGCGTTGGCGTCGTTCTCGACGACCACGGGGAGGCCGACGCGCTGCTCGACCTTGTCCTTCAGCGGCTCGTGCCGCCAGTCGATGTTCGGCGCGAAGAGGACGGTGGCGCGCTTGTCGTCGACGTAGCCCGCGGCACCGATGCCCACGGCCTCGATCGAGTGTCCCTTGCCCGCCTCGGAGACCGCGGCGCTGATCGCGTCGACGATTCCCTCGGGGGTCGGCGGGGTGGGCACCTTGTGCGTGTCGAGGATGTTGCCCTCCTCGTCGACCACGCCGGCCGCGATCTTGGTGCCGCCGATGTCGACGCCGATGGTGAGTCCCATGTGTCCCTCAGTATTCGGTCGAGCCCCGCTACGGCCCACCGTACCCGAGGGGAGGGGTCGTCCCGATCAGTCCCGATCAGTCGAGGTCGATCTGCTGACCCGTTCCCGGCCCTTCGTCGTCGCGGCGCGGCTCGTCCCCGCCGTCCTCACTGTCCCGGTCGTCGCGGGTGTGGGCCTCACGGCGCGGGTCGTCGTCGGCGACGGTCCCGCCGCGGGTCCAGCGGGTCTCGTGGCCCTCGACGGCGGAGCGGTAGGCGGCGAGCAGTTCGTTCCCGGCGGCGGCGAGGTGGTCGAAGACCTGCGGGTTCCGCTCGATGACGGGCTCGACGACGGCCTTCGCCTGGCTGACGAACTGCTGGACGGTCTGCCCGCCGAGACCGCCGAGCAGCGGGCCCCCGAGTCCCCCGGAGACCTTGTCGGCGACGGCGTCGAAGAGCTTGCGGAGTTCCTCGGCGGCCGAGCCGGGCTCGGCACCGCGCTCGGCGCGGCGGCGGGCCTTCTCCGCCTCCAGGTCCTCGGCGCACGCCTTGGCCCAGGCATCCGAATCGCTCATGGCGTACTCCTCAGTGGCTGGTACTTCGACGGTACACGCCCTCAGGGGGTCCGTGGCCAGAGTCCCGGGTCGGGGGTGAAACGGACCCTGAGGTCCCCTTCGACGAGCCCGGCGCCGGTCACGGTGCAGCGGCGCAGGACGGACGGCAGGGGCAGGTGGCGGCGGAACGGGCCGACGGTCAGGAGCAGTTCGTCGCCGCGGCGGACGAGGGCGAGCTCCTCCTTGACGGCGCCGGGCAGCGCGATGTGCCAGACGAGGACGCCGTCCTCCTCCCGCCGGTCCTCGACCTCACGGCCGGGTACGGGGACCGGGGCGGGGGCGGCGGGAGGGACGGGCGCCAGGAGGGCGAGGTCCTCGGCGCCGCGCGGGTCGCGGCCGAGGTGCGGCAGCTCGCGCACGAGGCCCGCGGCGGTACGGAGCTCCACCAGGTGCCGGTGCTGCTGGGCGGTGAGCCCGGCGAGCCAGGGGTCCTCGGAGTCGGCGGGGAGCAGCCGGTTGGCGACGACGGCGTCGAGGGTGAGGCCCTGGAGGGCGAGGCCGAGCCGGGCGGTACGCAGCGCGCGCACGGCGGCGGGTCCGGGTTCGAGGACGAGCCGGACGCTGGTGGTGGGGGCTTCGGCGACGGCCTGGGCGGCGGCCAGCTCGGCCTCCCAGCGGGCGGTGGTCTCGTACAGCCACTGCGCGGGCATGGGGACACCGGCGAGCTGGGCGAGCATGGGGCGCAGCGCGCGGGCGGCCTGCCGTTCCGGGGGCAGGAGGCGGCGCAGATAGCGGCGGAGCTGCTCGGGCAGGGCGAGGAGGGCGAGGGCCTCGGGGAGCGGGGGCAGGTCGACGACGGCGAGGTCGTGCTCGCCCTGGGCGGCGTCGCGCAGGGCCCTCAGCAGGGCGAACTGGCGGCTGCCGGGGAGTTCGGTGAGCTCGGCGTCCTCGAAGGGCGCGGCGCCGAGGAGGTCGAGGGCGGCGGCGGAGCGGGCCTGGAGCGCGAGGAACTCGCGCCGGAAGTCCGCGGCGGGATCGGGGCGCAGGATGCTCAGGCCGCCCCCTGCGAGCCCCGGGTCGGCCTCCTCGGAGACGAGCAGGACCCGGCGCCCGGCGCGCGCCTCGGCCAGGGCGGTCGCGGCGGCGACGGTGGTGCGTCCGGCGCCGCCGGGGCCGGTGACAAGGATGATCCGCATGCGGAGGACGTTACCGCCGCCCTCCGCAGGGGTGTGCCGTCGGTCGGCCCCCGCGGGCCCGGCCCGGCGGGCGGCAGGCCCGCCGGGGGTTCACACGCCGGATTCGACGCGCTTCTTCAGGCCGGCCAGGGCGCGGTCGATGATGACCTTCTCGGCCTTGCGCTTGATCATGCCGAGCATGGGGATCTTGACGTCGACGGTCAGCTGGTACGTGACCTCGGTGCGGGTGCCGCCGCCGAGCGCGGCGAGCCGGTAGGAGCCGTCGAGGGAGCGGAGCATCTGGGACTTGACCAGGGTCCAGCTGACCTCGTCGGCGCCGGTCCAGGTGTACGCCAGGGTGTGGTCGTCCTTGATGGCGCCGGCGTCGAGGAGCAGCCGGACCTTCTCCGCGCGGCCGGACGCGTCCGTCGCCAGGACCTCGGCCTCCTTCACCTCGCCCGTCCACTCCGGGTAGCGGGCGAAGTCGGCGATCACACCCATGACGTCGGCCGGCGCCGCCTCGATCGTGATGCTGGAGCTGGTGTGTTCGGCCATCGCGGTGGCTCCTCCACTGTGCGGTCCGGCGAGAACTCGAAGGAAAACAAGGGCACAAACGTACAGATGTGCCGACGGAAGGCTATCGCGCCGCGGCTCCGCGCCTTTCACCACTCCAGGGCGAAGGGCCTGCCGGTCGAGGCGAAGTGGCCGACGTTGACGCACTCGGTCGCGGCGATCCGCATCCGCCGGGCGAGCGGCTGGTGGACGTGGCCGAAGAGGGCGTACCGGGGCCGGGTGCGCCGGATCGCGTCGAGCAGCGCGCGGCTGCCGCGCTCGAAGCGGCGGGCCACGGTGTCGTAGGTCAGCTCGGGGACGTCCGGCGGGATGTGGGAGCAGAGGACGTCGACGTCCCCGAGGGCCTCGACCTTGGCCGCGTACTCCTCGTCCGAGATCTCGTACGGGGTGCGCATCGGGGTGCGCAGTCCGCCGCCGACGAAGCCGAAGGTGAGGCCGCCCAGCTCGACGCGCTGCCCGTCGAGGACGGTCGTGCCCGGTGTGGCGTACTCGGTCCAGAGCCGGGGGATGTCGACGTTCCCGTAGGTGGCGTAGGTGGGGGCGGGGAAGGCGGCGAAGAGCTCGGCGTACTGACGGCGGACGGCGGCCTCGATGGCGGTGTCGCGGTCGACGTCCAGCTCGGCCCAGAGGCGGCGGCCCAGGTCACGGGCCTCGTCGAAGCGGCGGGCGGTGCGCAGCTCCACGAGCCGGTCGGCGTTCTCGACGCCGAAGAGGTCGGGGAAGATCCCCCGGCTGTGGTCGGCGTAGTCGAGGAAGAGGACCAGGTCCCCGAGACATATGAGGGCATCGGCACCCTCCCCCGCCTTGGCGAGGTCTTCGGCGTTGCCGTGCACGTCACTGACCACATGGACTCGCATGAGCCCACCTTAGGGGGTGTCACCTGCGGTTACTTCCGAGTCGCGAAACCCGTGGATTACTGTGCGCACAGCATCGTCATGCATGTGTGACGCACGGAACATCTGGCCGGGACCCCCTATCGGAACCAACTACTGATGGGTAACGTCCGGTCGGTCCAGTCGTGCTCACCCCCACTGAGCACCTGCCCGATCATGGACCACACCGGTGCATCACACAGAGCCGTGGCGCCGGCGCCCGATGAGGAGCAGCAGTCTTGCGCGAGTTCAGCCTTCCGGCCCTGTACGAGGTCCCCACGGACGGCAACCTGACGGATCTCATCCGCCGCAACGCCTCCCGTCACCCAGACGTCGCCGTGATGGGACGCAAGGTCGACGGTGTCTGGACCGACGTGACGGCCACGCAGTTCCTCGCGGAGGTCCGCGGGGTCGCCAAGGGCCTGATCGCCTCGGGCGTCGAGGCGGGCGACCGGGTCGCGCTGCTGTCCCGTACGCGGTACGAGTGGGTGCTCCTCGACTTCGCGATCTGGAGCGCGGGCGGCGTGACCGTGCCGGTCTACGAGACGAGCTCGCCGGAGCAGATCCAGTGGATCCTCGGCGACTCGGGCGCCTCGCTGGCGCTCGTGGAGAGCGCGGCCCACGAGGCGTCGGTGGAGTCCGTCCGGGCGGAGCTCCCGGGGCTCAAGGGCGTCCGGCAGATCGACGCGGGCGCGGTCGAGCGGCTCACCGCCGAGGGCGCGGACGTCTCCGACGAGCTGCTCGACGCGCGGATGTCGGCGGCGAACGCCGACGACCCGGCCACGATCGTCTACACCTCGGGCACGACGGGCCGCCCCAAGGGCTGCGTCCTGTCCCACCGGGCCTTCTTCGCCGAGTGCGGCAACATCGTGGAGCGGCTGAAGCCCCTCTTCCGTACCGGCGAGTGCTCGGTGCTGCTCTTCCTGCCGGCCGCGCACGTCTTCGGGCGGCTCGTCGAGGTCGCGTCCGTCATGGCGCCGATCCGGCTCGGCTGCGTCCCCGACATCAAGAACCTCACGGACGAGCTGGCCTCCTTCCGGCCGACGCTGATCCTGGGCGTGCCGCGGGTCTTCGAGAAGGTCTACAACTCGGCCCGGGCCAAGGCGCAGGCCGACGGCAAGGGCAAGATCTTCGACAAGGCCGCGCACACGGCGATCGCGTACAGCCGGGCGATCGGGACCCCCGAGGGCCCGTCCTTCGGCCTCAAGCTCAAGCACAAGCTCTTCGACAAGCTCGTCTACGGCAAGCTGCGGGCGGTCCTCGGCGGGCGCGGCGAGTACGCGATCTCGGGCGGCGCGCCGCTGGGCGAGCGGCTCGGCCACTTCTTCCGGGGCATCGGTTTCACCGTCCTGGAGGGCTACGGCCTGACGGAGTCGTGCGCGGCGACCGCGTTCAACCCCTGGGACCGTCAGAAGATCGGCACGGTCGGGCAGCCGCTGCCGGGCTCCGTGGTCCGGATCGCCGACGACGGCGAGGTGCTGCTGCACGGCGAGCACATCTTCTCGCGGTACTGGAACAACGAGGCCGCGACGGCCGAGGCGCTGGCGGACGGCTGGTTCCACACGGGCGACATCGGCACGCTCGACGAGGACGGCTACCTCGCGATCACGGGCCGCAAGAAGGAGATCCTGGTGACGGCGGGCGGCAAGAACGTCGCGCCGGCGGTCATCGAGGACCGCATCCGGGCGCACGCGCTGGTCGCGGAGTGCATGGTGGTCGGCGACGGCCGTCCGTTCGTGGGCGCGCTCGTCACCCTGGACGAGGAGTTCCTCGGCCGCTGGGCGTCCGACCACGGCAAGCCGGCCGGCTCCTCGGCGGCCTCCCTGCGCGAGGACGTCGACCTCCTGGCGGAGGTCCAGCGCGCTATCGACGACGGCAACGCCGCGGTCTCCAAGGCCGAGTCGGTCCGCAAGTTCCGGGTGCTCCCCGCCCAGTTCACGGAGGAGGCGGGCCACATCACCCCGTCCCTGAAGCTGAAGCGCAATGTCGTGGCGCGGGAGTTCGCGGACGAGATCGAGGCGATCTACCAGGGCTGAGCCCGGCCGGTCGTCCGTACGACGCAACGGAGAGGGGCCCCGGGCGGACACATCGCCCGGGGCCCCTCCGCGCACTTCCTCCCGCGCACTTCCTCCCGCGGTGTCAGAGCAGCTCCCTGAGCCGCTCCGCGAGAAGGTCCCAGCGCCACTTCTCCTCGACCCAGGCGCGCCCGCGCTCGCCCATGCGGGCGCGGAGCTCGGGGTCGAGGAGGAGCGTCGCGACGCGGTCGGCGGTCTCCTCGGCGGATTCGCCGCGGACGACCCAGCCGGTCTCGCCGTCGAGGACGGCGTCGGGGGCGCCGCCGGAGTCGCCGGCGACGACGGGCAGGCCGGTGGCCGAGGCCTCCAGGTAGACGATGCCGAGACCCTCGACGTCGAGGCCGCCGCGGCGGGTGCGGCAGGGCATCGCGAAGACGTCGCCGGCTCCGTAGTGGGCGGGGAGCTCGGCCCAGGGGACGGCGCCGGTGAAGCGTACGGATCCGGCCACGCCGGTCTCGTGGGCGAGGCGGCGCAGGTCCTTCTCGTACGGGCCGCCGCCGACGATCAGGAGGACCGCGTCCGGGACCCGCCGCAGGATCGCGGGCAGGGCCCGGATCAGGGTGTCCTGGCCCTTGCGCGGGACGAGGCGGGAGACGCAGACGACGACGGGCCGGTCGCTGAGCCCGAGGCGGGCGCGGACCTCGGCGCCACCCGAGTCGGGGTGGAACGTCTTCTCGTCCACGCCCGGCGGGAGCTGGACCATCCGCGCGGCCGCGGCGGGCGTGAGCGCCTCGGCGATCCGGGAGCGGGTGTACTCGCCGAGGTACGTGACGGTGTCCGTGCCCTCGCCGATCCGCCCCAGGAGCTGCCGGGCCGCGGGCAGCTGGGCCCAGCCGGCCTCGTGCCCGTGGGTGGTGGCGACGAGCCGCTTCGCGCCCGCCCGGCGCAGCGCCGGGGCCATCAGGCCGAGCGGCGCGGCGGCACCGAACCACACGGACCGGCAGCCGTGCTCGCGCAGCAGGGCGGTGGCGCGGGCGGTGACCCGAGGGGTGGGCAGCAGCATGGTGGTGCGATCGCGGACAACCGTGAAAGGCTGTTCGGCGTCAAACAGGGCGGTCGCCTCGACTCCTTCGCGGCTTCGCTTCCACGTGGAGGCGTAGACCACGATCTGTTCGGGGTCCAGGCGCAGCGCCATGTTGTGCAGGAACGCCTGGATTCCGCCGGGTCGTGGCGGGAAGTCGTTGGTTACGATCAGGGTCTTGTCCATCGTGGCCGACAGTACGCGATGGCATTCACCGCCCGGCACCACCACTTCTCCGCGTGAGCGGAACGACAGGACAAGGACGATTCAGCGATGACGGGCGGCGTAGTGAAGAACGCACTCATGAGCCTGCGGCTTCCGCTCGGTCTCTGGGCTCTCACCAGGGTCGTCCTGCTGATCGGTGTCTTCAAGATCGTGGTGGTCCCCGGGCCGGACATCACCTTCGACGTCTCGAACATCTACCAGGGCTGGTACGAGGTCCTGCGGACCGGCACGTACCCGCTGGACGACGTCACCTGGCAGTACCCGCCGGCCGCGGCCCTCGCGATCCTCTCACCGGGGCTGCTGCCGTTCCTCGACTACTCGTCCGCCTTCTTCGTCCTCGCCTTCCTCTGCGACGCGTTCGTCTTCGGGCTGCTCGTGCGCACGGGCCGCCGCGCGGGCCGGAGGCTCGACGGCGCCTGGATGTGGATCGCGGGCGTCCCGCTGCTCGGTCCGACCGCGTACGCCCGGTACGACGTGATGGTGACCGCCGTCGCGGTGGCGGGGCTGCTCGCGGCCGGCCGGAGCCCGCGCGTCCTCGGCGCCCTCGCCGGCTTCGGCGCGGTCCTGAAGGTGTGGCCCGCGCTGATCCTCGTGGGCACCGCGAAGGGCCGCGCGACCTTCCGCGCCTGGTCGACGGCGGCGGGCGCGGCGGCCGCCGTCCTGCTGCTGTGCGTGCTGTGGATGCCGGGGGCGCTGGCCTTCCTCTCCTTCCAGCGGGACCGCGGCACGGAGGTCGAGTCGCTGGGCGCGATGGTCTTCCACGTCATCCGGCACTTCGGCTGGGAGGGCGAGGCGCGGATGAACTACGGCTCGATCGAGTTCCTCGGCCCGTACGTCTCCGCGGTCTCCACCGCCGCGCTCGCGCTCACCATCGCCGCCTTCGCCTGGCTCCTGCTGTGGCGGATCCGCTCCCGCCGCTTCGTCTCGTCGACGGTCGCGGACGCGGCCTTCGTGGCGGTGCTGCTGTTCACGGTGACGAGCCGGGTGCTCTCCCCGCAGTACATGCTGTGGCTGGTCGGCCTGGGCGCGGTCTGCCTCGCCTACCGGTCGAGCCGGATGCGGGTCCCGGTGTACCTGGTGATCTGGGCGACGGCGGTGACGCACTTCGAGTTCCCGGTGTGGTTCTCGCACGTGACGCGCAGCGACCCGCTGGGCATGGCGGTGCTGTTCACCCGGAACGGCATGCTGATCGCCGCCGCGCTCATCGCCTGCCGGATCCTGTGGCGCCAGACGGTGACGGAGCCGCGTCTCGTCGAGGCGGCCATCCCCGCCCAGGCGGCTCAGCCGGAGCGCGAGAAGGCCCTGTCCGGCTCCTTCTGAGCGTCGGTGCCCCGGCGGTGCAGCAGGCCGAGAGCGGCGCACTGCACGGCCATGGCGAGGGCCATGGCCAGACAGATCCCGGCGAGTCCGAGTCCTGACAGGGCGTAGGCGAGCGGCAGTTGGACGAGGACGCCGGCGACGGTGATCCGGGCGAGGTACGGACCGGCCCCGCTGCCCTCGAAGACCCCGGCGACCCCGATGAAGCAGGCCATGAGCACCAGGTAGGGGCCGAGGCAGCGCAGGAAGAGCGCGCCCGACTCCGCCACCGCCGGCTCCGCGCCGAAGGCCCGCATGACCGGTCCCGCGCCGAGGAGCAGCAGCACGGCGGCGGTCGCGCCGAGGCCGGCGGCGAGGACGAGGGCCTGCCGTGCGACGGCCTTCCGCTCCTCGTGCCCCCGGGCGCCGGGCCGCAGTCGGCCGGCCGGTGCCTCCAGGGCGCCGAGGAGGTGCGCCGTGTGGATGGCGGCGGCCTGCCGCACGGCGTAGAAGGCCATCGTCGCGACGTACATGGCCTTGGTGGCGATGCCGTAGGCGGCGATCTCGGTGACGCCGAGCCGGGCGACGACGGAGACGAGCGCGAGCGCTCCGGCCATCCGTACGGTGAAGTCGACGGACATGGGCAGCCCTGTGACGGCGGTACGGCGCACGGCGGCGGCGGTCGACAGGGCGGGGCGGGTGGTGCGCGCCGCCTTGAGCAGGGCGGTGCGGCGCAGGACGAGCAGCCCGACCGCGAGGGCGACGGTCCGGCCGATGACGGTGGCGAGGGCGGCACCCGGCACCCCGTAGGCGTGGATGAGCAGCGGATCGAGGACGAGGATCAGTCCGTTGGCGAGGAAGGCGAGCCGCATGGGGGTGCGGGTGTCCCCGGCGCCCTTGAGGATTCCGTCGAGGACGTTCGTGGCGAAGAAGACGGCCGTGCCGGGGAGCGAGATCGCGAAGTAGGCGGTGGCCAGGGCGTGGGCGGGATGCCCCTGGCCGCCGAGGAGCAGGGCGGCGAGCGGTTCCCGAAGCAGGTAGCCGCCGAGCGCGACGGGTGGCACGAGGAGCGCGCAGAGGGCGGTGCCGCCGCGGACGGCGGCGCGGACGCCTGCCGGATCTTCGGCGCCCCGGGCGCGGGCGACGAGCACGGTGGTGCCCGAGCCGGCGAGGAGGACGACGCCGAGGAGGAGGTTCTCGACGTTGGTGGCGACGGCCACGGCGGCGACCGCGTCCCCGCCGAGCCGGGCGACCCAGACCATGTTGATGATGCCGGCGGCGACCCCTGCGAGGAGTTCCAGGTAGACCGGGCGGGCGAGCCGGACGAGGGTCCGGCGGTGTGCGGGCATGCGAAAGAGTCCCCCCTCTTTTCGATGTACCTCGAATAGAGGCACATCGAAAAGAGGTAGCATGGCGGCCGGTCCCACGACAAGCGCGAAGGAGGCACCCGGTGCTGGAGCTGTCGATCCTGGGCTTCCTGTACGGGAAGCCGCTGCACGGGTACGAGCTGAAGGAGCGCATCCACGGCCTGAGCGGCCACGTCCGCCCGGTCAGCGACGGCGCCCTCTACCCGGCGATCACCCGCCTCGTGAAGAGCGGTCTGGTCGACAGCCGTACGGAACCCGGCGCGAGCGCCGCCCCGCGCCGCACGCTCTCGCTCACCCCGGAGGGCCGCCAGGAGCTGCTCGCCCGGCTGCGCGCCCCCAAGGACGCCGAGATCACCGACGGCCAGCGCTTCTTCACGCTGCTCGCCTTCCTCGGCCACCTCCCCGACCCGGCGGACCAGGCGGCCGTGCTCCGCCGCCGCCAGGAGTTCCTCACCGCCCCGGCCAGCTTCTTCTACGAGGGCGGGACCCCGGTGCGCGCCGAGGAGGAGGCCGACCTCTTCCGCAAGGGCATGCTGCGGATCGCCCGCGCGACGGGCACGGAGGAGAAGGCGTGGCTGACGGAGGCCCTCGCCGAACTGGACGCGCGCGCGGAGCGCGTCAGCCGAGCCGCTCCCCCAGATACGTCCGCCACGCGGCCGTGAACTCCTCCGGCGTGGTGTCCAGGACCTCCTGGAGCGCCTCCTCCACCGCACCGTCCCGGCCCGGGTGCGCCCCCACCGCGCGGTAGAACTCCGTGAGCTCCTTCTCCCCCCAGCGCTCCGCGATCAGCGCGCACGCGAGCCAGCCGCCCTCGTAGGCCCGGGCGAGCGCCTCCGTGTCGCCGCCGAAGCCGAAGTCCGCGTCCTCCGGGAGCCGCGCGGGCGGCTCGCCCGCGCGGACGGCTCGGGCGAGCTCGGGTGCCGCCTGTGCGGGCGTCCGGCCGGTGCCCCGGTAGGCCGCCCAGTCGGCGAAGCCTTCGGAGAGCCAGACCGGGGTGGACCCTGAGGTGTGGGCCCGGGTGGCGACGTGCACCGTCTCGTGGGTGAGGACCAGCTGCCTGCCGAAGTCCCCGAGTGCGCCGTACGCCTCGGGGTTGACGATGACCCGGTCCGCGGGAGCGTTCGCCCCGCCCGCCGTCTCCCCCGTGGTGACGGCGGCGATGCCCCGGTAGGAGCTGCCCGGCGCCCCGAGGAGTCCGCCCATCGCGTCCAGCGAGCCGGGGACGAGGACGACGACCTCGCGGGCCCACTCCGAGGGCCAGGCCGCGCTCACGGCGGGGACCGCCCGGTCGGCGGCCGCGGCGATCTCCCGGAGCCGCTCCGGATCCTGGCCGACCCCGAGGACGAGCGAGCGGGCTCCCCGGACCGTGGTGACGTCCCCCTGCTCCCAGAGCTGCCGGGGCGCGCCCTCCGCGGGCCGGTCGCCGGTGACGTACCAGCGTCCGTCCCGCTCGGTCAGGTCCAGGACGCGCCCGCTGGTGACGGGCCCCCGGTCGTGGCCCCGGAGGCGGTAGCCGAACTCGGTGCGGGCGGTGACCCGGTCGTCGCCGGTGCGGTCGATCCCGGTGACCCGGTACGTCCAGTCGTCGAGCGGCACCTGCGCGAGCCGCCGGAACCCGGTCAGCGCGGCCGGCGCGTACCCGGGGTCGAGGGCCGCCCGGAAGGCGGCTTCGTCACGGTCGAGGAGCGCCCTGGCGTGCGTGTCGAGGAGCGTCTGTATCTCCCGGGACACCACGGCCGCGGCCGGGCCGCCGGAGCCGCCCGCCGAGCAGCCGGCGAGCGCCGTGAGCGTGAGCAGCAGGGCGAGCAGGCAGGCCACGGCCGGCCGCCTCGCTCCACACCCCTGACCTGCCACGCCTCCGATCGTACGGTCGGACCGGCCGGTGCCGCTCCCGGTCCGGCGGGATCGGCGCCCCGCTCGGCCTCAGACCCGCGTCACCGTCACGTTCGACATCATGTTCACCGGGTCGTAGCGGACCCGCGCACCGGGGTAGGGCGCGTGGATGACCTGACCGTTGCCGGCGTAGATGCCCACATGGCTGGCGTCGCCGCGGTACGTGACCAGGTCGCCGGGCTGCGCCTGCGAGAGCGGCACCTGCCGGCCCGCGTGCCGCTGCGCGGAGGAGGTGCGCGGCAGGCTGATCCCGGCCTGCCGGTACGACCAGACCATCAGGCCCGAGCAGTCGAAGCCGGAGGGCCCGGTCGCCCCCCACACGTACGGCTTGCCGACCGCGCTGCGGGCGGCGATCACCGCGGCGGAGGCCCGGGAGGAGCCGACAGGGATGTCGGCGAGGGGCGGCAGCTCCTCCGCGCGCCCGCCGGAGCGGGAGGCACGGTCGTAGTCGGCGCGCTCCTCGACGGTGAGGGAGGCGAGGAGCCGGCGGGCCTCGGCGAGCTTGCGCTCGACGGCGCGCTTGTGGCGGGCGACGTCGGCCCGGCTGCGCTCCAGCTCGGCGAGGGCGATGCGCGCCTCGTCCCGCTTCTGGTTCAGCCGGCGCTGCTCCCGCCGCAGTTCGGCGAGCGCGGCGCCCTGCCGGGCGGTGACGCGGTCGAGGGCGGAGGCGCGGTCCAGGTAGCTGTCCGGGTCGGAGGAGAGCAGCAGCGCGAGGGCGGGGTCGATGCCGCCGGAGCGGTACTGGGCCCCGGCGACCGAGCCGAGGGCGCCCCGCATGTGGTTGATGCGGTCCTGGCCCCGGGCGAGTCCGTCCTGCGCCCGGGAGACCGTCCTGCGCAGCGCGTCCGTCTTCTCGTCCGCCTGGTTGTAGCCCTCGGTGGCCTTCTCGGCCTCCTCGAAGAGGCGGTCGACCGTGGCCTTGGTGGCGGCGGTGCCGCCGGTTCCCGGGTCGGCGCTCGCGGGGACGGCCCCGAGGGACGCCGCCGCGGTGGCCGCGGCGGCTGCGGTCAGGACGGTGACCCTCGCGGGTCGGCGGTGGGACGCCACTAATCGCGCTCCGTTCGGCTCGACGCAGACTGGCGCGGCAGACAGTAGCCGCTGATCACTCCGTGTCCAACGAAGCCGACGGGCACACAAAGTGACGCCCCGCCGGAGAACACAGGTCACCGGCGGGGCGTCAGGTCAGCGCGGGTCCGGGCGAACCACCCGTTTGGGCGGCGTACCCGAGCGGGGCGTGTCAGCCTCCGATGCGGACACCGAACTGGAACGTGCCCATGTAGCTCATCGACTCGTAGCGCACGCTGGCGCCCGGCTTGGGAGCGTGGAGGATCGTGTTGTTGCCCGCGTACAGACCCACGTGCGACAGGCCGTTGAAGAAGACCAGGTCGCCCGGCTTGAGCTGGCTGCGGCCGATCTTCGTGCCGTCGTTCTGCTGGGTGTAGGTGGTGCGGGTGAGACCGGCGCCTGCCTGGCCGTAGGCCCACTGGGTCAGGCCGGAGCAGTCGTACGCGTTGGGCCCCTCGGCACCGGAGACGTACGGCTTGCCGATCTGGGTGGCGGCGGCGGAGAGCGCGGCGGCGCCGAGGCCGCTCGCGGGGGCCTCGTTGCCGAGGTCGATCCGCTCGCCGGCGGCGCGGCTGGCGCGCTGCTCCTTCGCCCGCTCCTCCTGCTCCAGCTTGGCCTTCTCGGCCGCCGTGAGGGTGTTGAGGAGCTTCTGCGCCTCGGCGAGCTTGCCCTGGTACTTCTTCTTCTTCGCGCCGAGGGTCTTGCGGACGTCCTCGAGGTCGGCGAGCTTCGTGGTCGCCTCGGCGCGCTGCTGCGCGAGGGTCCGCTGCTTGGCCTGGATCGAGGTGAGGACGTCGGCCTGCTGGGCGCTCAGCTGGTCGATCGCGGACGCCTTGTCGAGGTAGCTGTCCGGGTCGGCGGAGAGGAAGAGCTGGAGCGCCGGGTCGATGCCGCCGGAGCGGTACTGGGCGCTGGCGACCGAACCGATCTGGTCGCGCAGGGTGTTGAGCTCCTGCTGACCGCGGGCCACCTTGTCCTGGAGGTTGCCGATCTCGTCCTGCAGCTTGCCCCGGCGCTCTTCGGCCTGGTTGTACTGCTCCGTGGCCTCTTCGGCCTCGTGGTGCAGGTCGTCGACCTTGGCCTTGACCTCGTCGATCTTGGGCTTGGGGGCCGCCTGGGCTCCGGTCTGGGACGAGAGCGCGACGGCGGCGGCCGCGGCCGCGGTGAGCACGGTCACACGGGCACGGCTCGGCTGCTTGGGTCGACGGTGGGACGCCACGAAGGCGATCTCCTTCTTCCTCAGAGCCGCCCAACCGGTTGAGAGGCAGGCGGTTCCTCCGCCGCCACCCCGGATGAGTGATCGACCGTGCGAAGGTTCGAGCCCTGACCCTAGTGACCAAGTTGTGATCAGTTCAAATCCCACTGGCAAAAATATCGCCCACGCGGCACTTTGTTTACACACACCACACGGCCAGTGATGGCAACTTGACGGTGCGCCATCCATAATTCGGGCATAAAGCCCAGGAGTTACGAGGTCGCTACGAGAGCCGCGAAAGCCGCTTCAGCAACAAGGCGGACGCCACCGGCCGCGCCCCCGCCTTCGCGACGCCGTCGGCCACCTCACGGTCGGTCGACACCACCACGACGGGCCGCCCCGGCGGCTCGGCCCGCACCAGCTGCCGGATCAACTCGTCCGCCGTGACACCGGGCTTGGAGAAGAGCACCCGCACGCCGCGCGGCGGCGCGAGCAGCACCGGGGCCGCCAGCTCCGCCCCGTCGAAGACACAGGTGACCTCGGCGCCCGAACGGGCCGCGAGGGCCGAGAGACTGCCGAGCAGCCGCAGCCGCTGCTTCTCCAACGGCATCGTCGGATAGCCGGTCTTCGTGACGTTGTAGCCGTCCACGACCAGATGCGCCTGCGGCAGCGCGAGCAGCTGGTCGAGCAGCGCCGGGTCGGTCTCGGAGAGCGCCCGCGCCGCGATGTCCTTCGGGGACATCCGCCCCGGCTCCACCGCGTCCACGGTGTCCGCCGGGTGCACGGAGACGGGGGGCAGGGCGAGTTCGCGACGCAGCCCCTGAGCGGCGTCGAGCACGGTGTCGAGCAGCAGCCGCAGCCGCATGTCCTCCACCGAGCGCCCCTCACGGGCGGTCCTGCGACTCGCCTCCAGCGCCGCCTCGACCTCTCCGAGCCGGGCCTTGAGCCGCCGGGTCTCGCTCTCCGCGGCCGACACCTGGGCCGCCGCCTCCGCCCGCGCAGCGTCGATCTCGCCCTGCGCGCGGCGCATCGCCGCCTCGCCCCGCTTCACATCGCTCTGGGCGCTGCGCAGCTTGCGATGAAGCGATTCCGCTTCCTTCCGGGCGGCTTCCAGATCGTGGCGCAGCTGTTCCGTCTCGCCGCGCGAGCGGTCCTTGGCGGCGGCGAGTTCCTCGCGCAGCCGCTCCAGCTCGCGCCGCCCGGCCTCGTCGGCCCGCTCGGCGTCCGCCCGCTGGGCCTCCTCGCCCGCGGCGGCCACGAGCTTGACCCAGCCCACCGGGCGCAGCACATAGGCGGCCGCGGCCACGTCGACCGGGTCCGCGGCGGCGGGCGGGGTGCCCGTCTCGACGGCCCCGGCCAGTTCGGGCTGGGCCTGCTTGAAGCGCTCGCCGATCCGCTGCCGGAAGAGCGGGTCGCTCTCCAGGGCGGCCGCCATCGCGTTGCCGGCAAACTTGGCCCGCCGGCTCGCGGTGAAGCGGGCGTACTGCCGCAGGGGTGCCGGCAGCTCCGCGACGGTCAGCCCGCCGAAGGCGTCCGCGACCAGCGCGACGACCCGCCGACGTACGCCTTCCGTCAGTGGGTGGTCGAGCGTCTCGGCAGCGTCACCTGCCGCGCCGGCCGGCTCTCCACCGTGCGCGGGCTGCTCCACGATCCGTCACCCCTATGTCGTCCGCGCCGTCCCTCAGGAGGCGGCGCCCGGCCTGTCCACCAGTTCGATCTGGTCCACCGCGTTGCACCAGCGGCAGCGGACCGACTCGATGGTCTCACTGACCACCTGCCGCTCCTCGACCGTCGGCTCGCCCGCGAGGTCCAGATGGACGTACTCCACGACCTTCGAGGAGCGGGTCACGTCGAATCGGGTCAGGTTGCCGCAGAGCGTGCAGCGCCAGCGGGTCTCGGCGGTCGGCAGGGGAACCGTCGTCATCGTGCCGTCCTTCTTCCTGTTGCGTGTACCAGGTGCGGGAGCCGCGGTGCGCCGTCGAACTGCGGTCGTACTGCCCGTTACCCTACGGCCTCGCCGGTGCGCCGGAGCACGGCGAGGCACTCTGTCCAGTTCGGCCCCGGTACGCCATGATCTGTCCATGATCGACTGGCGAGCGGCGGCTCTCGGCGCCTGGCGGGGCACCCGCGGCGGCCCCACGGTGACCTACGGCCTGATCGCCGCCTGCTGCCTGCTCTTCGCGGTGAGCCCGGTCTCCGGTCTCAACCCGGTGTACGGCACGGGCGACGCGCTCCTCGCGGCCCAGGGCACGTACTTCCGCCGCTGGGGCGTGATCCCCGCCGAGCTGATGAGCGGCGAGCCCCGCGCCCTGCTCACCCCGTTCACCGCGCTCTTCGTCCACGGCAGCTGGCTCCACCTCCTGGGGAACATGCTGTTCCTCTACGTCTTCGGCGCGATGGCCGAGGAACGCATGGGCCCGGCGGGCTTCGCCCTCTTCTACCTGGGCACCGGCTACCTCGCCCTCGTCGGGTACGCGGTGGCGCACGCGAACAGCGAGCAGACGCTGGTCGGGGCCTCCGGGGCGATCTCCGGGGTGCTCGGGGCCTTCCTCTTCCTCTTCCCCCGCTCCCGGGTGACCAGCCTCTTCCCCTTCCTCTTCTTCCTGCCCCTGCGCTTCCCCGCCTGGATCGTACTGATCTTCTGGTTCGTGCTCCAGTGGCTGGCGGCGCGGGCCGCGGGACCGGGGCCCGGCGTCGCCTATCTCTCCCATGTGGTGGGCTTCTCCGTCGGCTTCCTCTACGCCTGGGGCCGCTACCGGGGTGGGGATAGAGTGAAGACTCCAGCCGCGGCCACCGAGGGAGAAAGCCAGCCGTGATCACCGCGATCGTGCTCATCAAGACCAGCGTGGACCGCATCCCCGAGATCGCCGAGTCGATCGCCGCGCTCGACAGCGTCAGCGAGGTCTTCTCGGTGACCGGCACCTACGACCTGATCGCCATGGTGCGGGTGCCGCGCCACGACGACCTGGCGGACGTGATCCCGGGAAGCATCAGCAAGATCCCCGGCGTCGAGGCCACGGACACGCACGTGGCGTTCCGCACGTACTCCCAGCACGACCTGGAGGCGGCCTTCGCCATCGGCCTGGAGTCCTGAGGCCGCGCACGCGTCATGAGTGAAGGGGGTCTCCCGTCCGGGAGGCCCCCTTCACCCGTACGAGTGACCGGTCAGCCGCGGTCCGGGACGCAGCGGCCGTCCTCGGTGCGGTACTTCCACTGCGCGCCGTCCCGCACGAGCTCCTTCACGGCGCCGACGAACCGCTCCACGTGCTCGTCCGGCGTACCGGCGCCGAAGCTCACCCGGATGGCGTTGAGCGAGCGCTCGCCGGGCGCGGCCTCGGGGGCGCCGCACTCGCCCGGGTCCTGCGGCTCGCTGCCGAGGAGGGTGCGGACCAGCGGGTGGGCGCAGAAGAGGCCGTCGCGGACGCCGATGCCGTACTCGGCGGAGAGCGCGGCGGCGAAGTGGGAGCTGTTCCAGCCCTCCACGACGAAGGAGATGACGCCGACGCGCGGCGCGTCGTCGCCGAAGAGCGAGAGGACCTTCACCTCGGGAACCTCCGCGAGGCCCGCGCGGACGGTGTCGATCAGGTGCTGCTCGCGGGCGACGAGCCGGTCGAAGCCGGCCTCGGTGAGCGCCTTGCAGGCGGAGGCGATGGAGTAGACGCCGATGACGTTCGGGGAGCCGGCCTCGTGGCGGGCCGCGGTGGTGTGCCACTCGACGTCGACGCCGCCGTCGGCGCGGCGCGCCACCTTGCGGGAGGCACCGCCCCCGGCGAGGTACGGCTCGGCCTCCTGGAGCCAGTCGGAGCGGCCCGCGAGGACGCCCGAGCCGAAGGGCGCGTACAGCTTGTGTCCGGAGAAGGCGATCCAGTCCACGTCCAGTTCCTGCACGGAGACGGGGTGGTGGGGCGCGAGCTGGGCGGCGTCGAGGACGATCCGGGCACCGTGGGCGTGGGCGGCGGCGGCGAGCTCCTTCACCGGCCACAGCTCACCGGTGACGTTGGACGCGCCGGTGACGCAGACCAGGGCGGGACCATAGGGGTCGCGGTCGGCGAGCGCCCGCTCCAGGGTCTCGACGGCCTGGGCCGGGGTGCGGGGCGCGTTGAGGCAGGTGACGCGGGCGTCCTGCCAAGGAAGGAGGGAGGCGTGGTGCTCGGTCTCGAAGACGAAGACCTCGCAGCCGGCCGGGACGGCCCGGGCGAGCAGGTTGAGCGAGTCGGTGGTGGAACGGGTGAAGACGACCTGGTCACCGGGGCGGCAGTCGAGGAACTCGGCGACGGTGGCGCGGCTGTTCTCGAAGAGGTCGGTGGAGAGCTGGGAGAGGTAGCCCGCGCCGCGGTGGACGCTGCCGTAGTAGGGGGCGTACGCGGCGACGTCGTCCCACACCCGCTGGAGCGCCGGGGCGCTGGCGGCGTAGTCGAGCGCCGCGTAGGTCACTTCGCCGCCGGTGACGAGCGGGACGGTGACGTCCCGGCCGAGGACCGGCAGCGGGGCGGCGCAGCAGGGGTCGGCGGACCCGGAGGTCTCGACGGAGGTCTCGGCGGAGGCGGTGTCGACGGCGGCGTTCGGGTATGCGGACATGGCGGTATCTCCCGGCGGGCGGTGCGGATCGGCTTCGGTGATCCCGTACGCGGCCGGACACGGCGGGGTACGGGTGATGCCTCGGAGACGACAGGGGCGCACACGGGTACGCGGAAGTGACCCTGTTTCCGAGGGTGAAGTAGGGGCGGATTCGCCCTATCGCATTCGCTTGCTCACGGAAAACGCTCCTCGAGAGACCAGGACCCCTGGTGTGTCGAGGGGTCCGCGCTTGCCGTGGACCTTGCTGTCCACGGCCTGGTCTTCACCCGGGGCACCCCGCCACGGACGGAGGGTTGCCGGACAGCAAGCCGGGGCTTCGTAGCTGTCACTCATGACCTGGCATGCATCCTGCCACATGATCGCGGATGCGCAAGACCCCGGTCCGCATGCTGGACCGGGGTCTGAGCGGGTCACCCGCCAGGGGTGAACTACGCGTTGCTGGCGGCGATCCAGCGCTCAAGCGCCCGGCCGGCCGCACCGGAGTCGATCGCCTCGGCGGCCTTCGCGATACCGGCCCGCAGCTGCTCCACAAGGGTGCCGTCGCCCGGTTCGAGGGCGGTGAGCGCCGCCGCCGAGTTGAGGAGCACCGCGTCCCGTACGGGTCCGGTCTCCCCCGCGAGCAGCCGTCGGGCGACGTCTGCGTTGTACGAGGCGTCGGCGCCGCGCAGGGCCTCCACCGGCACGATCTCGATGCCCACGTCCCGGGGGTCGAAGGCCTCCTCCCGCACCGAACCGTCCCGGACGATCCAGACCCGCGAGGTGGACGTGGTGGTCAGCTCGTCGAGGCCGTCGTCGCCGCGGAAGACGAGCGCGGAGGAACCACGGTCGGCGAGGACGCCGGCGACGATCGGGGCCATCCGGGGGTCGGCGACACCGGTCGCCTGGGCCTTGACCCGGGCCGGGTTGGTGAGCGGGCCCAGGAAGTTGAAGACGGTCCGGATGCCCAGCTCCTTGCGGGCCGTGGCGACGTGCCGCAGCGCGGGGTGGAACTTCACCGCGAAGCAGAAGGTGATCCCCGCCTCCTCCGCGACCTCGACGACCCGCTTCGGGGTCAGCTGCAGATTGACGCCGAGCTTCTCCAGGACGTCGGAGGCGCCGGACGCGGAGGACGCGGCCCGGTTGCCGTGCTTGACGACCTTGGCTCCGGTGCCGGCGACGACGATCGCCGACATGGTGGAGATGTTGACGGTCTTGGCGCCGTCGCCTCCGGTGCCGACGATGTCGACGGAGGGGCCGGGGACCTCGATCGTGTTGGCGTGCTCGTACATGGTCCGGACGAGACCGGTGATCTCCTCCACGGTCTCGCCCTTGGCGCGCAGGGCGACGACGAAACCGGCGATCTGGGCGTCGGTGGCCTCGCCGCGGAGGATGCGGTCCATCGCCCAGGCCGTGTCGTCGGCGCTCTGGTCACGACCGGAGAGGAGACCGTCCAGGACGACGGGCCAGGAGCGGCCCGCCGCGAAGTCGCCTCCAGCGGGGTGCACAGCGCTCATGGCCGCTCCTCAGGTCTGTTGCGTGCGTAACAGGTAACGACACTCACCCTATCGACCCCCGGGGACGGCGAAGAGCCCCGTCCATCGAATGGACGGGGCTCTCACCGTGGCGACCTGCTTCAGTGGGAGGTCAGGTGATCAGTGGTGGCCGTGGCCGCTCTGGATCTCCTTGTACTCCTCCGAGGTGGGCTTGGCGACCTGGTTGTCGGCGCCGTAGTAGCCCTTGTTGAGCTTGACCCGGAGCTTCTCCATGGCGCCGATCTTGCGCTCCACGCCGTTCTCGTCGACGGCCGGCGGAAGCTCCGCGGGCTCGTACTGCTCGTGCGCCGTGAGGCGGTGCAGCTCGCCCTGGCTGAGCGGCTCGTGGACCTCGACGAACTCACCGTGCGGCAGGCGCTTGATGATGCCCGACTCGCGGCCGTGCAGCACCTTGTCCTTGTCCCGGCGCTGGAGGCCGAGGCAGATCCGCTTGGTGACGATGAACGCGATGACCGGGCCGACGAAGAAGAAGATCCGCACGAACCAGGTGATCGAGTTGATCGACAGGTGGAAGTGGGTCGCCCAGAGGTCGTTTCCACCACCCACGAGCATGATCATGTACGCGGTGATCCAGGCGACACCGAAGCCGGTGCGCGTCGGAGCGTTGCGCGGGCGCTGCGCGATGTGGTGCTCGCGCTTGTCGCCGGTGATCCAGGACTCGATGAACGGGTACACCGCGATCGCGCCGAGCACCGCCGGGAAGATCGCCAGCGGGATCATCACGCCCAGGACGAGCGTGTGGCCCCAGAGGTTGATCTCCCAGCCCGGCATGACACGGATCAGGCCTTCGGCGAAGCCCATGTACCAGTCGGGCTGGGCGCCGGTGGACACCTGGTCCGGGCGGTACGGGCCGAGGGCCCAGATCGGGTTGATCGAGGCGACCGCCGAGATGACCGCGATGACACCGAAGACCAGGAAGAAGAAGCCTCCGGCCTTCGCCATGTACACGGGCAGCAGCGGCATGCCGACGACGTTCTTGTTCGTGCGGCCGGGGCCCTCGTAGTGCGTGTGCTTGTGGACGACCACCAGGATGAGGTGCGCGACCACCAGGCCCAGCATGATGCCGGGCAGCAGGAGCACGTGCGCCGAGTAGAACCGGGCCACGAAGTCGCCGCCGGGGAACTCCCCGCCGAACAGGAACATCGAGAGGTAGGTGCCGACGATCGGCACCGACAGGATCGCGCCCTGCATGAAGCGGACACCGGTGCCGGAGAGCAGGTCGTCCGGGAGCGAGTAACCGGTGAAGCCGGTGAACATGCCCAGGAAGAACAGCAGGAAGCCGAACAGCCAGTTGATCTCACGCGGCTTGCGGAACGCACCGGTGAAGAACACGCGCATCATGTGCACGAACATGCCGGCGAGGAAGATCAGCGCCGCCCAGTGGTGGATCTGCCGGATCAGCAGACCACCGCGCACCTCGAAGGAGATGTGCATGGTCGAGTTGAACGCCTCGGACATCAGCTGTCCCTGGAGCGGGACGTACGGTCCGACGTACTCCACCTCGTTCATCGACGGGTGGAAGAACATCGTCAGATAGACGCCCGTCAGGATGATGATGAGGAAGCTGTAGAGGCAGATCTCGCCCAGCATGAAGGACCAGTGGTCCGGGAAGATCTTCCGCATGTTGGCCTTGGCCAGCGTGTAGATCCCCAGGCGACCGTCGGCCCAGTCGGCGACCCGCTCACCGGCGGGCGCCTTCTTCGTCGTATCGGTCACGGTGCTCATCCGCGCTCCCAGAAGGCAGGACCGACGGGCTCGTCGAAGTCGCCGAGCGCCTCCAGGAAGCCCTTGTCGTTCACGCCGATCCGCAGCTGCGGGAGGGCGTGACCGGCCGGGCCGAAGATGACGCGGGCGCCGTCGGAGAGGTCGAAGGTGGACTGGTGGCACGGGCAGAGCACGTGATGCGTCTGCTGCTCGTACAGGGAGATCGGGCAACCCACGTGGGTGCAGATCTTCGAGAAGGCGACGACGCCCTCGTGCGACCACTCGAGCTCGCGCTTGTCCTTGATGTCCTCCGGCTGGATCCGGACGATCATCAGGGCGGCCTTGGCGATCTCGACCTGGAAGTCGTGGTCGTGCTCCGTCATGCCCTCGGGCATCGCGAAGGTCAGCGAACCGACCGCGACGTCCTCGGGACGCAGCGGCTCGTGCGTGTTCATGTTGATCAGCTGCTTGCCGCGGGCCCACTTGGTGGTCCGGAGCTTCTTCTCGGGCAGCGGACCCATGTCACGCAGGAGCATCACGCCGGAGAGCGGGACGAGCGCGAGCGCACCGAACATCGTGTTGCGGATGAGCTTGCGGCGGCCGAAGCCGGACTCGGCGGCACCGGCCGCGAAGTCCGCCATGACCTGCGCCTTGACCTCGGGCGACGCCGCGATCGGGTGACGCTCGTCGGCGACCTCGACGTCGGACATCAGGGTGCGGGCCCAGTGGACCGCCCCCGCGCCGATGAAGAAGAGGGCGAGGCCGAGGGTCCAGCCGAGGGCGAAGTTGAGCGCGGACACCCGGCCGAAGGGCCAGATGTACACGATCTTGTCGACCGGGAAGATCACGTACGAGGCGATGAAGCCGACAGTGGCCAGCATCGACAGCACGAACATGAAGGCGACCGCACGCTCGGACCGGCGGGCGGCCCGCTCGTCGATGTCCTGGATACGCGGCTTGTGGGGCGGAAGGCCCGGGTCGGCGAACGGGTCGTCGGCGACCATCACCGCGCCGTGCGCGGTGTCCTGCCCTGCCGGCAGGTTCTCTTCTGGAATCTCTTGGCTACTCATGACTTCTTGGCCTTAGCGGTGTGGGCCGCGACCCAGACGGCAACTGCGATCAGCGCACCCAGACCGAAGACCCAGGCGAACAGGCCCTCGGAGACGGGGCCGAGGCCACCGAGCGAGAGACCGCCCGGGTTATCGGCCTTCTCGCCGTTGACGGCCTGGACGTACGCGATGATGTCCCTCTTCTCCTGCTCCGGCATGGTCGTGTCCGGGAAGGAGGGCATGTTCTGCGGGCCGGTCTGCATGGCCTCGTAGAGGTGCTTCGGGCTCACGCCTTCGAGGCTGGGGGCGTACTTGCCGTTGCTCAGCGCGCCGCCCTCACCGGTGAAGTTGTGGCACTGGGCACAGTTACTGCGGAACAGCTCGCCACCCTTGGCGATGTCGGCCCCTGCAGGGTTGTACTGGCTCTCGGTCGGCGTGATCGCACCGGCACCGAGGGAGGCCACGTACGCCGCAAGCTGATCGATCTCGGCCTGCGAGTAGATGTTCTTCTTCTTCGGGACCTGGGCGCCCGGCTGCTGGGCCGGCATGCGGCCCGTGGCGACCTGGAAGTCGACGGCGGCCGAACCGACGCCGACCAGGGACGGGCCGTCAGAGGTGCCCTGACCGCCGGTTCCGTGGCAGCTGGCGCAGCCGACGGAGTAGAGCTTCTTGCCCTCCTCGATCGCGAGGGACTGGGCGGTTTCATCGGCCTTCGCCGTGCCCGCGGGCGCGAACGCGGCGTACAGCCCCCCAGTGGCCGCCAGCGCGAGTAGGAGGACGACGACCGCCGCCAGCGGATGGCGTCGTCGTGCGGAGAGCTTTTTCACGGATTACCCCGGTGTCAGGATCTTCTGCGTCGATGCTTGCTGGATGTCTCGGTCCGCCATGAGGCGGTGACCGATTACTTGATCATGTAGATCGTGGCGAAGAGGCCGATCCAGACGACATCGACGAAGTGCCAGTAGTAGGACACGACGATGGCGGCGGTTGCCTGCTCGTGGGTGAACCTCTTGGCGGCGTACGTCCGGCCGAGGACCAGCAGGAAGGCGATGAGACCGCCCGTCACGTGCAGGCCGTGGAAGCCGGTGGTCAGGTAGAACACGGAGCCGTAGGGGCCGGACGAGAGCGACATGCCCGCGTCCTTGACCAGCTCGGTGTACTCGAAGACCTGGCCGCCGATGAAGATCGCACCCATCACGAACGTGATGATGAACCACGTCCTGAGCTTCTTCACGTCGCCCCGCTCGGCGGCGAAAACGCCGAGCTGGCAGGTGAGGGAGGAGAGCACCAGGATCGTGGTGTTGGTCGCCGAGAACGGGAAGGCCAGGTGTTCCGCCTGAGCCTTCCAATAGTCGGGACCGGTCACCGATCGCAGGGTGAAGTACATCGCGAAGAGGGCCGCGAAGAACATCAGCTCGGAGCTCAACCAGATGATGGTTCCGACGCTGGTGAGGTTCGGTCGATTGACCGACGGGTGCGCGTGCCCTGTTTCTACTGTCGTTACTGTCGCCACGACCGACATTATGTCGGTCGCTTATCCCGCCCTCACTCCGGGGGGTGCCGTTCGGAGTGTCAGGGGGGCGTGTCCAGCCCGAACGGCCCATCGGAAGGCCCTTCGAACAGGTGCTGAACGGGTGTTGACGGGGTGTGGACCGGAGTAGCATCCCGCGCATCGATCGACGACCTTCCCACGGACTTCCCCACGGAGGAACGATGCAGTCGAGTGCCACGGTCCTGGTCTACAGCGACGACGCGAACACCCGCGCACAGGTGCGCCTCGCCGCCGGGCGCAGGCCCGCGGCCGACGTCCCCCCGGTCGAGTTCGTGGAGTGCGCGACGCTGCCCGCGGTGCTGAAGCGCCTGGACGAGGGCGGAGTCGACGTGTGCGTCCTGGACGGCGAGGCGGTGCCGGCCGGCGGCATGGGCGTCTGCCGGCAGATCAAGGACGAGATCTTCCGCTGCCCGCCGGTGCTGCTGCTCATCGGGCGCCCCCAGGACGCCTGGCTGGCCACCTGGAGCCGCGCGGACGCCGCGATCACCCTTCCGGTGGAACCGGTGGAGTTCGCGGCGTCCCTGGCGTCCCTGCTGCGTTCCCGCCTGTCGCTCGACGCGTAGCTATATCGAGGGCCGCAGGCGGGCCTTGGCGTCCTCGGTGGCTGTCGGGTCCCCGGACTCCGCCACCAGGGCGCTGCCCTTGCGCCACTTGTCCCACGGCAGGTTCCAGTCGCCGAAGCCGTTGCCGAAGGTGTCCATCGTGTCGCCGTAGCTGTTGACGGTCTTGACGATGTCGCCGGGGCGCACGGTCTCGTAGAACCAGGCCGCGTTCCCGGTCGACATGCCGACACAGCCGTGGCTGACGTTCGCCACGCCCTGCGAGCCGACGGACCAGGGCGCGGCGTGGACGTATTCACCGCTCCATGTCACCCGGGTGGCGTAGTAGACCGGCAGGTCGTACGACTCCGAACTGCCTTCCGCGATGCCGATGCTGGTGCCCCGCATCCGGACGTAGTACTCCTTGCCGAGCACGACCTTGATGCCGTTTCGGGTGGAAAAGCCCGGTTTGCCGGTGGTCACCGGAATGGTGTTGATCACTTCTCCGTTGCGCCGGACGGTCATGTAGTGCGACCCGGCGTCCGCGACCGCCTCGATCCGGTCGCCGATGGAGAGCTTCAGCGGCTTGGACGCGCCGCCGTAGAGCTTGTCCCCCACCTTGAGGCCGTCCAGGTTGGCGGTGGCCGTCACACGGGTGCCGGTGGGCCAGTACTCCTTCGGGCGAAAGTGCAGCTTCTTGTCGTCCACCCAGTACCAGGAGCCCTCGACGGCGGGGGTGGAGCGGACCTTGAGGGCCCGCTCGACGACCACGCGGGCCGCCCTGTCCTTCACGGGGAGGCTCAGGTCGGCGGTGATGGGCTGTCCGACGCCGTACGTGCCCGCCTCGGGCCCGAAGGTGACGGTCAGGGCCCGTTTGGCCGGTGACGTCTCGAACGTGTACGTACGGGCCCCTGGGGCGCCGTCCTCGTCCTCGGTGGCCACCCGGACCGTGTAGCGCGTGCCGGCCGCCAGGGAGGCCGTGGAGCGCCAGCGCTGCCCGTCGGCGGTGAGTTCGCCCGCCAGATGGCGTCCTGCGGCATCGGTGGCGGTGACGTCGGTGATACGGCCGTCCTCGCCCTTGGCCGAGATCTCCAGGGGCTTCTCCGGGTTCACCTTGGCACCGCCGCTGTCGGCGCTGATGGCGAGCTGGTCCGCCGCGTCGTAGGGCTTCACCGACAGCGGATGGCCGTCGGAGCCCGCGCACGCCGTGGCGGTCGCGGTGACGGTGACGGCCAGAAGAGTGCAGCTCAGAACAGTCCGAATGCGCGGCGTGTCGTTCATGACTTCACGCTAAGGACAATCCTCCGCGCCAGCGCGCCGAGTGCTGCAAACGAGGGGCCCGGACACTTCGGTGACGAAGTGTCCGGGCCCCTCGGGGTGCTCCGTGCGGAGCGGGGTACCGCTAGTGCGTTGCTGCTACTGGTTCTGGTTCTCGCCGCGGTAGAACTCGAAGACCCAGCCGAAGAGGCCGACCAGGATCAGCGGGGCGGAGAAGTACAGGATCCACCAGCCCATCGCGACGGCGAGGAAGGCGAGCGCACCACCGACGGCCAGCGAGAGCGGCTGCCAGCTGTGCGGGGCGAAGAAGCCCACCTCACCGGCCTCGTCCGCGACGTCGGCCTCCTTGTTGTCCTGCGCCATCGCGTCGACACGCTTGGCCGTGAAGGCCAGGTAGTAGCCGATCATGATGGACAGGCCGAACGCGAGGAACAGTGCCGTGGTGCCGACCGGCTCCTTCGACCACACGCCGTACAGGACGGCCATGGCGAGGATGAAGACGCTCAGCCAGATGAACATCTTGCCTTGGATCTTCACTTGCCGGCCTCCTTGCCGCTCGTGAGGGCCTCGGCCACGTGCCCCTTGTTCTCCAGCTGGTCGACAGCGGCGATCTCAGGGTGGTGCAGGTCGAAGGCCGGGGACTCGGAGCGGATCCGCGGCAGGGTGAGGAAGTTGTGCCGCGGCGGCGGGCAGGAGGTCGCCCACTCGAGCGAACGGCCGTAGCCCCACGGGTCGTCGACCTCGATCTTCTTGCCGTACTTGGCGGTCTTCCAGACGTTGTACATGAACGGCAGGATCGACAGACCGAGCAGGAAGGACGAGATCGTCGAGATCGTGTTCAGCGCGGTGAAGCCGTCGGCGTCGAGGTAGTCCGCGTAACGACGCGGCATGCCCTCGGCACCGAGCCAGTGCTGCACCAGGAAGGTGCCGTGGAAGCCGATGAACAGCGTCCAGAACGTCATCTTGCCGAGCCGCTCGTCCAGCATCTTGCCCGTGAACTTCGGCCACCAGAAGTGGAAGCCGGCGAACATCGCGAAGACCACGGTGCCGAAGACGACGTAGTGGAAGTGCGCGACGACGAAGTACGAGTCGGAGACGTGGAAGTCCATCGGCGGCGAGGCCAGGATGACACCCGTCAGACCACCGAAGGTGAAGGTGATCAGGAAGCCGATCGTCCAGAGCATCGGTGTCTCGAAGGACAACGAGCCCTTCCACATCGTTCCGATCCAGTTGAAGAACTTCACGCCTGTCGGTACGGCGATGAGGAACGTCATGAAGGAGAAGAACGGTAGGAGCACGCCGCCTGTGACGTACATGTGGTGCGCCCACACGGTCACGGAGAGGCCGGCGATCGCGATGGTCGCGGCCACCAGACCGATGTAGCCGAACATCGGCTTGCGGCTGAAGACCGGGATGATCTCGGAGACGATGCCGAAGAACGGCAGCGCGATGATGTACACCTCTGGGTGTCCGAAGAACCAGAAGAGGTGCTGCCAGAGCAGCGCTCCGCCATTGGCCGCGTCGAAGATGTGCGAGCCGAACTTGCGGTCCGCCTCCAGGGCGAACAGCGCGGCGGCGAGGACCGGGAACGCGAGCAGGACCAGGACACCGGTCAGCAGGACGTTCCAGGTGAAGATCGGCATACGGAACATCGTCATGCCCGGAGCGCGCATGCAGATGATCGTGGTGATGAAGTTGACCGAACCGAGGATCGTGCCGAAGCCGGAGAAGGCCAGACCCATGATCCACATGTCGGCGCCGACACCCGGCGAGCGGACGGCGTCCGACAGCGGGGAGTAGGCGAACCAGCCGAAGTCGGCCGCACCCTGCGGGGTGAGGAAGCCGGCCACCGCGATGATGGAGCCGAAGAGGTACAGCCAGTACGCGAACATGTTCAGCCGCGGGAACGCCACGTCGGGCGCGCCGATCTGCAGCGGCATGATCCAGTTCGCGAATCCGGCGAACAGCGGCGTCGCGAACATCAGCAGCATGATCGTGCCGTGCATCGTGAACGCCTGGTTGAACTGCTCGTTCGACATGATCTGCGTACCCGGACGGGCCAGCTCGGCGCGCATGAAGAGCGCCATGAGGCCGCCGATGCAGAAGAACGCGAACGACGTGACCAGGTACATCGTCCCGATCGTCTTGTGATCGGTGGTGGTCAGCCACTTGACCACGACATTGCCGGGCTGCTTGCGCCGTACGGGCAGCTCGTTCTCGTACGAGTCCTCAGCTGCGGCGGCACCCTGGGTTTCGTTGTGGATGCTCACAGTTGGTTCTTCTCCGCATTCCTGGCCGGGTCCGTCTGCTCGATGCCAGACGGGATGTAGCCGGTCTGCCCCTTCTCGGCCAGCTCCTTCAGGTGCGCCTGGTAGCGCTCCGGAGAGACCACCTTGACGTTGAAGAGCATCCGGGAGTGGTCGACACCGCACAGCTCGGCGCACTTGCCGAGGAAGGTGCCTTCCCGCGTCGGGGTCACCTCGAAGGAGTTGGTGTGACCCGGGATGACGTCCTGCTTCATGAGGAAGGGGACCACCCAGAAGGAGTGGATGACGTCACGCGAGGTCAGGACGAACCGGACCTTCTCGCCCTTCGGCAGCCACAGGGTCGGACCCGGGTTGCCGGTCTGCGGGTTCCGGTCGCCGGGGATACCGGCGTCGTAGACACCGCCCGCGTTCTCCGGGAACGCGTCCAGGAACTTGTCCGGGATCGAGGCGAGGTTCTTGTCCGTCTTGGCGTCGCCCTCAACACCGGGCACGTTCTCGACGTAGTTGAAGCCCCAGCTCCACTGGTAGCCGACCACGTTGATCGTGTGCGCCGGCTTGGGGGAGAGCTCGAGGAGCTTCGACTCGTCGCGCGCGGTGAAGTAGAAGAGCACCGAGACGATGATGAGCGGGGTGACCGTGTACAGCGCCTCGATGGGCATGTTGTACCGGGTCTGCGGAGGTACCTCGACCTTGGTCCTGCTGCGCCGGTGGAAGATGACGGACCAGATGATCAGGCCCCACACCAGGATTCCGGTGATGAGCGCGGCGGCCCACGATCCCTGCCAGAGGGAGAGGATCCGAGGCGCCTCTTCCGTGACGGGGGTGGGCATACCAAGGCGGGGGAAGTCTTCCCAGTTGTACGAGCAGCCCGTGGCTGTCGCCAGGATCAGGCCCGCAGTCAGCACCTGCGGCAGCTTCCGCCGCATCGGGCGCCGCGACGAGCGGTCGGAGCCGTTGGGACTCACGTAGCGCCTTCCCGAGAGTCTCGGCCCGCAGTGGTCGGCCACGGCCGTCCGTCTCGCTGGTCGGTCGCCGCCCCGGCCGCGGGCAGGGGTTTGGATGTTTATGCGGACCAAACCCTACTGGACGCTATTTGGGGTCGCGCGGGGAGGGTGCCCAACGCGCCGTCCGAGTCCCCGAAGGGGTGGACTCCAAGGTTCCGGAGGGGGGTCCAGGACCGCCGTTCGGCGGTCTGGCATCGTGCCTGGGGGGCCTTCTGACGAGGGCTCACGAGTGACGCACGGATGTGCGGACGGATGTGTGGACGGCGGTGCGGGCCGGGCGCGTCGGGCGTGTCGGGCGGGCCGCGGGGCGGGCCGGTCCGGCGGGTCGGGGAGGGGTGCCTCGGCGGGTCGGGGCGGGGCGGCCCTACCGTGGGCGGATGCCGTACTTCGACGCCGCGTCCGCCGCACCCCTGCATCCCGTCGCCCGCCAGGCGCTGCTCGCCTCCCTGGACGAGGGCTGGGCCGATCCGGCCCGGCTGTACCGGGAGGGGCGGCGGGCCCGGCTGCTGCTCGACGCGGCGCGGGAGGCCGCGGCGGAGGCGGTGGGGTGCCGTCCCGACGAGCTCGTGTTCACTCCTTCGGGGACGCGCGCGGTTCACGCGGGAATCTCCGGGGCCCTCGCGGGGCGTCGGCGTGTCGGGACCGGCCTCGTCGTCTCGGCGGTCGAGCACTCCTCCGTCCTGCACGCGGCCGAGCGGCACACGGCGGCGGGCGGCACCGTGACCGAGGTGCCGGTGGGCCGGTCGGGCGCGGTGGACGCGGAGGTCTTCGCGGCGGCGCTGGACGCCGGGACGGCCCTGGCGTGTCTCCAGTCGGCCAACCACGAGGTGGGGACCGAGCAGCCGGTCGCCGAGGTCGCGGATGCCTGCCGCGCGGTGGGGGTGCCGCTGCTCGTGGACGCGGCCCAGTCGCTGGGCTGGGGTCCGGTGGAGGGCGGCTGGTCGCTGCTCGCGGCGAGCGCGCACAAGTGGGGCGGCCCGGCGGGTGTGGGGCTCCTCGCCGTACGCAAGGGGGTGCGGTTCGCTCCTCAAGGCCCCGCGGACGAAAGGGAGTCGGGGCGGGCGCCCGGCTTCGAGAACCTGCCGGCGATCGTGGCGGCGGCGGCCTCGCTGCGGGCGGTGCGGGCGGAGGCGGCGGCCGAGGCGGCGCGGCTGCGGGGCCTGGTGGCCCGGATCCGGGCGCGGGTGCCGGAGCTGGTGCCGGACGTGGAGGTGGTGGGCGATCCGGTGGCCCGGCTCCCCCATCTGGTCACGTTCTCCTGTCTCTATGTCGACGGAGAGACCTTGCTGCACGAGCTGGACCGGGAGGGTTTCTCCGTTTCGTCCGGTTCGTCGTGCACGAGCTCGACGCTGACGCCCAGCCATGTGCTGCGCGCGATGGGCGTGCTGAGCGAGGGCAACGTCCGGGTGTCGCTGCCGGCCGGCACGCCGGCGGAGGACGTGGACCGCTTCCTCGACGTGCTGCCGGGGGTGGTCGCGGGGGTACGGGAGCGGCTCGGCGCCCCGGCGGCCCAGCCCGCGGCGCCGGCGGCCGGGGCCGGCGCGCTCGTGGTGGACGCGCTAGGCCGGCGCTGCCCGATCCCGGTGATCGAGCTGGCGAAGGTGATCGGCGACGTCCCGGTCGGCGGGACGGTGACCGTCCTCGCCGACGACGAGGCGGCCCGGCTCGACATCCCGGCCTGGTGCGAGATGCGCGGCCAGGAGTATGTGGGCGAGGAGCCGTCGGAACGGGGCGGCGTGGCGTACGTGGTGCGGCGGGTGGCCTGAGCCGCCCGCCGCACACGGGGCGTCAGCCCAGGTGGGACTGGACCTCGGCGGCGGCCTCGTCGCCGTAGGCCTTGGTGAAGCGGTCCATGAAGTTGGCGCGGCGCAGGGTGTACTCCTGCGTGCCCAGGGTCTCGATGACGAGCGTGGCGAGCATGCAGCCGATCTGGGCGGCGCGCTCCAGGCCGACGCCCCAGTGCAGGCCCGTCAGGAAGCCGGCGCGGAAGGCGTCGCCGACGCCGGTCGGGTCGACCTTGGCCGTCTCCTCGGGGCAGCCGACCTCGATCGGGGTCTCGCCGACGCGCTCGATGCGGACGCCGCGCGAGCCGAGGGTGGTGATCCGGTGGCCGACGCGGGAAAGGATCTCCGCCTCGGTCCAGCCCGTCTTGGACTCGATGAGGCCCTTCTCGTACTCGTTGGAGAAGAGGTAGGTGGCCCCGTCGAGGAGCGTGCGGATCTCCTCGCCGTCCATGCGCGCGATCTGCTGCGAGAAGTCGGCGGCGAACGGGATCGACCGGGAGCGGCACTCCTCCGTGTGGCGGAGCATCGCCTCGGGGTCGTCGGCGCCGATGAGGACCAGGTCGAGGCCGCCCACGCGGTCGGCGACGGCCTTGAGCTCGATCAGCCGGGCCTCGCTCATCGCGCCCGTGTAGAAGGAGCCGATCTGGTTGTGGTCCTTGTCCGTGGTGCACACGAAGCGGGCGGTGTGCAGGACCTCGGAGATCCGCACCGAGGAGGTGTCGACGCCGTGGCGGTCGAGCCAGCCGCGGTACTCGTCGAAGTCGAAGCCGGCGGCGCCCACGAGGAGCGGGGTGCTGCCGAGCTGGCCCATGCCGAAACAGATGTTGGCCGCGACGCCTCCCCGGCGCACGTCCAGGTTGTCGACGAGGAACGAGAGGGACACCGTGTGGAGCTGGTCGGCCACGAGCTGGTCGGCGAACCGGCCGGGGAAGGTCATGAGGTGGTCGGTGGCGATGGAGCCGGTGACTGCGATACGCACGGCGGGGTGCTCCTGCGGAAATCGATAGGGCGCGCGAAGCGCTCGACTGAAGGGTGATGGTGGGCGACGGGCGGGCGACAGTTCACGCTACCGGGTGGGGGCGGTCCTGCCGAACAGTGGAAACTACCCCAGAGTAGGCCTTTTCTCCGGAGCCCCCCCGTGCATACGGTGCGCCCATGACCACGTACCCCGCTCCTCGCGAGCGCCACGAGTCCGAGTTGAGCCTCGCCCAGCTGTGCGGCGACGGTGCTCGGATGGCCCCTCACTGGGTGTCCCCGGTCTCCCCCGCACCCGCTCCGGTCTCCCCCGCGCTGATCCACGGGGTCGTCGTCCCGGCGGCCTCCGCGCGGCTGATCGCCGCCACCGCGGAGTACGGCGGCTGACGGACGGAACCGTCCGCCCGTCCGCTCCGTCCCACCCGTGTCCGGTCGATACGAGGGAGCGATGCGGTGAGCGGTACGGAGAACGGCCAGAGGCGGCGGAGGCTGCTCACCGCCTCGGTGGCGGCGGGTGTCCTCCTCGCCGGAGGCGGCGGGGTCTACCTCGCCATGGCGGCGACGGCGCCGGGCGGGGCCACACCGGGCGGGACGGCCGAAACGCCCCGCGCGGCCGCGCCGCCGCTGTTGCGCCTGGAGAGCGGCGCGGACGGCGGTACGGGCATCGCCCCCGGCGAGCCCGACCCCGGAGGCGGTCCGAACGGGACCGTCTACACAGCCAAGGGCCCACTCCCCCACGGGCCCTCCTCGGCCGCGGTCCACCGGCCCGAGGGCCTGGTCACCTCGGCGGAGGTGACCAGGCTGGCCGAAGCGCTGGGCATCCCCGGGAGTCCCGCCCTGGTCGGTGACGTCTGGACGATCCGGCCGGAGAAGGACGGCTCGGGGGCGCGCCTCGACGTGGCGCAAAAGGCGCCGGGGAACTGGACGTACTCCTGGTACGACGGCGGCCCGGCCGGCGACGCCTGTCTCAAGGGCAAGGCCTGCCCGCCGCCGGGCGAGACGAAGCCCTCCCCCGGTGGTTCACCGGTGAGCGAGACGGCGGCGAAGGCCGCGGCGGCGCCGGTGCTGAAGGCGATCGGCCAGGACGACGCCAAGGTGTCGGCGACCCAGGTCATGAACGGCTCGGTCCGGGTGGTCAACGCCGAGCCCGTGGTGGGCGGGCTGCCGACCTACGGCTGGTCGACGGGACTCCACATCGGACCGGACGGCCGGCCGGTCGCCGGGAGCGGGATGCTCAAGGAGCCGGCGAAGGGCGCCACGTACCCCGTGATCGGGGCGGAGAAGGCGCTCGCCGAGCTGAACGAGGCCTCGAAGGGCACCGGCCCGATCGGCATCGGGGGCTGCGCCACGGACCCGCCGGCCGGGGTGCCCGAGGCGGGGAAGCCCGGGACGGCGGTGCCGGACGTCGGCAGGCCGGACCTGGGCGAGCCGGCGACCGGGGCCGGCACGCCGGGCGCGCCCTGCGAGACGATCGTGGACATGGCGCCGCCGGAGCAGGTGCCGGTGACGGGCGCGGTGTTCGGGCTGGCCGCGCAGGACGTGGCCGGCGAGCGGCTGCTCGTACCGGCGTGGCTGTTCACGGCGGACCCCGAGGGCGCGATGCCGTACACGGTGACGCAGACGGCGGTGGCTCCGGAGTTCCTCGCGCCGCCCGTGAAGCCCTCGCCCACGCCGACGCCCACGCCCGACGAGGGCACCTCTCCGGCGCGGCAGATCGAGTCGTACCGGACCGAGGGGGACGGCCGGAAGCTGACCGTCACCTTCTGGGGCGGGGTGTGCAGTGAGTACACGGTGACGGCGGCGGAGAGCGCGGACCGGGTCACGGTGCGGGTGAAGGAGACGCCCATCGACCCGGGCAGGGCGTGCATCGCCATCGCGGTCGAGGTGACGAAGACGGTGACGCTCGACGGGCCGCTGGGCGACCGGCCGGTCGTGGACGGGGCGAGCGGGCAGGCCGTGCCGCGCCGCTGACCACGCAGGGCGCACATGCCGCGAGGGCGGCGGTCCGGGAGTCCCGGACCGCCGCCCTCGCGTTCGTGCTGGTGGTGCGACTTAGCTGAACGAGTCGCCGCAGGCGCAGGAGCCCGTGGCGTTCGGGTTGTCGATCGTGAAGCCCTGCTTCTCGATCGTGTCGACGAAGTCGATCGAGGCGCCGCCGAGGTAGGGGGCGCTCATGCGGTCGGTGACGACCTTGACTCCGTCGAAGTCCTTCACGACATCGCCGTCGAGCGAACGCTCGTCGAAGAACAGCTGGTAACGCAGGCCGGAGCAGCCACCGGGCTGTACGGCGACGCGCAGGGCCAGGTCCTCGCGGCCTTCCTGGTCGAGGAGGGCCTTGACCTTGGCCGCGGCGGCGTCGGACAGGAGGATGCCGTCGCTGACAGTGGTCTTCTCGTCCGATACGGACATCTGCTTCTCTCCCGGTGTGTACGGAGACTGCTTGCCGACGGTTGCAACCGGCGGTGTCCCGGATTCATTCCGGGCCGAGCGGGTCTTTCTCCTTTCATGCTCGCACACCCTGTCCGCGAGTGCGGACGGCGAATTCGTCACATCGACACTATGGACATCGTCAACGTGACGTGAAGCGGTTATGATAGATAGCGTCATTTCGACGAAAAGGCTTGTCCCGAAGACCCGAAGAAAGGGTGCGTGTCGTGACCACCGCCCAGCCCCTGGATGTCCAGCCGACGCCGCTCGCCCTGCTCCTGCTCGGCCGTGAGGCCGACCCGAAGAGCGAGCGCGGCGTGGAGTGCCCGGGCGACCTGCCGTCGCCCTCCGACCCGGACCTCGTGGAGCGCGCCCGCGCTGCCAAGGAGAAGCTCGGGGACAAGGTCTTCGTGCTCGGCCACCACTACCAGCGTGACGAGGTGATCCAGTTCGCCGACGTCACCGGCGACTCGTTCAAGCTCGCGCGCGACGCCGCAGCCAAGCCGGAGGCCGAGTACATCGTCTTCTGCGGTGTGCACTTCATGGCCGAGTCGGCCGACATCCTCACCACCGACGACCAGAAGGTCGTTCTGCCGGACCTGGCGGCCGGCTGCTCGATGGCCGACATGGCCACCGCCGAGCAGGTCGCCGAGTGCTGGGACGTGCTGACCGAGGCCGGCGTGGCCGAGCAGGTCGTGCCCGTCTCGTACATGAACTCCTCGGCCGACATCAAGGCCTTCACCGGCAAGCACGGGGGCACGATCTGCACCTCGTCGAACGCCAAGCGCGCCTTGGACTGGGCCTTCGAGCAGGGCGAGAAGGTTCTTTTCCTGCCGGACCAGCACCTGGGCCGCAACACCGCCGTCCGCGACATGGGCATGTCCCTGGACGACTGCGTGCTCTACAACCCGCACAAGCCCAACGGCGGGCTCACCGTCGAGGAGCTGCGCAGCGCCAAGATGATCCTGTGGCGCGGGCACTGCTCGGTGCACGGCCGCTTCTCGCTGGACTCGGTCAACGACGTCCGCGAGCGCATCCCGGGCGTGAACGTGCTGGTCCACCCGGAGTGCAAGCACGAGGTCGTCGCCGCCGCGGACTACGTGGGCTCGACCGAGTACATCATCAACACCCTGGACGCGGCCCCGGCCGGCTCGAAGTGGGCGATCGGCACCGAGCTGAACCTGGTCCGCCGTGTCGCCAACGCGCACCCGGACAAGGAGATCGTCTTCCTCGACAAGACGGTCTGCTTCTGCTCGACCATGAACCGCATCGACCTGCCGCACCTGGTGTGGACCCTGGAGTCGCTGGCCGAGGGCAACCTCGTCAACCAGATCCAGGTCGACAAGGAGACGGAGAGCTTCGCCAAGCTCGCCCTGGAGCGGATGCTGGCGCTGCCGTAACGGTTCTCCGGTACGTACGCCGAAGGGGCGCCCCGCGAACTCGCGGGGCGCCCCTTCCGTCCGTCACCCGGTGATCAGTCGAGGATGTCCAGCAGGGTGGCGTCCACCGGGGTCACGTCCCCCTGGTCCGGGATCTCCGTCTTCTCGCCCTTCCTGGCCGCCTTGGTCGCCTTCTCGCCCTTCTTCGCCGCCTTCTTCTTCGCGCGGCGCTCCTTGCGGAGCTCCACCATCGCGTAGAGCGTCGGGACGAGAAGCAGGGTCAGCAGCGTCGAGGTGACCAGGCCGCCGATCACGACCACGGCGAGCGGCTGGGCGATGAAGCCGCCCTCGCCGGTGATGCCGAGGGCCATCGGCAGCAGGGCGAAGATCGTCGCCAGGGCGGTCATGAGGATCGGGCGGAGCCGGTGCCGGCCACCCTCGATCACCGCTTCGACGACGCCGAGGCCCTGGGCCCGGTACTGGTTGATCAGGTCGATCAGGACGATCGCGTTGGTCACGACGATGCCGATGAGCATCAGCATGCCGATCATCGCCGGAACGCCCATCGCGGTGTCGGTGACCACGAGCAGACCGATCGCGCCGGTCGCCGCGAAGGGGATCGAGACCAGCAGGATCAGCGGCTGGATCAGCGACCGGAAGGTCGCCACGAGCAGCATGAAGACGATCGCGACGGCCGCGAGCATCGCCAGGAACAGGTTGAGGAAGGCCTCGGACTGGTCCTCGGAGACACCGCCGATGCTGACGCCGGCGCCCTCGGGCAGGTCCAGCGCGTCGATCTTCGACTGGAGCGAGGCGCTGACCGCGCCGGTGTTGTCACCGGTCGGCTTGGCCGTGACCGTCGCCGCGCGGGCGCCGTCGATCCGGGTCATGGAGACCGGGCCGGGGACCAGCTCGACGGTGGCGATGTCGCCCAGCTTCACCGGGCCGAGCGGCAGGGCCTTGAGCTCGGCGAGGGTGGTGGCGGGCTTCGCCGAGGTGATGAGGACGTCCCGCTCGCTGTCGTCGAGGATCGCCTTGGCGGCCGGGGTGCCCCGGACGGCCTGGGCGACCACCATGCCCAGCGTGCCGGTGTCGAAGCCCGCGTCGGCCGCCTTGGCGTTGGCCTTGACGGAGATGCGCGGGACGGACTGCGAGAGGTCGCTCTGGACGTCGGTGACGTCCTTCATCCCGGCGATCGCCGTGCGGACCTGCTCGGAGGCCTGCTCCAGGACCTTCGCGTCGGCGGCCTTGACGACCACGCTCAGGTCCTGGCTGCCGAAGCCGTCGCCGGCCGCGATGGTGGTGTCGCCGATGCCGTCGAGGCCCGCGAGCGCCTTCTCGACGGAGTCGCGGACCTTCTCGTAGGCGTCCGAGCTCTCCAGGCTGACCTTGTACGAGGCCTGGTTGGAGCCGGTGCCGCCGCCGAAGGCCGCCATGAAGCCGGAGGAACCGACGGTGACCTGGTAGTCCTTGACGCCCTCGGTCTCCGCGAGGACCTTCTCGACCTTCTTCGCGGCCTCGTCGGAGGCGCTCAGGCTGGTGCCGGGCGCCAGCTCCTGGCGGATGCTGAGCACCTCCTGCTCGCCCGGGTCGAAGAAGTTCGTCTTCAGGAGGCCGCCCATGCCGAAGGTGAGGACCAGGACGACGAGGGCGATGGCCACGCTGGTGAGCCTGCGCCGGGTCGCGAAGCGCAGGACCGGCACGTACGCGCGCTGGAGCCGGCTCTTCTCCTCCTTCTCCTCGGCCAGTCGACGGGCCTCCTCCGGGTCCTCCGACGTGCCCTTGGGGGCGCGCAGGAACCAGTACGAGAGGACCGGGACCACGGTCAGGGAGACGAGCAGCGAGGCGAGCAGGGCCGCCGTCACCGTCAGCGAGAAGGAGCCGAACAGCTCGCCGACCATGCCCCCGACCAGGCCGATCGGCAGGAAGACGGCGACGGTGGTGAGGGTCGAGGAGGTGACGGCGCCGGCCACCTCGCGGACCGCGGTGACGATCGCGGCCTGGCGCTCCTCGCCGTAGCCCAGGTGGCGCTTGATGTTCTCCAGGACCACGATCGAGTCGTCGACGACCCGGCCGATGGCGATGGTGAGCGCGCCGAGGGTCAGCATGTTGAGCGAGAGGTCGCGGGTCCACAGCACGATCAGGGCCAGGACGACCGACAGCGGGATGGAGACCGCGGTGACCAGGGTCGAGCGGATCGACGTCAGGAAGACCAGGATCACCAGGACGGCCATGACGAGGCCGAGCGCGCCCTCCGTGGTCAGGCCGGAGATCGCCTTGGCGACGGCCGGGCCCTGATCGGAGACGACGGTCAGCTCGGCGCCCGCGCCGAGGTCGCGGCGCAGCTCGGGCAGCTTCTCCTCGACGGCGTCGGAGATGGCGACGGCGCTGCCGTCCTTGTCCATGGTGGCCATGACGGCGAGGCTGGGCTTGCCGTTCGTGCGGGTGAGGGAGACGCGCTGGGACTCCTCCTGGCGGACGGTGGCGACGTCGCCGAGGCGGACCGCCTTGCCCTTGCCGGGGGTGGCCGACGGGATGCGCAGGTCCTCGATCTGCCGCAGGGAGGTGTAGCCGCCGCCGACCTGGATCGTGCGGCTCTTGCCGGCCTCGGAGAAGGAGCCGGCCGGCATCGTGGCGCCGCCGGAGCGGAGCACCTCGGCGAGCTTCATGGTGCTGAGGCCGGCCGCGGCGAGCTTGCGCTCGTCCGGGGTGACCGAGACCTGGAGGTCCTGGACGCCGTCGATCGAGACCTGGCCGACGCCCTCGATGTCCTCCAGGGCGGGGACGACGGTCTTCTGCAGCTGGTCGGCGAGAGCCTGCGGGTCCTTGTCCGAGGAGGCGGCGAGGACGACGGTCGGCATGTCGTCCGTCGAGCCGGCGACGACCTGCGGGTCGACGGAGTCGGGCAGCTGGGCGCGGGCGCGGTTCACCGCCTGCTGGACGTCGGCGACGAGCTGCTTGGTCGACTCGTCGCCGTAGTCGAAGGACGCCATGATGACGGCGCTGCCCTCGGAGGCGGTGGAGGTGACCGACTTCAGACCGTCGACGGCCTTGAGACTGTTCTCCAGCGGCTCGACGACCTGCTTCTCGACCACATCGGGAGAGGCGCCCTGGTACGGGGCGAGGACCGAGACCATGGGGAGCTCGATCGAGGGCAGCAACTGCTGCTTCAGCTGCGGTATCGCGATCGCCCCGAACACGATCGCGACGATGGACATCAGCCCGATCAGGGCCCGTTGCGCGAGGCTGAATCTGGACAGCCAGGACATGGGGTCTCTCTTCTGTGGCGTACTCGTCGGCAGGCGGGAGCAGCCAAGACCCCGGCCGTCAACCGCCGGAGGTGCCCTCCCCGCCTATACGATCTGCCATCCCCCGCCGGAAGTCCTCGGCCCCCGGGTCCACATCCTTGTCCCGCGCATACCGCGTCTGGAGTACGCCGGGGCCTTCGGTCACTCCACCCTCGGACGTACCAGTCCCGATTCGTACGCCGTGACGACCAGCTGGGCGCGGTCGCGGGCGCCGAGCTTGGCCATGGTCCGGTTGACATGCGTCTTCACGGTGAGCGGGCTGACGTCGAGCCGCTCGGCGATCTCGTCGTTGGAGAGGCCGCCGCCGACGAGGACGAGGACCTCGCGCTCGCGGGCGGTGAGCGCGGCGAGCCGCTCGGAGTAGGGCCGGTCGCCCTCGGCGGGTTCGAGCCCGCCGCCCTGGGCGAGGAAGGTGGCGATGAGGCCCTTGGTCGCGGCCGGGGAGAGCAGCGCCTCGCCGGCGTGGGCGATCCGGATCGCGCCGAGCAGCTCCTCCGGTTCGGCGCCCTTGCCGAGGAAGCCGGAGGCCCCGGCGCGCAGGGACTGCACGACGTACTCGTCGACCTCGAAGGTGGTGAGCATGACGATGCGTACGGCCGACAGCTCGGGGTCCGCGGTGATCGCGCGGGTCGCGGCGAGGCCGTCCGTGCCGGGCATCCGGATGTCCATGAGGACGACGTCCGGCCGCTCGGCGCGGGCCAGGTCGACGGCCTGGGCGCCGTCGGCGGCCTCGCCGACCACCTCCATGTCCGGTTCGGAGTCGACCAGGACCTTGAAGGCGCTGCGGAGCAGGGCCTGGTCGTCGGCGAGCAGTACCCGGATCGTCATGCGTCCTCCCCCGTACGGGTCGTCACGGGCAGTATCGCCTGGACGCGGAAGCCGCCGCCGTAGCGGGGTGCGGCGGTCAGGGTGCCGCCGAGGGCGCTGACCCGCTCGCGCATGCCGAGGAGGCCGTGGCCACCGGAGTCGGCGGGGACGCCGGGCTGCGGGGTGCCGTTGTCGAGGACGGTGATCTCGACCGTACGGCCCACCCTGACGACGCTCACCTCCGCCTCGGCGTCCGGTCCCGCGTGCTTGCGGACGTTGGTGAGGGCCTCCTGCACGATCCGGTACGCGGCCAGGTCGACCGTCGCGGGCAGCGCCCCGTCGCCGTCCGCGCGTGCCAGGGCGACCGGAAGGCCGGCCTTGCGGAAGCTGTCGAGGAGCCCGTCGAGGACGGCGAGGCCGGGGGCGGGCTCGGTGGGCGCCTCGGGGTCGCCGGACTGGCGCAGCAGCCCGACGGTGGCGCGGAGCTCGTCGAGGGCGGAGCGGCTGGCCTCGCGGACGTGTGCGAGGGCCTCCTTGGCCTGGTCGGGGCGCTTGTCCATGACGTGGGCGGCGACCCCGGCCTGGACGTTGACCAGGGCGATGTGGTGGGCGACGACGTCGTGGAGGTCGCGGGCGATGCGCAGCCGCTCCTCGGCGACCCGACGGCCCGCCTCCTCCTCGCGGGTGCGTTCGGCCCGCTCGGCCCGCTCGCGGATCGCGTCGACGAAGGCGCGACGGCTGCGGACGGCGTCCCCGGCCGCGGCGGCCATGCCGGTCCAGGCGAAGACGCCGAGGTTCTCCTGCGCGTACCAGCTGGTCGGGCCGAAGATCATGGCGGCGGCGGTGAGGAGCGCCATCGTGACGAGCCCGACGCGCCAGGTGGTGTGGCGGTCGGTGCGGGCGGCGACCGTGTAGAGCGCGACGACGGCGCTCATCGCGATCGGGGCGGGACGGACGTCGTCGACCAGCTCCACGAAGCAGATCGTGACCGTGAAGCAGAGCACCGCGAAGGGGCGCCGGCGGCGCAGCACCAGCGCGGCGGCCCCGATGGCCATGATCAGCACGCTTCCCGCGTCGGGGGCGCGGTCACCGAAGGTCGGCCCCTCCGGGCTGCCGTGCGGGTCGGTGAAAGAGGCGGCGATCATGCAGACGAGCGTGCCGGCGGCGATGGTCGCGTCGAAGGCGAGCGGGTGGGCGCGGAACCAGTCGCGGAGGCGGACGTAGAGGGTGCCGGTGGCAGGGCCGGTGGGGGTCACGTCGAAGAACGGTACGGGGAAAGCGCCCGCGGCGGGAAAGCACGGTGCCCCACCGCCCCGGTGGGGGCGAGGGGGCACCGAAGGCGCGGGGTGGACGTCAGCCCGGGATCAGGCCGTCGTCGCGGAGCATCGCTCGGACCTCGTCGAGGCCCGCGTCCGGAGCCGGGAGGATGAGCTCCGAGGGCTCCAGGGCGTCGTCGGGGAGCGGCTCGCCGATCAGGCGGACGGCGTCGAGAAGGGCGTGCAGCGTGCGCCGGAACCCTTCCTGGTCCCCCGACTCCATCTCTTCGAGCAGCTCGTCGTCGAGCCTGTTCAGCTCCACGAGGTGGCTGTCGGCCAGCTTCCACTGGCCCTCCCCCATGATCCGTACGATCATGACGCGTCCTGTCTGTCGCCTACTTCTCGAAACGCGGGTGGGACTGCTGCTGCGGCGTCTGGTCCTGCGGCGCGGCCGCGCCGCCGCCCTCGATCGCCTGCTTCTGCGCCGAGGGGCCACCGGCCAGCTCGGCCTTCATCCGCTGGAGCTCCAGCTCGACGTCCGTACCGCCCGAGAGCCGGTCCAGCTCCGCCTGGATGTCGTCCTTGGCGAGCCCGGACTGGTCGTCCAGGGCGCCCGAGGCGAGCAGCTCGTCGATCGCGCCCGCGCGCGCCTGGAGCTGGGCGGTCTTGTCCTCGGCCCGCTGGATCGCGAGACCGACGTCGCTCATCTCCTCCGAGATGCCGGAGAACGACTCGGCGATCCGGGTCTGGGCCTGTGCGGCCGTGTAGGTCGCCTTGATCGTCTCCTTCTTCGTGCGGAAGGCGTCGACCTTGGCCTGGAGGCGCTGCGCGGCGAGCGTCAGCTTCTCCTCCTCGCCCTGCAGCGTCTGGTGCTGCACCTCCAGGTCGCTGACCTGCTGCTGGAGCGCGGCCCGCCGGGACAGCGCCTCGCGCGCCAGGTCCTCGCGGCCGAGCGCCAGCGCCTTGCGGCCCTGGTCCTCCAGCTTGGCGGACTGGCCCTGCAACTGGTTCAGCTGGAGTTCGAGCCGCTTGCGGGAGGTGGCGACGTCGGCCACGCCGCGCCGCACCTTCTGCAGCAGCTCCAGCTGCTTCTGATAGGAGTAATCGAGCGTCTCGCGCGGATCCTCGGCCCGGTCAAGGGCCTTGTTCGCCTTCGCGCGGAAGATCATCCCCATACGCTTCATGACACCGCTCATGGGCTTCGCGCGCCCCCTTCTGACGGACTTCGGCTCCAGCTCTCCAACAGGTCCACAGTACGGGCCCTGTCTCCATTACCGCACTGTTCGGAGCGCGATGCGCTCCTCCCCAAGGACGACTACGCACCGGTCTCCCTCCCGCCCAGGGTGTAGACGGATCTAGGGGGAACCCTCGCGCGTCCTCCGTACGTACCGCCGTAGACGCAGTCCGTTAGCGGATCGTTCCCGCCCGGGCTGGGGTCCATGCCCGCCACCCCGTACCCTTGGGTTTTGTGTTCCGTAGCCGTTCGAAGGACGAGAAGGCCCCCACCGACAAGGTGACGGCGGACCTCTCCACCAAGCAGCCCCGCGACCCCGAGGCCCCCAAGGGCCGCCCGACACCGAAGCGGAGCGAAGCGCAGACCCAGCGTCGGCGTGCCGCGACGGTGCCGACCGACCGCAAGGAGGCCGCCAAGCGTCAGCGCGAGGCGCGTCGCTCGGACCTGGCCCGGCAGCGCGAGGCGCTGGCGAGCGGCGACGAGCGTTATCTGCCCGCCCGCGACAAGGGCCCGGTGCGCAGGTTCGTGCGCGATTTCGTCGACTCGCGCTTCGCGATCGCCGAGTTCTTCCTGCCGATGGCCGTGGTGATCCTCGTGCTGTCGCTGTTCGGGAACGCCAACCGCAGCCTGCAGAACATCTCCCTGCTGCTCTGGCTCGGCGTGATCATCCTGATCGTGATCGACTCGGTCGGCATCTGGATCCGGCTGCGCAAGCAGCTGAACGAGCGCTTCCCGAACGAGCCGAAGCGCGGAGCCGTGGCCTACGGCCTCATGCGTACGCTCCAGATGCGCCGACTGCGGCTGCCGAAGCCGCAGGTCAAGCGCGGAGAGCGGCCCTGAGCGCCGACAGCTCGGCCCTCGGCGGGCACGCCTTCGGCGAGCGCGCTGTCGATGACCGTACGTCCGGCATGGACGGGTCGGTGACGGGCGGCGCCGTGCTGCCCGCCGTCGTGCACTGGCCCGCCGGGTACGGCGGGCTGCGCGACACCATCCGGCAGGAGGTCATCGCCCGCCAGCTCGACGAGCAGATATCCGCGCGCTACCCCGTGGGGCAGCGGCTGCGGATCCTCGACGCGGGCATGGGTCAGGGCACGCAGGCACTGCGCCTGGCCCGCGCCGGACACACCGTGACCGGCCTGGAGGCCGATCCCGAGCTGCTGAAGGCGGCGCGCGAGTCGCTCGCCACGGAGCCCGCCGGGATCCGCGAGCGGGTCCGGCTGATCGAGGGCGACGGACGCGAGACCGGCGTCCACTTCCTGCCCGGCAGCTTCGACGTGGTGCTCTGCCACGGCGTCCTCATGTACGCGGACGAGCCGGACGCGCTGCTGGCGGGTCTTGCCCGGATGCTGGCCCCCGGTGGCCTGCTCTCCCTCGTCGTGCGGAACGGCGAGGCGCTCGCCATGCGCCCGGGGCTGGCCGGCGACTGGTCCGGGGCCCTCACGGGCTTCGACACCGATGTCTACACCGACGACAACGGCGTGAAGGTGCGGGCCGACCGGCTCGACGCCCTGACGTCGACGCTCGCGGGGATCGCGGCACCGCTGCACGCCTGGTACGGCGTGCGGGTCTTCACCGACGGCATCCCGGCCGAGACGGGCCTGCCCGCCGCCGAGGAGCTGGACCGGCTGCTCGCCGCCGAGGAGCGCGCGGGCCGCACGGATCCGTACCGGCGGATCGCGGCGCTGCTGCACCTGTGCGGCGTCCGCGGCTGAGCCGGGTCCTGCGAGTGCGCCCCCGCTGTGCCCATCCCCTCCGCTCCGGCGGAAGGCATGACCACAACGGGGGCCGGGCGCTCTAGGGCGTGCCCGGAAAGTCCCGCCTGGCCCGCGGGCAGACGGCGCTACCTTCCGGACACCCCCTAGCCCTCCGCGTCCAGCGGCATCGGGCCGTAGATCTTGGCGCCGTCCTCCGAGAGCGTCACCTGGTCCGCGCCGCCGCCCAGGAGGTCACGCCAGTGCTCGCCGATCCAGCTCTCGGCGTCGCCCTGGGTGGTGAACTCCTCGGGAGTCACCACCGGCTCGACCTCCGTGCCGTCGGACTTCTCGAACCGCCACGTCCATGCCATGTCCGCCTCCAGGCGCTCACCGGATGATCGGTTTCCTGCCCGCAGCGTAGCCGGGCGCGCACGCCTCGCGGCGGCGCGGGAGGATCTGAGGGTGGAACTGACTCTGCTCGGCACCGGCGCCCCCCTCGGGCTCCCCCGCCCCGACTGCCCCTGCGCCGTCTGCGCGCTCTCCCGTGGAACCCGTGTCCGGGCCGCGACCGCGCTGCTCCTGGACGGGGCTCTGCTGCTCGATCTCACCCCGGGGGCCGCGCTCGCGGCGGCCCGTTCGGGCCACTCGCTCGTGGGCGTGCGGCAGGTGCTGCTCACGCATCCGCACGACGGGCCCGCCGTGGAGGTGCCGGCCGGGCTGCCGACGGCGGGCCGGGTGCCGGACGGCAGAGAGTTGACGCTGATCAGCGGGCACCGGGTGCGGGCGGTGCCGATGGACTCCCCCGGCACCGGCTACGAGGTGACCTCCGCGGACGGCGAGCGGCTGCTCTACCTGCCGCCGGGCGGGGCTCCGGCGGGGCTTCCGGAGGACCACGGCCTGCCGTACGACATGGTCGTCGCCGATGTGACGGGCCGTCCGGACGCCATCGCCCGGCTGCGGGCGACCGGGGCGGTCGGCCCGGCCACCGAGGTGATCGCCGTCCATCTGGACCACGACGTGCCGACGGGTGCCGCGCTGGACCGGCGGCTCGCGGCGGCGGGGGCGCGGGCGGTGCCGGACGGGACGACGCTGTACGTCGGCGAGTACCACGAGGTGCCGGACGTGCCCCGGCGGACGCTGGTGACGGGCGGGGCCCGGTCGGGGAAGTCCGTGGAGGCCGAGCGTCGTCTGGAGACCTTCCCCGAGGTGCTGTACGTGGCGACGGGCGGGACCCGGGAGGGCGACCCGGACTGGGCGGAGCGGGTGGGGCTCCACCGGGAGCGTCGGCCGGGTGCGTGGCGTACCGCCGAGACCTGTGACCTTGTACCGCTGCTCGCCGAGGACGGTCCGGCGCTCCTCATCGACTGCCTGTCGCTGTGGCTGACGGACGCCATGGACCGGGTGGGCGCCTGGGACGACGAGCGGTGGGCGGACGGCGGGCAGGCGGCGCTGCGGGAGCGGACGGCGGAGCTGGTCGCGGCGGTGCGGGCGACGCGCCGCACGGTCGTGGCGGTGACCAACGAGACGGGCTCGGGGGTCGTGCCGGGCACGGCGTCGGGGCGGCGGTTCCGGGACGAGCTGGGCCGGCTGAACGCGGCCTTCGCCGAGGAGTGCGAGGAGGTCCTCCTCGTGGTCGCAGGACAGGCTCTGGTGCTGCGCGGGTAGGGTTCCCACACCGATGGCCCTCGCTGATTGTCACAAGGCGGAACCCGTGAACCTGGACGACTTCTCCGATCTGATCGAGCGCCCCGACGGGGGGATCCGGCGGGACGCCGAAGAGCGCCGCGAGCGGCTGACCGTGCCGCCCGGCGCGCTCGGCCGGCTCGACGAGCTCGGTGAGTGGCTCTCGGCCGCGCAGGCCTCGGTCAAGGTGCGGGCGATCGAGCAGCCGAAGGTGCTGCTCTTCGCCGGCGACCACGGGGTGGCCTCGCTGGACGTGTCGGGCCGCGCGCCCGGCTCCGCGCACGAGCTGGTGCGCGCGGTCCTGGACGGGGCGAGCCCGGTCGCCGTCCTGGCCCGCTCGATGAGCGTTCCCGTACGGGTCGTGGACGCGGGTCTGGACTGCGAGCCGGAGCTGCTGCCCGCCGAGGTGGTGCGCCACCGGGTGCGGCGGGGCAGCGGCCGGATCGACGTGGAGAACGCGCTGACGGCCGAGGAGACCGAGGCTGCGGTGCGGCTGGGCATCGCGATCGCCGACGAGGAGGCGGACTCGGGCACCGATCTGGTGGTGCTCGGGGACCTGAGCGTGGGCGGTACGACCCCGGCGTCGACGCTGATCGCGGCGCTGTGCGGGACGGACGCCTCCGTGGTGACGGGCCGGGGCGGCGCCGGGATCGACGACCTCGCGTGGATGCGCAAGTGCGCGGCGGTCCGGGACGCGCTGCGGCGGGCCCGGCCGGTCCTCGGCGACCAGCTGGAGCTGCTCGCGGCGGTCGGCGGCGCGGACCTGGCGGCGATGACGGGCTTCCTGCTGCAGGCCTCGGTGCGGCGGATGCCGGTGATCCTGGACGGTGTGGTGGGGGCGGCCTGCGCGCTGGTGGCGCAGCGGGCGGCGTTCCGCGCGCCGGACTGGTGGCTGGCGGGGCAGGTGAGCGGGGAGCCGGCGCAGGCGAAGGCACTGGACCGGATGGCGCTCAACCCTCTGCTCGATCACGGCGTCCATGTGGGTGAGGGAACCGGGGCATTGCTCGCGCTTCCCCTCGTCCAGGCCGCGGCGGCCTTCGCCGCGGAGCTGCCCGAGCGACCGGATCCGACCACTCCGGACGCCGAGGGCGCTTCCGAGGCCTGACGGGGAGAAGCGGGAAAGACGGATCGTCGACTCCGGGGCGGTCACGCGCGACGCGCGCGTGGCCGCCTCCGGCGTCTCCGCACGACAAGTGATGCCCCATATGATCGCTTTTCATGGGAGAAGTCCGCTTGTCTGCCGAAGCAACACCCCGAGGCTCCACCGTCCGTTCGCGACGCAGTGCCGCGTACGCCGTCTGGTACCTGCGCGTCGTCACGTTCATCAACTTCCTGAGCGCCGTCTGGGTCTCCTTCGGACAGGACCTGCGCCGCCACAACGAGGACGACTACTTCACCCCGTACATGCTCACCGCGGGCTTCGCCTCGGGCGTCTTCACGCTGTTCCTGGCGATCACCATGCGCCGCCGCAAGCGGGCAGCGTGGATCCTCAACATGGTTCTCGCCGGGCTCTTCCTGCTGCTCTTCGCCCTCGTGATGGTCTTCCCGGAGATCCGGCAGCACGCCCAGAACTGGATCTCGCTCGCACTGACCGCCTCCTTCGTCCTGGCGCTGCTGCTCGGCCGCAAGGAGTTCTACGCGAAGGGCGACCGCTCCAACCCGTGGCTCGCCGCGGTCGTCGCGGTCGGCGGACTGCTCGTCACCTCGCTGTTCGCCGCGTTCCTGGTCACCGTCACCAACACCTCGGCCGAGCACTCCACCTTCCTGGAGCGCTGGCGGTACGGCGTGATGCGGCTGGTGACCCTGGCCACCGACGACTCGCGCTTCACCGGGATCACCACCCCCGGCTGGGTCGACGTCACCATCAACGTCCTCTCCACGCTGCTGCTCTTCGCGGTGCTCTTCGCCGCCTTCCGCTCCCGCCGGGCCACCGACCCGCTGACCGAGGAGGACGAGGAGCGGCTGCGGGCCCTGCTCGACAAGCAGGGAGAACGCGACTCGCTCGGCTACTTCGCACTGCGCCGCGAGAAGAGCGTCGTGTGGTCGCCGAGCGAGAAGGCCGCCGTCACCTACCGGGTGGTCGGCGGGGTCTCGCTCGCGTCCGGCGACCCGATCGGCGACCCCGAGGCCTGGCCCGGCGCGATCGAGCCCTGGCTGGCGGAGGCGCGCGAACACGGCTGGATCCCGGCCGTGATGGGCGCGAGCGAGGAGGCCGGGGTCATCTACGCCCGGCACGGTCTCGACGCCCTGGAGCTGGGCGACGAAGCTATCGTCGAGACCGACGAGTTCACCCTGGACGGCCGGGCCATGCGGACGGTCCGGCAGGCCTTCAACCGCGTGAAGCGGGCCGGTTACGAGGTCCGCATCCGGCGCCACGAGGACATCCCGGCCGCGGAGATGGACGAGCTGCTCCGCAAGGCCGACGACTGGCGGGACGGGGCGACCGAGCGCGGCTTCTCGATGGCGCTGGGGCGGCTCGGGGACCCGCACGACGGGCGCTGCGTGATGCTGGAGTGCACCGACGGCGAGGGTGAGCTGCGGGCGGTGCTCTCCTTCGTGCCCTGGGGGCCGAAGGGCCTCTCGCTCGACCTGATGCGCCGTGACCGGGACTCCGAGAACGGTCTGATGGAGTTCATGGTGATCGAGCTGCTCCAGCGCGCGAAGGAGATCGGGATCACCCAGGTCTCGCTGAACTTCGCGATGTTCCGCTCCGTCTTCGAACGTGGCTCGAAGCTCGGGGCGGGACCCGTGCTGCGCATGTGGCGTTCACTGCTCAGCTTCTTCTCCCGCTGGTGGCAGATCGAGTCGCTGTACCGCGCCAACGCCAAGTACCGACCGATCTGGGAGCCCCGATTCATGCTCTTCGAGAAGAGCGCCGACCTGCTGCGCATCGGCCTCGCCGCCGGCCGGGCCGAGGGCTTCCTCGAAGCCCCCGGCCTGCCGAAGTGGCTGCACCGCAAGCACCTGGAGAGCGGGCGTTGAGCGGGTCCGTGACGCGTTTCGCGCACCGCGAGTGGGGGCCGCTGTTCGGCACGGTACGGGCGGGGCTCGTGGCCCGGCGGTGGGGGCACCTCCCTGCTCGAGCGAAGTCGAGAGCTTGGGTGAGCGCGGTCCCGATGACGCTGGCCGCCGTCTGCCTGACGGCCCTGTTCCAGCTCGTACAGAACCAGGACTGGGGGTATCAGCCCGTCCAGGACATCGGTTCCGTACGGGCCGAGGACCCGCTGTGGCTGGCCCTGCTGCGGACCCCGCTCTCGCTCTTCGTCCCGGCGCTCGACCTGCCCGTGTGGGGCGCGCTGGCCCAGGTGCTGCTGGTGTTCGGGATCGCCGAGATCTGTCTCGGGCGGTGGCGGACGCTCGGCGTGGCCTATCTGGCCACGCTCTGCGGCACGCTGTACGCGCGCGCGGGCATCGCCCTCGGGCCGGGGACCCCCTTCGGCCTGCCGGCCTCCGACGCGCAGGTGGTCGACACCGGCCCGTCGGCGGCGGTGGTGGGCCTCGCCGTCTACGTCTGCTGGCGCTACCGGGCCTGGTGGACGGGCGGCGCGGTGGTCCTGGCCATGGTCATCGAGGTGATCGTCAAACCGAACCTGGCGGGCAAGGAGCACCTCGCGGCCATCGCGGGCGTGCTCGTCCTCATCGCCGTCCAGGCCTGGCGCGAACGCACTCAGGACGGCGTGGAGCCCCGGCCCGGGACCCGCTCCTGGAAGCCGCCGATCAGGTCCTGAAGGCGGCGCCGCACCTTGGTCCAGCGCTTGTCGTGGCGGTACGTGCGGATGCGGGAGCGGGCGCGGGCCTTGTGCCGGCGCCCGTAGAACCGCCGGGACCACCAGGAGCCGGGGCGGGCCAGCCGGACGGCGCCGACGATCGCCACGAACGGGATCAGGGTCCCGAGCACGGCCATCCGGAACTTCCCCTTCACCAGCGCGACGAGGACGAAGAGGAAGTTCACCACCAGGGTGAGGATGAACGTGCCCCGGTCCTGGCGCTCGTCCGCCGTCATGTCGTCGACGCCGAGCGGCGAGAAGCCGCTGAGCGTGAGCCCCATCAGCGCCGCGGTGAGGACGACCACCTCGACGCTCTTGCGGCCCTGGTCCGTCCAGTACACGTCGTCGAGGTGGAGGATCAGCGCGAACTCGTCGAGCACCAGCCCCGCGCCGACCCCGAAGACGACGGCGAAGACGCACGCGCCCACGCCGTGCCGGTCGCTGGCCACCGCGCCGAACCCGCCGAGGACGGTGAGGACGACACCGGGCACGACGTGATGGATGTGGAGGCCCCCGGAGGAGACGTTCCGGAAGGGCCCCTTCCCCGCCCGGATGAGCCGGGTCACGGTACGGGTGACCAGGAATGTCAGGACGAAGGAGGTCAGAGCGAGCAGCATCGGGAGCTTGCCCGGCTCGACGATGTTGCGGGAGAACCAGTGACCCATGCCACCCCGTTCCGATTTGCGCGGTATGCGCAATCTACCGTTCGGAGGCGGCGATTACCCTGCCCGGATGGACGGCCTGCGTTTCGCCTTCGGCACCCTCACGGTGTTCCCCGCCCGCATCACCCGCTGGGACCGGGACGCGGCGCGCGCCGGCATGCTCTGCGCCCCCGTGGCCGGACTGGTCGTCGGAGTCTCGGCCGCCGCGCTCGGCGGGACCATCCTGCTGCTCGGGTCGGGCCCGCTGCTCGCGGCGGTGGCCGCCACCGCCGTCCCCGCCGTGCTGACCCGCGGCCTCCACCTCGACGGCCTCGCCGACACGGCCGACGGCCTCGGCAGCGCCAAGCCCGCCGAGGACGCGCTGCGCATCATGAAGCAGTCGGACATCGGGCCGTTCGGCGTCATCACGATCGTCCTCGTCCTGCTCGCCCAGGTCGCCGCCCTCACCCGGCTGTACGAGGAGGGCTGGGCGCACGGCACGGTCGCCGCCGCCCTCGCCGCGACCGTCGCCCGCCTCGCCCTCACCCACGCCTCCCGCCACGGCGTCCCCGCGGCCCGCCCCGAGGGCCTCGGCGCGATCGTCGCGGAGACGGTCCCGGTCCGCTCCGCGACCCTCTCGACCGCCCTCGTCCTGGTGGCGTGCGCGGCCGCGGGCCTCCTCTTCTCTCCGTACGACGCGGTACGGAACGTCCTGGCGGCCGGCGCCGCCCTGTGCGCGGCGGCGCTGCTGCTCCGCCGGTGCGTCCGGCGTTTCGGCGGGGTGACGGGCGACGTGTTCGGCGCGCTGGAGGAGGCGGCGGCGACGGTGGCGCTCATCGCGCTGACCCTGGGGTGACCCGAGCGGCCGTCAGCAGGGCTTGCGCCAGACCCCGAGCTCGTACTTCTTCAGCATCGAGCTGAGGCCCAGCTTCCGCGCCTGCGGGCAGAACTCGCCCGTGTCCAGCTCGTACTCGACGTGGAAGACCGCCTTGCCGGCCGCCACGAACGGCGCCAGGCGGCCGCACTCGTCGTACTCGGCGCACTGTTCGTTGACCGCGAAGTCGAAGTCCGGGAGCAGCCGGGGGATCTGGTCCAGGTCGTTCTTGAGGCCCACCGCGAGGCCCCGGTCGTGGGCCAGGCGGGCGATGAGGCGGTTGTAGCGGAGCTGGTCGGCGGCGGTGAGCGGGAAGCCGGTGCGGTTGCGGTAGCCGTCCATGTTGTCGGGTTCGACGGCGTCGAAGCCCTTGTCACGGCACATGTCGAGCCGCTTCGCCATGAGCGGTTCGAGGACGTCGGTGCGGCGGATGTCGAGCCAGCGCTCGCCGTCCCAGCCGTTGCCCGCACCGAGGACGGACTTCGGGAAGCGGGCGGCGTCCGGGCGGAAGTCCTCCCAGGCTCCGGTGGAGAGGTAGCAGATGACCTTGCGGCCGCGGGCGTGCAGGTCCTTCACCGTGGACGCCGGGTGGTCGAAGCCGTCGATGTCGTACACCGGGACGTCGACCGTCGGGTCGAGCCGGCCGCTGAGCTGCCACTGCCAGGCCAGGCCGGGCTTCGGCCGCCAGCGCTCGTCCGGCGAGGGTTTCGGGTCGGGGCCGGGGGCCGTCGTACAGGCCGTGACCAGGAGCAACAGGCCCGCGAGCAGGGGCAGCAGACGTCTCATCGGGCGGGCTCCAGGAGATGCGGCAGTGTGCCCCAGGGGTGGGCGCCCGTGCCGGGGACGGCGCAGTGCACCGGGGTGGCGGGGCGGACCCCGGGCGGGGCCGCGTAGACGAGGTGGCAGTAGTGCGGGGCGACCGGGAGGTCGAGCGTCCGGTACGTGTCCCAGGGGCCCTCGAAGGTGACGAGGAGGTCGGCGAACTCCTCGTACCCCGGATCCGGGTGGGCGCCGTGGTTGAGGACGAGGGTCGCGGCCCCGGCGGCCCGGGCCGCGACCGCGATCCGCCGGTAGTGGGCGAGGCCGCCGGGCGCGGTCGTCACCTGGTCGAGGAAGGTCCCGTCGGCGCCGTACCAGTCGCGGTGCCGGAGCAGGTCGGTGACGACCTCGGCGTGCGGGCGGCGGCCGTAGTCGGTGTCCACGTACCCGAGGACGGGGACACCGGACTCCCGCAGCCGCGCGGAGACCTCGGCGAAGGCCGGGTCGGGCGCCCTGCCCGCGCCGCTCGCCGGGTTGAGGACGACGCCGTGCAGGGAGGGCGCGGCGGCGACGAGGGCCGACCAGGCCTCGGGGCGGTCGGCGGGGTGCTCGTAGTACGGCACCAGGAGGGACGGCGTCACGGTCATCCCCTACGCGCGGTGGGCGGTCGGTCGTACCAGCAGAACACAGGTGAGGACGGCGAGCAGCGCCGCCGCTCCCCCGGTCGCCGCCGGGCCCGCCGCCGGCTCCACGGTCTGCGCCGCCGCCGCGACCAGGCAGACGGCCGCCGCGCTCGCCACCGCGCCGAAGGCCTGGAGCAGCAGTCCCAGCCAGAGCACGGTCCCGATGAGGAGCAGCGTGACGAGGCGCGGGAGCGTCGGCCAGGGCGCCCCCGGCCAGGCCAGGGTCGCGACGAGGGTGAGGCAGACGAGGACGGTGAGGTAGCCGCCGAGGCAGAGGACGAGGGTGCCGGTGACCGCCCTGCGGAACTCGCGGGCCGTGGCGAGGGTCCGCAGCCGGGTCAGGCTCTCGCCCCGGAATCGGTGCAGCAGCCATTCCGCCGGGCCCATGGAGAGGGTGAGCGCGACGACCGCCCCGGCGCCGCTCACGAGCGTGTCGCCGATGCCCGCGTGGAGGACGAGCAGGCCGCTGCCGAGGCCGAAGAGTCCGTACGGGAGGGAGGCCGCGCGCGGGGGCCCGGCCCGGCCCGCCGCCCCGCGCCGCACGCCCGGCCGGAGCACGAGCGCCGCGAGGGCGACGGCGGCGGTGAGCGAGGTGAGGACGAGCCCGCCGCGCAGGAGGTCGGGCAGGTCCCAGCGGAAGGCGGGGAGCGCTCCGCCGAGCGGCAGCAGGGCGCAGAGCAGGGCCCGTTCGCGGCCGAGGACCAGCAGGACGGTGGCCGCGGCGAGGTAGAGCGACTGTCCGGCGGCGAAGAGGGCCGCCGGGATCTCGCCGGGCCCGGCGGCCGCGAAGGCGACGGCCGATCCGGCGAGGGCGCCGGCCGGGGCGCCGGTGAGCAGTGCGCGGGCGGCGGCGGGCCGGTCGCCGAGGCCGAGCCAGGTGTACGCGCGGTGGGAAAGGGCCTGGTTCCACACCCAGCCGGTGACGGCCCCGGCGAGGAGAGGGATCGTTCCGCCGGGGAGCCCGAACCGGCCGGGGCCCCCGGCGAGGAGCGGCGCGGCCAGGACGTAGGCGAGGCCGGGCAGCGCGAAGACGAGCCCGCGCAGGAGGCAGCCCGCGAGTTCGCTGTGCCAGGGACCGGTGGGCGGTGCCTCCGGTGCGGGGTGGCGCCGTTCCACGCGCGCGTAGAGGTCCTCGGCGAGGGCGAAGGAGTCGGCGCGGCCGTAGGTGAGGCGGATGTGGTCGTCGGTCATGCCGTCGGACTCGAGGAGCGCGGCGATCTCGTCGGGGTGCACGGCCCGGGCGACGAAGTCGTCGAGGCGGGCGGCGAGTTCGTCGACGGGGTCGACGGCGAGGCCGCTGTCGGCGGTGGGGTCCTGGGCCCGTTTCTCCCCGCCGGGGCGGGGGATCGCCGGGAGCGGCGTGACGGTGGCCGGGGGTTTCAGCCAGAGGGAGCCGCTCATGCCGGGGTGCCTCCCGCCACGAGGGGCGCGGGGGCACGGCGGGGGGCGGGGATGCGGATCGTCCACGCCTTCGGGACGGGGAGGGGGAGGGGGCGGCGGGCCGTCCGCCGGCCAGTTCGCGGTAGATCTGGCGGAAGCCGTCGACCGAGCGGTTCAGGGTGAACCGGTCGATGACCCGCTGCCGTGCCAGGCGGCCGAGTTCGGCGCGCCGGGAGCCGTCCCCGAGCAGTTCGGTGACGGCGGCCGCCATGACGGCCGGTTCGCGGGGCGGGACGACGATCCCGGTGTCGTCGACGGCCTCCCGTACGCCTCCGACGTCCGTGGAGACGGTGGCCCGGCCGCAGGACATCGCCTCGATGAGGGAGAAGGGGAAGCCCTCGCTGATGGAGGAGAGCATGACGACGCTGCCGGCCGCGTAGGCGCGCGGCACCTCGGAGACGCGGCCCTCGAAGGTGATGCCGTCGGTGACGCCCAGTTCGGCGGCGAGCTTCTCCAGGCGTGTGCGGTAGTCCTCGTTACCGGCGGGGACCGGGCCGAACAACCGCAGCCGCAGCTCGGGTAGTTCGGCGCGGCAGATCGCGTACGCCCTGATCAGGGTTTCGAGGTCCTTGATGGGGTCGACCCGCCCGCACCAGCTGAGGGTGGGGGTCTCCGGTTCGGGTCCGGCCTCGGGGAAGAGGGCCGGGTCGACGCCGTTGTAGACGGTGCGGATGCGGTCGGCGGGGGCGCCGCCGCGCTCCTCCCAGCGCCGGTTGTACTGGTTGCAGGGGGTGATGAGGTCGGCCTTGCGGTAGCCGAGCGTGTTGAGCTCGCGGTAGAAGCCGAGCATGAGGGCCTTGACGGGCCAGCGCTGCGCGTCGGTGCGGTAGCCGAGGTAGCGCTCGCGGAGGTAGATGCCGTGTTCGGTGAGCAGGAAGGGAACCCCTTCGAAGTGCTGCGCGGCGAGGGCGGGCAGCGTGGCGAGGCCGCTGGAGACGGCGTGGGCCACGCTGCCGGTGGCTATCCGGGCGGCGAGCGGGCGCAGGGCGTGTTCCAGCAGGTCGGTGGCGGTGAGCGCGTCGTGGACGGTGGGCCGGGCCGCGAGCGTCGGCAGGTGCGGCATGGTCCAGATCCACATCAGGGAACGCAGGGCCGGTTCGGAGCGCAGGGCGGAGGTCAGCCGTCCCTGCCGGGCCAGTCCGGCCAGCTCGTACAGGCTCGTGCCGAAGTCGCAGCCCGCGCCCGGGTCGAGGAGGGCGAGGAGCAGGCGTTCGTACGTGTCGAGGAAGCGGCGGCGTTCGCGCCCCCGCAGGGGCCGGCGCGCTCCGGCGAACAGGCCGGGCGTGTCCGGCCCCTGCGGGTGGCCCCAGAGGGGGAACGCGGTGTGCCGGGTGATGTTGGGCGGCAGCTCCCAGGTGACGGGTTCACGGCCGCTGCCCGTGAGGGCGAGGATCTCGAAGTCGACCTCCGGCATGCCGCGGACGAGCTGGTCGCACCAGGTGCTGACGCCGCCGTGGACGTGCGGATAGGTGCCTTCGGTGAGCATGGTGACGTGGCGGCCACTGCTCGGCATGTGCGTTCCCCCCAGGACGTGCTGGTCAGGCGGTCGGGAGCGTGAGTGTGACGGCGGTCTGGAGCGGTTCGGGCGCGGTCCAGGCCGAGCGGGTGCCCGCGTAGCCCGTGCCGAAGACGGTCGAGCCGAGCAGGAGCTGCTTCCGGGTGCCCTCGGGCGCGGTGACGGGCACGGCGAGGCCGGCGGGGGCCTTGACGGTGACCGTGCTGCCGATGCGGTGGGCGGTGACCTTTCCGGTGGCGACGGCCTGGTCCCAGGCGGCACGGCGGCCCAGCTCGGTGCCGACGTCCTTCTGGCGCGGGTTCACCAGGGGCGCGTTGGGCGCGAAGAGGGCCCGGTAGTCGGCGAGCACGCGGTCGAGGACGGGGTAGAGGAGGCGTTCCTCGGCCAGGTTGGACTGGTGGACGTAGTGCGGGCGGGGGTCGTTGCCGAGGACGTGGGAGAGGGCCGTGCGAGCCTCCTGCGGGACGATCCGCTCGGCATAGCCCGTGGTGGTGGGGAGCGGGGCGGGCAGGCAGGTGGAGAGGGGGTTGTCCTCGCAGATGCCGCTGCCGCCGTCGGCGCGGGAGGTGTAGATCCAGTTGTACTCGTCGGCCATCTCGGCGGCGGTGCCCACGTTGTAGTACACGTTCATGGGGTGGCGGGGCACGGTCTTCGCGGCGGCGCCGCCCGTGCCGACGGAACGCTGCTGCGGTTCGCGGGAGTTGTCGCTCGCAGTCCATTTCACGCCGTTGTCGGCGAGGGCGCCGGCGAGGTTCGGATTGTCGACGGGCTGCTGGGGCAGGGTCTTCAGACCGGAGTGCTCGCCGGTGACGAGTTCGGAGCGGTCGACGGAGATGCCCTTGCCGACGGCCCAGTTGTGGTTGTTGCGGATCTGGCCGGAGAGCTCGGAGCGGCTGACCCAGAGGGTGTTGCCCGAGACGTCCTTGGCGCACTGCCAGGGGACGGTGGTGTTGTCCTGGACGCAGCCGAGGAAGGGGTGGGTGTAGGTGTGGTTGATCCACCGGTACTGGGCGCGGTCCGCGAGGAGCTGCGCGGTGAGCGGGTCGCTGCCGCCGTGCTCGGTCTTCCACTGCTCGCCCTGGCCGCCGTTGTAGACCATGTCGAGGGTGAAGCCGGAGGCCTTCTGCCAGGCGGCGGCGTGCCGGGCGTCGGCGGCGGTCATCCGGATGGGGTTCACGCCCTCGCCGTCGTCCTCGACGCAGTCGAAGTCGCCGGGGGTGCAGTTGAGGGCGGTGTCCCAGCGGGCGTCGGGGGCGAAGACGTCGTCGACGTGGACGGAGAGGTAGTTGCGGCTCTGGCCGAGGTGGACGCCCTGGGTGAGCCATTCGACGATGCCGCGCGCGAGGGCCCGGAACTGCCGCTGGTACTGGTTGTAGGCGAAGGTGACGACGAGCTCGCGGCGTCCGTCGGCGGTGTACTCGCCGACGAGGCTGGCCCGGCCGCCGCCGTCGACCGGGATGTCGACGTAGCTGGTGTAGCCGGCGCGGGGGCGGCCCGCGTAGCCGTAACTCTCGGCGATCGACGGGTCGTTGTCCTCGAAGGTGAGCGCCCCGGCGAGGTACTTGAAGGGGCCCGTCTTCCCGGCGGCGGTGACGCCGGCCGTGGTCCCGTCGAGGACGCCGGACCAGCCGCCCTCGTTGGTGTAGTCGAGGCCGACGCCGGGGTGCGACCAGGTGTAGGCGTCGACCTGCGGGATGCCGAAGGTCCGCTCGTAGGCCTGGAGCGCGGTGTGCTCGGCGGAGTCGGGGCCGAAGGCGCTCTCGTGGGGCAGGACGACACCCTGGTACTTGGCGCGGGGGCGGCCGTCGAGCGTGTCGCTGAGGAAGGCCGTGTCGAGGACGGGCCGGTTCGGGTCGTTGAGGTCGATCCTGCGGTACGGGACACCGGAGCCCTTCAGCTCGGCGGTGATCGCCCCGACGGCGCTGCCGCCGTCGTCGACGACGAGGACCGTCAGGTCGACGCGGGGAGCCGGCGCGGCGGCGGCCTGCGCGGACGGCATGACGGTGGCGAGCAGCGCGGCGGCGGCGAGCGCGGCGACCCGGGCGGTACGGGGCGCGGTGCGGGGCTCGGTGGTGCGGGCGCTTCTGGGCGTGCGGATTCGGCCGGAGTCCATCGGTGGTGTCCCCCCTCGGCAGGCCCGTCCGGGCCGGGGCCGGACCGGCGGGACCTGTGGAGATGATGCAGATGGTGCAAAGGCGAGTGCGTTCGCCTTGCGGGATTGAGGCGAGTGTGGACGAGCGCTCCGAGCCTGAACGGTAAACATGAAAGAGACACCACGGATGAGTGAATCACTGCCGCCGTGAGCGAACGCGGTGAGCGAGCGTAGGCTCGTTCTCGGCGCTCTCCGGGCCGAAATACGATGCGGCGGGCACGGTCGGCCCATCCCTCGACCGCCACAGAACTCAATGGAAGCGAGAATTCACCACCGTGACTGCTCTCACTCTCAGCACTGCCGGTGCGGCGACGCTGCGCGCCGACGCCCTCGTGGTCGGCGTCGCGAAGTCCGGGAAGACGCTCGTCGTCGCCCCGGGCGCCGACGCCGTCGACAAGGCCTTCGACGGGCGGCTCGCCGCCGTCCTGGAGACCCTGGGCGCCTCGGGTTCCGAGGGTGAGGCGATCAAGCTGCCCGCGCCCGCCGGCCTCAAGGCCCCCGTCGTCCTGGCCGTCGGCCTGGGCTCCGCCCCCGAGGACGGCGAGTCGTACGGCGCGGAGACCCTGCGCCGCGCCGCCGGCACCGCCGCCCGCACCCTGACCGGCTCGAAGAAGGCCGCCTTCGCGCTGCCGATCGCCTCCGCCGAGGACGCCGCCGCCGTCGCGGAGGGCGCCCTGCTCGGCGCGTACGCCTACACCGCGTACCAGGAGAGCGGCAAGGACGCGAAGAAGCCGCTGGCCGAGGTCGCCCTGCTCGGCGCCAAGCCGCGCGACAAGGCGTACAAGGCCGCCGCCGAGCGCGCCCAGGCCGTGGCCGAGGAGATGAACCGCGCCCGCGACCTGATCAACATGCCGCCGAACGACCTCTACCCCGAGTCGTTCGCCGCCGTCGTCGCGGCCGCCGGCAAGGAGCACGGCCTCAAGGTGCAGGTGCTCGACGAGAAGGCGCTCGAGAAGGGCGGCTACGGCGGCATCCTCGGCGTCGGCAAGGGCGCCGTCCGCGGCCCGCGCCTGGTCCGGATCGCCTACACCCACCCGAAGGCGGAGCGGACCCTCGCCCTCGTCGGCAAGGGCATCACCTACGACTCCGGCGGCATCTCCCTGAAGCCTGCCGGCCACAACGAGACGATGAAGTGCGACATGAGCGGCGCCGCCGCCGTCTTCGCCGCCGTCGTCGCCGCGTCCCGCATCGGGCTCGCCGTCAACGTCACCGGCTGGCTCGCCCTCGCCGAGAACATGCCGTCCGGCTCCGCCACCCGCCCGGGTGACGTGCTGCGCATGTACAGCGGCAAGACCGTCGAGGTCCTCAACACCGACGCCGAGGGCCGGCTCGTCCTCGCCGACGCGCTGACCCGGGCCTCCGAGGAGCACCCGGACGCGATCGTCGACGTGGCGACCCTGACCGGCGCGATGGTCCTGGCGCTGGGCGACCGCACCTTCGGCATCATGGCCAACGACGACGACTACCGGACCGCGATCCACGAGATCGCCGAGGAGGTCGGCGAGCAGTCCTGGCCGATGCCGCTCCCGGCGGACCTGCGCAAGTCCATGGACTCCCCCACCGCCGACATGGCGAACATGGGCGTCCGTATGGGCGGCGGTCTGGTCGCCGGTCTCTTCCTCCAGGAGTTCGTGGGCGAGGGCATCACCTGGGCCCACCTGGACATCGCGGGCCCGGCCTTCCACGAGGGCGCCCCGTACGGGTACACCCCGAAGGGCGGCACCGGCTCCTCGGTGCGCACCCTGGTGAAGCTGGCCGAGCTCACGGCGGCCGGCGAGCTCTGAGCACACCCGTGACAGGGGCGGCCCCGGGTCTCGCGCCCGGGGCCGTCCCTGTCCGCGCCTGTGAGCGTCTGTTCGCCCGCGACGAAATCCGTAGGTTCGTACGCTGCGCCGATCCCTCCGTACGGACGATCGGCCGTCTCACAGCACGGCCCCGCGTCCCGCCATCCGTCAACAAGTGCGAAGATGGGTTCTCGGCAGGACAGGGCCCCCACCACAGGGCCGAAATAAAGCGGCCGAACACCAGCCGCCGCCCGGTCACTGAAGACCGGCGACGAGCGCACATGCATGGAGGACGTGACGTGGCGAACGACGCCAGCACCGTTTTCGACCTAGTGATCCTCGGCGGCGGTAGCGGCGGTTACGCCGCGGCGCTGCGCGGAGCGCAGCTGGGCCTGGACGTCGCACTGATCGAGAAGAACAAGCTCGGCGGCACCTGCCTGCACAACGGCTGCATCCCGACGAAGGCCCTGCTCCACGCCGGCGAGGTCGCCGACCAGGCGCGCGAGGCGGAGCAGTTCGGTGTCAAGGCCTCCTTCGAGGGCATCGACATCAAGGGCGTGCACAAGTACAAGGACGACGTGATCTCGGGCCTGTACAAGGGTCTGCAGGGTCTCGTCGCCTCCCGCAAGGTGACCTACATCGAGGGCACGGGTCGCCTCTCCTCCCCGACCTCCGTCGACGTCGACGGCCGTCGCGTCGAGGGCCGTCACGTGCTCCTCGCCACGGGCTCCGTGCCGAAGTCGCTCCCCGGTCTGGAGATCGACGGCAACCGGATCATCTCCTCGGACCACGCGCTGACCCTGGACCGGGTCCCGGAGTCCGCGATCATCCTGGGCGGCGGCGTCATCGGCGTCGAGTTCGCCTCGGCGTGGAAGTCCTTCGGCACCGACGTGACGGTGATCGAGGGCCTGAAGCACCTCGTCCCGGTCGAGGACGAGAACAGCTCGAAGCTTCTTGAGCGCGCGTTCCGCAAGCGCGGCATCAAGTTCAACCTCGGCACCTTCTTCCAGTCCGCCGAGTACACCGACAGCGGCGTCAAGGTCACCCTGGCCGACGGCAAGACCTTCGAGGCCGAGGTGCTGCTCGTCGCGATCGGCCGCGGCCCGGTCTCCGCCGGTCTCGGCTACGAGGAGCAGGGCGTCGCGATGGACCGCGGCTACGTCCTGGTCGACGAGTACATGCGTACCAACGTGCCGACGATCTCGGCCGTGGGCGACCTCGTCCCGACGCTCCAGCTCGCGCACGTCGGCTTCGCCGAGGGCATCCTCGTCGCGGAGCGCCTGGCCGGCCTGAAGGCCGTGCCGATCGACTACGACGGCGTGCCGCGGGTGACGTACTGCCACCCCGAGGTCGCCTCCGTCGGCATCACCGAGGCCAAGGCCAAGGAGATCTACGGCGCGGACAAGGTCGTCGCCCTGAAGTACAACCTCGCGGGCAACGGCAAGAGCAAGATCCTCAAGACCGCGGGCGAGATCAAGCTCGTCCAGGTCAAGGACGGTGCCGTGGTCGGCGTCCACATGGTCGGTGACCGCATGGGCGAGCAGGTCGGCGAAGCGCAGCTGATCTACAACTGGGAGGCGCTGCCGGCCGAGGTCGCGCAGCTCATCCACGCCCACCCGACGCAGAACGAGGCGCTCGGCGAGGCCCACCTGGCCCTGGCCGGCAAGCCGCTGCACTCCCACGACTGACGCTCACGTCATCACAGGGCGCGACGACCACTTTCCGCAATTCGTTAGGAGCAACTGAAACCATGTCGGTTTCCGTAACCCTGCCGGCGCTCGGCGAGAGCGTCACCGAGGGCACCGTCACCCGCTGGCTCAAGGCCGAGGGTGAGCGTGTCGAGGCCGACGAGCCGCTGCTCGAGGTCTCGACCGACAAGGTCGACACCGAGATCCCCGCCCCCGCCTCGGGCATCCTGGCCTCCATCAAGGTCGCCGAGGACGAGACGGTCGAGGTCGGCGCCGAGCTGGCCATCATCGACGACGGCACGGGTGCCCCGGCCGCGGCTCCGGCCCCGGCCGCCGAGACCGTCGTCCTCCCGGTCCCCGCGGCCGAGGCCCCGGCCGCTCCGGCCGCCCCGGCGCCGGTCGCCGAGGCCCCCGCCGCCGCTCCGGCCGGCGGTGCCTCCGGCACCGACGTCGTGCTGCCCGCGCTGGGCGAGTCCGTCACCGAGGGCACCGTCACCCGCTGGCTGAAGTCGGTCGGCGAGACCGTCGAGGCCGACGAGCCGCTGCTCGAGGTCTCCACGGACAAGGTCGACACCGAGATCCCGGCCCCGGTCTCCGGTGTCCTCCTGGAGATCGTCGTCGCCGAGGACGAGTCCGCCGAGGTCGGCGCCAAGCTGGCCGTCATCGGTGCCGCGGGTGCCGCTCCGGCCGCCCCCGCCGCCCCGGCCCCGGCCGCCCCGGCCGCCGCCCCGGCTCCGGCCGCCCCGGCCGCCGCTCCGGCTCCGGCCGCTCCGGCCGCCGCTCCGGCTCCGGCCGCTCCGGCCGCCGCGCCGGCCCCGGCCGTCCCGGCCCCGGCTCCCGCGCCGGTGGCTCCGGCCGCCCCCGTGGCCGCTCCGGCCCCGGCCGCGCCCGCCGCCCCGTCCATCGCCCCGGCGCTGGTCACCCCGGTCGCCGAGGACGGCGCCTACGTGACCCCGCTGGTCCGCAAGCTCGCCACCGAGAACGGTGTCGACCTGGCGGCCGTCAAGGGCTCGGGCGTCGGCGGTCGTATCCGCAAGCAGGACGTCCTCGCGGCCGCCGAGGCCAAGAAGGCCGCCGCTGCCGCCCCCGTCGCCGCTCCGGCCGCCGCCCCGGCGACCGCGAAGGCTCCGGCCCTCGCGGTCTCCCCGCTGCGCGGTCAGACCGTCAAGATGACCCGCATGCGCAAGGTCATCGGCGACAACATGATGAAGGCGCTGCACGGCCAGGCCCAGCTGACCTCGGTCGTCGAGGTCGACATCACGAAGCTGATGAAGCTGCGCGCCCGTGCCAAGGACGCGTTCGCGGCTCGCGAGGGCGTCAAGCTCTCCCCGATGCCGTTCTTCGTCAAGGCGGCGGCCCAGGCGCTGAAGGCCTTCCCGGTCATCAACGCCCGGATCAACGAGGACGAGGGCACGATCACCTACTTCGACACCGAGAACATCGGTATCGCGGTGGACTCCGAGAAGGGTCTGATGACCCCGGTCATCAAGGGTGCGGGCGACCTCAACATCGCCGGCATCTCGAAGAAGACCGCGGAGCTGGCCGGCGCCGTGCGCGCCAGCAAGATCACGCCGGACGACCTGGCCGGTGCGACCTTCACCATCTCCAACACCGGTTCGCGCGGCGCGCTGTTCGACACGATCATCGTGCCCCCGAACCAGGTCGCCATCCTGGGCATCGGCGCCACCGTGCGCCGTCCGGTCGTCATCAACCACCCGGACCTGGGTGAGACGATCGCGGTCCGCGACATGACGTACGTCGCCCTGTCCTACGACCACCGTCTGGTGGACGGCGCCGACGCCGCCCGCTACCTGACGGCCGTCAAGGCGATCCTCGAGGCCGGCGAGTTCGAGGTCGACCTCGGCCTGTAAGGCCATGTGAGGGTCCGTTGCCCATCGGCAACGTAACGAGCCTCACCTGCGGCGCCCCCGCCCGGAAGTGTTTCCGGACGGGGGCGCCGCCGTATTGTCTAAGGGTCAACACTCCCCGAGGAGCCTTCATGACCGTCCCCGTCGTCCACTCGCTGCGCGAACAGATCCGCGAGCACATCGTGGAGGGGATCGTCAGCGGCCGCTGGAAGCCGGGAGAGCGCATCGTGGAGCGCAGGATCGCGACGGAGCTGGAGGTCAGCCAGACCCCGGTCCGCGAGGCCCTGCGCGAGCTGGAGTCCCTGCGCCTGATCGAGTCGGCTCCCAACAAGGGCGTCCGGGTCCGCAATCTGACCGCGGCCGACCTGGAGGAGAGCTACCCCGTACGGGCCGGTCTGGAGCAGATCGCGGCCGAGCTGGCCGCCGGACGCCTGGCGGCGGACTGCTCGGCCCTGGAGCCGCATGTGGCGGCGCTGTACGAGGCGGACGCGACCGCCGACGGCACGGCGCAGGTGCGGCACACGGTGGCCTTCCACCGGGAGCTGGTGAAGGCCGCGGGGAACGGCGTGCTGCTGCACACCTGGGAGACGCTCGGCATCGAGGTCTTCACGGCCCTGTCGATCCGCTGGCTCGGCACGGTCCAGAAGTCGTACGCGGAGGAGCACCAGGAGCTGGTGGAGGCCTTCCGCAGGGGCGACCCGAACATCGGGGCGCTCGTGAAGGCCCACGTCCTGGGCTGCGCCCCGCGCGCCTGACGCCTCTCCCGTCCGCCGGCGGAACCGAGCGGGTCCACCCTCCGGCGGGCCCGCTCATTCGTGCGAGCGCACCCTCAGACGACCGCTCCCACCTGCGAGAACTAGCCGGAATCAAGGCATTTGCGAGGCACCCGGTGCCCTCCTTCGCGGCACCCTGTGCCGACTTTCTCGATCCGAAGAGGTTTTCCCCTTCAACCCTTTGATCGATCATCGATCGTCGGTTTACAGTCTTCGGCGGGCCGTCACCCGGCCCTTCGCCCTGTCCTGCCAGACAAGGCCCCCTTTTCTCCACCCCACCTGTCCGGAAGGCGGCGATCATGACCGATCCCGTAGGCAAGATTCCGAGCGAGCTCGACCAGCTCCCGGACCGTGACACCGAGGAGACCGCCGAGTGGGCGGCCTCCCTGGACGCCGTCACCAAGGCCGCCGGCCCTCACCGGGCCGCCTACCTGATGCGCCGCACGCTCCAGCACGCCGAGGGCGCGGGCCTCGCCCTGCCCAAGCTGCTGGAGACCGACTACGTCAACACCATCCCCACCTCCGCGGAGCCGTCGATCGCCGAGTTCGGCGGCGACGAGGCGATGGAGCGGAAGATCACCGCCTGGAACCGCTGGAACGCGGCCGCGATGGTCACCCGCGGCTCCAAGTACGGCGTCGGCGGCCACATCGCCACGTTCGCCTCGGCGGCCTGGCTCTACGAGACCGGCTTCAACCACTTCTTCCAGGGCAAGGAAGCCGACGGTTCCGGCGACCAGCTCTTCATCCAGGGCCACGCCTCCCCGGGCATCTACGCCCGCGCCTTCCTCGACGGGCGCCTGAACGAGGCCCACCTCGACAACTTCCGGCAGGAGTCCGGCGGCAACGGCCTGCCCTCCTACCCGCACCCGCGCCGGCTGCCCTGGCTGTGGGAGTTCCCCACCGTCTCCATGGGTCTCGGCCCGCTCTCCGCGATCTACCAGGCGCGCTTCAACCGCTACCTGACGAACCGTTCCATCAAGGACGTCTCCGCGTCCCACGTGTGGGCCTTCCTCGGTGACGGCGAGATGGACGAGCCCGAGTCGACGGCAGCCCTCGCGCTCGCCGCCCGCGAGGGTCTGGACAACCTGACCTTCGTCATCAACTGCAACCTGCAGCGCCTCGACGGCCCGGTCCGCGCCAACTTCAAGATCGTGCAGGAGCTGGAGGCCCAGTTCCGCGGCGCCGGCTGGAACGTCGTGAAGTCGCTGTGGGGCAACGCCTGGGACGAGCTGTTCGCGCTCGACACCACCGGCGCCCTCGTCCGCCGCCTCCGCGAGGTCCCGGACGCGCAGGTCCAGACGTACCAGACCCGCGACGCCGCCTACATCCGCCAGGACTTCTTCGGCAAGGACCCGGCGCTCGTCGCGATGGCGCAGCTGCTGAGCGACGACAAGATCCTCGAGTGCTTCCACCTCTCCCGCGGTGGCCACGAGCCGCGCAAGGTGTTCGCCGCGTACAAGGCCGCCCTGGAGTTCAAGGGCGCGCCGACGGTCATCCTCGCGCAGACCGTCAAGGGCTTCACCCTCGGTGAGGGCTTCGCGTCGAAGAACGCGAACCACCAGATGAAGAAGCTCACGACCGACGAGTTCAAGAACATGCGTGACCTTCTCGAGCTGCCGATCTCGGACGCGCAGTTCGTCGACGGCCAGGTGCCCTACGGCCACCCCGGCGCCGACTCCCCCGAGGTCCGCTACCTCCAGGAGCGCCGCGCGGCGCTCGGCGGCCCGGCCCCGGCCCGCCGCACCCACGCGCTCGCGCCGCTGCCGGCCCCGGCCGAGAAGGCCTTCGCCGCCTTCGACAAGGGCTCCGGCTCGCAGTCGATGGCCACGACGATGGCCTTCGTGCGACTCATCAAGGACCTGATCCGCGACAAGGAGACCGGCAAGCGCTGGGTCCCGATCGTCCCGGACGAGGCCCGTACCTTCGGTATGGAGTCGCTGTTCCCGTCGCTCGGCATCTACTCGCCGAAGGGCCAGACGTACGAGCCGGTCGACCGCGACCAGCTGATGTACTACAAGGAGGCCAAGAACGGCCAGATCCTCAACGAGGGGATCACCGAGGCCGGTTCGATGGCCGACTTCATCGCCGCTTCCACCGCGTACTCCACGCACGGCGAGGCGATGATCCCGTTCTACATCTTCTACTCGATGTTCGGCTGGCAGCGGACCGCCGACCAGATGTGGCAGCTCGGCGACCAGCTCGGCCGCGGCTTCCTCGTCGGCGCGACCGCCGGCCGCACCACCCTGACCGGTGAGGGCCTCCAGCACGCCGACGGCCACTCGCCGGTGATCGCGGCCACGAACCCGGCGGCGCTGACGTACGACCCGGCGTTCGCGTACGAGGTCGCCGTCATCGTCAAGGAGGGTCTGCGCCGGATGTACGGCGAGGCCGCCGAGGGCGAGGACCAGAACGTCTTCTACTACCTGACGGTCTACAACGAGCCGATGCCGCAGCCGGCCAAGCCGTCCGGCATCGACGAGGGCATCATCAAGGGCCTCTACCGCTTCAACACCGCGGAGTCGGCCGGTCTCGACCTGCCGGCGAACGCCTCGCGCATCCAGCTCCTCTCCTCGGGCACGGCGATCCACTGGGCCCTCGAGGCGCAGAAGCTGCTCGCCGCCGAGTGGGGCGTGGCCGGTGACGTGTGGTCCGCGACCTCCTGGACGGAGCTGCGGCGCGACGCCCTGGAGGCGGACGCGGCGCTGCTGCGCGGCGAGGAGCAGGTCCCGTACATCCGTAAGGCCCTGGAGGGCGTCGAGTCCCCGGTCCTCGCGGTCTCCGACTACATGCGCCAGGTCCCGGACCAGATCGCGCAGTGGGTCGAGCAGGACTGGTCCTCGCTCGGCGCGGACGGCTTCGGTCTCTCGGACACCCGTGACGCGGCCCGCCGCCACTTCGGCGTCGACGCCCAGTCGATCGTCGTCGCTGCCCTCGCGCAGCTCGCCCGCCGCGGCGAGGTCCCGGCCTCGGCCGTGAAGGAGGCGCGCGAGCGCTACGGCCTGTAGTCCGGCCGGCCGATCGGTCCCGAGGGGCCGTGTCCGTACGTCTCGTACGGACACGGCCCCTCGGCCTGTCGCCCCGAGGCCGACGGGTGTCCCCGAGCGGGAGGCGAACCGAGCCCTGAAAATGGGCCCATGCGCGCCGCCCGTCTCATCAAGCTGGTCCTGCTGCTCCAGTCCCGTCCGTCGATGACGGCCGCCGAACTGGCCGCCGAGCTGGAGGTGTCGGAGCGGACCATCACCCGGGACGCGCTCGCCCTCGCCGAGGCGGGGGTGCCGGTGTACGCGGACCGGGGCCGCGCGGGCGGCTACCGGCTGGTCGGCGGCTACCGGACGCGGCTCACGGGGCTCGCGCGCGGCGAGGCGGAGGCGCTCTTCCTCTCGGGGCTGCCGGGCGCACTGCGCGACCTGGGGCTCGCGGACGCGGCCTCGGCGGCGCGGCTGAAGGTGTCGGCGGCGCTGCTGCCCTCGCTGCGGGACGCCCCGGACGCGGTGGGCCGCCGCTTCTATCTGTCCGCGCCGGGCTGGTACCAGGAGCCGGAGACCCCGGAGCTGCTCGCCCCGGTCGCGGAGGCCGTCTGGGACGACCGGATGCTCTCCGCGCGCTATCTGCGCGGGGACGGCGAGGAGGTCGAGCGGGTGCTCTGCCCGTACGGCCTCGTCCTGAAGGCCGGTGTCTGGTACGTGTGCGCGCGGGCGGACTCCTCCTACCGCACGTACCGCGTGGACCGGTTCAGGGCGGTCGCCGTGGGCGAGGAGCGGTTCGTCCGGGACGAGGACTTCGACCTGCCGGCGTTCTGGGAGGAGCGGGCGACGGAGTTCGCCCGCTCCCTGCTCCGCACGGAGGTGGAGGTGCGGCTCACGGAGGCGGGTGCGCGGCGGCTGCCGTACGTCACGGACCGCGCGGCCGCCGAGGAGGCCCTGGCGGCGGGCGCCGCGGAGGCCGGCGGCCGGGTGCGGGTCGCCCTGCGGGTGGAGAGCGAGGAGGTCGCCTTCTCCCAGCTGCTCGGCCTGGGCCCGGAGGCCGAGATCCTGTCCCCGCCCGCCCTCCGGACGCGCTTCCGGGAGGCGGCCCGGGGCCTGGCTGAGCTGTACCCGTAGGCGTTGCCCTACCGGTAGTCGTCGATGTCCGGCTCGCCCGTCTCGTCCGCGAACATGTAGCCCCAGGCGTCCGGCTGTGAGCCGTCGGCGTCGGTGAAGCCGTACTCCCGGGCCAACTGGCCGCTGGAGAGCGACCGACCGTTCCAGCGGTGGCGGTCGGCGTCGGCGGCGAGGGCGGCGACGGCCCTGCCGACGTACACCGGGGACTCGGCGACGGCGAACCCGGGGATCCTCTCGACGGCGTCGCGCCAGTTCTCCTCGGTGACGCCGAAGGCGGCGAGCATCTGCTCGGACCTGAGCCAGCCGGGGGTGAGGGCGACCGCCGTGGCGCCGTGCTCCTCCAGTTCCTTTCCGAGGCCGAAGGCCATCCGGAGCGGGGCGTTCTTGGCGAGGTCGTAGAAGAGGTTCTCGCGGAAGCGGGTGCCGTTGTACTCGGTGGTGCCGTCGGTGATCTCGACGACGAGCCCGCCGGGATTCCGGATGAGCAGCGGCAGGGCCGTGTGCGAGGTGATGACGTGCGTCCGGACACCGAGTTCGAGCATCCTGAGGCCGCCGACGAGGTCGTTCTCCCAGGTCTTCTTCCCGAAGACGAGGAGGTGCTCGCCGCCCCACACGTCGTTGACGAGGACGTCGAGCCGTCCCTGCTCCCGGTCGATCCGGTCGACCAGCGCCCGGACCTGGTCCTGCTCCAAATGGTCGGTCGGCACGGCGATGCCCTCGCCACCCGCGGCCGTCACCAGTTCGGCCGTCTCCTCGATGGTCTCGGTGGCGCGGCCGACCTCGCTGACCTTCTCGCGGGTGGTGCGCCCGGTGACGTACACCGTGGCTCCGGCGGCCCCCAGCTGGACGGCGATGCCCCGTCCGGCGCCCCGGGTGGCTCCCGCGACCAGGCAGACGCGTCCCTGCAGCGGCTTCTTCTCGCGTGTCTCTGTCGTCATGAGCACCAGACTGGCAGGAAAGTACGACATCTTCTGTCCGGATTCATTTCCGGAGTTCTTCGGGCATTCCGGGTGCGTCGTGCCCGCCGAGACAGGATGCTGGTCCCGTGATGGACGAGACGGAGTTCTGGGAGATCATCGACGCCACCCGCGAGGCCGCCGAGGGCGACCCCGAGGAACAGGCCGATCTGCTCGTGGAGCGGCTGATCCGGCTGGATCCCGACTCCGTGCTCGACTACGCCCGCCATTTCGAGGCGCGCTACAACCGCGCGTACCTCTGGGATCTGTGGGGCGCGGCGGCCGTGCTCTTCGACGGGGCGGGCGACGAGACCTTCGACGCCTTCCGCTGCTGGCTCATCGGCCAGGGCCGGGAGGTCTTCGAGGGTGCCGTGCACGAGCCGGACTCGCTGGCGGAACTGCTCGGCGACTTCGACGTGGAGATCGACGGGGACGGCGAGGAGATCGGTTTCGCTGCGGACGAGGCGTACGAGCAGCTGACCGGCGCCGAGACCCCGGACCTGGGCATTCCGATGCCGGGCGGGGAGCCGCTGGGCGCGCCCTTCGACCTGGAGAACGACGACGTGCTCGCGGCCCGCTTCCCCCGGCTGTGGGAGCGCTTCGGGGCCACGTAGCGGCAGGCCGGGACGGGAAGAGGTACGGACCCGGGGGCCGTCCCACCCCGGGTCCGTACCGGCTTTCGGTGCCGGCGTCCGTCAGCCCTGCTGGAGCCGCGGGTTCACCTGGCCGAGGATCATGTCCGTGCGCGGCTGGAGCGCCGGGAAGAGCTGCTCCGGCTGCGGGACCGCCCAGTACTTCCCCTCGGCGACCATCTCGAAGACGCGCTCGGCGTGCTCCTCGGGGGTCAGCCCGTGCTCGTCGGCGAGGGTCTGCAGGTGGTCGTTGAAGGCCGCGATCTCGGGCGGGGTGCCCTCGCCGGGCCTGGCCGCCCTGAAGATCTCGCTCTTGACCGAGCCGGGGGTCACCACGGACACCTGGATCGGAGCGCCCTTCATCAGCATCTCGTGGTGGAGCGACTCGGTGAGCGCGAGCGTGCCGAACTTGGTGACGCTGTACGGGGCCATCAGCGGGCTCGGCAGCATGCCGCCGATCGACGACACGTTCACCACCCAGGCCTTCTCGCCGCGCTCCAGCATGCGCGGGACGAAGGCCCGGATGCCGTTGACGTAGCCGCCGATGTTGATCCGCAGCATGGCGTCCCAGCGCTCGGCGGGGATCTCCCAGGAGTAGCCCATGGCCATGATCCCGGCGTTGTTCACCAGCATGTCGACCGTGCCGAAGCGGGTGTACGCGGTGTCCGCGAGGGCCTCGACGGAGGCGGGCACGGCGACGTCGGTCACCACGGCCTCCACCTCGGCGCCGGCGGCCCGCAGCTCCTCCGCGAAGGCGGCGAGACGCTCGGCGGCGATGTCGGCGAGGACCAGCTTCATGCCGAGTCCGGCGGCGTGCCGGGCGAGGCCGGCACCGATGCCGGAGGAGGCGCCGGTGATGACGGCCGTACGGCCGCCGAACACGTCCCGGGCGCTCATCAGAAGTGCGTTCCGCCGTCGACGCGGACCTCGGTGCCGGTGATGAACTTCCCGTCCTCGCTCGCGAGCATCGCGACGACGCCGGCGACGGTCTCGGGGCCGGCGAAGCCCTGGCCGAGGGCGGGGGCGAGCTTCGCGAAGAGGGACCAGTCGGTGTCCTCGGGCAGGCCGGGGCCGATCGACTGCTTGCTGGCGCCGGTGCCGTCGGTCATGCCGGAGGAGATGGAGCCGGGCTGGACGGCGGTGAAGCGGATGCCCTGCTTGGCGTACTCGGCGGCGAGCGCGTGGGTCATGGACTGGATGCCGCCCTTGCTGGCCGCGTAGGCCGCCATGTAGGGGTGGGCGAACATCGCGGAGGTCGAGGAGAAGTTCACGACGGCGGAGCCGTCGCCCTCCAGGAGAGCCGGGATCGACTCGCGGATCATGAGGAAGGTGCCGGTGAGGTTGATCCGGAGCACCTGCTCGAAGGAGTCGAGGCTCGTCTCGTGGGTGTGCGAGGAGCGCAGGATGCCCGCCGCGTTGACCAGGACGTCGAGCCCGCCGAGCGCCTCGACGGCGGCGGCGACGCCGGCCCGGACGGACGCCTCGTCGGCGACGTTCACGACGACGGTGGTGAGGCGGTCGGCGGCCTCGCCGGCCTTGGCGACGGTGTCCTTGAGGCCGTCCTCGCTGATGTCGGCGGCGACGACGCGGCCGCCCTCCGCGAGCACGCGGAGCACGGTGGCCTGGCCGATGCCGGAGCCACCGCCGGTGATGAGGGCGCGGCGTCCTTCGTAACGGGTCAGCTGGTTCATGGCGGCAACCTCTCGATGTCAAGCTTCCGTGGAACGCCTGCCACCGTACGCCCGAGTGGCACGTTTTGCCAGAGTTGCACGTCATGCACTTTCGGCAGGCGCGGGCGTAGTCTTCGTACGGTGAGCACCAAGCCCCCCTCCCTGACGGAGCGCCGCAAGGCCGCGACCCAGCTGGACATCGCCCGCGCCGCCGCCGAGCTCTTCACCGAGCGCGGGCCCGACGGCACGACGGCCGAGGACATCGCCCTGCGGGCCGGGGTCGCCCTGCGCACCTTCTACCGGTACTTCCGCTCCAAGCAGGACGCCGTGGCCCCGCTCCTCGCGGGCGGCGCCGACCGATGGCGCGACCAGCTCGCGGCGGCCGGCCCCGGGGCCCGTCTCCCCGAGGCGCTGGAACGCTCGATCGCCGAGTCGCTGGCCGCGGAGGACGAGGAGGCGGCCGAGGGGGTTCTCTGGACGCGCGGGCTCCTGCGGGCGGCCGCGGAGGACCCCGCCCTGCGGGCCGTCTGGTACCGGGTCAACCAGGAGTCCGAGGAGAAGCTGCGCGAGGTCCTGGCCGGGCTCGCGGGCCCGGAGACCGACCCGCTGGAGATCCGGCTCGCGGCGGCGGCGGCCACGGACGCCATCCGGATCGCACTGGAGACCTGGGCGGAGACGGACGCGCCGGTGCGCGGCGAGGGCTCACCGGCAGCTCTCGCCGTCCGCTGCCTGCGCGAGCTGATGGGCGGGATGCGGCTCCTCGGGGACGCGAGCGCCGGGGCCGGGCCGGACGACGGGTCGGGCGACGGCTCGCGGGACGGGTCGCAGAACGGCTCGGGCGACGGCTCGCGGGCCGGCTCAGTCGAGTAGCGAGCGGCCCATCAGGACGTCGTCCACGTACTCCCCGTCGATCAGGAGCTCGCCCGGCAGGACGCCCTCCACCGCGAACCCCTCGGAGGCGTAGAGCGCGCGGGCCGGTGTGTTGTGCCCGATGACCCGCAGGGTGATCCGGCGGGCACCCTCCGCGCGGGCCCGCTCCGCGGCCGCCCGCAGCAGCGCCCGCGCGACACCCCGGCCACGGACGGACTCGTCGACCACCAGGCCCTGGATCTGGCGCACGTGGGCGGTGGCGGCGAGCGGGGTCGGCAGGGCGAGCCGGATGTAGCCGGCCACGGCGCCGTCCACCACCGCGACGAGGTAGTCCTCGGGCAGGTGCCGTTCGTCGAAGAAGGGCTCGTGCGGCTCCGTCGGCGCGGGCAGCACCGCGTGGAGGGGCGACCAGGCGGCCCGGTCGAGCGCGCCGAGGGCGTCGTCGTCCCCGGCTTCGGCGATACGAATCTGCGTCTGCGTCTGCGGCACGATCATGACGGCCACTGTGTCACGCACGGGACCGGGAGGGCAGGATGGGCCCATGCAGCGTTCCGCCACCCGCAAGCGCGTCGCCGTCACCGGCGCGACCGGACTCATCGGCCGGGCCCTCGTCCGCTCCCTGCGCACCGACGGCCACGACGTCCTCCGCCTCGTCAGACGGCCCGCCGCGACCGCCGACGAGGTCGAGTGGGACCCGAAGCGGCTGTACGTGGACGCCGCCGGACTCGTCGGGGTGGACGCCGTCGTCCACCTGGCGGGCGCCGGCGTCGGCGAACGCCGCTGGACCGAGGCGTACAAGCGGGAGATCCGCGACAGCCGCGTCCTCGGCACCCGGGCGATCGCCGAGGCGCTGGCCTCGCTCGCGGAGCCGCCCGAGGTCCTGGTCTGCGGCACGGCGCTCGGCTACTACGGGGACACCGGAAGCCGCGCTGTCGACGAGAGCGCGCCCGCCGGGACGGGCTTCCTGCCCTCGGTGTGCGTCGAGTGGGAGGCCGCCGCCGCCCCCGCCGAGGAGGCCGGCATCCGCGTCGCCCACGCCCGCACCGGCCTGGTCGTGGCCGCCGAGGGCGGGGCCTGGGGACGGCTCTTCCCGGTCTTCCGCGCCGGGATCGGCGGACGGATGGGCGACGGCCGCCAGTACTGGTCCCACATCTCCCTCCACGACGAGGTGGCCGCCCTGCGCCACCTGGTCGACACCCCGTCCCTGTCGGGCCCGGTGAACCTGACCGCCCCCGAGCCGGTCACCAACCGGGAGGTGACGGCCGCGATGGGCCGGGTCCTGCGGCGGCCGACGCTGTGCACGGTGCCCGCGCCCGCGCTGAAGCTGGTGCTCGGGGACTTCGCCCAGGACGTGCTGGGCAGTCAGCGGGTGCTGCCGGCACGGTTGTTGGAGTCCGGCTTCGACTTCGCCTTCCCGACGATCGACGAGGCGATCAGGGCAGCGGCCCGCTGACCCCCCTCCTCCTCCCCTCCCCCTCCCCCTCCCCCGCGGCTCCCTGCGCTCCCCCGTGCTGCGTGCACCCCGCCGCGCGCGGGCCGACTTCCGCTGGCGCGCTCCCTAGGCTCGATGCCCATTGTTCGATACGACCGCGAACTCGGGCATTCCGGGGGCCTGTTGGGGGCATAAGGCCTCCCACCGGCGGCGCCGACCTGGGGAGGGGCACGTGCTCAGTACCGCAAGTACCGCACAGCGAACGGACGTCGGGGAAACCGTCGACGTCGTCATCGTGGGGGCCGGGATCGCGGGGCTCACGGCCGCCCGCCGGCTGACCGGAGCCGGCCTCTCCGTCGCCGTCCTGGAGGCGGAGCCGCAGGTGGGCGGCCGGATGACCACCGACTCCGTCGACGGCTTCCTGCTCGACCGGGTGGGCCCCCTGCTCACCCTGTCGCCCGAGGAGCTGCGGGCCGTACCGGGGCTCGACGGCCTCGCGCTGCGCCACTTCGCCCCAGGGGTGCTCGTGCACAGCGACGGCCGGTACGCGCGGTGGGGCGCCCCGCACCCGCGCCGGGCGGGTGGCGCGCACCGCGGCGGGGGGCACCGGAGCGTGGGGGGAGCGTTCAGCATGGCGCGCGCCCTCGCGAGCGCCCCCCGGCGGCCGGCGGCCTCGCTCGACCAGGCACGGCTCGGCGCGTCCCTGGTCCGGCTCGCCGCGACCCCGTCGCAGCGGCTGCTGGCCCGCCCCGAGCGGACCGCGCGCGAGGCGCTGACCGCCCGGCTGCCCGCCCGGACCGTGCAGGGCGTGCTGCGGCCGCTGCTCGCCGCGCTCCTCGGCGACCCGGACCTCGGCACATCGAGCCGCCGGGCCGACCTGGCCCTTCGCGCCTTCGCCCGGGGCCGGCTCGCCGTGCCGGAGGGCGGTGCGGCGGCCCTCCCGGAGCGGCTCGCCGCCGTGCTGCCGGCCGGCACGGTCCGTACCGGCGTCCGGGTCACGGAGGCGTCCGTCTCGCGGGTGACGACCGCCGAGCACGGGGTCCTCGGCTGCCGCGCGGTGCTGCTCGCGACGGGGGCGCGGACGGCGGCCGAGCTGCTGCCCGGCCTGCGGACGCCCGCCTTCCACGCGGTGACGCTCCTCCACCACACGGCGCCCGTGGCGCCCACCGGGGACCCGGCGCTGCTCCTGGAGTCCGACCCGGGCGGGCCGGTGGCCCACACGGCGGTGATGAGCGCGGTCGACCCGGTCCGCGCCCCGGAGGGCCGGGCCCTGATCACCTCGACGGTGCTCGGGGCGCCGCCGGACGACACGGAGCGCCGGGTCCGCAAGCACCTCGCCACGCTGTACGGCACGTCGACCGACGAGTGGGAGCTGCTGGCCCTGCACCACACCCGGGAGGCCCTACCGGCGATGCCGCCCCCGTACGACGCCCGCCGCCCGGTCCGGCTGCTCGCGGGCCTGTACGTCTGCGGCGACCACCGGGACGCGGGCACCCCCCAGGGCGCCCTCGCCTCGGGAACCCGCGCGGCCCGCGCCCTCCTCGTCGACCTCGGCTTCCGCCTCCCGAAGGAGGAGGAAGAGACGACGGAGGAGGCCGCGTAACACGCACACGGCCGCAGCCCCGGCCCGGGGCCGGGCGCAGCTCCGGACCCCGAGCTCGGGCGCAGATCCGGCCGGGCCTCGGGCTCAGCTCCGGGCCGGAGCCCGGCTCAGAGGCGGGGGCTCGAGCCTCCGGCCCGGGCTACGGCCCGGGATCCGGCCCGGACTCGGACCTGGGCTCGTGCACGGACACCCGCCGGTGCTCGGACTCCGACCCGGGCCTGTGCGCCCCGGCTCGGGTCCGGGCTCGGGCTCCGGCCCCGGTCCGGGCTCCGACCCGGCCCCGGTCCGGGCTCCAACCCCGGTCCCGGTCCCGACTCCGGCTCCGGCCCCAGCCCCGACCCCGGGTCCGGGTCAGCCGATGGCTGCTACTCGGTCGCGGTACGTGCGGGCCGCCGCGGCGTCGCGGTAGGGCTCCAGGCGGCGTTCGAAGTCACGGACGTACTCGACGGCGCGTGCCGAGCGCATCTCGGAGGCCTGCTGGGCGGCCTCCGCGCCCAGGGCGCATGCCTGGTCGAGTTCGCCGAGGGCGAGGCGCGAGGTGGCGAGGACGACCCGGCAGAAGAGCCGGCTGCGGGCGAAGCCGGGCGCGCGCAGCTGGAGGGCGCGCTCGGCGTGCTGGGCGGCGGGCCGGTACTGCTGGAGGTCGCGGTGGCAGTGCCCGAGCTCGTCGGCGAGCTGGGCCTCGTCGAACATCCTGGCCCAGTAGGGCACCTCGTCGCCCGGCCGGGCCGCTTCGAGGGCCCGCTCGGCCCGGACCAGGGAGGCGCCGCAGACCCGGGCCTCGCCGAGGACGGCGTGCCCGCGGGCCTCGATCGCGTGCAGCATCGCCTGGACGACGGGCGGCGCGGCGGGCCCGACGCCCTGCTGGGCGACCCTGGCGAGCTGCACGGCCTCCCGTCCGTGGCCGAGGTAGACGGCCTGGCAGCTCATGGTGAGGAGCACGTACGAGCCGTAGGCCCGGTCACCGGCGGCCTGAGCGAGACGCAGCGCCTGGACGAAGTAGCGCTGGGCGAGGCCGTGGGCGGCGATGTCGTACGAGGTCCAGCCTGCGAGCCGGGTGAGGTCGGCCGCGGCGGCGAAGAGTCGGCGGCCGACGGACTCGCCGTACGTGCCGCGCAGCATCGGCTCGGCCTCGTGCTCCAGGTAGCGGACGAGGGCCTGGCGCGCGTGCCCGCCGCCGTAGGCGTGGTCGAGGGTGCGGAAGAGCTCGCCGACGGAGCGGAGGGCGGCGACGTCGCCGCTGGAGACCCGCTGGCCCGGCCCACGGTCCGTCCCGCGCTGCCGGGGCACCGAGAAGCGGCCCTGCGCGGGGACGCGCGGGTCGTGCTGTGTCACCCGGGGGTCGTTCGGGACCCGGGGTTCGAGCGGGGAACGCGGTTCGAGCGGGGAACGCGGGTCGCCCGGCGCCCCGGCGGCGTGGGCGCGGGAGGAGGGCGGGCCGGGGGCGAGCTCGCCGCGGGCGACCCGCTCGTCGGCGCGGCCGATGAGCCAGTCCCGGCTGGGCACGACGAGCCCCGCCGGGGTGAAGGCGATCTTGCGGAGTTCGGCGTGGCTGCCGGAGTCCTTGCGCCAGAGCCCGCTGACGATGTCGACGGCCTCCTCGGGGGTCGCCGCGAACTCCAGGCCCGCGTAGACCGGCGCGCAGGCGTCGAGACCGAGGTCCTGCGCGGAGAGCCGGCGGCCGAGGCGCCGGGTGAAGACCTCGGCGATGAGGGCGGGGGTGGTGCCGCGCGGCTGCTGGCCGCGGAGCCAGCGGGTCACGGAGGTCTTGTCGTACCGCAGATCGAGGCCGTGCTCCAGACCGAGCTGGTCCACTCGTCTCGCGAGACCCGCATTGGAGAACCCGGCTTCGGCGATGAGCGCGGCGAGCTGGCGGTTCGGGATGCGCTGCGGTGGTCGTTCCGTCATCAGCTGTGCGGTCTCCTGCCTTCCGGGCCCAGGTGCAGCCCGTTCGGACCCTCATGGAACGGCGTGAATTTAGCGGTCCCCACGGCCCGTACCGCCACCTTCGCCCCACATTCATCCGATCGTGTGAGGATTGACGGCACCGCCGACGTAGCCGTCGCCGTCCAGCTGACGGAGGGGGCACCCCCGCACCGCCCGTAGGGACGCCCCGGCACCGCCCGGGCCGGCCGTCCCGGCACCCCCGTACAGGTGTGCGCGGTGTCGCCGTACAGTGGCATGGGCGCGAATGACGCATGGTGCCGATCCGGCCCGGGATGATCCCCGGTCCCCGGTTCCCGGCACCCAGGAGGAGGCATGGCCGTGAGTGAGCTGCGATTCGTCCGCCTTGGTTTCGGCGCGGAAGCCGTCGAGTACCAGGTGGCGTGGGACAAGCAGCGCGAGGTGCACGCCGCGCGGTTCGCCGACGAGACCCCCGACACCTGTCTGCTCGTGGAGCACCCGCCGGTCTACACGGCCGGCCGGCGCACGGCGGAGAGCGAGCGCCCGCTGGACGGGACGCCCGTCGTGGACGTCGACCGAGGCGGCAAGATCACCTGGCACGGCCCCGGCCAGCTCGTCGGCTACCCGATCATGAAGCTGCCCCGCCCGGTGGACGTCGTCGCACACGTCCGCCGTCTGGAGGAGGCGCTGATCCGGACGGCCGCCGAATTCGGTGTGGAGACGACCCGGATCGAGGGGCGCAGCGGCGTCTGGGTCCTCGGTGACCCGGTCGAGCAGCGGCCGTCGCTCGGCGGGCTCTCCCTCGACTTCGACCCCCGGCTCACCGACGAGGAGTTCGACCCCCGGCTGAACGGCCCCGAGTACGCGCCGTCCAACGCCGGCCAGCGCCGCGAGGACCGCAAGCTCGCCGCCATCGGCATCCGGGTCGCCAAGGGCGTCACCATGCACGGCTTCGCCCTCAACGTGAACCCGGACAACACCTGGTTCGACCGGATCATCCCCTGCGGGATCCGCGACGCGGGCGTCGCCTCGCTGGCGAACGAGCTGGGCCGGGACGTCACGATCGAGGAGGTGCTGCCGGTGGTGGAGCGCCATCTGCGGGAGGTCCTGGAGCAGGCGGAGCTGAAGCCGCGCGAGATCGAGCGTCCGGCGGAGCCGGCGTCCGTCTGAGGCACGGTCCGCTCGGGCAGGGCCTCCACACGGAGGCACGGCCTGAGGAATGCGGGGCTCTGGCCATGGGTTGGCCAGAGGTAAGGCATGGGAAGCAACGGGCGTACCCTGGTGTGCGCCGAAGAATCGAAGCTACAGGAGCCGATGTGTCCGCAGTCGCACCCGACGGACGCAAGATGCTGCGCCTGGAGGTCCGGAACGCCCAGACCCCCATCGAGCGCAAGCCCGAGTGGATCAAGACCCGCGCGAAGATGGGTCCCGAGTACACGAAGATGCAGGGCCTCGTGAAGAGCGAGGGCCTGCACACGGTCTGCCAGGAGGCGGGCTGTCCCAACATCTTCGAGTGCTGGGAGGACCGCGAGGCGACCTTCCTCATCGGCGGCGACCAGTGCACCCGGCGCTGCGACTTCTGCCAGATCGACACGGGCAAGCCCGAGGCGCTGGACCGTGACGAGCCGCGCCGCGTCGGCGAGTCGGTCGTCACGATGGACCTGAACTACGCCACGATCACCGGCGTCGCGCGCGACGACCTGGAGGACGGCGGCGCCTGGCTGTACGCGGAGACCGTGCGCCAGATCCACCAGCAGACGGCGGAGCGCGCCGACGGCCGTACGAAGGTCGAGCTGCTGGCCCCCGACTTCAACGCGGTGCCGGAGCTCCTGAAGGAGGTCTTCGACTCGCGCCCCGAGGTCTTCGCGCACAACGTCGAGACCGTCCCGCGGATCTTCAAGCGGATCCGTCCGGGCTTCCGCTACGAGCGCTCCCTCGACGTCATCACCCAGGCCCGTGACTACGGTCTGGTCACGAAGTCGAACCTGATCCTCGGCATGGGCGAGACCCGCGAGGAGGTCAGCGAGGCGCTCCGGCAGCTGCACGACGCGGGCTGCGAGCTCATCACGATCACGCAGTACCTGCGCCCCTCGGTCCGGCACCACCCCGTCGAGCGCTGGGTGAAGCCGCAGGAGTTCGTCGAGCTGAAGGACGAGGCCGACCAGATCGGTTTCTCCGGTGTGATGTCGGGCCCGCTGGTCCGGTCCTCGTACCGCGCGGGCCGTCTCTTCCAGCAGGCGATCGAGAAGCGCGGCGCGGTCGACAACGCCACCCAGGCGGTCTGACCGCCCCACGGGTTCACCGTGTGAATCCGAGCACAAGCAGTTACCGGTCAGTAATGGCCGGATCAGGCGCGGCCCGTACGCCCCCGCAGCTCAGCGGGGGCGTACGGGCCGCGTCGGCGTTCCCCCGGCGCCCCGACCGGCCGCATCAACGTTTCATCAGTGTTTGACCACCGGGTCACGCCCTGGTAACACCGATCTGTGAGCCTGGATTCACTCACCGCCACCACCCGCTCACACCCCCCGCCTCGTCTCATCCGCAATCGAGGGAGGACCCCGACATGCCGGCCGCATCGACGCACGTCCGCGTCACCGCGATCCCGTCCGTCACCGACGCCCTGAAGGCCGTGGAGGCCCTGCTGCTCGGCGCCGGGCAGCGCACCGCCCGGCGCAACGCCTGGACCTCCGTCCTGGAGGACCGCCGTCACGCCAAGGACCGGGTCGAGGCCCAGATTGTGATGGAGGCCGCGTCCGGCCACGCTTCCCGGGCCACGTAAACTTCAGGACATGGCGAGGAAGGCAAACACGGGCAGCGCTGACGCTGCGAACCAGGGGCGGCTCAAGCAGATCGCCCTCACGTACAAGATGACCCGGAAGGCCGACCCGAAGGTCGGACTTGTCGTCGCAGGCGTGGGCATCGTCGTACTCGGTGTCCTCCTCGCGATCGGCTTCCTCATCGGTCATCCGGTCTACCTGGGCATCCTGGGCTTCGTCCTGGCGCTCCTGGCGGCGGCCATCGTCTTCGGGCGGCGCGCCGAGCGCGCGGCCTTCGGGCAGATGGAGGGCCAGCCGGGCGCGGCGGCGGCGGTGCTGCAGAACGTCGGGCGCGGCTGGACGACGACCCCTGCGGTCGCGATGAACCGCAGCCAGGACGTCGTGCACCGCGCGGTCGGCCGGGCGGGCATCGTGCTGGTGGCGGAGGGCAACCCGAACCGGGTGAAGACTCTGCTGGCGGCCGAGAAGAAGCGGATGAGCCGCGTCGTGCTGGACGTGCCGGTGCACGACCTCATCGTCGGCGACGGCGAGGGCCAGGTGCAGCTGAAGAAGCTGCGCACGACCATGCTCAAGCTGCCCCGCGTGCTCACCGGCCCGCAGGTCACCGCGGCCAACGACCGGCTGCGGGCGATGGGCGACCTGATGAGCAACATGCCACTGCCGAAGGGCCCGATGCCCAAGGGCATGAAGATGCCGCGCGGCGGAAAGATGCGCTGAGCGGAACGACGCGCTGACGCGCCCGACCGAACACAGGAGAAGGGCCCCGGACCACACGGTCCGGGGCCCTTCTCGCTGTGCAGGGGGTCGGTCAGATGCGGACCTGGACCGCACCGGAGAGGCGGTCGTGGAGGCCGCGGCCGTCGCGGTCCCAGATCAGGGCCGGAATGGCGAGGCAGACGAGCACGGAGCGGACGACGACGCGCCAGAGGCTCAGCCGGCCGCCGTTCGCCGAGACGACCACCAGGCCGAAGAGGCGCTTGCCGGGCGTCGAGCCGATGGTGCCGACCGTCAGCACGCTCAGGACGAGCAGGAGGCCGAGCGCCCAGTTGCTGGTCGCCTGGCTGTAGCTGTCGGTGATCAAGCCGTATGCGATCAGAAGGCACAGGGCCCAGTCGACCGCGAGGGCGCCCAGCCGGCGGCCCGGGCGGGCGATCGAGCCGGGTCCCTCCTCGGGGAGTCCCAGCTGCTGACCCCGGTAACCGAAGTCCACGCCTGCTTGCTCCGCCGCGGCACGGGGGCCGGAGAGCCACGATCCGAGTGCTTGCCTGTTGTCCACCCGACCACGGTACTGCGCCCGTTTTCGATCACTTCCGTCCGGGTCGGCGTAGCCACGTCGCAGCGCGCCGCACACCCGCTCCGGTTAACTTCGACGAAACAAATGGGTCATGCTTGAGAAATCCCGTCTGCCTATGGTCGGGTCCAGCGTGTGCCACCGCACTGGCCGCACGACCGAGCTGCAACCCCGCCCCTCCCCGGGCCGGGAGTAGGAGGAGTTGGATGTCCGAGAAGCACGGGTTCCAGAACGCCGACGAGGTCAACAAGTTCATCAAGGACAACGACGTCAAGATGGTCGACGTCCGGTTCTGCGACCTTCCGGGCGTGATGCAGCACTTCACGATCCCGGCGACGGCCTTCGACCCGGCGGAGGAGCTCGCCTTCGACGGCTCGTCGATCCGCGGCTTCCAGGCGATCCACGAGTCCGACATGGCGCTCCGCGCCGACCTGTCGACCGCTCGCGTGGACCCCTTCCGCCGCGACAAGACGCTGAACATCAACTTCTTCATCCACGACCCGATCACGGGCGAGCAGTACAGCCGTGACCCGCGCAACATCGCGAAGAAGGCCGAGGCGTACCTCGCCTCCACCGGCATCGCCGACACCGCGTACTTCGGCCCCGAGGCGGAGTTCTACGTCTTCGACTCGGTGCGCTTCGAGACCTCGGCGAACCAGGGCTTCTACCACATCGACTCCGAGGCCGGCGCCTGGAACACCGGTGCGGAGGAGAACAACCGCGGCTACAAGGTCCGCTACAAGGGCGGCTACTTCCCGGCCCCGCCGGTCGACCACTTCGCCGACCTGCGCTCCGAGATCTCCCTGGAGCTGGAGAACGTCGGCCTTCAGGTCGAGCGCCAGCACCACGAGGTCGGCACCGCCGGCCAGGCCGAGATCAACTACAAGTTCAACACGCTGCTCGCCGCGGCCGACGACCTGATGCTCTTCAAGTACATCGTGAAGAACGTCGCCTGGCGCAACGGCAAGACCGCGACCTTCATGCCGAAGCCGATCTTCGGTGACAACGGCTCGGGCATGCACGTCCACCAGTCGCTGTGGGCCAACGGCGACCCGCTGTTCTACGACGAGACGGGCTACGCCGGCCTCTCGGACACCGCCCGCTACTACATCGGCGGCATCCTCAAGCACGCCCCGTCGCTGCTCGCCTTCACCAACCCGACGGTGAACTCGTACCACCGCCTGGTCCCGGGCTTCGAGGCCCCGGTCAACATGGTGTACTCGCAGCGCAACCGCTCCGCCGCCATGCGCATCCCGATCACGGGCTCGAACCCGAAGGCCAAGCGCGTCGAGTTCCGCGCGCCGGACCCGTCCTCGAACCCGTACCTCGCCTTCTCGGCGCTGCTCCTCGCGGGCCTCGACGGCGTGAAGAACAAGATCGAGCCGGCGGAGCCGATCGACAAGGACCTGTACGAGCTCGCTCCCGAGGAGCACGCGAACGTCCAGCAGGTCCCGACCAACCTGGAGGCCGTGCTCCACGCCCTCGAGGACGACAACGAGTACCTGCAGGCCGGTGGCGTCTTCACCTCCGACCTGATCGAGACCTGGATCGACTACAAGCGCACCCACGAGATCGCCCCGATCCAGCTGCGCCCGCACCCGCACGAGTTCGAGCTCTACTTCGACCTGTAAAGCTCACCTGAGCTGCGGAAACGCACGGAGCGGGCCCCGGTTCGGCATCACGCCGACCCGGGGCCCGCTCGTCTCAGTCCATGGTGCGGTATCGCCGTCGCCACCCGTGGATCAGGACCACGGCAGCGCCGATCACGACCAGCCCTCCTGCTGCCACCGCGGCGAACCCGACGGCACCGGAGCTGCCGGTGGAGGCGAGTCCCGAGCCCCCGGCACGGCCACCGGCGGAGGCGGGTTCCGGTTCCCCGGCGCCGCCCGAGTGCGTGACGCCCGGTGTGGGAGCCTGCCCCGTGGTCCCGCTCGGGTCCGGACTCGCCGAAGCGCCGGGAGAGCCCGGGTCGCTCGGAGCACTCGGGGTACTCGGGGTACTCGGGCTACTCGGGGCGCCCGGCTCGCTCGTGGCGCCCGGTGCGGTCGGGGAAACGGACTGACTCGGGGACGGGCTCGCCGAACCGCTCGGGTCGGCCGTGGGCGACGGCGGGGTGGTGGCGCCGGTCCAGCTCGCCTTCGCGTGCGTGGTGACCGGAACCCGGTCACCGGTCACCAGGGCCAGGGACTGGCTGTCCGCGCTGGCCAGCTTGTGGCCCACGGGGACCGGGACGAGGCCCTGCGCCGAGACGGTCGCGCTGCCCTGCCGCGCACCCGCCGGGACCTTCACGAACAGCGATTCACCGTCCAGGACGGCCTCGATCAGCTTGCCGCTGCCGTCCGAGAGCACGTTTCCCTCCCGGTCGGTCAGCGCCACGCCGGCCGCGACGGCCGCGGGGTCGAGGGAGGCCGTGGTCTTGTCGCCGGTGGTGCCGATCGTGATCGGACCGAGTGTCGCCCCCGCGGGCCCGGTCACCGTGCCGGGATCGAGGACCAGCGAGGGGGCCGGTTCCTCGGCGTCGGCGGCGTGGGCCACGAGGTAGTCGGCGAGATCGGCTCCCGCCGGGTCCCACGGGACCGCCTTGACGTGGTTGGTGAGGCGCCAGATGGCGGCCTGAGTCGCACCGGCAGCCGCCTTCTTGGAGAGCTTGCCGCCGATCAGCTTGCCGAGCACGGCCTCGGAGAACGTCGGGTACCCGTGCCGCAGAATCCAGTCGATCTTCGCTGCGTCCGGGTTGCCCTTCAGCGTGGGCACCTCGGACCGGCCGGCCTCTCGGTAGGCGGCGCCGTCCTTCAGTGCGGTGCCGGCATCGAGGCAGTACGCGAACAGGGTGGCGCCCTCACTGGTCGTCACCTTGATCAGGCCACCGGGCAGTCCGTCGTCCTCTCCCTCGGGTTCCAAAACGTGCGCGATGTAATCGTCCTCGACGATCTCGGCCTTCGTGACGACCAGAACCCCGTCGCCGGTACCTCCGGCACCTGCGTCCGCCGCAACCGCTGTCGCCGCCGCGCCGCTCACCAGCATGCCGCTCGCGAGCACGCCGATCACCGCAACGGTCGTACGTCTCCGCCTCACTGTCGCTCTTCTCCTGTGTGGGCTCCAGGGCTTCTTGGCCCCCTTGATCCGGTGCGACGGCCTCGGAGGCGTCACCACGGACCCGACACAAGCTATGAGCGGCCGGACCCGGTTCGGGGCCGGAAACCGGGGCACTACCTGCGGACCTCGACCGCAGCTTCCTGCAGGCCACACCCTCCCGTCCGTGGACCGGTCTATGACCCCATAGGTCCGCTCTATGGGTCGTCCTGCGGAGCAGGGAGCACCGCACCCGCGGCGATGCGGGGCCGGACGGTGACGAATTCCTCTGGCAGGCAGGCGCATTGGCATCCCGTCGACGTACGTCGCGTCGACGCGATCGGCTCCGGGCCCCCGGAGCCGCGGGGGCGGGTCCGGGGCATTGGTCCTGTCAGGAACGGTCTTAGGTCCCTTGGGAGATGCGCCGGACCTGCTGAAGGATCTCCACCCGGCAGGAAGACCGACAGGAAAATCGGGTGGACATGGACACGGTGGAAGGCAACACGCTCGCGCCCCTCGGAGTGAGCGCGGGCGAGGAGGCGGTCTACCGGGCGACCCTGCGTTCGCCGGGGATCGGAATCGCCGCGATCGCCCTCGAGTGCGGGATCGACCACCAAAGCGCCGGGGCCGCGCTCGGCAGACTCCGGGACCTCGGCATGGTGGCCACGGCCGACCAGCACACGTTCAGCGGTGCGGATCCGGCGTCCGTGGTCGACCGGCTGACGCGGATGCGGATCCATGGGCTGCAGGGCGAGATCCGGCGCGTCGCCTCGTCGCGCCACCTGGTGGACAGTCTGGTCGAGGACAGGCGAATCGGGAAGCGAGGGCAGGTCACCGAGCTGCAATACGTCGAAGGGCTGGACCAAGTGGTGGCCTGCGTGGACGAGTTGTCGTTCTTCGCCCGCGAGGAGCGACTGACCACGCACCCCGGGCCGATCCTCACCGCCGCCTTCGACGCGGTCAGGGGCTCCGACCTCAAGTGCCTGCGACGGGGCTTGCGGATGCGGACCCTCGTGCACACCGGTGCGCTCGGCTCCCCGGAGGTCGGCCGCTTCGTGTCGGAGCTGTCGGAGCAGGGCGCCCAGGTGCGGGGTACGGCCGGACCGCTCGAACGGATGGTGATCTTCGACCGGCGGACCGCCCTTGTGGCGACCGACCCGGCGGACATCACGCGGGGCGCTCTGGTCGTCCGCCAGCCCGGTTTGCTGACCCACCTGTTGTCCCTCTTCGAATCTCGCTGGTCACGGTCCTGCGGGGTCGTGGACGACCTGCCGAGCGACACCGAGCTCCGCATCCTCCGCACCATGGCGCGGGTAAGCAAGGACGAGGCGGGCGCACGTGAGCTCGGCATGTCCCTCCGGACCTACCGGGGCCACGTCGCCGCGCTCATGCGCCGCCTGGGCGCACCGAACCGCTTCAGGGCCGCGCTGGCGGCCCGGGAGCGCAACTGGCTCTGACGGCAGCCCTGTGCGCCTGCCGCGTTCGTGTCGGAAGTCATCGACCTGCTCCGCCGCCTCGATGTCCCCGCCCCGGCCCCGCCGACGCGATCCGCGCCACCCCGGCGCGCGCCCCCGCACGACGAACATATGAAGAGGTGACGAATTCCCACCCCTACCCACGAGTAAACGCCTCGCCCTCCGTGACTGATCGATAGCATGACGTCGTCGCTGCCGCCACACCCGGAGCACGGGGCTCCGCTGGGACTAGCTGGCGCGATGAGGACTGCCTACGTGACTCAGGCGGCATTCGCCCCTGCAGAGACGCTCCGACTCCAGCCGTACACCGATCACTGCCGCGTCATCGCCGACGAGGGCGCGCACGTGGTCATCGGCGTCTCTCCGGGAAACAGTTATTTCACCGCCCAGCGGCTGCGCGAGCTGACGCGCTGGGGCCTGGACCACTTCGATCAGGTCGATCTCGTCTACACCGATCTGCATGTCGCCGACATGTACGAGGCTCTGGGGTACGGGGCCGACGAGGCACGGCGGAAGGCCGTCAAGAACCTGCGGGGGGTACGGGCGAAGGTCGGGGCGGCCGTGGCCGAGGCCGACCCCACGGGGGTACGGGTACGGGCCCGCGGGATGTCGGAGTTCCAGGCCCTGCCCGCGTACCAGGAGCTGCACCGCCAGGTCGTGGCGGCCGTCGACGAGGATCCGTTGGTACGGGAGACCTGCGACGCGCTCACCGGGATCTTCCTGGCCGGGAAGCTGGCGCCGGGGCAGGAGGCGAGCAGGCTCCAGAAGGAGGTGTGCCGGGCGTACATCAGCGCCGAAGTGCCGCTGTTCCTGGACACCCCCGCGATCCTCGGGGTGCCCTCCTCGCTCAACTGCTACCACCAGGCCCTGCCCCTCGCCGATCTGCTCTACGGCCGGGGCACCGGCCTGCGCGCCTCCCGCAACCAGGGGCACGGCATCCTCACGCCTGCCGAAGGAGATTCACGATGACCGCGGTCATGACGAACGAACTGCCCGCGTTCCCCTTCGACTGGGACGGGACCCGGCTGCCCGCCGAGATCGAGGCGCTGCGCGCCGAACCGGTCCGCAAGGTCCGCACGATCGCCGGGGCCGAGGCCTGGCTGGTCTCCTCGTACGAGCTGTGCCGGCAGGTCCTGGAGGACCCGAGGTTCAGCCTGAAGGACACCTCGGCGCCGGGAGCGCCGCGGCAGTACGCGCTGACGATCCCGCCGCACGTGGTGAACAACATGGGCAACATCACCGGCGCCGGCCTGCGCAAGGCCGTCATGAAGGCGATCAACCCGAAGGCCCCCGGCCTGGAGGAGTGGCTGCGGGCGCGGGCCGGGGCCCTGGTGGACGCGATGGTCGCCGAGGGGGCGCCCGGGGATCTGCGGAGCGCCTACGCCGATCCGTACTCGGCGGGGCTGCACTGCCGGATGCTCGGCATCCCGGAGGAGGACGGGCCGCGGCTGCTGCGCAGTCTGGACGTGGCCTTCATGAACGCACCGCACGAGATCGAGGCGGCCCGGCTCCACTGGGACCGGGACATCGCCTACATGACGGAGCGCCTCGACGATCCGGCGACGGGCGGGCTGATGGCGGAGCTCGCGGCGCTGCGCGAGGATCCCGAGTACGCGCATCTGACGGACGAGATGCTGGCGACGGTGGGCGTCACGCTGTTCGGAGCGGGGGTGATCTCCACCGCCGGGTTCCTGGCGATGGCGCTGGTGTCGGTCCTGACCCGGCCGGACGTGCGGGAGGCGCTGACCGCCGGCGGCCCGGGCGTGGTCGCCGGGGCGATGGACGAACTGCTGCGGGTGAATCTGTCGATCGGCGACGGGCTGCCGCGGCTGGCCCTGGAGGACGTGCGGCTCGGCGAGGTCGACGTGCGGGCCGGTGAACTGGTCCTGGTGCTGGTGGAGGCCGCGAACCACGATCCGGAGCGCTTCCCGGACCCGCTGGCCTTCCGGCCGGACCGGGAGAACGCCGCCGACCACCTCTCCTTCGGCGGCGGGCGGCACTACTGCCCGGCGACGGCCCTCGGCAAGCGGCACGCCGAGATCGCCCTGGAGACGCTCCTCGACCGGCTGCCGGAGCTGCGGCTCGCGGTGCCGGTCGAACAGCTGGTGTGGCGCACCAACTTCATGAAGCGGCTCCCCGAGCGGCTGCCGGCGGCCTGGTAGCGGTCGGGATCCGACGGCGGCGCTGCCCGGCCCGACCCGGGCCGGGCAGCGCCCCTCCGGTGTCAGCGGCCGTAGCGGATCAGGGCGCGGACCATGCGGCAGGTGGTGTCGGAGGGCGGGTGGATGCCGATGTCGGCGGCCGTCGTGCGTATCGTCGCGTTCGTGGCCTTCGACGGGACGTAGACGCCGGCGTCGAGGAGGGCGATCGCGAGACGCATGGCCTTCAGACGGCGGTTGTGCGTCACGTACCACTCGCGGGGGCGGCCCGCGGGAAGCGGCTTCCGCTGGAGCGGCTTCCAGGGTTCGAGGGACGGCGTCCGGATCACGGCCAGAGCCATGGGCTACCTCCTGGCGAACGGTGGGGTGCGGGCCCTCCCCGGGACCCTCACCATCACCCCCTATTTTAGAGGCCCCCACTGACAATCGCCCCTGGCCAGACAGGGTTTGGGGGGTGGTGGAGGGCCTGCTGGGGGGTACCGTGTGGGGCATGGAGATCTGGATCAATCCCGCCTGTTCCAAGTGCCGCAGCGCCCTCACCCTGCTCGACGCGGAGGGCGCCGACTACACCGTCCGGCGCTACCTGGAGGACGTGCCCTCGCCCGAGGAGATCCGGCAGGTGCTCGACCGGCTCGGGCTCGAACCGTGGGACATCACGCGGACGCAGGAGGCCGTCGCCAAGGAGCTCGGGGTGAAGGAGTGGCCCCGGGACGAGGCGAACCGGGACCGGTGGATCGAGGCGCTCGCCGGGCACCCCAAGCTGATCCAGCGGCCGATCATCACGGCGGAGGACGGCACGGCCGTCGTGGCCCGGTCGGAGGAGGCCGTGCGGGACGCCCTGTCCCGCCCCGCCGAGTGAAGAGAAGCCTGGAGGACGTGCGGTGAGCGGGACGGTGGACGCGGGGCCGGGCGGGCTCGGGGTCGATCTGCATCTGGAGCTCGGTGCGGGCGGCAGCCGGCGGGCCGTGCTCACCGAGGCCCTGCGCGAGGCCGTGCGCGGCGGACGCCTCGCACCCGGGACCCTGCTGCCGCCCTACCGGTCGCTCGCCGCCGACCTCGGGATCGCCCGGAACACCGTCGCCGACGCCTACGCCGAGCTGGTCGCCGAGGGCTGGCTGACCTCCCGCCAGGGCTCCGGGACCCGGGTGGCCGAGCGTGTCCTCGCCCCCGCCCCCGGACCGGCGCGGCCCGCGGCGCCGGCGGCGCTCCCGTACGACCTCGTCCAGGGCAAGCCCGACCCCGGCGCCTTCCCGCGCGCGGCCTGGCTGACGGCCGCCCGGCGGGCGCTGACCGCCGCGCCCCACGAGGCCTTCGGCGTCGGGGACCCGCGCGGCCGCATCGAGCTGCGCCGGGCCCTCGCCGCCTACCTCGCGCGGGTCCGGGGCGTACGGACCACACCGGACCGGATCGTGGTCTGCTCGGGCACCGCGCACGCCCTGCGGCTCCTCGCACGGGTGCCCCTGGCGACACACGCCCGCGAGAAGCCCGCCCGCCAGACGGCCGCCCGCAAGGCACCGCCCCGGCCCTGGGCCGTCGAGGCCTACGGACTCCCCTACCACCAGGGGCTGCTGGGCGAGGCGGGCATCCACACGCTGCCGCTGGCCGTCGACGAGGACGGGGCCCGCATCGCGGAGATCCCCCCGGAGGCGGGCACCGTCCTGCTCACCCCCGCCCATCAGTTCCCCACCGGCGGGCCGCTCCACCCCGAGCGCCGCGCCGGCGTCCTGGAGTGGGCGCGGCGCTCCGGCGGGCTCGTCGTGGAGGACGACTACGACGGCGAGTTCCGCTACGACCGGCGGCCGGTGGGCGCCGTCCAGAGCCTCGACCCCGACCGGACCGTCCTCCTCGGTTCCGTCAGCAAGAGCCTCTCCCCCGCGCTGCGGATCGGCTGGATGTGCCTGCCGGAAGCCCTCGTCGACGGGGTCGTCGAGGCGAAGGGCCTGCGCGAACCGCACACGTCGGCGACGGAGCAGCTCACGCTCGCGGAGTTCGTCGAATCCGGCGCGTACGACCGGCACGTCCGGCGGATGCGCCAGCAGCACCGCGTGCGGCGCGACCGGCTGGCCTCGGTGCTCGCGGAGCGCGTGCCGCGGGTGCGGGTGACCGGACTCGCCGCCGGGCTGCACGCCCTCGTGGAACTGCCCCCGGGCACGGAGCGGGCGGCCGTCACCGCCGCGGCCCGGCACGGGGTCGCCGTGGAGGGCCTCGCCGACTACCGGCACCCGGAGGCCCTGGGCCCGGCCCTCCCCGACGGGCTCGTCGTCGGCTACGCCACCCCGCCGGACCGGCTCTACCCGGCCGCCCTGGACGCGCTGTGTCAGGCCTTGTCCGCCGCGCTCTGAGCGGCGAGCCGCTCCGCCTCCGTGAGGATCTCGGTCAGCCGCAGGCCGAAGCGGGCGTCGCACGGGTGCGGCTCGCCGGTGCGGGCCGCCGTGAGCAGGGCGTCCACGGCCGAGCCGAAGGCCTCCACCGCTCCTCCCCAGCGGGGCAGTTCGGCCCGGCCCTCGGTGCCGTGCAGGGAGAGCGTCACCTCCGCCGCCTGCGGTGGGGCGCTCAGCGTCAGCGTGGCCGTGCTGCTCGCGCCCGAGCCGTGGCGCAGGACCAGGTGGTGGGTGTCCTCCGGGCCGGCCACGGCCGTGATCGCGGTGACGTCGCCGAGGACCGGCAGATAGACCGAGAGGACGTGCGGGCCGACGTCCCACAGCCCGCCCTTCTCCCGCCGCCACGGGGAGTCCGCGTACACGCTGGCGGAGCCCGGCCCGTAGAGCGAGCCCAGCCAGTGCGCCTCGCCCAGGAACCAGCCGCCCGCCGACCGCCGCTCCTCGATCCAGCGGGCCGTCTCCTCCGCGAAGCGCAGCGTGCAGAACACCACCGAGGCGACCCCGGCCTCCTCGACGGCCTCGGCCACCTCCCGCGCCCCCGCCACCGTCGTGGCGACCGGCTTGTCGAGCAGGACGTGGCAGCCGGCCCGCGCCGCCCGCACCGCCAAGGGGGCCTGGACGTCCGGCGGGAGCGCGAAGGCCACGGCGTCGCTGGCCGCGAAGAGGGCGTCCACGTCGTCGTACGCGCGCGTGCCGGACGCGGCGGCGAGCTCCTCCGCCGCCTCCGCGCGTCTGCCCCACACCCCGCTGAACTCGACGCCCGGATGCCCCGCGAGCGCGGGCGCGTGCGTACGGCCGGCCCAGGGGCCGGTGCCGAGAAGTCCGATACGGGGCTTCGCGCCCAGGTGCTTCACCATGGCCCCCAGTCTGCCGGGTGCCACCGACAGAGGGCGTGGCCAGGGCCCGAAACCAGGTGGCGGGCCTCCCCCCTTCCGGTGTTAGCGTCGACCCGCCGGCCGCGGGACTTCGGCACGACTTCCGGAACCTGCCTCTGAAGCAACGTCTTCGCTGTTCGTGCCCCCATTCCCCGGCCGGCGCCCAAGAGAAGGGGAGAGCCTTGTCCGAGCTCGTCGCCGCCGAGGACGTGCTCCTCTTCGTCAACGCCGCCGTGACCGCCACCGGCCAGCGCGAGTTCCGCTCGACCGCCGCCGCGCAGCACTTCTCGCTGCGGTTCGTCCACGAGTACGTACGGGTCAACTACCGCCCCGTGTACGCGGCCGCGCTCGCCCTCGACATCAACCACCACAACGCCGCCCTGATCGTCGAGCAGCTGCTGCGCACGCCCCACGAGGCGGGCGGGCCCGAGGAGAAGCGGGCCGAGGGCCGGCTGATCGCCGCACGGCTCGCGCTGCTGCCGCCGCAGCGCGTCTACCGGCTGTTCCGCGCGCTGCGCGCCGCCGGCGTCAACAACCGCCGCACGCGCGCGATCGTGCGCGCGTGGCTCGCCGCCCGGCCCGATCCGGCGCTGGACGCCGTGAAGTACCGGCCCGGGCTGAAGGCCGCCCTCCGGCACGTCCACGGCCGGCCCGCCGACGCCGAGACCGGCGACTTCCTCTTCGCGCCGGGCCGGCGCGTCCGGTACGGGAACGCCACCCTCGACGCGTACCGCCGCGCGCACCACGAGCAGGGCGCGCTGTACGAGCTGCCGTTCACGGTCGCCGAGGGCTTCGCCGCCCGGCACAAGGTGCCGCGCGAGGTGTTCCTGGAGCGGATCGCGCCCCGGATGACGCGGCTCGAACAGCTCAGGACGGAGCGGGCCGCAGATCTGACCGTCATGCCGCTCACCCGGCTCGCGCTGTACGTCCTCTCGCTGCCGTTCGGCGAGCGGGTGGAGCGGCGGGCCGAGCTGACGCACGCGCTGCGCGCCGCCGCCCGGCGCGCCGCGGGGTCGTACGCGGGGAGCTGGGGGCGGGTCGCCGCGGTGCTCGACGACAGCTTCTCCTCGTCCGGTTCGGCGGTGAAGCGGCGCCGTCCGCTGGCCGTCGCGCTGGGCTGCCACTTCCTCCTGGAGGCCCTCGCGGCGCCGGGGGCGTACACCGCGCTGTGGACCTCGGGCGACTCCGATCCGCTGCTCGTCCGGCCGCACGGGCCGACGCCGCTGGGCATGCGGATCCTGGACGCCCTGGAGACCGGCCCCGACCGGGTCGTGATCGTCTCGGACGGCTGGGACAACGCGCCGCCGGGGCTCGCGGGAGAGGTCCTGCGAGTGTGGCGCACACGGCTCGACGCCGAGCGCCGGACGAGTGTCGTGCACCTCAACCCCGTATACGACGCCGAGGGCTTCGACGTGCGCCGGCTGGCGCCGAGCGTGCCGACGGCGGGGATCCGGGACGCGGAGGATCTGGCGGCCCTGGTGGAGATCGCGCAGTTCGCGGAGGGGCGGACGGGATTCGCGGAGCTGGGGGCGTATCTGGACCGTCGCGTGGAGCTGTTCCTGACGGAGGCCGGGGGATGACGCGGATCGATCTGACCGGACTCGACGTCCGGCCGGCGCAGGTGTGGGGCGGGGTGCGGATCGTGCCGCTGGTGCGGGACGAGCCGATGGCCGGGCTGCGGCTGCGCCGGGAGCTGTACGAGGGCTCGGGCCTCGCCACCGTGGACCTCGGCGACCGGACGACCTACACGTCGTACGTCCCGCACGGCTTCGTCGCCGACTGGACGGGGGCGGAGGCGGGCGCGGAGAAGGGCGCCGAGTCCGCCGCCTACGGGACCCTGCTCGGCGGCGAGGGCGCGCCCCCGTGCGTGCCCGTGCGCCGCCTGCACCGGCTGGCCAAGCGGCGGCAGGGCGAGCGGCGGCTGCGTTTCCTGCCGCTCCACCTCGCCCTCGACGGCTACCTCGCGCTGCACTTCGGCGGCCCGTCCGTGGTCTGGGACGACTGGTCCCGCAAGGCCCTCGGGCAGGGCCTGTCGCCGCGCGCCGAAGCGGCGTACGCGGGCTGGGCGGTGCCCGGGCTCACCGAGGCGCTGCGGATCTTCGAGCTCCACCCGGGCCAGTGCGGGATGCTCCTGTACGTGGCCGACGCCCTGGCCGCGGCCTTCGTCGTCCCGCACCCGGACGACTACCGCGTGCTGCACCCGACGCTCGTCGAGGACCTGTACGGCGAGCTGGTCCACCACTACGCGTACTTCGGCGGACCGGTGCCGGAGTTCACGGCGCGGATCCGGGACGGCGTCGGCGGCATCCGTACCCTCGCGGACCTGCGGGCGGCGGCGCGGCAGAAGGAGCGTGCCTGGGCGGAGGCGCACGACGGGCTGATGGCGCGGGACCTCCTGGAGACCTCGTACGCCTTCGACCGGGTGTACCGGATGGGGGGCTTCGACCTGTACCGGTTCCTGCCGCCGTTCCTGCGGGACGGGCGGGAGCAGCACATCGGCGAGCTGATCACCGACCACAAGGGGCGGGCTGCCTATCTGAAGACCTTCCGGCTCTCCGACAAGCAGATCCGGAAGGGGCACCTGCTGCAGCGGCTCGCGGACCACGACTGGCACCTGGGGGAGACGGCGGAGGCCCTCGGTACCTCGTACGCGGAGATCGTGCGGCGGATCGAGGCGGCGGGGCTCGGCGGGCTGCTCGACACGCACGTCGTCGCACGGCGCCTGCGGGAAAAAGAGGAAGGCTGAGTAACACGGGGTTCACAAACGGGCAACCGACGGGAAATCCCGTGTTGCGAAGCTGCGACCGGACACCGAACAACACACCGCAGCTCTCGCAGCGCCGCGAGCCGCCGCGCACCCGCAGCAGCACGCCCAAAGGATGAGGCCCGTGACCTTCAAGGCTGAGTACATCTGGATCGACGGCACCGAGCCGACCGCGAAGCTTCGTTCCAAGACGAAGATCATCGTGAGCGGTGGCACCGCGCTCGACGAGCTGCCGATCTGGGGCTTCGACGGTTCCAGCACGAACCAGGCCAAGGGCCACGCCTCCGACCGCGTCCTCAAGCCGGTCTTCGTCTGCCCGGACCCGATCCGCGGCGGCGACGACATCCTGGTGCTGTGCGAGGTCCTCAACACGGACATGACGCCGCACGAGTCCAACACGCGTGCCGCGCTCGCCGAGGTCGCCGCCAAGTACGCCGCGCAGGAGCCGATCTTCGGCATCGAGCAGGAGTACACCTTCTTCGACGGCGAGCGTCCGCTCGGCTTCCCGGTCGGCGGCTTCCCGGCCCCGCAGGGCGGCTACTACTGCGGTGTCGGCGCCGACGAGATCTTCGGCCGTGACATCGTCGAGGCGCACCTGGAGAACTGCCTCACCGCCGGTCTGGGCATCTCCGGCATCAACGCCGAGGTCATGCCGGGCCAGTGGGAGTTCCAGGTCGGCCCGCTGGCGCCGCTGGAGGTCTCGGACCAGCTGTGGGTCGCCCGCTGGCTGCTCTACCGCACGGCCGAGGACTTCAAGGTCTCCGCGACGCTGGACCCGAAGCCGGTGAAGGGCGACTGGAACGGCGCGGGCGCGCACACCAACTTCTCCACCAAGGCGATGCGCGAGCGCTACGACGCCATCATCACCGCCGCCGAGTCCCTCGGCGAGGGCTCGAAGCCGCTCGACCACGTCAAGAACTACGGCGCCGGCATCGACGACCGCCTGACGGGTCTGCACGAGACCGCCCCGTGGGACAAGTACTCCTACGGCGTCTCGGACCGCGGCGCCTCGGTCCGCATCCCGTGGCAGGTCGAGCAGGACCAGAAGGGCTACATCGAGGACCGCCGCCCGAACGCGAACGTGGACCCGTACGTGGTGACCCGCCTGCTGGTGGACACCTGCTGCGAGGCCCTGGAGAAGGCCGGCCAGGTCTGATCCCAGCCCGTCCGATCCCCGTCCCGGATCGACGCGCGCGCACTTCGGAAGAGGCGCCCACCGTTTCGCACGGTGGGCGCCTCTTCCGTCATGTGGGACGGATGACACGGGGTTTGGCCGACGAAAGGCTCGTCGGAGGCATTCCCTTCTGGTTCAATAGGGATATGGCCACGAGGGAGAACGAGACCGCGACAGGTCGTGACGACCTGGAGCCGTTCTGGCCGTCCAGGCAGCACGACGACTTCGACCGGGTCTGTTGCCGCGCGAGGAACGCGTCGGCCCTCTAAAGCCCGGATCGGTACGGTCCGATCCCCGGCCTTCGGCCGACGCGCACGACGACTGACGCACGACGCCTGTCCGTTCGTTTCTCCGCGCGAAAGAGCTGACTTCCCATGGCCCACATCCAGACCGCTCCTCTCACCGCCACCGCCGTCCGTCCCGGCCGGCACCGGCTCCGGGCCGTCGACCCCAACGAGGTCGCCGGTCTCCCCCCGCTCTCGCCGCTCTCCCAGGTGGCGGACCTCCTGCCGCCCGGCGCCACCCTGCTGCCCGCGCCGCAGCACGCGCTGCCGACGCTGCCGGGGCGGCCGCCGATGGTCGGGTACCTCGTGCTCGTACCGGCCGACCAGCAGCCGCAGGTGCCCGTGGCCGCCCCCGTCCCCGCCCCGCCTGCCGCGCCGGAGGAGCAGGGTCCGGTGGCCATCGACGGGGTCCGGCGGATCGCCGTCGTGGACGGGGAGGAGCTCGACCTGACATATCTGGAGTTCGAGCTCCTCGCCCATCTCGTGGCGCACCCTCACCGGGTGCACACCCGCGACCAGTTGGTCACGACGGTGTGGGGGTACGGGCACGTCGGCGACGGTCGCACGGTCGACGTGCACGTGGCCCGGCTGCGCCGGAAGCTGGGCGCCGAGCACCGCCACGCGATCCGGACCGTGCGGCGGGTCGGCTACAAGTACACGCCCTGACCTCGGTCAGGTGGTCCGGGTGGACCTCGCCCGCAGCTTCGCCACCAGGGCGAGGGTGAGGTCCACCGCCAGGAACAGCAGCAGGCTGAGGCCGAGCAGCGGGACGAACCAGCCGACCAGCGCCGTGACCGCCGCGAGCGGCAGCAGCATCGTCACCGGGACCTTGCGCCAGGCCCCGCGCGCCACCGGGCGGCCCGGGCGGCGCTGCCACCACATGCGGTAGCCCCAGAGGATCAGCAGGATCAGGGAGAGCGCGAGGGCCGCGAGCGCCAGCTGGTTGAACAGGCCGAGGAACACGCCGGTGTGCGCGTCGATGCCGATGCGGGTCAGCTTGGCGAGGAGCGGGTAGTCGGCGAAGGCGAGGCGGTCGAGGACCGCGCCGTCCGCCGGGTTCACGGCCGCCGAGTCCAGCTGGAGCGGGAACTGCGTGTCGGTCTCCTTGACCACGTACCCCTTGCCGTCGGCGGGCAGGACGACCGAGATGCGCGGGCTGTCGATGCCGGCCGCGCGGGCCGCCTCGACCGCCTTGTCGACGCCGATGTCCGGGCCCTGCGGGGTGGTGCCGGTCTGATGGCCGGCGCCGTGGCCCTCGTGCTCGGAGCCGCCGGCGGCCGCGCCGCCGAGGGTCGCGGTCAGCGTGGGCGTCGCGCCGCCGAGGCCGTCCTGGACGGCGCCGATGTTCTCGCCCGCGTACCGCGACCAGGTCAGGCCCGTCGCGGAGAGCAGGACGAGGCCGGTCACGGCCCACAGGCCGACCGAGCCGTGCCAGGAGAGCGTGCGGCGGCGGGACTTCGGGCCGCCCTCGGGGACGAAGAGCGCGCGGCGGTTCTTCCTGCGGCGGCCGAGCCAGAGCAGCAGACCGCCGAGGGCTATCACCCACAGCCAGCTGGCGGCCAGCTCGCTGTAGTTGCGGCCGAGTTCACCGAGGTGCAGGTCGGCGTGGAGCCCGTCGATCCAGGTCCGCAGCGGCAGGGCGCCGGAGCTGCCGAAGCTGGGCAGCTGTCCCCGTACCTCCCCGGTGTACGGGTCGACGAAGACGGCGAGCGACGTGCCCTCGGGGACGTCGGGGTCGGCCATCAGGACCCGGGTGCTGGCGTCCGGTTCGGCGCCGGGCCAGACGGCGGTGACGGTGCCGTTCGGGTTGACCTTGCGGGCGATGTTCACCTGCTGCGAGAGCGGCAGGGCGGTGTCGCCGACGGGGACCTCCAGCTCGTGCGCGTAGATCACCTTCTCGGCCGGGAAGGAGAGCGCGTAGAGCAGGCCGCTGGCGGCGGCCACGAGGAGGAACGGGGCGACGAGGACGCCCGCGAAGAAGTGGAGACGCAGGACGAGGGGGCGCAGGGCGCTCCAGGTGCCGGTCCTGCGGGGGGTGTTCGCCGCGGAGCCGGTGGCCCGGGTGGCTTCGGCGCCTTCAGCGCCTTCAGCGCCTTCAGCGCCTTCAGCGGCTTCGGGGGCTTCGGGGGCTTCGGGGGCTTCGGGGGCTTCCGACGGTGGTGCCTCGGTGGTTTCCGGGCGCGCGGGATCGTCGATGGTCATGACTGTCCGTCCTTGGATTCGACGTGGACAACGGGAGGAGACCCCCGGTGTCAGACGTGTGCTCCGAGGGCCGTGGCGCGGGGTAGGGACAGCCGGGGCGGGCCGCGCCGGGAGACGGTGTGCGCGAGGACGACGGTGTGGGGACGGTGGGCGTTCCCGCGCGGCCTGCGGACCGGGCCGCGCGGGGCGTCGGGGACGCGGACGCGCGCGAACAGCAGGCGCAGCGGGGTGAACGCGTACGCCAGGGCGGCCTCGGCGAGCGTGAAGAACGCGGCTTCGCCGTGGGCGAGCCAGAGGCCGCAGAGGACGGCGGCGAGGAGGTGGACGGCGAGCATGCCGACGCCGGAGTCCATGACCGTGGGGCTCATGGGGCCCCCGGGGCTCATGGGCATGGACTCCACGGGGTTCATGGAAGCCATGGGGTTCATGGAACCCATGGACGGGTGTCCGCCGGTCATGGCGTGCGTGTGCGTCGCCGCCTTCGCGTCGCCCACGGCCTGGGCCGCCGGGTGCGCGCCCGTCATCGAGAAGAGCAGGTGCAGCGCGCCCTGGACGACGAGCATGGCGCCCGCGATCGTCGGGGTGCCCCGCCGCCGTCCGGCCGCGGCCCAGGCGGCGACGGCCGTCGCGGCGAGGGCGCCGAGCAGGGCGGGCGCGGGAAGCTGGTGCGCAGACATGGACGAATGCCCCACAGCGGCCAAAGTCACGCACACCACCGCGAAAACTGCGGCTCGCAGGGCGCGCAGCGGCGACCGGGCATCCGTCATCGCCCGCAATGGTGCCATCCCGCCATCCGGCCGAACAGACCGCCCTCCCACCCTCCGTCACACCCTTGCCCGCACCGTCGCGTTCCTCCCCCGGCGGAATCCTCCCGGAGCGGAATCCCCTGGCCTCGGCCGTCGCCTCCGGGGCACTCTTCGATCATGAAATTGCTGATTCTCGGTGGTACGGAATTCGTGGGTCGCGCGATCGTCGAGGCGGCTCTGGGCCGGGGCTGGGAGGTGACGGTCTTCCACCGGGGCCGCCACGCACCCCCGGCCGGCGTCCACTCCCTGCACGGCGACCGCACCGCCGGCCCGGAGGGGCTCGCCGCCCTCGCGACCGGTTCCTGGGACGCCGTCGTGGACACCTGGTCGGCCGCGCCCTCGGCGGTCCGGGACGCGGCGCGGCTGCTCGCGGACCGGGTCGGGCGGTTCGCGTACGTGTCGAGCCGCTCCGTCTACGCCTGGCCGCCGGCCGCCGGGCTGGCGGAGGACGGCCCGCTGGTGGAGGGCTCGCCCGACGCCGGGGACGTGCCCTACGCGGAGGCCAAGATGGGCGGCGAGCTCGCCGCGACGGCCGCCTTCGGGGCGGAGCGGACGCTGCACGTCCGTGCGGGCCTGATCATCGGCCCGTACGAGAACGTCGGCCGGCTCCCCTGGTGGCTGGGCCGGATCGCGCGGGGCGGGACGGTCCTGGCCCCGGGGCCGCGCACGCTCCCCGTCCAGTACGTCGACGCCCGCGACCTCGCCGAGTGGACGCTCGACGCGGTGGCGGCCGGGCTCTCGGGGCCGTACAACCTCGTCTCGCCGCCCGGGCACACGACCATGGGTGAGCTGCTCGACGCCTGCGTCCGGGCGACCGGGGCGGACGTCGAGCTGCGGTGGGCGGAGCCGGAGGCGATCGTCGAGGCCGGCATCGAGCCCTGGACCGAGCTGCCCGTGTGGCTGCCGCCGGGCGAGATGTTCGACGCGATGTACACGGCCGACGTCTCCCGGGCGGTCGCGGCCGGGCTGCGCTGCCGGCCGGCCGAAGAGACGGTCGCGGACACCTGGGCGTGGCTGGAATCGCTCGGCGGGGTCGCACCGCGGCGTCCGGACCGGCTGGCGAAGGGCCTCTCGTCCGAGAGGGAGGAGGAGTTCCTGGCGAAGTACACCTCCGGCGGCGAGGGCCGCTGACGAACTGCCGCATTCCGGGTGATCCACTACGGTCGACAGCAGAAGTGGACGAACCGGAGGAGTCGACGCCATGCCCGCCATCCCCGCCGTCTCCGTCGCCAATCTCCGCGATCTCGGGGGCCTGCCCCTCGGGGGCGGGCGCGCCGTCCGGTCGGGTCTCGCCTTCCGCTCGGCGCACCTCGACCGGCTCGATCCGGCCGAGCCGGAGGTGGCGGCGCTCGGCATCCGGACGGTCGTCGACCTGCGGACGGAGACCGAGCGCGGCGAGCGGCCGGACCACCTGCCGGCCGGCGCGCGGCTGCTCGTCGCGGACGTGCTCGCCGACCGGCTGGCCGTCAGCGGGCTGCCGCCGGCCGCGCGGCTGAAGATGCTGCTCTCCGACCCGGCGCTGGCCGAGGAGCACCTCGGCGGGGGCCGGGTGCGGGCGGCCTTCGCCCGCACCTACCGGACCTTCGTCTCCGGCGACGCCGCCCGCCTCGCGTACGGCGCCCTGCTGACCGAGCTGGGCACGCCGGGCGCCGGCCCCCTGCTCTTCCACTGCTCGGCGGGCAAGGACCGGACGGGGTGGGCGGCGACGGTCGTCCTGTCGCTGCTCGGGGCGGACGAGGAGACGGTGCTGGGCGAGTACCTGTCGGTCAATCCGGCGGTGCGGCAGGCGTTCGCGCCGATGATCGAGGGGTTCACCGCCCAGGGCGGGGACCCCGAGCTGGCGCTCGACCTGATCGGCGTGCTGCCGGAGTACCTGGAGGCGGGTCTCGACGAGGTGGCGGTCCGGCACGGTTCGATGGAGAAGTACGTACGGGAGGGGCTCGGCGTACCGGACGAGGTGACGGCTCTGATCCGCGAGCGGTTGACGGTCCATTCGGCCTGAGGCCCACGGGAGCGGGGCCTTGGCCGGGGTGACCATCGGAAGAATCGCTCGTTCTGCTGAACGTGAGCACCCAGGATCTCGACCCCTCGCCCGTGGGCCCCGTCGACGTCGAGCAGGCCGAGGCCGCGCTCGTCGAGCGCTATCCGCGCCTCGTGCGCATCGCCTATCTCGTGCTGCCGCCGACGCTCGGCCGCAACCGCCGGGTGCTGACCGCGCACGCGCTCGTGCAGCGTTCGCTGCCGCGCCGCCGGGTGCCGGGTCCCGGGGTCCCGGGGCCGCGGCACCCCGAGGACGCGGTGGATCCCGGCTACGCGTACGTACGGGGCGAGGTGCTGCGACAGGCCCTGGTCGCCGGACTCCCGCTGCGGCGGCGCGCGCTGCCGCGGCGGGCACAGTTCCCGCCACTGCTGCCGCAGGTGTGGGGACTGCGGGTCTTCCCCCGGGTGGGCGGCGCGGACGAACTGGCCCTGGACCAGCGCCTGTCCGCCCTCTCGGGCCCGGGCCGTGCGGCGTACGTGCTCCGCGGCCTGGAGCGCCAGGGCGACCCGGAGGTCCTGCGGGTCCTGGCCGCGGCGGGCGTCGTCGACCCGGCGGCGGCGCTCGCGGAGGCGGACGCGGTCGACGCGGCGGAGGACGACCCGCTCACGGAGGGCGCCGGGCTCATGGACGAGGCGCCCGCACCGGGCGCGGGCGGCCCGGCCGAAGGCAAGGGCGACGGCGACCCGGCCGAAGGCGAGCGCACCCGCCGCCCCGGCGACGGAGCCGGGCAGACCGACGCAGCCCGGCAGGCCGGCGGGGACGGGCGCGCCGCGCGGGTCGGCGAGCAGGGCGGGCCCGGCAGGACGGGGACCCCGGGCGGGGCGGGCGGGCCCGGGCGCCCGGCCGCGGCGGGCGGCCCAGGGCGCCTCGCCGGCGCCTGGAACGGCGAAGGCGATGCCAACGGCGGGGGCCGGGACAGCGGGCGGTCCGGAGGCCTCGGGAGGGGCATCGGAAGCGGCGAAGGGCCCGGCGGAGCCAGGGACGGTGGGCGGCCGCACGGGGTCGGCGAAGCCGGGCAGGGCCGGCGGGGCGGTGGGCGGATCAGTGGGGCCGCTCTGCTGGAGTCGCCCGAGTTCGACCCCTGTTCGTTGCAGGCCCGGCCGACCGATCTGCTGCGGCGGCGGCAGCACGGGCGGGCCGCGCTCGTCGCCGTCGCCGCGCTCGTCGTGTGCGGGACGCTGCTCGGGCTGCCCGGGGACGGCTGGGGCAGAAACGGTGCTGCCGCGCCCTCGTACGCCCGGAACCCGGCCGCCGAGGCCGCGCTCGATCCGGGTGCCGTCAGGCGGGTGCCGCCCACCGCCTGGGCGTGGTCGGTCCGTCAGGACTTCTCGGTCTGGCCCGCGCGCGGTGGTCTCACCGGGGACCGGGCGCTGCTGCGGCGGGCGCTCGCCGTGTGGGCGCGGCCGGGGCTCACCGTACGGTCGTCGGCGACGCCCGGGACACCCGTCGGGCCGCCGATGGGGCCGCCGCAGCTGCTGTTCGCGGGGCCGGTGGACGGCGCCCGGGTGGTGCTGTTCCACGACGGGCTGCGGGCCGTGCGGTACGCGGAGCCGGTGGCGGGCCCGGGCGGCGCCGCGCTGGACTTCGCGCGGACGGACGCGGCCGACGCCGTCGGTTCGACCGCCCTCGTCGTCTCCCGCGCCTCGGGCAACGTCCGCTTTCTGACGGCCCCCTGGGTACGGGAGACGGCCGTACGGGACCTGCTCGCGCCCGAGAAGGAGCCGTGGCCGCTGGCCCGGGACGCGCAGGGGGTGACCGAGCCCGTGCCGAGCCCCGCGCAGGCGGAGGAGTGCGCGCGCTGGAACGGCCTCCAGGTGCGGGACGGTTCGGGCACGCGGCTCCTCTCCGACCTGGGCGAGCTGGCGCCCGCCCGGCTCCTGTGGGGCCCGCCCGACGCGCCGGTGGACGTGACGGGGAAGGAGTCGCTGGAGGCGTGGGCGCGGACGGCCTGCCAGTTGCCGGCCGTGCGCGCCCACGGCGTGCGGTCCGTGAACGCCTGGCGGTTCGCGCGCCAGCCGCTGCCCGAGCGCGCCGGACACGGCACCTGGGTGTGCACGCGCGCGGAGACCTGGCGCGGCTCCGGCGGCCGGGTCCTCGCCCAGTTCCTCGTACCGTCGCCGAAGGTGCCGGCGGCGCTCGCCGCCCGGTCCGAGGGCTCGCCCGCGTGCGGCGTGCGGGATCCCCGGGTCCTCGCGGGCGTGCTGTGGCAGGCGCCGAGCGGCGGCTGGTACGTCCTGGCGGCGGGCAGTCCGGACTTCGCCTCCCTGGAGACCTCGGGCGGGGTGAAGGGCCGCGCGGACGGCCCGGTCCTGGCGGTGAAGGCGAAGGCGGGGGCGCGGGCGGATCTGGACGGCACCCTGCGGGACGGCAGGCGGGTAGCCTCGCTGCGGTGAGCGACCGGGGCGCGGGCTGACGCCCGGTGGCGCCCGTACCGGCAAAAAGGCGGTGCGCAGGCCTGTTCCAGCGCCTTACCCCTCAGTACATTGACATCATGTCTAATACGCAGCCTGCCCCGGTGGCGTCGGAGCACGTCGAACTCAAGGCCCGCAAGGTCTCCTTCGACTGGGAGGAGACCCCGCTCCACTGGGTCCCGGGCGACCCCTTCACCACGCACACGATCAACGTGCTGCACCTGCTGCTCCCGGCGGGCGAGCGGTGGTTCGTGCACGTCTACAAGCAGGCGCTGCCGTACATCACCGACGACCGGCTGCGCGAGGACGTCATCGGCTTCATCGGCCAGGAGGCCGTCCACTCCCAGGCCCACGACGACGTCCTCCCCCACCTGAAGAAGCTGGGCCTCGACCCCACCCCGTACACCGCGCAGGTCGACTGGTTCTTCGAGAAGCTCCTCGGGGACCGGACCCTGCCGCCGGGCCGGCCGCGCCGCTGGTGGCTGATGGAGCGGGTCGCGATGATCGCCGCCATCGAGCACTACACGGCCTTCCTCGGCGACTGGATCCTCAACGCCGACGAGCTCGACCGGGTCGGCGCCGACCCCACCATGCTCGACCTGCTGCGCTGGCACGGGGCGGAGGAGGTCGAGCACCGCTCGGTCGCCTTCGAGCTCTTCATGCACCTCGACGGCGGCTACCGGCGCCGCGCCCGCACCTGGGCGCTCGGCCTGGGCGCGCTCCTCTTCCTCTGGCAGCGGGGCGTCCGCTTCTTCATGGAGAACGACCCGAGCCTGCTCGACGGCAAGGCCTCCTTCGGCCAGTTCTACCGCAAGGGCCGGCAGGGCGTGCTGCCCTCCACCCCGGCCATGCTGCGCTCGATACCCCGCTACATGAGCCGCGCCTACCACCCCTCCCAGGAGGGCGACACCGCGCAGGCGCTGGCCTACCTCGCCTCCTCCCCCGGCGCCAACGGAGGCCGCTGATGCCCCGGTTCGCCACCGTCGCCCTCGTCGCCGGGGCCGCGCTGCTCGTCCGCCGCGCCGTCCGCAGCCGGATGTCCACGGCCCCGCTGTGGCCGATGCCCGCCCTCGACGTGCCCGTGTCCGGGTACGGCCGGGGCAGCACGGTCCCCCGCCGGGTCCTCGTGACCGGACGCGCCACACCCGCCGAGGGCGTCGTCGAACTGCGCCTGGAGGGCGCCGGGTTGCCCTCCTGGCAGCCGGGCGCCCATGTCGACCTCGTCCTGCCGTCCGGGCTCGTGCGGCAGTACTCGCTCTGCGGCGATCCGGCCGACCCGTCCTCGTACACCGTCGCGACGCGGCTGATCGAGGACGGGCGGGGCGGTTCGCGCGAGGTGCACGAGCAGCTCCACGAGGGCACGGAGATCGAGATCCGCGGCCCCCGCAACCGCTTCCCGCTGGTCGGCGCCCCCGCCTACGTCTTCGTCGCCGGCGGCATCGGCATCACCCCGCTCCTGCCGATGGTGCGCGCCGCCGAGGCGGCCGGGGCGGACTGGCGGCTCGTGTACTGCGGCCGCAGCCGGGCCACGATGCCGTACCTCGACGAGGTCGGGCGGCTCGGGGGCGACCGCGTCACGGTCGTCGCCGAGGACGAATCCGGCTTCCCCGCCCTGGACTTCCTCGCGCACGTGCCCGCCGAGACGGCGGTCTACTGCTGCGGGCCCGACGGCCTGATGGAGGCGGTCGGCGCGGCGATGCCCGACGGCCGGGCCCCGCGACTGGAGCGCTTCTCCGCCGCCGCGCCGGCCGGCGGCACCGCCTTCGAGGTCGAACTGCGCCGCTCGGGCCGTACGGTGACGGTGGCGGCCGACCGGACGGTGCTCGAAGCGGTCCGCGAGGAGGTGCCCGGCCTCATGTACTCCTGCCGGCAGGGCTTCTGCGGTACGTGCCGGCAGTCGGTCCTGGAGGGGGAGGTCGACCACCGGGACGAGCTGCTCACCGACGAGGAGCGGGACGGCTCGATGCTGATCTGCGTCTCGCGCTGCACGGGGAAGCGGCTCGTCCTGGACCTCTGACCCGCCCCGGCCCGGACCTGTGACCCGCTACGGCAGGATCAGCCAGTCGAAGGCGAGGGCGGCGAGCAGTCCGCTCACCAGGATCCAGGTCGCAAGCCGCGTACGGCCGTTGCGGGAGAGCTCGATGACGACGCCGCAGAGGATCATCGCGAGGCCGTACACCCCGACGACCAGGACGGACGTCCGGCTCGCGAGGCGGATCACCAGGACGACGGCGAGGGCGACGAGGAGGACGGAGGCGGCGGCGACGCGGAGTCTCCTCGCCTGCTTGGGGGTGAGGCCCCCCACCGCGGGGGCCTCATCGGCGTCTTCGGCGTCCTCGGGGTCTTCCGCTTCTTCGGCGGCCTCTTCAGCGGCCTCTTCAGCGGCCTCTGCGGCGTCGGCCTCGGCGGTCTCGACCGCGGTCTCGTCGTTCTCAGGAGCCTCAACGGCCTCGGGGGCCTCCGGGGCCTCGACTGCCTTGGTGTCCTGGTCGGAAGCGCTCATGGACCAGGAGCGTAACGGACCCCGTTAGGCTGTTCGTATGACGACCGGTGTACGCCGCAGGATGGGCGTCGAGGAGCGCAAGCAGCAGCTGATCGGGGTGGCCCTCGAACTGTTCAGCCACCGCTCTCCCGACGAGGTGTCCATCGACGAGATCGCCGCGGCCGCGGGGATCTCCCGACCGCTGGTCTACCACTACTTCCCCGGCAAGCAGAGCCTCTACGAGGCGGCGCTGCGGCGGGCGGCCGACGAGCTGGCGGCGAGGTTCGTGGAGCCGTCCAGGGGCCCGCTGGGGGCGCGCCTGCTGCGGGTGATGGGCCGGTTCTTCGACTTCGTGGACGAGCACGGACCCGGTTTCGCCGCGCTCATGCGGGGCGGCCCGGCGGTGGGTTCCTCCACGACGAACGCGATGATCGACGAGGTGCGCCAGGCCGCGTACGAGCAGATCCTCGCCCACCTGAAGGTCGAGAAGCCCTCGGCCCGGCTCGAACTGGTCGTCCGCTCCTGGGTGTCGCTCGCCGAGTCGACGGCCCTGCTCTGGCTGGACGGCCGCCGGGTCCCGCGCGCGGAGCTGGAGTTGCAGCTCGTGCACGACTTCGCGGCGCTGGCCGCGGTGTCGGCCGCCTACGACGAGGAGATGGCGGAGATCCTGGTCGGGCTCCTCGCCGACGAGCCGGCCGAAGGTCCCTTCGGGGACCTGGTGGCCCGGCTCGTCGCGCTCGTGCCCTCGGCCGGAGCGGCGCCCGCCGTGCCCGATCAGCGCTTGCGATAGGACGATTCGAGGTCGCGGATCTCGACGGAGAGCCGGACGTTCTCGGTCGCCTTGACGAACTGCGGCAGCAGATCGAGGACGGCCTTCGAGAGCCGCGCCTTGGTGTCGTCCGTGCGGCCGGAGAGCAGGGCGATCTCGACGTGCACGATTTCGTCCTCGGTGGCGCCGTCGCCGACGACGGTCTCCTCGACCTCGCGGAAGCGGGTCTTGCAGGCGTCCAGCTCGGTGTCCACGGTTTCGACGACCAGCGGGTGCAGGGCGAGCGCGAAGCCGCGCCGGTCGAGGGGCGCGGAGTAGTCCACGGTGATCTGCGGCATGAGGGTCACTCCCGGCCAGAGGGATACAACTGTCGAATGTCTGGCCACACCTTTACGGTGATCGCCATGACGACACAAGTGACCTTCCGGCAGGCGGACGACCGCGATCCGGACCTTCTGGTGAGGCTGTTCGACGGGGCGGCCGCCTGGATGGTGCGAAACGGGATCGACCAGTGGAAGCCGGGCGGGAAGGGCGCCGAGCACTTCCGGGCGCGCATCGCCGCGGGCGAGGTGTGGCTGGCGTCCCACGGGGACCGGGTCGTCGGCGCGTACGAGCTGTGGTGGGAGGACCGGGAGGTCTGGGGGCCGCAGCCGCCGGTGGCGGGGTACGTGCACCGGCTGATGACCGACCGGGAGGCGGCGCCCGCCGGCGCCGGGCGGATGCTGCTCGCGCACGCGGAGGAGCGGATCGCCGCCTCGGGCCGGACGCTGGCCCGGCTGGACTGCGAGACGCGCAATCCGCGCCTGGGGACGTACTACGAGGGCGCCGGGTACACGGCCCTCGCCCCGCTCCTGGAGAAGGTCGGTCCCGACGGCCGCCGGTACACGGTGACGCTGATGGAGAAGCCCGTGGCGTGACGCCCATGGCGAAGGCCCCGGCGTGACGGGGATGTCACGCCGGGGCCCGGTTCTGCCCGTGATCAGCTCGCGGTCCTGAAGACCGCCACCGTCCGGGCCGGGACCGTGAAGGTGCCCGAAGCCGCCTCGTACGAGGACGACTTCACGACGGCGTCCGAGCCGTTCGCCTGGACCGGGTGGAGGGCGTAGCCCTTGCCCGCCAGGTCGGCGACCTTCTGCGAGGTGCCCTGCGGGGTCGCGTTGAGGACGACGACGAGATCGTCGAGGCGCATGGTGATGACGCCGGGGGTCTCGTCACGGCCGGAGAGCGGGAAGGTCAGGGCGTCCTGCACCTGGCCCGTGGTGGCCAGCGAGAACACCGGCTCGGTCGTACGGATCTTCTGCAGGTCGCGGTAGGCGGCGGAGGCGCCGTCGATCTGCTCGCAGCCGACCGTCAGGGCCGGGTTGACGAGCAGCGGCTTCCCGTAGGACCACTTGGCCTTGTTGTCGGGGGCCGGGGGCAGGCCGCGGCCGAAGCCGTTGCCGTCGCGGCAGTCCCAGTGGATCGCGTTGAACCAGTCGCCGCTGTCGTAGGAGTTGCGGTCCAGGGACTTGGAGCGCAGCAGGTCCGAGCCGGCCTGGGACAGCGCCGGGCCCTGCGAGAGGGTCGCGGTCGCCATGGCGAGGACCTGCATGCGGGCACGGTCCGTGGCCGAGGTGCCCGCCGGGAGCTTGAAGGCCAGCGCGTCGTACAGGGCCTCGTTGTCGTGGGCGTCGGCGTAGGCGAGGGCGTCGCCCGGGACGGCGGCGTAGCCGGCGGGGGCTCCGTTGTAGTCGACCTGGCTGCCCTTGACCGTACGGCCCGAGGTGTCGGTGAAGGAGTAGTCGGCCAGGTTGCCGGACAGGCCGACCTTGATCAGGTCCTGGTAGTGGAGCAGGCGAGCCTTCTGTTCGGCCGGAGTGCCGTTGGCCGTCGAGGAGTTGGGGTCGGTGAAGAGTCCGGAGGCGAAGCCCTGGACGCCCGGGTCCTCGTCGAAGGGTCCGCCGCCGCGCACGGCGTCGCGGGCGCGGTCGGAGAAGGTCGCGATGCCCGTGCCGGCCATGTTCTTCTGGGTGGCCTGGACGAAGCGGGAGTCGTCGGCGATCTCGCCGAAGTTCCAGCCCTCGCCGTAGAGGACGATCGCCTTGCCGTCGACGCCGTCGCGCGCAACGGTGAGCTCGTCGAGGGCCTTCCGCACGGCGAGCATGTTGGCCTTGGGGTGGTGGCCCATGAGGTCGAAGCGGAAGCCGTCGACCTTGTAGTCCTTGGCCCAGGTGACGACCGAGTCGACGACGAGCTTGCCCATCATGGCGTTCTCGGGCGCGGTGTTGGCGCAGCAGGTGGAGGTGGCGACGGAGCCGTCGGCCTGGAGGCGCTGGTAGTAGCCGGGCACGATCTTGTCGAGGACGGACTTGTCGGACTGTCCGGCGGCGACGGTGTGGTTGTAGACGACGTCCATGACGGTGCGCAGGCCGTTGCCGTTGAGGGCCTGGACCATCTGCCGGAACTCGACCGTGCGGCGGGTGCCTTCGGGGTCGGTGGCGTAGGAGCCCTCGGGGACGGTGTAGTGCAGCGGGTCGTAGCCCCAGTTGTAGGCGTCCTTGGCCGCGGCGGCGGCGACGCAGGCCTGCTGCTCCTCGGAGTCGGGGGCGTAGACCTTGAGATCGCAGGCGGGTGCGGTCTGTCCGGACTTCTTCTCGGGAATGGTGCCGATGTCGAAGGCCGGGAGGAGGTGGACGTAGGAGGTGCCGGAGGCGGCGAGCGCCTTGAGGTGCTGCGAGCCCTTGCTGTTCCGGTCGGTGAAGGCCAGGTAGGTGCCCTTGTGGTCGGCCTTGGCCGTGGGGTCCGCGATCGAGAAGTCGCGGATGTGGAGCTCCTGGATCTGGGCGTCCCGCAGCGGCACGGCGGCCGGCTTCTTCAGGGACTTCCAGCCGCCGGGGGCGAGCTTCGGGTCCGTCAGGTCGACGGCGAGGCTGCGGGCGGAATCGGTGGTGAGGGCGGTGGAGTAGGGGTCGGTGACCTTGTTCTCCACGACCTTCTGGACGGTGGGGGCCCAGACCTTCACGACGTACCGGTACGGCTTGCCCGTCCAGGACTTCGGGCCGGTGACGGACCAGACGCCGGAGCTGTCGTCGCGCCGCATGGGCACGGTCCGGCCGTCGAGTTCGAGGGCGACGGACTGCGCGGTGGGGGCCCAGACGGAGAGGCCGACCTTGCCGCCGCGGAAGACGGGGCCGAGGGCGGCGCCGGTGGCCTTCGTCGCGTACAGGTCGTCGAGGACGCCGGCCGTCTGGACGCCGGTGGCGGCGAGCAGGGCGCCGTTGGCGGCGCGCTGGGTGGCGATGAGCTGGCCGCGCAGGGAGTCCCGGACGCGGTCGGCGTCGCGCGCGTCGAGGGTGAAGGCCGGGTAGTCCTTGAGGTGCGGGTGCTCCGCCTTCTGGGCGTCGGTGAGGGCCGTCGGGTTGAGCCGGAGCCACTGGCCCTCGCTGCTGAGGGCCCCGTCGGTGACGGTGATCCCGCCGTTCTTCGCGTACACCAGCTGCTGGCTCGTGGCGTCGGTGGTCTTCACCTTCCAGACGACGGTGTTCCGGTCGATCCACTGGGCCTCGGCCTTGCCGAGGTCGAGGTTCGGGGCGCCGCCGACGGTCGGGAGGAGGTACTTCTGCTGTCCGGAGAGCGCCCAGATCTCGTGGCCGTAGGTGGCGAGGTCGAGGGACTGGTCGGTGGGCAGGTCCTTCTCGTCGCCCTTGTGGAGGATGTACGAGAGGGAGGTCGCGCCCTCGGTGAGCGGCACCTCGTAGACGGCGCCGTACGCGTCGACGCGGACCGGCATGAGCGGCTTGGACCAGTCGGTGGGCTGGGCGGCGCCGGTCCAGGTGTGGAGGCCCCAGCCGTCGTAGTTGCCGTCGGGCCGCTGGTAGTGGATGACGGCCTTGGTCTTGTCCTGCGGGGCCGGTGCCGGGTTCGTGTCGGACTGGCCGTCCTGGCCCTGCGTGATCCAGACCTCGCCGGTGCGGCCGAGGGTGATGCTCCGCTGGGGGCCGTCGGCGGCGCCGTCCTTCTCGACGGTGTACGCGACGGTGGAGGCGCCTTCGGGGACCTTGACCCAGGCGAAGGCGCCGTGGGCGTCGCGGCCGGTGAACGCGGCCTCCTGGCCGGCGGCCTTCAGCTGCCAGCCGTCGTAGTTCCCGTCCTCGCGCTGGTAGTGGACGACGGCGTACGTGCGCTCGACGGCGACGGGCTTCTCCGGCGCGGGGACCTGGCCGGCCGTGGTGGCGGCGGTGGCGCTCGCGGTGCGGCCGGCGCTGTCGACGACGACGGCCTTGTAGCGCAGGGGCGTTCCGGCGGCGGCGGTCACGTGCTGGGTGACCTTGTAGGGGGCGTGGTCGGCGGTGCCGAGCGTCTGCCAGCGGCCGTTGCCGACCTGTGCGGCGAAGACGACGCGGTTGAGGCCGCCGCCGGTGACGTCGGCGGTGAGCTCGACGGTGCCGGTGGCGCCGGCGGCCGGGGCCTTCAGCGAGACGACGGGCTTCGCGGCCGGGGCCGGGAGCGGGGCGTCCGCCCGGAGGACGAGCGAGGAGAGCGCCGGGACGGTGACGGTGACCTTGCCGTCCTTCGCGGCGACGGCGCCCTGACCCCCGTACAGGGCACGGAAGGCGGCGGAGTCGACGGGGATCGTGACGGTCTTGTCGCTGGTGGCGCTGTTGGTGGCGACGAGGTACTCGGTCCGCGCCTTGGCGTCCGTACGGGAGAAGGCGTAGACGGAGCCCTCGGCGAGCCGCTCCTGCTGGACGCCGTCGCGGAGGGCCGGGTGGGCCTTGGTCAGGCGGGAGAGTTCGGCGACGGACGTGTAGACGGGGTGCTTCGTGTCGTACGCGTCGGTGGCGTGGGTGCGGTCCGTGCCGAGCTGGTCGTCGTCGAGGTAGTCGGCGGCCTGGGCGGCGAAGAGGGGCTGCCGGGCGTCCTTGTCGCCGCCGGCGCCGGTGAAGCCCTGTTCGTCGCCGGAGTAGATCACCGGGTTGCCGCGGGACAGGAACATCAGCTCGTTGGCGAGCCGGGCCCGGCGGAGGAGTTCGGCGTCGGAGGCGTTCGGGTTGTCCTGCTTGAGGAAGGTGCCGATGCGGCCCATGTCGTGGTTGCCGAGGAAGGTCACCTGCTCGTAGGCGTTGGCCTTGTCGGTGGTGTAGCGGTAGTCCTCGGCGAAGACCTTCGCGAGGCGGTCGGCGCCGGCACCCTGGGAGGCGAAGGCGCGGGCCGCGTCCTGGAAGGGGAAGTCGAGGGTGGCGTCGAGGCGGCCCCGGGTGACGTAGGGGCTGGTGACGGTGGTGTCGGCGGAGTAGACCTCGCCGAACATGAAGAAGTCCTCGCGGCCGCGCTTCTTGGCGTACGCGTCGAGGGCGGTCGCCCACTCGGTCCAGAAGTCAAGGTCGACGTGTTTGACGGTGTCGATGCGGAAGCCGTCGATCTTGAAGTCGCGGACCCACTTCTCGTAGATCTTCTTCATGCCTTCGACGACCTCGGGGCGCTCGGTCCACAGGTCGTCGAGTCCGACGAAGTCGCCGTACTCGGCGGACTCGCCGGCCCAGGTGGAGTCGCCGCGGTTGTGGTACATCGTGGGGTCGTTGAGCCAGGACGGGACCTTGGTGTTCGCCTGCTCGACGGGGGTGTACGGGAAGGAGCCGGTGTCGACCTTGCCGATCGCGTCCCGGTCGTCGAAGGGACGGCCTGAGGCGTCGAGGTACGGGTAGGCGCCCTTGGGGCGGTAGCCGTACTTCTTCTCGGCGTAGTCGACGGTGTCGGCGGTGTGGTTGGTGATGACGTCGAAGAAGACCTTCATGCCCTTGGCGTGGGCGGCGGCGATCAGCCTCTCCAGGTCCTCGTTGGTCCCGAAGTGCGGGTCGACCTGGGTGAAGTCGGTGATCCAGTAGCCGTGGTAGCCGGCGGAGGCGTCCTTCCCCTCCCCCTGCACGGGCCGGTTCTTGAAGATCGGGGCCATCCAGATGGCGGTGGTCCCGAGGCCCTTGATGTAGTCGAGCCGCTGGGTCAGGCCCTTGAGGTCGCCGCCCTGGTAGAAGCCCTTGTCGGCCGGGTCGAAGCCGGTCCGTGTACGGCTGCCGGTGAGGCCGCCGCGGTCGTTGGAGGTGTCGCCGTTGGCGAACCGGTCCGGCAGGACGAAGTAGAACTGCTCGCGGGTGAGGTCCTGACGGGCGGGCTGGGCCGCGAGCGTCCGGTCGGAGGGCGGGGCGGGGGGCCGGGGCGCGGCGGCCGCGGGGACGGCGGGCACGAGGGCCGCGCACAGGGCGGCGGCGAGCGCGACCGCCGTTCTCTTCGGTGTCACGGAGGTGCTCCCTGGAGGAGGGACGGGGGTACGGGTACGGGTGGGAGGGCCGCCCCGGGTGAGGGGGGCGGCCCTGTGGCAGGAGAGGAGGGCCTAGCTGCGGAACGTGTCGTTCAGGACGAGCTGGCCCGAGGCGGGGACGGTCGCGGTGCGGTTGGCGCCGGACTCCCAGGTGACGTTTCCGGCGGCGTCCTTGCGGATGTACTTGTACTCGAAGGAGGTTCCGGCGGGCAGGCCGACGGTCAGCTTCCAGACGGGGTACGTGGCCGGGTCGAGCTTGAGGGCGGAGGCCGGGGCCCAGTTGCCGAGCTCGGCGCGGTTGCCGGTGACGTAGATGTTCTGGCCGACCACGGTGGTGGCGGTGACATTGAAGGACGCGCCCGAGGTGGCGGGCGGGGTCGTCGGCGGCGTGGTGGGGGTGGAGCCGCAGCCGGTGGCGTTCACGTGCAGGGCCACCGCGGTGTTCGCCGCGAGGGTGGCCGTGAACTGGCCGGACGAGTTCACCGTCACGGGGGTGTTGGACTGGACGTCGCAGTAGGAGCCGGCGGGCAGCGAGGTCTGGAAGGTGCGGGTGAGCGCGGAGGTCTCGTGGTTGATGGCCACGTAGGCCTTGGAGCCGCGGCCGAACGCGATCGCGTTGTTGCCGTTGTCCCACCAGTTCGTGACGGCCTGTCCGCGGGCGGTGTTGCGGAAGGCCACCATGGAGGAGATCTCGCGCCAGGCGTGCTGGCACTTCCAGCCGTCGGTGTAGCAGGCGTTGACCTGGCCGTTGTTGGGCGGTCCGGCGTCCTTGTCGGTCCACTCGTAGCCGGAGTGGACGTCCGGGGAGCCGTAGGGCCAGGCGAGCATGAAGACGGAGGCGAGGGTGTAGTTCGCGCCGTCCTTGTAGGACAGGGTGTCGCCGCCGCGCTCGGTGTCGTGGTTGTCGACGAAGACGCCGGACTGGCCGGAGGGCATGTGGCCCCAGGCCTCGCCGAAGTTCTTCAGGTAGGAGAGCTTCTCGCCCTGGAGGACGCGCTTGAGGTCGCGGGCGTAGCGGAACTCCTGGACGTCTCCGCTGCCGAGGTACTCGCTCGGGGAGACGGCCTCGCCGGCGCCGTGGATGGCCTCCAGCTTCCAGAAGACGTTCGGGTTCGTCAGCCGGGACTTGATGTTCGCGAGGTCGGCGGCCGGCATGTGCTTGGCGGCGTCGATCCGGAAGCCGTCGACGCCCAGCGACGCCAGGTCGTTGAGGTAGCCGGCTATCTTCCCGCGGACGTGGTCCTCGCCCGTGTCGAGGTCCGGCAGCTGCACGAGCTCGCAGTTCTGGACGTTGGCGCGATCCTGGTAGTTGGAGATCGTGGCGCGGCAGTCGTCCATGTCGGAGCCGGAGTAGAGGCCCGGGTAGTCGTACTTGGAGAACGAGGTCCCGCCCGTTCCCGTGCCGGAGCCGTTCGCCATGTGGTTGATGACGGAGTCGGCCACGACCTTGACGCCGGCCGCGTGGCAGGTGTCGATCATGTTCTTGAAGGCGGTGCGGTCGCCGAGACGTCCGGCGATCTTGTAGCTGACCGGCTGGTACGAGGTCCACCACTGGCCGCCCTGGAGGTGCTCCTGGGGCGGCGAGACCTGGACGTATCCGTATCCGGCGGGGCCGAGGCGGTCGGTGCACTCCCGGGCCACCGAGGCGAAGTTCCACTCGAACATCACCGCGGTGACGTCCTTCTCGCCGGGCGGGACGGCCTGCGCCGGGGCGTTGCCCGTGACGGCCACAGCGGCTCCCGCCACAAGGGCGAGTGCAGCTGCCACGGTCTTTCTGGCCATGATTCCTCCTGCTGACTTCACTGTCGCAAGAAGTTGCTGAAAATGTCAGCAACTGTTTTCAGCCGTGACCGTACGAGTGCCCCGACGCCCGGTCAACCCTCCGGACGCCCCCGCGAACCCCACAACGCAAGTTGTTACGAAAGGACTTGCGACACCCTGCCGGGCGGCTGCGCGGTGGAACCGCGGACCACCAGCTCCGGCTGGAAGACGAACTCCGTGCGCTGCACGGGGTTTCCCTCGATCTCCTCCAGGAGCGCGCCGACCGCCGCCGTCGCCATCGCCTGCACCGGCTGGCGCACGGTGGACAGCGGCGGGCTCGTGAAGGCGATGAGCGGCGAGTCGTCGAAGCCGACGACGGAGACGTCCCCGGGCACGTCGAGGCCCCGGGCGCGGACCGCGCGGATCACGCCGAGCGCCATCAGGTCGGAGCCGCAGACGATGCCCGTGCAGCCCTCGCCGAGCAGGATGTCGGCCGCCGCGTGCCCGCCCTCGACGCCGAACAGCGTGGGCCTGATGAAGCGTTCGGCCTCGTCCCGCTCGATGCCCAGGAGCTCGTACAGCTCGGCGGTGAAGCCCTCGGCCTTGCGGCGCGAGGGCACGTAACGGGTGGGGCCGATCGCGAGCCCGATCCGCTCGTGGCCCAGCTCGACCAGGTGCCGCACGGCCATGCGGGCGGCGGCCCGGTCGTCCGGGGAGACGAAGTTGGCGTCGATGTGCTCGTTGTAGCCGTTGATGAGGACGTACGGCACGCCCCGGTCGCTCAGCCGGGCGTACCGCGCGGGGTCGGCGGAGGCGTCCGCGTGCAGCCCGGAGAGGAAGACGATGCCGGCCACCCCGCGCTCCACGAGCTGGTCGACGAGCTCGTCCTCGGTGGCGCCGCCGGGCATCTGCGTGCAGAGCACCGGGGTGTAGCCGTGGCCGGCGAGGACCTGCTCGACGACCTGCGCGAACGCCGGGAAGATCGGGTTGGTCAGCTCGGGCACGACGAGCCCGACGAGGCCCGCGCTGCGGCGTTTGAGCCGTACGGGACGCTCGTAGCCGAGCACGTCGAGCGCGGCGAGCACCTTGTGCCGGGTCGCTCCGGCCACCCCCGCCTTGCCGTTGAGGACCCGGCTGACGGTGGCCTCGCTGACGCCGGACTGGGCCGCGATGTCCGCGAGCCGCGGGCCGCCGTTTCCGGCGCCCCGCGGCAGGGGGATCGTCACACCGCCCACCAGACGGTGGTGTCGGCGGGAACTTCCGCTTCGTCGTCGACGATGCGGATCTCCTCGTTGGCAAGGAGGAACCGGCCGGGCAGCGGGACGGAGATGGCCCGGCCGGTGGTGTTGGCGGTGCAGACGAAGCCGTCGCGACGGAAGGAGAGCACACCCTCGGGTGCCTCCAGCCACTCGACGTCCTCGCCCGCACCGAGTTCGGGGCGCTCGCGGCGCACGGCGAGCGCGCTGCGGTAGAGCTCCAGGGTGGAGCCGGGGTCGCCGGTCTGCGCCTCGACGCTCAGCGCGCCCCAGGTCGCGGGCTGCGGCAGCCAGGAGCCGCCCTCGCCGAAGCCGTACGAGGAGCCCTCGACGGCCCACGGGATCGGCACCCGGCAGCCGTCGCGGAAGCCGTCCTGGCCGCTGGCCCGCCAGAAGGACGGGTCCTGGCGGACCTCGTCGGGCAGGTCGGTGACGTCCGGCAGGCCGAGCTCCTCGCCCTGGTAGACGTAGGCCGAGCCGGGCAGGGCCAGCATCAGCAGGGTCGCGGCCCGGGCCCGGCGCAGGCCGAGCTCGCGGTCGCCGGCCTCGCGGAGCTGGGTGCCGAGGCCCGCCGGGTTGGCGAAGCGGGTGGCGTGCCGGGTGACGTCGTGGTTGGAGAGCACCCAGGTGGTGGGCGCGCCGACCGGGCGCATCGCGTCGAGCGAGGCGTCGATGACCGAGCGGAGCTCCGTCGCGTCCCAGTGGGTGCCCAGGTACTGGAAGTTGAAGGCCTGGTGCATCTCGTCGGGGCGCACGTAGTTCGCGGTGCGGTCGACGGTCGGGGTCCAGGCCTCGGCGACGAGGATGCGCTCCCCGTCGTACTCGGCGAGGATCTGCCGCCAGGTGCGGTAGATCTCGTGGACGCCGTCCTGGTCGAAGAAGGGCATGACGTCGTTGCCCAGCAGCTTCAGCTGGTCGTGGGCACCGATGTCGGGCAGCCCGGAGGCCTTGACGAGACCGTGGGCGACGTCGACGCGGAAGCCGTCGACGCCCATGTCGAGCCAGAAGCGCAGGATGGAGCGGAACTCGTCGCGTACGGCCGGGTGTTCCCAGTTGAAGTCGGGCTGCTCCGGGGCGAAGAGGTGGAGGTACCACTCGCCGGGGGTGCCGTCCGGGTTCTCCGTACGGGTCCAGGCGGGGCCGCCGAAGATGGACTCCCAGTCGTTGGGGGGAAGTTCACCGCTCTCGCCCTTGCCGGGGCGGAAGTGGTAGCGCTCGCGCAGCGGCGATCCGGGGCCCTCGCGCAGCGCCCGCTGGAACCACTCGTGCTGGTCGGAGGAGTGGTTGGGGACGAGGTCGACGATGATCCGGAGGCCCAGGTCGTGGGCCTCGCGGATCAGGGCGTCGGCATCGAGGAGGGAGCCGAACATCGGGTCGATGGCCCGGTAGTCGGCGACGTCGTATCCGGCGTCGGCCTGCGGCGACGCGTAGAACGGGGAGAGCCAGACGGCGTCGACGCCGAGTTCCTTGAGGTAGGGCAGCCGGCTGCGGACACCCTCCAGGTCGCCCATGCCGTCGCCGTTGCCGTCGGCGAAGCTGCGCGGGTAGACCTGGTAGATCACCGCTTCTCTCCACCAGCCCGTGTGCGTGCCGGTGGTGGGGGCGTCGGCCGGGGTGGCGAGATGCTGGGTCATGTCTTCCCTGGGAGGTAAGGAGGTGTTTTCGGGCGGGGTACTCAGGGCCGTCAGCCCTTGACGGCACCGGCCGACATGCCGGTGACGAGGTGCCGCTGGGCGAAGAGGAACACCAGGGCGGCGGGGACGGCGATGAGCACGGAGGCCGCGGCCATCGGGCCCCACTGGGCGCCGTACTGGTTGACGAACTTCTGGAGTCCGCCGGCGAGCGTGAGGTTCTCGTCGCCGACCATGAACGCGGAGGCGTAGGCGACCTCGCCCCAGGCGGTGATGAAGGAGTAGAACGCGGTCACCGCGATGCCCGGCTTGGCGAGCGGCAGGATGAGCCGCCAGAAGGTGCCGAACGGGGTGAGCCCGTCGACGTAGCCGGACTCGTCGATCTCGCGCGGGATGGTGTCGAAGAAGCCCTTCATCATCCAGGCGCAGAACGGGACGGCGATGGTCAGGTACGTGATGACCAGGCCGGCCGGCTCGTTGAGCAGGCCCATCGACGACATGATGTTGTAGATCGGCACGATGAGGACCGCGACCGGGAACATCTGCGTGATGAGCAGGGTCCACATGAGTCCGCGCTTGCCGGGGAAGCGGAAGCGGCTGACGGCGTAGCCCGTGGTGGCGGAGATGAAGACGCCGACGACGGTGGTGAGGGAGGCGACGAGCAGCGAGTTGCCGAACCAGGTGAGGAACGGGGTGTCCCTCAGGAGGTTCGTGTAGTTCTCGAGCGTCGTCTCCTTGACGAAGTCCGTCGTGATCGCGAACTCGGCGGGCTTCAGGGACGTCAGGAGCACCCACAGCACCGGGAACACGGCGATCACGGAGGCCGTGATCAGCGTGAGGTGCAGGGCGACCGAGGCCAGCGGCGAGCGGCGGCCGCGGACCGGGGTGTTGGCCCGGTGGGCGGGGGTCGTGGTGCCGACCCGGCGGGTGGGGGTCGTGGTGGTCACCAGACTTCTCCCTGCTTGCGGAGGACTCGCCGGTAGACCGCGGCGAAGAGCATCAGGAGGACCAGGATCAGGACGCCCCAGGTGGACGACTGGGCGAAGTCCCGAGGGCTGACCTCGAAGGAGAACTTGTACGCCTGGGTGACGAGGATCTGGGTGGCCTCGCCGGGACCCCCCCGGGTGAGCAGGAAGATCACCGGGAACATGTTGAAGGTCCAGATGGTGGAGAGCAGGATCACCGTCGTCGACACCGAGCGGAGCCCGGGCATGGTGATGTGCCGGAAGCGCTGCCAGGCGTTGGCGCCGTCCATCTCGGCGGCCTCGTACATCTCGCTCGGGATGGACTGGAGCCCGCCGAGGAGGGCGACCATCATGAACGGGACGCCGAGCCAGACGTTGACGAGGATGACCGAGAACTTGGCCCAGGTCGGGTCGTTCAGCCACGGGACGGCGTCGATGCCGCCGCCCGCGAGGATCTTGTTGAGCAGGCCGTTGTCCTGGTTGTAGAGGAAGCGCCAGGCGAAGACGGAGACGAAGCCGGGCACCGCCCACGGCAGGATCAGCATCAGGCGGTAGGCGGAACGGCCGGCGATCTTGCGGTTGAGGATGTTGGCGAGGGCGAGACCGAGGGCGAAGGTCAGCGCGACGCAGGACACCGTCCACACCAGCGTCCAGCCCAGGGTGGCGAGGAACTGGCTGCCCGTCAGCGCCTCGGTGTAGTTGTCCAGGCCCACGAACTCGTAGGTGGCCGGGATCTCGTTGACACCGATCGACCGTGCGACGTTCCGCTCGTTGGCGTCCGTCAGCGACAGGTAGATGCCGCGGATCAGCGGGTAGCCGATGATCACGGCGATCACGACGATCACCGGGGCGACCATCGCCCAGGCGTACCAGTGGGTGGAGAGTGAGCGCTTCGCCGCGCCCCGCGGCTTACCAGTCCCGCGGCTCCGGCCGCGGGCGACACTGTCGCCCGCGGCCTTCGCCACCGACTGGCTGGGGGTGTCCACAGCCATCAGCCGGCCTGCCTTCCTTCCTCTTCCTGCGTCTTTCCTGCGTTTTCCTGCTACTTCCAGTCCTTCAGGAGCTTGCGGTAGGCGTCACCCGTCGCCTTGGCGCCCGCGTCCGGGGAGGTCTGGCCGGTGAGGACCTTGGTGTACTCGGTGACGAGCGGCGCGAAGAGGCTGCCGGTCTCCGGGATCCAGGGGCGCTCGACGGCCTTCTCGACGACCGGCTTGAAGAAGCCGATCATCTCGTTGGTCGCGACGTCCGGCTTGATGTAGACGGACTCACGGGTCGGGAGCAGGCTGAGCTCCTTGGCGACGGTGGCCTGGGTCTCGACCGAGGTCATGTACTCGGCGAAGGCGTAGGACGCGTCGAGGTTCTTGGAGCCCGCGTAGACGGCGAGGTTGTGACCGCCCTGCGGGGCACCCTGGCCGGCCGAACCGGCGGGGACCGGGGCGATGCCCAGGTTCGCCTTGTCCTTGAACTCCTTGCCGGCGTAGGTGTCGGCGACGGCCCACGGGCCGTTGATCATCATGGCGACCTTGCCGTCCTTGAAGGCCGTCTGCATGTTGTTCCAGCCGTCGGTGGCGTCGGTCTTGGCGGCGCCGGAGTCGACCAGGTCCTTGACGACCTTGAAGCCCTTCACGCCGGCCGCGTTGTCGACGGTGACCGTCTTCTTCTCGGCGTCGACGAGGTTGCCGCCCTCGCCGTACAGGAAGGAGAGGAACCAGTACGCGTCGTCGCCGCGGAGGTACAGGCCGGTCTTGCCGGTCTTCTCCTTGATCTTGGCGGCGACGGTCTTGAGCTCGCCGATCGTCTTGGGGACCTCGACGCCGGCGTCCTGGAAGATCTTCTTGTTGTAGAAGATGCCCATGGAGTCGATGACCTGCGGCACGCCGTAGGTCTTGCCCTTGTACTGGGTCGAGGCCGAGGCCTGGTCCAGGAAGTCGTCCGCGTTCTTGAGGGCCGGGGTGCCGTCCAGCGGGGCGAGGTAGCCGAGGTCCGCGAACTCGGGGGTCCAGGCGACCTCGGAGCGGATGACGTCGGGCGCGCCGGAGCCGGACTGGGCTGCGTTCTTGAACTTGTTCTGCGCCTCACCGAAGGGCACGTTCACATACTTGACGGTGACCTTGGGGTGCTTCTTCTTGAAGTCCTCGGCGACCTTCTTGAAGACCTTGTCCTCGGAGCCGACCGTGGACGTGTCCCACCAGGTCACGGTGCCGGAGAGCTCGCCCGAGCCCTTCGCGCCGCCGCCGTCCGAACCGCTGTCACTACCGCACGCCGCCAGGGTCACGCCCAGGGCCGCGACCAGCGCGGTGGCCGCTATGCCACGCCGCATGTGAACTCCTTCAGTGATCCCGGGGTGACGAGGGGATGGAACCTTCCTCATGCGACCGCTCCCTCGCGGCGCTCCGGGTTGGCAGGAACGTAACAGGGATGAAATCGAGCCGAAAGAGCTTGCGTGAAATTTCTGCAAGACCCGGGGATCGTTACATCCGCGTGTCCCTAAGGTGTCCGAAGGGCCTGTTGACAGGGGCCGGAGCAGGCCACTTCCGGACAGAACGACCACAGGAGTGCCCAGCGGCCCCACGCGGCCCCCCTTGCAAGTCATGCAAGACCTTGCGAAATCGAGCGGAATCTCATGGAAGCTCGCCCCATCCGCTCCTACGGGCGTTCGGTGGGCAATACGCGCTGTGACCGGTACAGTCCATCCTCATGACCGCGCGGCTTGCCGACATCGCAACCCAGGCGGGGGTCAGTGAAGCCACAGTCAGCCGCGTGCTCAACGGCAAGCCCGGTGTGGCCACCGCCACCCGCGAGTCCGTGCTTGCCGCGCTCGACGTGCTCGGCTACGAGCGGCCCGTACGCCTGCGTCAGCGCAGCGCCGGGCTCGTCGGCCTGATCACCCCCGAGCTGGACAACCCGATCTTCCCCGCGCTCGCGCAGGTCATCGGGCAGGCCCTGACCCGGCAGGGGTACACGCCGGTCCTCGCCACCCAGACCCCCGGCGGGTCCACCGAGGACGAGCTCACCGACATGCTGGTGGAGCGCGGTGTCGCCGGCATCATCTTCGTCTCCGGACTGCACGCCGACACCACCGCCGACATGACGCGCTACGACCAGCTGCGCGGCAAGGGCGTCCCGTACGTCCTCCTCAACGGCTTCTCCCCCAAGGTCCAGGCGCCCTTCGTGTCGCCCGACGACCGGGCGGCGATGCGGCTCGCGGTGACGCACCTCGCCGCGCTCGGCCACACCCGGATCGGGCTCGCCGTCGGTCCCAAGCGGTTCGTGCCGGTGCTGCGCAAGATCGAGGGCTTCCAGAAGGGCATGGAGGAGCGGCTCGGCCTCGCCCCCGAGGAGTCCGAGGCGCTGATCCAGCACTCCCTCTACACCCTGGAGGGCGGCCAGGCCGCGGCCGGTGCGCTGATCTCCCGCGGCTGCACGGCGGTCGTGTGTGCGAGCGACATGATGGCGCTCGGCGCGATCCGGGCGGCCCGGCAGCAGGGACTCGACGTGCCCAGGGACGTCTCCGTCGTCGGCTTCGACGACTCCCCCCTCATAGCCTTCACGGATCCGCCGCTGACCACCATCCGGCAGCCCGTGCAGGCGATGGGACAGGCCGCGGTCCGCGCGCTGCTCGAAGAGGTCGGGGGCACCCCGGCACCGCACTCCGAGTTCGTCTTCATGCCTGAACTGGTCGTTCGCGGTTCGACCGCCTCGGCGCCGTCCCCTTCCTGACGGACGCGCCCCGGGACCGGGGTCATTCCTGAGGGGGACCGGGTGCGACCGGAACCCGACCGGGGGATGATCGGTCGAGGGGGCTGGATCTGGCAAACTCTCTGCCTATGGGTGAAACGACCGTGAAGAGTTTGGACGACCGGACGACCCCGTCGTCACCCACCGTGGCCGACGGCAGGTTGGCGCGCCTGCGCGCCCGCGTGCCGCGGCGCCCCACGATCTGGTTCGAGATCCTGCTCATCGCGGTGAGTTACTGGACGTACTCGCTCATCCGCAACGCGGTGCCGGAGCAGAAGGCCCAGGCGCTGCAGAACGCCGACTGGATCCTGCGGGCCGAGGAGTCCCTCGGCCTCGCCTTCGAGCACGCCGTCAACCACGCCGTGAACTCGGTGACCTGGCTGATCGTCTCGATGAACTACTACTACGCGACGCTGCACTTCGTCGTGACCATCGGTGTGCTCGTGTGGCTGTACCGATGGCAGCCGGGCCGTTACGCGGCGTTCCGTACGGTGCTGTTCGCCACCACCGGTGTGGCTTTGGTCGGTTACTACCTGTACCCGCTCGCGCCGCCGCGGCTCATGCCCGGCCAGAACTTCATCGACACGGTCCTCGTCCACGAGACCTGGGGCTCGATGGCCTCGGGCAATCTGAAGCACGTGTCGAACCAGTACGCGGCGATGCCGTCGATGCACATCGGCTGGTCGCTCTGGTGCGGCGTGACGATCTTCCTCCTCGCCAAGGCGCCCTGGGCGAAGATCCTGGGCCTGCTCTACCCGACGGCCACGCTCGTCGTGATCGTCGCGACCGCCAACCACTTCTGGCTGGACGCGGTCGGCGGCGTGATCTGCCTGGGCTTCGGCTTCCTCGTCTCGTACTTCTGGTACGGCTCCAAGCCGCACCGGCTGCCCAAGCTGGTGGAACCGGCCGTGACCGTGGCCCGGGGCGGTCCGCGCCCCGCGTCGGAGGACGGGGAGCACGGGGACCGCGGGGCGGGCGAGGACACGGACGCGGAGCGTCCGGTCGGTTCCCGCAGATAACCTCACAGGCCGTTCGACTCCGTAGCCCTCTCGCACGTGCGGGAGGGCTACGCCCCGTAGAAGAGCTCCTCGACGATGGCCCGGGCGCGGCGCGTGATGCGGCGGTAGTCGTCGACCATCTCGCCGACGTGACCGGACTCGTACCCCAGGTTCCGGCCGACCGCCGCGAGCTCGCGCGGATCCGAGGGGAAGGTGTCGCCGGGGCGGCCGCGGACCAGCATCACCGCGTTGCGGACCCGGGTGGCGAGGACCCAGGCCTCGTCGAGGGTCTGCGCCTCGTCCGTCGGGATCAGGCCCACCGCGTGCGCGGCCCGGAGCGCCTCGCGGGTACGGGTCGTCCGCAGCCCCGGTTCCGCCCAGCCGTGCCGCATCTGGAGCAGCTGGACCGTCCACTCGACGTCGCTCAGACCGCCGCGCCCCAGCTTGGCGTGGAGCGTCGGGTCGGCGCCGCGCGGCAGCCGCTCGGACTCCATCCGGGCCTTGAGCCGGCGGATCTCGCGGACCGCGTCCTCGCCGAGGCCCTCGGCGGGGTAGCGCAGCGGGTCGACGAGCTCGATGAACCGGTCGGCCAGGTCCAGGTCGCCCGCCATGGGCTCGGCGCGCAGCAGGGCCTGGCTCTCCCAGACGAGCGACCAGCGGCGGTAGTAGGCCTCGTACGACTTCAGGGTGCGGACCAGGGGGCCGCTCTTGCCCTCGGGCCGCAGGTCCGCGTCAATGAGCAGAGGTGGGTCGGCCGTAGGGAGCTGGAGCAGCCTCCGCATCTCCGCGACCACCCGGTTCGCGGCCCGGGCCGCCTCCTGGTCGTCGACGCCCTCGCGCGGCTCGTGCACGAACAGCACGTCGGCGTCGGAGCCGTATCCGAGCTCGTGGCCGCCGAAGCGGCCCATGCCGATGACCGCGAAGCGGGTCGGCAGCTCGTCGCCCCACTCGGCGCGGACGGCGGCCCGCAGGGCGCCGGCGATCGTCGCCGCGTTGAGGTCGGTGACGGCCTCGCCCACCCGGTCGACGAGGGCGCCGGGGTCGGTCTCGCGGGGGTTGTCCTCGGTGCCGTACGAGCCGATGAGGTCGGCCGCGGCGGTACGGAACAGCTCCCTGCGACGGACCCCGCGGGCCGCCGCGACGGCCTGCTCGGCGTCGTCCGCGCGGCCCACCGCCGCCAGGACCTCCTGCTCCAGGTGGTCCCGGCCGCGCGGCTTCAGCCCCTCCGGGTCGCCGAGGATGGCGACCGCCTCGGGGGCGCGCAGCAGCAGGTCGGGGGCGAGGCGGCCGGCGGAGAGCACCCGGGCGAGGTTCTCGGCGGCGGCGCCCTCGTCCCGGAGGAGCCGGAGGTACCAGGGGGTCTTGCCGAGGGCGTCCGAGACCTTGCGGAAGCCGAGGAGGCCGGCGTCCGGGTCGGCCGAGTCGGCGAACCAGCCGAGCAGCACGGGCAGCAGCGTCCGCTGGATCGCGGCCTTGCGGCTCACCCCGGAGGCCAGCGCCTCCAGGTGGCGCAGGGCGGCGGCCGGGTCCTGGTAGCCGAGCGCTTCGAGGCGCTGTCCGGCCGCCTTCGGGCTGAGCCGGATCTCGCCGGGGGCGAGCTGGGCGACCGCGTCGAGCAGCGGCCGGTAGAAGAGCTTCTCGTGGAGGCGGCGGACGACGGACGCGTGCCGCTTCCACTCCTTGTTGAGCTCGGCGACCGGGTCGGTGCGCATGCCGAGGGAGCGGCCGAGGCGGCGCAGGTCGGCCTCGTCCTCGGGGACGAGGTGGGTGCGGCGCAGCCGGTACAACTGGATGCGGTGCTCCATGCCCCGCAGGAAGCGGTACGCCTCGTCGAGCTGGGCCGAGTCCGCCCGGCCGATGTAGCCGCCGGAAGCGAGCGCGGCGAGCGCGTCCAGGGTCTTGCCGCTGTGCAGCGTGGCGTCGCTGCGGCCGTGCACGAGCTGGAGGAGCTGGACGGCGAACTCGACGTCCCGCAGGCCGCCGGGGCCGAGCTTGAGCTCGCGCTCGACCTGGGCGGCGGGGATGTTGTCGACGACCCGGCGACGCATCTTCTGCACGTCGGGGACGAAGTTCTCGCGCTCGGCGGCCTGCCAGACGAGCGGGGAGACGGCGTCGATGTACTGGGCGCCGAGGTCCGGGTCGCCGGCGACCGCGCGCGCCTTCAGAAGGGCCTGGAACTCCCAGGTCTTCGCCCAGCGCTGGTAATAGGCGAGGTGGGAGGAGAGGGTGCGGACGAGGGGGCCGTTGCGGCCCTCGGGGCGGAGGTTGGCGTCGACCGGCCAGATGGTGCCCTCGACGGTGGTCTCGGAGCAGATCCGCATGAGGTGCGAGGCGAGCCGGGTCGCGGCCTGGATCGCCTTGCCCTCGTCGGCGCCCTCGGTGGGCTCCCCCACGAAGATCACGTCCACGTCGGAGACGTAGTTGAGCTCGTGACCGCCGCACTTGCCCATCGCGATGACGGCGAGCCGGCACTGGGCGGCGTCGGCGGGCGCGGCCGTACGCGCGATGGCGAGCGCGGCGCGCAGGGTCGCCGTCGCCAGGTCGGCGAGCTCGGCGGCCGCCTGGGCGACGTCGGTGGTGCCGCACACGTCCCGGGCCGCTATGGCGAGCAGGCAGCGGCGGTAGGCGACCCGCAGCGAGACGGCGTCGGTGGCCTCGGCCAGGCCCCGCTCGAACTCGGCGACGCCCGGGTGCAGGTCGGCCGCCTCGTACGTGACGAGGGACTCCCAGTCGCGGGGGTGCCGGGCCAGGTGGTCGGCGAGCGCCTCGGAGGCGCCGAGCACCCCGAGGAGCCGGTCCCGGAAGGGCTTGGCGGACAGCAGGGTGGCGGTGAGGGTCTGCCGCTCGGTCTCGGGCTGCGCCTCGACGAGCCGGACCAGGCCGCGGAGGGCGAGGTCGGGGTCGGCGGTGGCGCCGAGGGCGTCGAGGAGGACGGCGTCGCCGCGGAGGGCGGACAGCTCCGGGAGATCGAGGAGGCGTTCGGCTCCCGAGGGATCGGTGAATCCGTGTCGCAGCAGACGAGAGAATGTACTGCTCCTGCGCCCCGGCACCGTCATCCGACCGCTCCCTCCAAGCACGCCCAACCCGGGTGTCCGACGGTCGGGTCCGGGAGATCGAGCCTATCCGGATCGGGGGGCGCGGGCGCCCAGGCCTTCGGATCGAAGCGGATCACACGTGACATCTCGCACATTGGTCGCTATTCGGGCCCGATGAACCGTATTCCTTGAAAGTCCGTCTTGTTGTCCGTGCGCACCCGCACGCTTGCCCGTCCCTCGCCGGCCACCCTTCCGGCTGTCCTCTCCACCGCCCTCCTGTGAAAGCGCGCCGCCACCGATGCCCGTCCGTCTCCCCCGCCGTCCCGCCGTCCTCTCCCGCCGCGGGACCTCCCGCCGCAGGGTCGTCACGACGGCCGTGACGACCGTCCTGGTGGGCGGCACCTTCGCCGGTCTGCTGTCGGTGACGACGGCGCCGGACTCGTCGGCGGCCGCGTCGGTCCCGCTGCCCTCACGGGCACCGGCGGAGGCGCCGGTGAAGGTGCGTGGCGTCGAGGCGCCGGCCGCCGCCGACGGCGCGTCCGTGGTGCAGATCGTGGCGCACCCCGACGACGACCTGTTCTTCATGAACCCGGACACCTCACAGTCCATCCACTCCGGCAACCCCCTGACCTCCGTCTACCTGACCTCCGGCGAGTCGGACGGCGTCAACGCCCGTCCGCGCGACGCCGCCGGGGCGCAGCCCGACAAGGCGGGGTACGCGGAGGCCCGGCAGAACGGCATCCGCGCCGCGTACGCCGAGATGGCCACGGGCAGCCGCACCAGCCTCTGGGACCGGGTCGCGATACCCACGGCCGGCGGGGCGACCGCCGAGCTGGACATCCTGCGGGCGAAGCCGCACGTGAAGCTGGTGTGGCTGCAGATGCGCGAGGCCGGGGCGACCAACGGCGACCGCCCCGAGAGCCTCAACGGCCTGTGGCACGGCCGGATATCCGCGCTCGCCTCCCAGCGCGCCTCCGGCACCCCGGTCGCGGCGGACTTCACGTACACCAAGGAACAGGTCGTCGCGACGGTGACCGGGATCCTGGAGCGCTTCCGGCCCACCTTCGTACGGATGCAGGACCCGACCTCCGGCAAGGTCGCCGGTTCGGACCGCTACCAGGACCATCAGGACCACCTGTACGGGGCGCGGTTCGTCCAGGCCGCGCTCGCCCGGTACGCGGAGCTCCCCGGGCACCCGCACGTCGGCGTGCAGAACTACCTCGGCTACCCGACCAGCGTCCTGCCGCACACCCTCGACCCCGAGACGGCGGACGCGAAGCTGAAGACCCTCAAGACGTACGCGTGGATGGACGGCGTCAACGACTGCGGGACCCTCGCGGGCTGCGGCGACCTGAAGGTGGCCGCGCGGCCCGCCGGGCGGGGCTGGGCGCAGACCATCCGGTACGCCCGGGGCACCTCCACCTCCTGGGTGCAGCGCGACCGGGACGGCGGGCTGCACGCCTTCTCCGTCCTCGACGGACGCCTCGCGACCTGGCGGAAGGCGACGGGCTCGGCGGCGTGGCGGGGGCCGGTGCTGCTGCCCGGCGGCGGACTGGACAGCGGGGTCACCTCCGCGCTGCTGCCCGACGGCCGCCTGGCCGTCTTCGGGACCCGGACCACGATCGGCACCGGCCCGGCGGACTACCGGCGCGAGGTGGTGACGGCCGAGCAGACCGCGGCGGGCGGCGGCTTCGGCCCGTGGCGCTCGCTCGGCACGCCCGAGCGGGACGACGCCCAGGGCACCTCCGACATCAGCGCGCCCGCCGTGACCGTGGGACCCGACGGCCGGACGACCCTGGTCCTGCGGGACAGCGGTCACCTGCTCGCGGCGCGCGAGCGGGGCACGGACGGCCTGTGGGGTCCGTGGCGGACGCTCGGCGGCGCCGACGTGCACGGCGACCCCGTGGCGGCGACCGACGCGACGGGCCGCGGCTATGTCTTCGCGAGCACGCCGAACACCGTCCTGGCGTGGGCGGCGCAGCGCCCCGGCGGCCCGCTGGCGGGTCCGGTGCGCACGGGTCTGCCGCCGACGACGCTGGCGCTGAGCGCGAGCCCGGCGCCGGGCGGCGAGGGCGTACGGCTCTGGTTCCGCAAGCCGGCCTCCAACGACCTGCGGACCGCCGACTTCACGGGCGGGGGCCTGATGTCCCCGATGCGCGAGCTGGCGGGCGGCGTCGCGGGCTTCGGCCCGGTCAGCGGGTCGATGGGCGGGTCCACCGGCGGTTCGGTGGGCGGGTCCAGGGGCAGCGCCTCGGTGGACGGCGACGGCATGCTCGCGGTCCGCTCCCGGACGGGCGTCCTGGCGACGGCCCCGCTGGCCCGGGGCGGGACGCGGCCGACGTGGCGGCTGGAGCGGTTCCTGTTCTCCGGAGCGCCGGACGCGGGGACGGACGGGGTCGCGGCGATCGGTCTGGACGGCAAGCTGCACTGGACGCCCGCCGACCGATGAGTTCGGGCGGCCGGACCGGTCTCTTCTGTGTGGCACCTGCTGTGGGGCCACGGAGAAAGGACGGCCGGCCATGGACCCGCGCACCTCACCCGACCCGGGCACTTCACCCGACCCACAGACGACTCCCGACCCGCAGACGACACTCGACCTCCGCTACAGCGACCCGAAGGCGGCGGCGCTGCCCTGGTCCGACGCGGCGGCCCGGCTCGCGGCGGCCGAGGTCTTCTGGCTGACGACGGTCCGCCCGGAGGGCCGCCCGCACGTCACTCCGCTCATCGCCGTCTGGTCGGCGGGGGCGCTGCACTTCTGCACCGGCCCGGACGAGCGCAAGGCCCGCAATCTCGCGGAGAACGCCTCGGTGGTCCTCACCACCGGCTCCGGTGTCCTCGACGAGGGCCTCGACCTGGTGGTCGAGGGCGAGGCGGAGCGGGTGACGGACGAGGACCGGCTGCGGGTCCTCGCGGAGGCGTACGTGGAGAAGTACGGCCCTGATTGGCGGTTCGGCGTGCGGGACGGGGCGTTCGTGGGCGACGGTGGGACGGCCGTGGTGTTCGCGGTCGCGCCTCGTACGGTCTTCGGCTTCGCCAAGGGCGATCCGTTCGGCCAGACCCGCTGGCGCTTCTAGAGGAGTACGGAGGAGTACGCGTGAACTGGACCCTGGAAGTCGTCCCCGTCCCCGTGACGGACATGGACCGGGCCAAGGAGTTCTACGGCGACAGGTGCGGCTTCAAGATCGACCTGGACGACGAGGTGGCGCCGGGGATGCGGATCATCCAGGCGACGCCGCCGGGCTCCCGCTGTTCGATCGCCCTGCTGAGCGGCATGCCGGCGATGCCGGGCGCGAAGGAGATGGCCCCCGGCACCCTGCACGGTCTCCAGCTCTGCGTCACGGACATCGAGGCGGCGCGGAAGGAACTGGTCGGCCGGGGCGTCGACGTCTCGCCCGTGATGCACGTCGGCGCGACGGGCTGGGAGGACGGGAAGGGCGAGACCTGGAACTCGTTCATGAGCTTCGAGGACCCGGACGGCAACGGCTGGGTCGTCCAGGAGGCCCCGTCGGAGCTGTCGGAACGCTGAGGCCCGCCACGGCCGCCGGGGTCCAGTGCCCGGCGGCGCCGGGGCAGCCGGCGAGATAGGCGGCGACCTCGCCGGGCCGCCACGCCCCGGTGGCGTGGAGCCCGGCGGCGAGGAGCCGGAGGTAACCGGCGGAAGGCGCCCGGAGTTCGCCGAGGCCGTCCTTCGACGGTGCGGTGAAGGTGAGTACGGGCAGGCCGCCGCCCCGGTCGGTCCCGACGTCGTCGAGGAACCCGCAGCGGACGAGGGTCTCGTACCGTCCCGGCCCGAGCGTGCAGCGCCCGGTGGCGAGCACCTCCGTGAGGTCGAGGTCGGTGCCGGGCGGCCGGTACATCTCCTGCGCGGCGATGTCGGAGAACTGCCCTGCGGTCAGCAGGTGCGCGACGCCCCAGGCGGTGCCGTCCGCCGCCGGGTCGTAGTAGGCCCGGCCGCCGCCCCACACGGGCGACTCGGTCGCGAAGTACACCTGCCCCGGCAGCAGCAGGGCCACCGACGCCACGGGCCCGCGCGGATCCCGGCACCCGGGAAGCGTCCCCGCGCCGCCGGGCGGCCGGCCACCGGCGAGGTAGCAACCGAGTCGTGCGGCATGCATGTTGGAGCCGTAGGCGGCGTACCACACACGGAAAGAGCGACCCGACACACCGTCAGACGCTAGCGCGGCCAGGCGCCGTCGCCGCTAGAACCCCAGAAAGAAGTGGCGCAGCGTGTCGTCCTCCGCCACGCAGGGCATCCCGGCGGCCTCCATCACACGGTGGGAGTCGGGGTTGGTGATGTCGGCGTCCCCCTTCACCCCGGAGGCCCCGCCCTGCCGGGCCACCTCGATGAGCGCACGCAGGGCCTCGGAGGCGTACCCCTTCCCGCGCACCCCGGGCACGAGCCCGTACCCGACGGTCGCGACCCCCAGCTCGTCCGGCGGCCCGTGGAACCCGATCCCCCCGACGACGACCCCGTCGAGCCGTATCTCGTAGTGCCGGAACACCCCAGGATCGCCCCGCTCGGCGACCCCCCGCAGAAACCCGGTGAGGGCCCGGACGTCCCCGTCCCTGGGATACCCCTCGGCCCACAGATCCGCGTCCCCGGGCTCCTGGGCGACGACCCGCTCGGCGGCGCTCACACTCATCGGATGCAACACGAGCCGCTCGGTGGCGACAGAACTGATCTTCACCGAGGCAGTCTGATCCGCACCCCACCTGTGGGACAACGCATTTCCCCGGGCAGACGTCGGGCCGGCGGCTGACCGCCACCGGCCCGGATCGTCGTCTCCCCCTACAGCACGGGGAGGTTCTTGCGGAGTTCGAAGGCGGTGACCTCGCTCCGGTACTCCTCCCACTCCTGCTTCTTGTTGCGCAGGAAGAAGTCGAAGACGTGCTCGCCGAGGGTCTCCGCGACCAGTTCGCTCTTCTCCATCAGGGCGATCGCCTCACCCAGGTTCTGCGGGAGCGGTTCGATGCCCATCGCTCGGCGTTCCGAGTCGGAGAGGGCCCAGACGTCGTCGTCGGCGCCGGCCGGGAGTTCGTAGCCCTCTTCGATGCCCTTGAGGCCGGCGGCGAGGAGGACCGCGTACGTCAGGTAGGGGTTGGCGCCCGAGTCGATGGAGCGGACCTCCACGCGGGACGAGCCCGTCTTGCCCGGCTTGTACATGGGGACGCGGATGAGGGCCGAGCGGTTGTTGTGGCCCCAGCAGATGTACGAGGGGGCCTCGCCGCCCGAGCCGGCCGTGCGGGAGGAGCCGCCCCAGATGCGCTTGTACGAGTTGACCCACTGGTTGGTGACCGCGGAGATCTCGCCCGCGTGCTTCAGGAGGCCCGCGATGAAGGAGCGGCCCACCTTGGAGAGCTGGTATTCGGCGCCCGACTCGTAGAAGGCGTTCCGGTCGCCCTCGAAGAGGGACAGGTGGGTGTGCATGCCCGAGCCGGGATAGTCGGAGAACGGCTTCGGCATGAAGGTGGCCTGCACACCCTGTTCGAGCGCGACCTGCTTCATGACCAGGCGGAAGGTCATGATGTTGTCGGCGGTCGAGAGGGCGTCGGCGTAGCGGAGGTCGATCTCCTGCTGGCCCGGCGCGCCCTCGTGGTGGGAGAACTCCACCGAGATGCCCATCGATTCGAGCATCGTGATCGCCTGGCGGCGGAAGTCCATGCCGACGTTCTGCGGGGTGTGGTCGAAGTAGCCCGAGTTGTCGGCCGGGGTGGGACGGGTGCCGTCCAGCGGCTTGTCCTTCAGGAGGAAGAACTCGATCTCGGGGTGGGTGTAGAAGGTGAAGCCCAGGTCGGAGGTCTTCGCGAGGGCCCGCTTGAGGACGTAGCGCGGGTCGGCGAAGGACGGCGAGCCGTCGGGCATGAGGATGTCGCAGAACATCCGCGCCGTGCCCGGGGCCTCGGCGCGCCACGGCAGGATCTGGAACGTGCCCGGGTCCGGCTTGGCGATCATGTCCGATTCGTATACGCGGGCGAAGCCCTCGATCGCCGAGCCGTCGAAGCCGATGCCCTCGTCGAAGGCCTGCTCCAGTTCGGCGGGGGCCACCGCGACCGACTTCAGGAAGCCGAGCACGTCGGTGAACCACAGGCGCACGAAGCGGATGTCGCGCTCCTCGAGCGTACGGAGCACGAATTCCTGCTGCTTGTCCATTTCCACACCCATCCTTGCTGGTCAGGCCGCCTGCTCCCACCGCCTCCGATACATCGGGGGGCACCTGAGCATCCCACCACATGGTTTCGCGCACGTTGCACACCCATAGTGCCTGCTCGGGTGTGACGCAGGTAACGGGACGGAGGGGCAGGGGGGACGTTCGGGCATTCGGCCGCAGCCAGTGGTACCCCGTTCGGCCCACAGACGGTCCGCGCCCACTACGATCTCCGCCCATGGGGGCCCCGCGGCTCGTACGCCTGTTCCGACACGCGCGTCCCATGGCACTGGTGAGTGCCGTGGCGACGCTCCTCGCCGCGCTCTTCGTCTGTCTGGGGCCCGGCCCCGGGACCGATCCCCATCACCCGGCGGCCCCGCGGGCCGAGGGCCCGCGGGTGTCGGCGGCCGCGGCCGAGTACATCTGCCCGTACGACCGCGGCGGCTGCTCGCTCGTCCCCTCGCTCTCCCCCGCGGTGCTCAGCGCGCCTCCGCTCGATCCCCCGCTCCAGGCGGAGGGCCGGCTCCCGCGCCTCGACCCGCCCTCCGACAGTGGCCCGGCCCGCCGCTCCGGCATCCGGCCGCGCGCGCCGGACCTGCACGTCCTTCAAGTTCTCCGGACATAGCGGCGGCGGGCCTCCCGCCCGTCCCTCGCATGTCCCGCACCGAACTCAACCCCCCATCCCTGAAGAAGGACGACATCACCATGGCCGCCAACCGCTCCGCCAACGCCGACCGCCGCGCCCGAATAGAGGAGATGCGCCGCGCCGAGCAGGCCCGCGAGCGCCGCAACCGTCTGATCACCATCGGCGTCTCCGGCGTCGTCGTCCTGGGTCTCGTCGGCTTCGGCACCTTCGTGCTGATGAAGAAGTCCGACGAGCAGGACGCGAAGGAGGCCGCCGCCAAGGCGCCGATCAAGGCCGAGCAGAGCTGGGACGCGAAGAAGCTCGGTCGCAACCACGTCGAGACCGCCGTGAAGTACGACATGAAGCCGCCGGTCGGCGGTGACCACCACCCGGTCTGGATGAACTGCGACGGCGTGGTCTACGACAAGGCCATCAACGACGTGAACGCCGTGCACTCGCTGGAGCACGGCGCCGTCTGGGTGACGTACAGCAAGAAGGCCGACAAGGCCGACGTGGAGAAGCTGGCCGAGAAGGTCGGCAAGACCAAGTACACGCTGATGAGCCCCGTGGACGACCAGACCGGGGCGATCATGCTGTCCGCCTGGGGCAAGCAGGTGACCGTGGACAACGCCTCCGACCCGCGCATCGACGCCTTCTTCACGAAGTACGTCCAGGGTCCGCAGACCCCCGAGCCGGGCGCCGCCTGCACCGGCGGGGTCGGTCAGTGACCGGCGCGGGCGAGGAGTCGTCCGATCGCGAGGAGTCCTTCGATCGCGAGGAGGCGGAGTTCGCGGCCGGCGTGCGGCGCCGGGGCACGCGGACGCGGTGGGCGGCGGTCACCGCCGTCGCGCTCGCGCTGCTCTTCGCCGGGGGCGCCGTCACGGTCGCCTCGGCCGAGCGCGAGGAGGCGTCGCGTACCCCCGCCACCGACTCCGCGGACGCCGGCTTCGCCCGGGACATGGCCGTCCACCACCAACAGGCCGTCGAGATGTCGTTCATCGTCCGGGACCGCACCCAGGACGAGTCGGTCCGCCGTCTCGCGTACGACATCGCCAACACCCAGGCCAACCAGCGGGGCATGATGCTCGGCTGGCTGGACCTGTGGGGGCTGCCCAAGCTCCGGTCCGGCGTCGAGCCGATGGCCTGGATGGGCATGGGCGGTTCGGGTGACAGCGGTCCGTCGGACGGCGCGCTGATGCCCGGCATGGCGACCAACGCCCAGCTGGACGCCCTGCGCAAGGCCGACGGCCGGGAGGCGGAGATCCTGTACCTGAAGCTCATGACCGAGCACCACAAGGGCGGGGTCCACATGGCCGAGGGCTGCGTGAGCAGGTGCGTGCCCGGTGTCGAGCGCGATCTCGCGCAGGGCATGGTCGAGGCGCAGCAGTCCGAGATCCTGCTGATGGCGGACATGCTGCGGAAGCGCGGGGCCTGATCTCCCGGTCCCGCGAGGCCGTCCGGCCCCCGTGACCCGCTGCGGTCGCGGGGGCCGTGCCGCGCGCCGACAATGAGTGGGCTCGGGGACGTTCGTACGACGACGTTCGACGAAAGGTACGCAGCTCATGACCACGGCGAAGGACATCATGCACACCGGGGCCCGGTGGATCCCGGCACACGAGACGCTCGACCGCGCCGCGCAGATGATGCGCGACCTGAACGTGGGCGCGCTGCCCATCGCCGACGAGAACGAGCGGCTCTGCGGCATCCTCACGGACCGTGACATCGTCGTCGGCTGTGTGGCCATGGGCCACGATCCGTCGAAGATCACCTGCGGCGAGATGGCGAAGGGCACGCCGCGCTGGGTCGAGGCGGGCGCCGACGTGGGCGCGGTCCTGGAGGAGATGCAGAGCCACCAGATCCGCCGCCTCCCCGTCATCGAGGGCAAGAAGCTCGTCGGCATGATCAGCGAGGCCGACCTGGCCCAGCATCTGTCGGACGAGCAGATCAAGGCGTTCTGCACGAGCGTGTACGCCGCTTCCTGACCCGGGCGGGTCTCAGGACCGTGTCGTGCTCAGTACCGCCCGGGCCACCGCGTCCGGGCGGTCCAGCATGACCAGATGGCCCGACGGCACGACCGCCTCGTAGGTGGCGCCGAGCCGTCGGGCCAGCGCGCGCTGGCGGCGCTCCCAGCGGGCGGAGCCGTCGGGGGCGGCGAGGACGGTGACGGGCAGGCCGGGCGGGAGGGGGAAGCGGTCCCGGAGGTCGAGGAGTCCGGCGGCGACGGCGCCGTAGTGGGCGTTCTCCAGGAGGGCGCCGCGCAGGACGCGTGAGGTGCGGTAGACGCGGCGGACCAGGGCCCTGGACGCCGGGTCGCTCCGCACGGCCGCCCGGCGGACCGCCGGGCCGAGCGCGGCCGGGAGCCCGGCGGCGCAGAGCGCCCCGCCGAGGGCGCGGGAGACCGCGTCCGTACGGGCGGGCCGGGGGTGCTCCTCGACCGAGGAGTCGACGAGGACGAGCCCCGCGGTACGGGTGGGGTGGAGGCGCGCGAAGGCCTCCGCGTGGAATCCGGCGAGGGAGTGGCCGACGACGGTGACGGGGGCCGGGTGGCCGCGGTGGCCGTGATGACCCTGATCGCCCCGGTCTCCTTGGTGGCCCTGGTCGCCCCGGTCGTCGCCCTGGTAGCCCTGATGGCCCCCCTGGTGGCCGCCGTCGAGCGCGTCCAGGAGCGCCGCGATCCTGTCCGCCTCGCCGGCCGCCGTCGGCGGCGCGGCCGCGGGGGCGGAGAGGCCGTGGCCGGGGCGGTCGAAGCGGACGACCGTGCGGTACGGGGCGAGCAGCGGGACGACCGGGTCCCAGTCGAACCAACTGAGCCCGAGCCCGGCGCTCAGGACGCAGACGGGCCCGGAGCCCTCGACGGTCACGTGGTGGGCGACTCCCCCGATGCGTACGAAGGTCATCGCGGCCGCCCCCGGACGAGGGAGACGGCGAGCACGGCGAGCCAGACGGCCACCAGGAGGACCTGGAGCCGCTGGCCCGCGCCGAGCGCCCACGTCCCTCTGCCGGCCTCGAAGGCGGCGACGGCCGCCAGGGTCCAGGCCGTGGCGGCGAGCTCCAGGACGACGAGGGCCGGGCCCGTACGGGCGAGGGGGCGCCAGTGGCCGTACCGGCGGGCGGCCACCGTCAGCGCGACCATCGCGGCGATGGCGCCGGTCACGGCGAGACTCGAACTGACGGCGTGGGCCGTATGGGTGGCGGGCACCAGACCGGCGGTCTCGCGGGCCGCGCACTCCGGGTCGGCGGTGGGGGCGCAGCTGAGCGGGAGCCGCGAGTCGACGGCGGTGGCGGCGCCGAAGACGGCGAGGGCGATCCAGCCGCCGAGCGCCCAGCGCCCACGTCTCCCGCTCGCGGCGAGCCCGGCCAGTGCGCCCGCGAGGACGAGGAGGCCGGCGACCAGGTCGGTGGCGCGGAAGAGGCCTCCGAGGGGCTGGTCGGCGGCGGCGAGTTCGGAGACGTACGTCCGGACGGGGTCGAGACCGGTCCGGACGAGGACTTCGAGGACCCAGGCGGTGTAGGCGAGCGCGCCGAGGCCGAGGAGGGCCGCTGCCGCTTTCGTCACCTTTCCGGGCATGATCGTTCGAACGTCAAGATGTACCGGAAGGTTCCCTGTCGTCGGGACGGCCCCGGCCCGGTGTGCGGTACGTGAGGAGCGCGGCCGGAATGACGGCGCCGCCGAGGACGAGCGCGGCGACCAGGGGCGTCCCGGCTCTGCCGGGGCGTCAGCAGTCGTCATCGGCCCATGATCAGCGAGGCCCGCGCGAGGCGCATGCCGAACCTGCCGGGGCGTTTTCCGGGACATCGCGTCGGTGTGACGATTACACTGGCCGGGTGCCTCAACTACGCCTCGCCCTGAATCAGATCGACTCGACCGTCGGAGACATCGCCGGGAACTCCGAGGCGATCGTCCACTGGACCCGGCACGCCGCCGGACAGGGCGCGCATCTCGTCGCGTTCCCCGAGATGGCGCTGACCGGCTACCCCGTGGAGGACCTGGCCCTGCGGCCCTCCTTCGTCGAGGCGTCCCGGGACGCCCTGCGCGCCCTCGCCCGGCGGCTCGCGGACGAGGGCTTCGGCGAGCTGCCGGTCGTCGTCGGCTATCTCGACCGCTCCGAGCGGGCCGAGCCGAAGCTCGGCCGGCCCGCCGGGTCGCCGGAGAACGCCGCCGCCGTGCTGTACCGCGGCGAGGTGGCGCTGCGCTTCGCCAAGCACCACCTGCCCAACTACGGCGTCTTCGACGAGTACCGCTACTTCGTCCAGGGCGACACGCTGCCGGTCGTCCGGGTCCACGGTGTGGACGTGGCCCTCGCGATCTGCGAGGACCTCTGGCAGGAGGGCGGCCGCGTCCCGGCGGCGCGCTCCGCGCGGGCCGGGCTGCTCCTGTCGGTCAACGCCTCGCCGTACGAGCGGAACAAGGACGACACGCGGCTCGAACTGGTCCGCAGGCGGGCCCGCGAAGCCGGCTGCGTCACCGCGTACCTGGCGTCGACGGGCGGTCAGGACGAGCTGGTCTTCGACGGCGACTCGATCGTCGTGGACGCGGCGGGCGAAGTGGTCGCGCGTGCGCCGCAGTTCGTCGAGGGCAGTGTGATCCTCGACCTGGAGCTGCCGGCCGCCGAGCCGGACGCCCCTGAGGGCATCGTCGACGACGGGCTTCGCATCGACCGGGTGGTGCTCTCCGAGAAGCCGCTCCCGGCATACGAGGCGGAGCTCGCGGGCGGGTACGCGCACCGGCTCGACGACGACGAGGAGATCTACTCGGCCCTGGTGGTGGGGCTGCGCGCGTACGTCGCGAAGAACGGTTTCCGCTCGGTCCTGATCGGCCTCTCCGGCGGCATCGACTCGGCGCTCGTCGCCTCGATCGCCTGCGACGCGGTCGGCGCGGGGAACGTCTACGGCGTGTCGATGCCCTCCAAGTACTCTTCCGACCACTCGCGCGGCGACGCCGCCGAACTGGCCCGCCGCACCGGCCTCAACTACCGCACGGTGTCGATCGAGCCGATGTTCGACGCGTACATGGCCTCGCTGGGGCTCACCGGCCTCGCCGAGGAGAACCTGCAGTCCCGGCTGCGCGGCACGACGCTGATGGCCATCTCCAACCAGGAGGGGCACATCGTCCTCGCGCCGGGCAACAAGTCCGAGCTGGCGGTGGGCTACTCGACGCTGTACGGCGACTCCGTCGGCGCGTTCGGGCCCATCAAGGACGTCTACAAGTCGACCGTCTTCCGCCTCGCGCGCTGGCGCAACCGGGCCGCCGAGGAGCGGGGCATGACCCCGCCGATCCCGGAGAGCTCGATCACCAAGCCGCCCAGCGCCGAGCTGCGCCCGGGCCAGGTGGACACGGACTCGCTGCCGGACTACGACGTCCTCGACGGGATCCTCGCGCTGTACGTGGACGCGGACCGCGGCAAGGACGAGATCGTGGCGGCCGGCTTCGACGAGGAGGTCGTCGCGCGGACACTGCGGATGGTGGACGCGGCGGAGTACAAGCGGCGCCAGTACCCGCCGGGCACCAAGATCTCGGCGAAGGGCTTCGGCAAGGACCGGCGGCTGCCGATCACGAACCGCTGGCGGGAGACGCCGTCCCCCTGACCTCCGGAACCGCCGGGTCCGCCACGGTGGACTCCTGGGGGCTTCCCGCGACGACGCGGGAGGCCCCCTTCGCCGTACCGGCGCGGTCGAGCAGGCCCGCGACCGCCGCGATCGCCAGGCCGACGGCCGTGAGGCCCGCGCCGACGAGGGCCGGGGAGGTCCAGCCCCAGCCGGCGGCGACGGCGGCGCCACCCGCCCAGGCGCCGCCGGCATTGGCGAGGTTGAAGGCGGAGTGGTTGGAGGCGGAGGCGAGCGTCGGGGCGTCCTCGGCCTGCCGCATGACGAGCATCTGGAGCGGGGTGGTGGTCATGAAGCCGACCGCGCCGAGCACGACGACCGTGACGAGGGCCAGCCAGGGCACGTGGACGGTGAAGCGGAAGGCGACCAGGGCGAGGACGAGGGCGGCGAGCGAGCCGTAGAGGGTCGGGCGGAGCGCCCGGTCCGTCAGCGGGCCGGCGGCGAGCGCGCCGCCCGTCATGCCGAGGCCGAAGAGGGCGAGGACGACGGTGACGGCCGACTCGCCGAAGCCCATCACCTCGGTGGTCATCGAGGCGAGGTACGAGTAGACCGCGAAGACGCCCGCGAAGCCGAAGACGGCGGTGAGCAGGCCGAGCAGCACCTGCGGGCGTCCGAGGGCGCGCACCTCGCGGCCGAGGCCCTGCCGCTCGTCCAGGGGCACGTACGGGACGAGGCGGGCGAGCGCGGCCATGGCGAGCAGCCCGATCACGGTGACGACGAGGAAGGTGGCCCGCCAGCCGAGGTGCTGGCCGAGCAGGGTCGCGGCCGGTACGCCGAGGATGTTGGCGACGGTGAGGCCGAGGAACATCGTGGCCACCGCCCGCGCCTGCCGGTCCTCGCGCACGAGCCGGGCGGCGACGACCGCGCCGACGCCGAAGAAGGCCCCGTGCGGGAGGCCGGCGAGGACCCGGCCGGCGACGAGCCAGCCGAAGCCGGGGGCGAGCGCGGAGGCGAGGTTGCCGACGACGAACAGGGCCATCAGCAGGAGCAGCATCCGCTTGCGCGGGATCCGGGAGCCGAGGGTGGTGAGCAGCGGGGCGCCGACGACGACGCCGATCGCGTACGCCGAGACGAGGTACCCGGCGGTGGGGACCGAGGTGCCGAGGTCGTCGGCGACGTTGGGCAGGAGGCCCATCATCACGAACTCGGTCGTGCCGATGCCGAAGGCGGAGACGGCGAGCGCGAGCAGCGCCAGGGGCATGGGGAGAGCCTTTCCCGAAGATAGTTCTTCTTCGGAACAAAGACTCTCAGGTGGATTCTTCCCCATGGCTTCCGGGGGATGAAGGGAAGGTTTCGCGGGTCAGAGCTTCACGCGGGCCGCGATCGGAAGGTGGTCGCTCTTCGTCTCCGGCAGCGCCCAGGACGACATGGGCTCGACGCCCTTCACCATGATCTGGTCGATCCGGGCCATCGGGAACGAGGCCGGCCAGCTGAAGCCGAAGCCGTCGCCCGCCGCACCCTGGGTGGAGCGCAGCTGCGAGGTGACGGCATTGAGCGAGCGGTCGTTCATGGTGCCGTTGAGGTCGCCGAGGAGGACGATCCGCTCGTGCCGGTCGCGGGAGATGGCCTCGCCGAGCGCGTTGGCACTGTTGTCGCGCTGATTGGCGGTGAAGCCGGCGTTCAGCTTGACCCGGACGGACGGCAGGTGGGCGACGTACACCGCGACCTCGCCCTTGGGGGTCACGACGTCGGCGCGCATGGCGCGGGTCCAGCCCATCCCGATGTCCACGGGCTGCGCGGCGCGCAGGGGCAGCTTGCTCCAGAGGCCGACGGTGCCCTGGACGGAGTGGTACGGGTACGCCTCCGCGAGGCCGCGCTCGTAGGTCGGGACCATGTCGCCCTTGAGCTCCTCCAGGGCCAGCACGTCGGCGCCGGACGCGGCGAGCCCGCGGGCGGTGCCCTCGGGGTCCGGGTTGTCGGCGTTCACGTTGTGCGTGGCGACGGTGAGGTCGCCGCCGGCGGCGGACTTGTCGGCGACGAGGCCGCCGAAGAGGTTGAGCCAGACCACGGCCGGCAGGAGCAGGGCGATCAGGGCGGTGGCGGAGCGGCGCAGCAGGGCGAGGACGAGGAGCAGGGGGACGAAGAGGCCCAGCCACGGCAGGAACGTCTCGGTCAGGCTGCCGAGGTTGCCGATCGTGTTGGGGATCTCGGCGTGGAACACCATGAGCAGGGTCAGGGCCACCGCCGCGGCGGCGATCAGGATGCCCCGGCGCCAGATGCCGCGGTCGCGCCGCAGGTTGCCGAAGGCGGTCCGGAACCGGGATCCGGAACCGGGGCGCCCGTTCCCGCCGCCGCCGTACTCGGTCTCCGTCATGTCCACCCGCGCCATCGCACTGTCCTCACTGCTGCCTTGCCGTCTTGCGTGACCCGGTGCCGACACTAGGCGATCCCGGGTCCGTCGTACTCCCCCAGGGACGAGTGCGGATGCGTGGCGGGTTCCTGCAGGTGGCGCGGGGGGCGGGCCTGTGACAGAACGCGCACATTCGTGCGGATCAGGTGCGGGTCGGGGGCGGGTTCGGTGCGGGCCGGGGGCGGGTCGGGGACGGATCGGGTTCGGGCCGGGTGCGGGCCGGATTCAGGTGCGGGGGCGCAGGCCTTCGAGGACGGTGTCGACGATCCGCTCGGCGAGGCCGGGCTCCAGGGTGGCGCCGGGGCGGATGACCGTACGGATCAGCAGGGGGCCGGTGAAGAGGTCGCCGACGAGCTCGACGTCGAGGTCGTCGCGGATCTCGCCCCGCTCCATCCCGCGCCGTACCGCGTCCAGGCCGAGGCGGCGGCGCGGCTCGATCACCGTGTGGTGGTACGTGTCCCACGGATTCGGATGGAGCTGAGGTTGCGCGGGCCGTGCGCGGGTGTGAACAGCGACACTCCGGCCCACTTCCCCGGCCGCCCGGCGAAGTGCCACCATGGATGTGGTCCGGGGACGCCGTCAGGGCGCCTCGAGATGACGAAGGAGCCGTTCCCCATGACGCTTCAGGCTGCCCAGAAACCGCCCGCCGACAGCAGCAAGGCGCTGTACGGCGGCAAGGGCACGCGCCGCATCACCGTCCACGACATCGCCGCCGCCAAGGCCCGCGGCGAGAAGTGGCCCATGCTCACCGCCTACGACGCGATGACCGCCTCCGTCTTCGACGAGGGCGGTATCCCCGTGATCCTCGTCGGCGACTCGATGGGCAACTGTCACCTCGGCTACGAGACCACCGTGCCGGTCACGATGGACGAGATGACCTTCCTGTCCGCCGCCGTCGTCCGGGGCACGCAGCGCGCCCTCGTCGTCGGCGACCTCCCCTTCGGCTCGTACCAGGAAGGGCCCGTCCAGGCCCTGCGCAACGCCACCCGGCTGATCAAGGACGCCGGGGTCCACGCGGTCAAGCTGGAGGGCGGCGAGCGCTCTCTGGCCCAGACCGAGCTGCTGGTCCAGGCCGGCATCCCCGTCATGTCCCACCTCGGCCTCACGCCGCAGTCCGTCAACACCATGGGCTACCGGGTGCAGGGCCGTACCGACGAGGCCGCCCACCGGCTGCTCAGCGACGCCAAGGCGGCACAGGACGCGGGCGCCTTCGCGGTCGTCCTCGAACTCGTACCGGCCGAGCTGGCCGCCGAGGTCACCCGCTCGCTGCACATCCCGACCATCGGCATCGGCGCGGGCGCCGGCACCGACGCGCAGGTCCTCGTCTGGACCGACATGGCCGGTCTGACCGGCGGCAAGGTCCCGCGCTTCACCAAGCAGTACGCCAACCTCCGCGAGACGCTCGGCGACGCCGCGCGCGCCTTCGCGGAGGACGTCTCCGGCGGGGCGTTCCCCGCCGAGGAGCACACCTTCCACTAGTTCACGTTCACGTAGTTCACGGACTCCCCTTCACGGAGAGTCCCCCGGAGCCACTGCGGCACCTCCGACAGCCCGCCGACATCCCCCATCGGCGGGCTGTCGGTCGTCTGTCGGGGGATTGTCGGTGGCGGCTGGTGTAGTGGCTGCCATGACGCGATCACACACCAACGCCGTCGAGGTCCGGGGCCTCGTGAAGCACTTCGGCGCGACGAAGGCCCTCGACGGGGTCGACCTGGACGTCCGGGAGGGCACCGTCCTCGGGGTCCTCGGGCCGAACGGCGCCGGGAAGACCACCCTCGTCCGCTGCCTGTCCACCCTCCTCGTCCCCGACGCCGGTACCGCCACCGTCGCCGGCTACGACGTGGTGAAGCACCCCCGCCAGCTGCGCCGCACCATAGGCCTCACCGGCCAGTACGCCTCGGTCGACGAGAAGCTCTCCGGCTGGGAGAACCTCTACATGATCGGGCGGCTGCTCGACCTCTCCCGCGCCGACGCCCGCCGCCGGTCCGACGAGATGCTGGAGCGCTTCTCCCTCACCGACGCGGCCAAGCGCGCCGCGATGACCTATTCAGGCGGCATGCGCCGCCGGCTCGACCTCGCCGCCTCGATGATCGGACGGCCCTCCGTCCTCTACCTGGACGAGCCGACGACCGGCCTCGACCCGCGCACCCGCAACGAGGTGTGGGACGAGGTGCAGCGGATGGTCTCCGAGGGCGTCACCGTCCTCCTCACCACCCAGTACATGGAGGAGGCGGAGCAGCTCGCGAGCGAGCTGACCGTCGTCGACAAGGGCAAGGTCATCGCCAAGGGCGGGGTCGACGAGCTCAAGTCCAAGGTCGGCGGCCGGACCCTGAAGATCCGCCCGGTCGACCCGGACCAGCTGTCCGCCATGGCCGCCGCGCTCCGCGAGACCGGTCTCGACGGCGTCGCCGGCTCGACCGTCGTGCCCGACGAGGGCGCGCTCTACGTGCCGATCCTCACCGACCAGCAGCTGACCGCCGTCGTGGCGCTGCTCGGCGCGCGCGGCTTCGGCATCGCGCACATCGGGACCCATCTGCCCAGCCTGGACGAGGTGTTCCTGGCGATCACCGGCCAGAAGACCAGCGAGTCCGACGCGATCAGCGAGGAGGTCGCCGCCGCATGAGCACGACCACTGTCACCAAGTCCCCCGTCGACGCGCCGAGGACGGCGCCCGCGCGCCCGGCGCCGACCGCCGAGGGCCGCATCGGGTTCCGGGCCAACCTCCGCCACATCGGCGCGCTGGCCCGGCGGAACGCCCTCCAGATCAAGCAGGACCCGGAGTCGATGTTCGACGCCGTCCTGATGCCGATCATCTTCATCCTGCTGTTCGTGTACGTCTTCGGCGGCGCCATCGCGGGCAAGGGCAACAACGACGTCTACGTGAACTACGTGACGCCCGGCCTGATGGCGATGATGGGCATGAACATCGCCATGGCCGTCGGTGTGGGCATCAACGACGACTTCAAGAAGGGGGTCATGGACCGGTTCCGGACGATGCCGATCGCCCGGTCCTCCGTCCTGATCGCCAAGATCGTCGTCGAGGTCGGCCGGATGCTGATCGCCACCGCGATCCTGCTCGGCATGGGCTTCCTGCTCGGCCTGGAGATCCACACCTCCGTCTTCCACCTCCTCGCCGCCATCGGCCTGTCGATGGTCTTCGGAGCCTCGCTGATGTGGATCTTCATCCTGCTCGGCCTCAGCCTGAAGACGGCCCAGGCCGTCCAGGGCATGGCCATGCTCGTCCTGATGCCGCTCCAGTTCGGCTCCTCGATCTTCGCCCCGACGACCTCGATGCCGGGCTGGCTGGAGACCTTCACCGACTACAACCCGCTGTCGAACCTCGCCGACGCCGCCCGCAACCTGATCAACGGCGGTCCGGTCGCCCACTCGGTGTGGATGACCCTCGGCTGGGCGCTGGTGATCACGGTCGTCACGGCGCCGCTCGCGGTGACCAAGTTCCGCAAGAAGACCTGAGTCCGACACGGGGGCACACGGGGGTCAGGACTCGGCGCGCTCACTGATCGCGTCGGCGGCGCTGCCGAGCAGGGCGGCGGTCTCTTCCAGGGAGAGGCCGTCGCCTTCGGCGTACGCCGCGGCGAACGCGGCCTCGCCGAGGACGGACCGGGTCAGTTCCGTGGCCGCGGCCAGGTTCTCCCGCTCCAGCGGCGGCGGCAGGTGGCCGGGCGGGAGGAGGCTCTCCCTGGCCCCGAGGAGCGTCGCCGCGAGCCGTGCCGAGGGGCCGCCGAGACCGGCGAGCGCCCAGGCCGCGACGACCACGTGGACCGCCGGCATCTGCGGCGCGACCATCATCGACAGCGCGCCCAGGGAGCGCTCGTACGCCTCCGCGGCGAAGGCGAACGCGGAGCCGTACCGTCCGTCGAGGGCGTCCAGCCAGCCCAGACTGCCGAGCGTGAAGCCCTCGAAGATGGAAAGGGTCTCGGAGCCGAACTCCCCCCGCAGCGCGTGCAGATGCTCGCGGGCCTCGGCGGTGCGACCGCTCCGGCCGAGCACCAGCGCGAGGAAGATGCGTCCGCCGAGCAGGGACTCGTGGCCCCAGCCGTGGCCGCCGCCGCCCACGATCTCGCGCAGGATCGCCTCGCCCTCGTCGAGCCGCCCGGTCTCGACGAGCGTCCCGGCGTACCGGGCCCGCAGCAGCGCCATCTGCGACTGGGCGCCGATCCGTTCCGCGTAGCCGATGGCGGCGGCGAAGTCATCGGCCGCGCCCTCGAACTCGAGCTGCCGCTCGCGGGCCTCGGCCCGCGCGGAGAGCGCCTCCGCCGCGCCCCAGGCGTCGCCGAGGCGGGCGAAGATCCCCAGGCTCTCGTCGGCGTTGCCGATCGCCTCGTCGGCCCGGTCGGCCCGGTTGGCGAACATGTTGGCGCGCATCTGGAGCGCGTTGGCGAGCTCCCAGTCGTAACCGTGGCGGCGACAGGACGCCACGGTCGTGTCGAGGAGTTCGCGGAGCCGGCCCGCCTCTCCCATGATGAGGACCGCGAAGACGGCGAAGGAGCCGGGCAGCCGGCAGGTCTGCGGCAGACCGGGCTCGTAGACGGCGGTCATCTCGCGGAGCCTGTGCACACCCTCGTGGCTGGTCCAGCGCCCGGTCTCGTGGTCCATGTTGAGCAGCTCGACCAGCCGCACCCCGCGCCGGGCCTCCCAGCGCTGCTCCTCGGAGAGCGGCGGCGGCGCGGCCGTGCACGGCTCGTGCAGGGGGACGACGGGGGCGGCGGGCGGTGTGAACGGGTCGGGCCCGAGCTCGGCGGCCGCCCGGGCCCAGTGCAGGGCGTCGGTGCGCAGGTCGCGCATCTGCCAGTACCAGAGCAGGGAGTGGACGAGGACGAGCGCCTCGTCCTCGTCGCGGGCGGCGACGGCCCGGCGCAGGGCGGTGCGGAGATTGCCGTACTCGGTCCCGAACCGGGTGATGGCGGCGACCTGTCCGGCGCCGCGGAGCTCGGGGTCGGTACGGCGGGCGAGCTCGCGGTAGTACGTGAGGTGGCGCCGCTCGGTCGCGGCCCGCTCGCCGGCCTCGTCGAGCCGCTCCCCCGCGTACTCGGCCACCGTCTCCAGGAGGCGGTAGCGCATGCCGGCGTCGCCGGGGGCGGAGACGACGAGCGACTTGTCGACGAGGGAGCCGAGCACGTCGAGGACGGCGGGCGTCCCGGCCCCGGGGCCCGCACCGGGTCCGGTAGCGGCTCGGGCTCCGGCAGCGGCCCCGGCCCCGGCTGCGGGGCCGGGGTCCGCGCACACCGCCTCCGCCGCTTCCAGGTCGCTGCCGCCGGTGAACACCGACAGGCGGCGCAGGACGGCCCGTTCGGCGGCGTCGAGGAGGTCCCAGGACCAGTCGACGACCGCACGCAGGGTCTGCTGGCGGGGCAGTACGGTCCGGGCTCCCGAGGTCAGCAGCCGGAAGCGGTCGTCGAGGCGGTCGGCGATCTGGCCCGGGGTCAGCATCCGCAGCCGGGCCGCGGCCAGCTCGATCGCCAGCGGCAGCCCGTCCAGGCGGCGGACGATCTCGGCCGCGGCCTCCGGGTCCTCTGCCGTCCGGAACCCGGGGCGGGCCGCCGCGCCCCGCTCGTCGAGCAGCCGCAGCGCCGTCCCCTCCGGCAGCGGCCCCAGCGGACGCAGCACCTCCCCCGGCACGCCCAGGGGCTCCCGGCTCGTCGCCAGGACCCGCAGTCCGGGGCAGCGGGCGAGGAGGGTCTCGGCCAGCTCGGCGGCGGCCGCGACGAGGTGCTCGCAGTTGTCGAGGAGGAGCAGCATCCGCCGCCCGGCGCAGTGCTCGACGAGCCGGGCGAGCGGGTCGTTCCCGCCGCGCAGCTCCTCGGCGCCGGCGCCGCGCAGCACGGTCTCCCGGGCGCCGACGGCCGCGAGCACGGCCTCGGGGACGGCCTCCGGGTCGGTGACGGCGGCGAGCTCGGCCACCCACACGCCGTCGGGCCAGGCTCCGGCCCCGCGCTCGGCGGCCTCCTGCGAGAGCCGGGTCTTCCCGGCGCCGCCTGGCCCGAGCAGGGTGACGAGCCGGGCCGTCCGCAGGGACTCCTGGAGCGCGGCGATGTCCTCGTCCCGCCCGACGAAGCTGGTGAGCCGGGCCCGGAGGTTCCCGCGCACCGGCGGCCCGGGCTCCGGCTTCCGCTCGGGCGGAGCCGGGGCGAGCAGCTCGGCGTGGAGGGCGCGCAGGGCCGGGGAGGGGTCCGTGCCGAGGCGGTTGGCGAGGACGCGGCGGACCGACTCGTACGCGGCGAGCGCCTCGGCCGCGCGGCCGGTGTCCCGCAGGGCCCGGATGCGGAGGGCCTGGAGGGGTTCGTCCAGCGGGTGGGCGGCGCTGAGGGCGGTCAGTTCGGGGAGGGCCGCGGCGGCCTCGCCCAGGGCCAGGGCGGCGCCGAGCCGGGCCCGGCGGGCGTCGAGGCGGCGGGCCTCCCAGCGGGCGGCCTCCGCGTCCCGGTCCGGCAGGTCGGCGAGGGCGGGCCCGCGCCAGAGGCCGAGGGCCTCGTCGAGGAACGCGGCGGCCCGTACGGCGTCCCCGTCGGACAGGGCGGCCACTCCCCGGGCGGCGAGCCGTTCGAAGCGGTGGGTGTCGACGTCCTCGGGCCGGGCGTCGAGCCGGTAGCCGCCGTCGGCCGAGATCACGGCGGTACGGCCGAGGGCCCGGCGCAGCCGCCCGACGAGGGCCTGGAGCGCGGCGACGGCGTCGGCGGGCGGCTCGTCGCCGTGCCAGACCTCGTCGACGAGGTCCGCCACGGGCACGGTCCGCCCGGCCCGCAGGGCGAGGACGGTCAGCAGTGCGCGCACCCGCGGACCGCCGACGGTCACGTCGGTGCCGTCGGAGGTACGGGCGAGGGTCGGGCCGAGCAGGGAGTAACGCACCCGCCCATTCTCCGTGAGGAGCCGCCCGTCCCCGGTACCAGGGCGCGCGGGGCGGGAGCGGGGCACCCCGGCCTCCCGGCCCGGAACCCGGCGGTCACCCGGTACGTTTCCCGCACAGCAGCCCTCCGGCACTCGGGAGTCCCCTCGATGAGCACGGCCACCACCCGGCGTCACGAACGGCGGATCAGTCCCGTCTTCCTGGCGATCCTCGCCGTCATGGCCGTCACCGGCTGGGCGGTGTGGACGGACTTCGCCGCCTCGCCCGGTCTGGCGGTGTTCCTCTTCGTGACCTCGGCGTGGGTCGTGTCGCTCTGTCTCCACGAGTACGCGCACGCCCGCACCGCCCTGCACGGCGGGGACATCACGGTCGGGGCCAAGGGCTATCTGACCCTGAACCCGCTCGCGTACACGCACGCCTGGCTGAGCATCATCCTGCCGGTGCTGTTCGTGATCATGGGCGGGATCGGTCTGCCGGGCGGGGCGGTCTTCATCGAGCAGGGCCGGATCAAGGGGCGCTGGAAGCACAGTCTGATCTCGGCGGCGGGCCCCCTGGCGAACGTCCTGTTCGCGCTGGTCTGCACGGCGCCGTTCTGGCTGGACGCGCTGGACGGCGTGCCGGTGCCCTTCCGGTACGCGCTGGCGTTCCTGGCGTTCCTCCAGGTCACGGCCGCGCTCCTGAACCTCCTGCCGGTCCCGGGCCTCGACGGCTACGGGATCGTGGAGCCCTGGCTCTCGTACAAGCTGAAGCGGCAGATCGAGCCGTACGCGCCGTACGGCTTCTTCATCGTGATCGCGCTGCTGTTCGTGCCGGCGGTCAACGGCGCCTTCTTCGACGCGGTCGACGCGCTGATGCGGGCCCTCGGTGTGGCGGAGGAGAGCCGGTACTGCGGTTCGCAGCTCTACCGGTTCTGGCAGGAGACGCCGGAGTTCTGCCAGGTCTGATGCCGGGCACGGGCCGGGGTCAGACCTGGGCCGCGGCCTGCTTCTCCGCCTTCGCCCGGCGGAGGTAGTACCAGGCCATGTTGGAGGAGAGGCCCGCCAGGAGGACCCAGATCACGCCCAGGAAGCTGCCCTGGACGAAGGAGACGACGGCCGCGGCGACGGCCAGGGCGCAGACCACGAGGGCGTAGAGGGCGAGGCGGGGCATGGGGGACGGCTCCTGTCCGGGTACGGCTGCTGGTGCCCGTCCAGTGTCCCCCATGCCCGACGCCTCTCCCCCTAGGGCCTGTCCGACGGATCAGGGCCGGGGCCACGGCCCGGGCTCAGACGTCGGTGACCCGGAGTCCGGCGTGGGCCTTGTAGCGGCGGTTGACCGAGATCAGGTTCGCGACGAGCGCCTCGACCTGGTGGGCGTTGCGCAGGCGGCCCGCGAAGACCCCGCGCATCCCGGGGATGCGGCCCGCGAGGGCCTGGACGAGCTCGACGTCGGCGCGCTCCTCGCCGAGGACCATGACGTCCGTGTCGATCTCCTCGATGGACGCGTCCTGGAGGAGCACGGCCGAGAGGTGGTGGAAGGCGGCGGCCACCCGGGAGTCCGGGAGGAGCGCGGCGGCCTGCTCGGCGGCGGAGCCCTCCTCGGGCTTCAGGGCGTAGGCGCCCTTCTTGTCGAAGCCGAGCGGGTTGACGCAGTCCACGACGAGCTTGCCCGTGAGCTCCTCGCGCAGGGACTCCAGGGTCTTGGCGTGCCCGTCCCACGGCACGGCGACGATCACGATGTCGCTGCGGCGGGCGCACTCGGCGTTGTCGGCGCCCTCGACGCCGTGGCCGAGCTCCTCGGCGACGGCCTGGGCGCGGTCGGCGGCCCGGGAGCCGAGGATCACCTTCTGTCCGGCCTTGGCGAGCCGGTAGGCGAGGCCGCGGCCCTGCTCTCCGGTGCCGCCGAGGACGCCGACGACGAGCCCGGAGACGTCGGGGAGGTCCCACGGGTCCTTGGGGGCCGCCTTGGGCGTGGCGGTGGAGCCGGTGGAGTCGGGGGAGGCAGTCGAGGAAGTCATGGCCCCGACATTACCGACCGGTCGGGCCGCCGGGGCCCGTCCCGTACGGGTGGAACCGACCACAACCGGCCACGCGCGTCGCGGCGCTGGGGCAGGATGCCACCCCATGGATGCCGTACGGGTCGCGTTACTGCGGGAAGTGCTCGCCGGGACGGAGTGGCCGGGGGCGGCCCGCCGTTTCGCGGGGGCGCTCCGGTCCTCGGTCGTGCCGCACCGGGGCGGGCTGCTGCTCGTCGGCACGGAGGAGTACGAGCCCTGGCACCTGGCCGCGCACCTCGTCGACGAGGCGGCCTGGTCGGGGCTGCCCGAGCTGGCGCCCACGCTCGTGCGGCACCGGGTGCGGCCGGGCGATCCGGCGCACCTCGCGGTCGGGCTCGGCCGTCTCGAGGCGGCGGGGCGCGGGGCGACGCTGCTGATGGTGGCGCCGGAGCGGCCGGACGCGGGGCTGCTCCAGCGGGTCCACGACGCACGGCGGGCCGGGGTGACGGTGCTCTCGCTCGACTGCGGCGACACGGAGCTGCGGGGGCTCGCCCACGAGACACTGACGGTCGCGGAGGAGGCGGGGGTCGATCTGGACACGGTGCAGCACCTGGTGAGCGCGGCGGCCGGGGAGAACAGTCTGCCGTCACCGCGCGGGAGCCGCCGCTTCCGGGACCGGCTCTCGCACCTCGCCGACCGCCTGACGGCGCCGCCGCCGGCCCGCTGGTAGGAGCAGCGGGGGCCGTGCGGCCGGCTTGCACGGCCCGCCGGCCCGGGATATTCGGTTGCCCCAGGCGCCCGCCGGCCGGAACATGGCCCCTCGTGTCCTCCGCATCCCCCTCCTCCCCCTCCTCCAGGTTGTCGGCCCTCCTGCCCGATCTGGCGCCCTGGCGTACGTCCCGTGACTTCCGGCTCCTGTGGACCCAGGGGCTCGTGACCTACTTCGCCAGTGCGATGGCGATGATCGCCCTGCCGCTCCAGATCAAGGAGCTCACGAACTCGCCGCTCGCGGTCGGTGCGATGGGCGCGGTCGAGCTGGTGCCGCTGGTCGTCTTCGGGCTGTACGGCGGCGCGCTCGCCGACGCCGTGGACCGGCGGAAGGTGATCGTGGGGACGGAGGCGGGGCTCGGCGTGCTCGCCGTGCTCCTGCTGCTCAACGCGCTGCTGCCGGAGCCGATGCTGTGGCCGCTGTACGTGGTCGCGGCCGGTGTGTCCGCCCTCGCGGGGCTCCAGCGTCCCGCGCTCGACTCGCTGCTCGCCCGGATCGTGCCGCACGAGCAGCAGACCGCCGCCGCGGCCCTCAACTCGCTGCGCTGGCAGATCGGCTCGATCGCGGGCCCGTCGGTCGCGGGGCTCGTCGTCGCGTTCGCCGGTCACGCTCCGGCGTACGCGGTGACGATCGCCGGTTTCGCCGCCTCGGTGCTGATGTGCCGCCGCCTCTCCCCCGCGCCGCCCGCGCACGACGCGGAGAAGCCCTCGCTGCGGGGCATCGCGGAGGGCGCGCGGTACGCCTGGTCGCGGCCGGTGCTGCTCGGCACGTACGCGATCGACCTCGCGGCGATGTTCTTCGCCTTCCCGAACACGATCTTCCCGTTCCTCGCGGACGAGCTGGACGCCGACTGGTCGCTCGGCCTGATGTACGCGGCGGGCTCGGTCGGCTCGCTCGTGCTCGGGCTGACCAGCGGCTGGACGTCGAAGGTGCGGCGGCACGGGCTGCTCGTGGTCGGGGGCGCGGCCGGCTGGGGTCTCGCGATCGCGGCGGCCGGCTGGTTCGGGAACATCTGGCTGGTCCTGCTCTGCCTGGCCTTCGCGGGCGCCGGCGACATGCTGAGCGGCCTCGGCCGGTCCACGATCTGGAACCAGACGATCCCGGAGGAGCTGCGCGGGCGGCTCGCCGGCATCGAGGTGCTGTCCTACAGCGTCGGCCCCCAGCTGGGTCAGGTCCGGGCCGGCGTGATGGCCGGGTGGACCGGCACCAGGGCGGCCGTCTGGTCCGGCGGTGTGGCCTGTGTCGCCTCGGTGGGGCTGCTCTGCCTGGCTCTGCCGAAGCTGCTCACGTACGACTCAGAGACGGACGAGGACTCGCTGCGGCGCAAGGCCCAGCAGGAGGCCGTCGGCCGGGAGGAGACCGCCGGCCGGCGGTGAGGCCGCGCCGCCCCGGCGGCAAGGCCTTCCGCCGGGACGGGAGGCTCCGGGCAGGGCCCCAGGGGTCGGCCGGTACCGTCCGATACGGTCCCGGCCACCCCCGGGGTCACGCCTCGGGGTTCTCCTCCGGGCGCTTGCCCTCGTGCCAGCGCGGGTCCGTCTCCCACTCCAGGTTCCGCTCGCGGGCGGTCTCCATGGCGTGGGAGGCCTCCTCACGGCTGGCGTACGGGCCGAATCGGTTCTTCGCCGGACACTCCGGCCCCTCCTCGACCTTCTTGTGCTCCAGGCAGTAGTACCACTCGCCCGGTTTGCCCGCGGTGCGCTTCTTGAACAGGGCCATCGTCGTCGGCTCCTTCCTCCGAGACCATGCTGCCCCAGACGCGGTCGTTAGACTCGCTGACATGTCTGGCCAGTCGCTTCTCGTTCCGGGGGAGCTCTCCCCCCACCGCTCCGTCCCGGGCTCCATCCGCCGCCCCGAGTACGTCGGGAAGCCCGCCCCGGCCCCGTACAGCGGGCCCGAGGTGCAGGATTCCGACACCATCGAACGGATGCGGATCGCCGGCCGCATCGCCGCGCAGGCGATGGAGGAGGCCGCCAAGCACATCGCTCCGGGTGTCACCACCGACGAGCTCGACCGGGTCGCCCACGAGTACATGTGCGACCACGGCGCCTACCCCTCGACCCTCGGCTACCGCGGCTTCCCGAAGTCGCTGTGCGCCTCGATCAACGAGGTCATCTGCCACGGCATCCCGGACTCCACGGTGCTGCGGGACGGCGACATCGTGAACCTGGACGTCACGGCGTACATCAACGGCGTCCACGGCGACAACAACGCCACCTACCTCTGCGGCGACGTCGACGAGGAGTCGAGGCTGCTCGTCGAGCGGACCCGGGAGTCCCTGAACAGGGCCATCAAGGCCGTCCGGCCGGGCCGTCAGATCAACATCATCGGGCGGGTCATCGAGTCGTACGCCAAGCGCTTCGGCTACGGGGTCGTGCGCGACTTCACCGGGCACGGCATCAACTCGTCGTTCCACTCCGGCCTGATCGTCCCGCACTACGACTCCCCCCACCACACCACCGAGATCAAGACCGGCATGACCTTCACGATCGAGCCGATGCTGACGCTGGGCACCCACGACTACGACATGTGGGACGACGGCTGGACCGTGGTGACCAAGGACCGGAAGCGGACCGCGCAGTTCGAGCACACGCTCGTCGTGACCGAGAATGGGGCCGAAATCCTGACGTTGCCCTGACCCCTCGAACGGGTAGGTTTTTACCGACAGGACGTCGGGAACCAGTTGACTTAGGCAAGCCTAACTTGGCAGGATCGTCACTGGTTCCCGTCCCATCGGTCTCGGAGGCACGCCTTGGACACGCCCTTCTCCACGCTCATCCGTACCGCCTCGCACGAGCAGCACACGGAGGCGGAGACCTCGTCCTTCATGGGTGACCTCCTGGGCGGACGCCTGGGCGTCGACGCCTACGCCCGCTACACGGAGCAGCTGTGGTTCGTGTACCGCGCCCTGGAGGAGGGTGCGGAGGCGCTGCGCGAGGACCCGGTCGCCGGGCCGTTCATACAGGCCGAGCTGTTCCGCACGACCGCCCTCGAGCAGGACCTCGCCCACCTGCGGGGCGCCGACTGGCGCGCCGGGGTCTCCCCGCTGCCCGCCACCGTCGCGTACGCGGAGCGGGTCGCCGAGTGCGCCCGCGACTGGCCCGCCGGCTATGTGGCCCACCACTACACGCGCTACCTGGGCGACCTGTCGGGCGGCCAGATCATCCGCGACAAGGCGGAGCGGACCTGGGGCTTCGCACGCAAGGGCGACGGCGTCCGCTTCTACGTCTTCGACGAGATCGGCAACCCGGCCGCGTTCAAGCGGGCCTACCGGGAGCTGCTCGACAGCGTGAACGCCGACGACCTGGAGAAGCAGCGGATCGTCGACGAGTGCAAGCGCGCCTTCGCCTTCAACAGCGCGGTCTTCCACCAGCTGGGAGTCGAGTTCCCGCTGAGCGCGTGAGCGTGCGGGCCCCGCACCAGGGGCCCGTGCGTGCGGATCCCGCACTCAGAGCGTGAAGGTCCTCTCCAGGCGGACGCGTCCGCCCAACTCCACGATGCCGTCGGGGCCGGGGGCGGTGAGCAGCTGCGACCCCCGGCCCTGCGTGATGTTCAGGGCCCGGCCCAGCTCGGCCGTCAGGAGCAGCGCCGCCGCGCCCGTCGCCTCGTCCTCGTCGATGCCGTCGCCGCGCCCCGGGAAGCCCCGCGCCCTGACCCGGCCCGCGGCCTCCTCCTGCCAGGCCCAGGCGTAGATCCACTCACCGGGCTCGGGCACCTCCAGGGCGTCCACCTCGGCGGCGGAGCCGTACTGACGGAGGGTCCGCGGCGGCGCCCACTCGGCGCGCGCCTCGATCCAGGTGAACTCCCCGTCCCCGCGCACCCACACCTCGCCCGCAGGCGGGCAGATGACCTCCAGGTCGAGCAGCCAGGCGGCGCCGACGAGGGGGTATCCGGCGAACGGCAGCCGCGTGCCGGGGGTGTAGATGTCGACGATCCCGCGCTCCGGGTCGTCCACGAACACCGTCTCGCTGAAGCCGAGCTCCTTGGCGAGCGCCTGCCGGGAGGCCTCGTCGGGGTGGTGCCGGGGGTCCCGTACGACTCCGAGGGCGTTGCCCTGGCGGCCGTCGCCCGCACAGAAGACCCGGAGGACGTCGATGTCAGTGGCGGTCGTGTTCATGGCGGAATTCAACCACTCACGTACGGACGGTCAGGGCCGCACCCGGGAATCGGGTGCGGCCCTGCCTGTCGGGGGTGGTGGTAGAGGGGGTGCCGGTCAGGACTCCGTGGCGCGGCGGCGGACGGCGATGACCGCGACTGCGCCCGCGCCCGCGAGCAGACCGGAGGCGGCGAGGAGGAGGCCGGTCGGGGTGCCCGAGCCGGTGGCGGCGAGGGCGCCGGAGCCGCCGACGGAACCGGAGCCGCCGACGGTGCCCGCGACTCCGACGGTGCCCGCGCCTCCGACGGTTCCTGCTCCGCCCGTGGTGGAAGAGCCGCCGGCCGTGCCCGAGCCGCCGGTGCCGGCAGAGCCGCCGGAGGCCGAGGGCAGCGAGGCGCCCTCGTCGGCCGCGAGGGTCACGGTCACCGGGTCCATCTCGGTGCCCGCGGGGTAGCCGCCCTGGCCGCCCGGGGCGCTGAACGTGGCGGAGCCGGCCGCCGTCAGCTTCGCCGGCAGGCCGGCGAGGGTGACGAGCCCCTTGTTCACGGTCCAGTCGGCCTTGGACAGGTCCAGGTCGGCCAGGGCCACGTCGTTCCGCTCGCCCGCGGCGCTGGTGACGTCGGCGGTCAGGGTGCCGGTGGTGCCGGTCGCCCTGACCTTCAGGTCGGTGACGGTCCAGTCGATGCCGTGCGCGGCGCAGACGAAGGCGACCTTGCCGGAGAAGGCGGCCTCGGCCTTGCGGGCGTCGGCGTCCAGGTCGGCCTTGACGAAGCCGAAGTCGTAGGCGGAGCCCCGCTTCACGGCGCCGCCGGAGGCGGTGACGGAGCCGCCGCACATCTCGCCGACGTACCGCTGCCAGCTCTGCTTGACGCCCCAGGTGAGCCGGCCGTCGACGACGCCGGCGGCGGGGTCGGTCGGCGGCCGCGTCGTGGGGGTGGCGGTGGTGGTGGGGGCCGTCGCGGTCGGGGCCGGCGACGTCGGGGCCGTGGTGGTGGGTGCGGGAGACGTCGGCGCCGTCGTGGTCGGAGCGGTCGTCGGGGCCGTGGTCGTCGGCGTGACGGGCGGGGTGGTCGGCGTGGTGGGGGTCCCGGTGGTCGGCGTCGTCGGCGGCGGCGGGGTCGTGGGCCGGGCGCCCGCCTTCACGGTGAGCGTGGCCGCGTCGAGTGCGTCGCCCTCCTTGTAGAAGCCGGCGAACGCCGCGGCGCCGTCCTTCGTCAGCTTCGCCGGTATGTCCTTGAACACCATGGCGCCGCCCGCGCCCTGGGCCGGCCGGACGTTGCTCATGTCGAGCGCCGCGAAGGCGATGTCGTCGCGGGTGCTGACGGAGCCGTCCTTCTCCTTGGTGACGACGTCCGCGAGGATCTCGCCGGTCGGCGCGGCCGAGCCCTTCGTCGTGAGACGGACGTCCGAGATCCGGATGTCGAGGGCGCCCGAGTGGGCCTCGAAGCGGACGCCGCCCTTGAAGGAGTTGGCGGTGGCGTGCGTGCCCGTGTCGTACGTGCCGGTTCCGTCGACGAACGTGAACACGCCGTTGCCGGAGGCCTGCTTCGCACCGCCTTCGAGCGTGGTCTTGCCGTGCGCGAAGGGCTGCGCCAGGTACGTACGGAAGGACTGCTTGATGCCCCAGTCCAGGGTGCCGTCGCTCAGCGCCATCGGGGGCGCGGCGTCGGCCGCCGAGGCGGGCAGGGCCAGGGCGACGGCGCCCGTGCCGAGGGCGGCTGCCGTGGCGACGGCGGCGGCCAGGGTGACGGATCGGCGCAAGGGGGTGGCCATGTCGGGGGTTCTCCTAGGTGGTGCGCGGGGGCGGCGCAAGGGGGTGCGCGCGGGAGGGGCGTGGGGGCGGGGGCCATGCGTGAGAGGGGGCGGTACGTGAGAGGGGGCGGTACGCGGCGGGGTAAGCCCATGGGAGGGGTCAGTCCGTGGGGGTGCCGGTACGGCGACGGCGTACGGCGACGAAGACCGCGAGCGCGGCGGCGAGGAACACGCCCGCGCCGATCGCGACGTACGTGCCGGTGGAGGCCGTGGAGGCCGCGGCCGGCGAGGACGCGGACGAGGCGGACGGGGACGGGGCGGGCACCTTCGTCGGGGCGGAGGAGGACGTGACCCCGCTGCCGAGGTCCGGGAGCGCGGGCAGTTTCGCCGCGGCGTCGACGGTGACGGCGAGCGACACGGGGTCCATCGCGGTCCCCGCCCTGTACATCCCGCCGAAGACCTTGGCGCCGCCCTCGGTGAGGGTGGCGGCGGCCTCGGTGACGGCGGCGAGGCCGTCCTTCGGGGCGAAGTCCCGGGCGGTGAAGGTGACGAGGGGCACGGCCTTCGTGGTCGTCCCGGCGCTGGTGACGTCGGCGCTGAGCGTGCCCTTGCCGCCGGTCACCGTCGCGGTGACCCCGCTGAGGGTGAGGTCGAGGTGGGCGCCGGTGAAGCGGACGCTGCCCGCGAAGGCCGCGTCCAGGGTCTGCTTCCCCGCGTCGTACGTGCCCTTGCCGTCCGGGAAGCGGAAGAGCGCGCCGCCGTCCTGGGCACCGCCCGCGAGGGTCCACTTCCCCTGGGCGATGGCCCCGGTGACGTACTCGCGGAAGGTCCGGCGGACGCCCCAGTCGACCGCGGCGGTCCTGAGGGCGTTGGCGCTCGCAGGTTCGCTGGGGGAACTCGCCGTGGGCGACTGACTCGTGGGGGTTCCTGTCGTCGGCACAACCGTCGGCGCGGTGCTCGGCGCGGCCTGCTTCGGGGCCTGGACGTCGACCGTGAGGCTGACGGGGTCGAGCTGCGTACCGGCCGGGTAGTAGCCGGCGAAGGCCGCGGCGCCCTGCGCGGTGAGCGTGGCGGGCACCCCGCTGAGGGCGACGGGGCTGCCGCCGCCGCGCATGTCGATGCCGCCGAGGTTCAGGGTGGCCAGCGGCACCTGGGCCGTGACGCTCATGCGTCCGCTGCCCTTGGCCTTGCTCGCCATGTCGGCGTAGAGGGTGCCGCGGCCGCCCTGGACGACGATACGGGGGCGGCTGACGGTGAGGTCGAGTTCGTTCGTGCCGTCCGCCTTGCGGTGGCCCGTGAAGCGGACGCCGCCGGTGAAGACGGCTTCGAAGGCGCCGGTCCCGGGGTCGTACGAGCCCTGCGCGGAGTGGAAGCGGAACTGGCCGGTGCCGACCGTGGCGGCGCCGCCGGTGAGGCCCCAACTCCCCTGGGCGATGGGCCCGGTGACATACCTCTGGAAGGAGGACCTGATGCCCCAGTCGAGCCGGCCGCCCTGCACCGTGCGGCTCTCCGCGTGGGCGGGCGAGGCCGGGACGAGCGCGGCGAGCAGGGCCGCGAAGAGGCCCACGGCGAGCACGCGGGCGGGTCTGGACAGCAGCATGGGACCCCTTCCAGGGGGCGTCGCGGGCTAGCAAGTGAGGTAAGGCTAACCTAAGCTGAACCCCGCTTCGGCCGGAACCCCTCCGGCCCGTACGCGACAGACGGAACGAACGACAGGACGGTGTCCGGTGCGCAGAACTCGCCTCGCGGGAGCGCTGACAGCAGTGCTCGCCCTCGCCCTCGCGGCGACCGGCTGCGGTGACGGAGGCGGAAGCGGAACCGGCGGTGGCGCCGCCCCCGGCGGGTCTCCCGCCACCAAGGCCGCCACCGCCACCGACCGGGTCGAGCCGCTCGCCGCCCCGGCCGCGCCCCGACTGCCCGTCACCGTCCCCTCGGCGGACGGGCGCACGGTCACCGTCGCCTCGACCGAGCGGGTCGTCCCGCTCAGCGGCTCCCTCAGCGAGATCGTCTTCACCCTCGGCCTCGGCGGGAAGGTCGTCGCCCGCGACATCACCGCGACCTTCGAACAGGCCGCGGACCTCCCGGTGGTGACCCGCGCCCATGACGTCTCCGCCGAGAGCGTGCTCTCGCTGCGGCCCACCGTCGTCCTCGCCGAGTCCACCACCGGACCGGCCGAGGCCGTCGCCCAGATCCGGGACGCGGGCATCCCCCTCGTCGTCGTGAAGCCCGCCAAGGAGCTCGCGGACGTCGGCACCCGCATCGACGCGGTCGCCGCCGCCCTCGGCGTACGCGAGGCCGGGACCGCGCTCCAGGAGCGCACCCGGGAGCGGATCGACGCCGTACGGAAGGACCTCCCGGACCACGCGGAGAAGCCCCGGGTCGCCTTCCTCTACGTCCGCGGGTCCGCCGCCGTCTATCTGCTCGGCGGCGCCGAGTCCGGCGCGAGCTCCCTGCTCGAAGCGGCCGGAGCGGTCGACGCGGGCAAGGAGTCCGGCCTGACGAAGGACTTCACCCCGCTCACCAGCGAGGCCCTCGCGCAGGCCGCGCCCGACGCGATCCTCGTCATGCGCAAGGGACTCGACTCGGTCGGCGGGGTCGACGGCCTGATGGAGCTCCCGGGCGTCGCCCAGACCCCGGCGGGCGCGGCCAAGCGGGTCGTCAGCGTCGACGACGGCGTCCTCCTCAACTACGGCCCGCGCACCGACCAGGTCCTGAAGTCCCTGGTCCGCCAGTTGTACGGGGAGCCGAGGTGACGGCGCTCCCGGAGGCCCCCGCCACGCCGGAACCCCCGGCGACGCGGCCGCCCGGCCGACGGCGCGGCCGGTCCACCGTCCTCACCCTCTCGCTCCTCGCCGCCCTGCTCCTCCTCTCCCTCCTCTCCGCCGGGACCGGCGCGTACGAGATCCCGCTCGGTGACGTCCTCGCCTCCGGCCGGCACCGGATCGGGCTCGGCGGGCACGCACTCGACCGCACGGCCGAGAGCGTCCTGTGGAACATCCGGCTCCCCCGGGTCGTCCTCGCCGTCCTCGTCGGTGCCTCGCTCGGCTGCGCGGGCGCCCTCATGCAGGGCGTGTTCGGCAACCCCCTCGCGGAGCCGGGCGTCATCGGCATCTCGGCGGGCGCGGCCGTCGGCGCGGTCGGCGCCATCGCCCTCGGACTCACCTTCCTCGGGAACTGGACGGTGACCGTCTGCGCCTTCGTCGCCGGCCTGGCGACGGTGCTGCTCGTGTACGCGATGTCCCGCTCGGGCGGACGCACGGAGGTCGTGACCCTGATCCTCACCGGGATCGCGGTGAACGCCTTCGCGGGCGCGCTGATCGGCCTCTTCCTCTTCTTCGCCGACAACGCGCAGATCACCCAGATCACCTTCTGGCAGCTCGGGTCGCTCGCCCAGGCGACCTGGCCCAGGGTCCTCGCCGTGCTGCCCTGCGCGCTCCTCGGTCTGGCCGTCGCCCCCTTCCACTCCCGCAGGCTCGACCTGCTCGCGCTCGGCGAGCGGCCCGCCCGGCACCTGGGCGTGGACGTGGAGCGGCTGCGGGTCGCGCTGATCCTGGTGGTGGCGCTGCTCACCGCGGCGGCGGCGGCGGTCGCCGGGATCATCACCTTCGTCGGTCTGCTCGTCCCGCATCTGCTGCGGATGGCGAACGGCCCCGGGCACCGCTTCCTGGTGCCGGGCAGCGCGCTGGGCGGCGCGGTCGTCCTCGCGGCCGGCGATCTGGCGGCCCGCACGGTCGCGGTCCCGGCCGAACTCCCCCTGGGCGTCCTCACCGCCCTCCTCGGCAGCCCGTTCTTCTTCTGGCTGCTGCGCAGGACCCGTCGCAGGCAAGGTGGTTGGGCATGACATCCGTGGCATCCATGGCGGCCGTACGGCTCCGGGGGCTGCTTCCGCACCGGCGCGCCCGGTCGCTCCCCTCCCCCGCCGCGCGCGGCGAGCTCGTCGCCGAGGCGGTCGGGGTGCGGGTCGCGCTCGGCGGCCGGGTGGTGCTCGACGGCGTCGGGATCGGGGTGCGGGCCGGGGAGGTCCTGGCCCTGGTGGGGCCCAACGGCGCCGGGAAGTCGACGCTGCTGGCCGCCCTCGCCGCCGATCTCGCCCCGATCGCCGGAGAGGTACGGATCGGAGGTCGGGCCGCCCGCGGCTGGTCGGCCGCCGAACTCGCCCTGCGCCGGGCGGTGCTGCCGCAGGCCGCCGCGCTCACCTTCCCCTTTCCCGTCGCCGAGGTCGTCCGGATGGGCCGGGCTCCCTGGGCCGGTACCGAGCGGGAGGACGAGGACGAGACGGCCGTCGCGCTCGCGATGGCCGCGACCGAGGTCGAGGCCTTCGCCGGGCGGCCGTTCTCCGCGCTCTCGGGCGGCGAGCGGGCCCGGGTCGCGCTGGCCCGGGTCCTGGCCCAGCGGACCGGGCTCCTGCTGCTCGACGAGCCGACCGCCGCGCTCGACCTGCGCCACCAGGAACTGGTGCTCCGGGTCTGCCGGGAGCGCGCGGCGGCCGGGGACGCGGTGGTGGTCGTCCTGCACGACCTGGGGCTCGCCGCCGCCCACGCGGACCGGGTCGCGGTCCTGCACGGCGGCCGGATCGAGGCGGCCGGTCCGCCCTCCGAGGTGCTGGACGCGGAGGTCCTGAGCCGGGTCTACCGGCAGCCGGTGGAGGTCTTCCCGCACCCGCGGACCGGGGCCCCCCTCGTCGTACCGATCCGCGCCGACGCACAGCCCTGAACCCGACAAGTACCTCTCCTTGACCGGCTCTTGACCACGTCTTCAAGTAAGCCTCGACTAAGTTAGGTCCGCCTCACCCCCGGTCTCCCCCGTCCCCGCTTTCCTGGAGTTCCCCATGCGAGCCGTCCGCCTCTCCGTCGTCACCGCCGCCGCGACCGCGGCCGCCCTGACCGCCGTCACGGGCTGCGCCGAGAAGAGCGACGGCAAGGGAGCGGACGGCGCGGTCACCGTGATCGCCAAGGACGACTCCTGCGAGGTGTCGCAGAAGGAGTTCCCGGCCGGCCATGTGACGCTCGCCGTCGAGAACCGCGGCTCCAAGGTCACCGAGGTCTACGTCCTCCACCCCGACGACCGGATCGTCACCGAGCGCGAGAACATCGGCCCCGGCACCAAGGCCACCATCACCGCCGAGATCAAGGCCGGCGACTACACGATCGCCTGCAAGCCCGGCATGGTCGGCGACGGCATCCGTCAGCAGGTCAAGCTCATCGGCACCGGCGCCACGAGCACCGGGCGGTCCCCGGAGAGGGACGCCGCCGTCGCCGCGTACCGCCAGTACGTCCAGGCGCAGGCCGACGCGACCCTCCCCAAGGCGAAGGTCTTCACCGACGCCGTCCGCGCCGGGGACATCGAGGCCGCGAAGAAGGCCTACGCCGAGTCCCGCATCGGCTGGGAGCGCACCGAGCCCGTCGCCGAGTCCTTCGGTGACATCGACCCCAAGGTCGACGTCCGCGAGGACGGCCTGGAGGAGGGCCAGGACCCGGCGAAGGACTGGACCGGCTGGCACCGCCTGGAGAAGGCGCTCTGGAAGGACAAGAAGCTCGGCGCCGCGGAGAAGCAGCTCGCGGACACCCTGGACAAGGACCTCGCGGACTGGGTGAAGCGGGTCGGCAAGGCCGAGATCACCCCGACCTCGATGGCCAACGGCGCCAAGGAGCTCCTGGACGAGGTCGCCACCGGCAAGGTCACCGGCGAGGAGGAGCGGTACTCCCACACCGACCTCGTCGACTTCAAGGCGAACGTCGAGGGCGCGCAGAAGTCCTTCGACCTGCTCAGGCCGGTCGCCACGAAGAACGACCCGAAGCTGGTCGCCGAGCTGGACAGGCAGTTCGCCGCGCTGAACGCGCTGCTCGACAAGTACCGCACGGACAAGACGAGTTACGTCTTCACCTCGTACGAGAAGGTCGGCAAGGCCGAGCGCAAGGAGCTCTTGGACGGCGTCAACGCGCTGGCCGAGCCGCTCTCGAAGCTCGCCGCCGCCGTCGTCAAGTAGCGGGACGGAGGCAGAGGGCATGTCCGAGGAGACCCGGGAGCAGACGGCGGGGGCCCCGCCCTCCCGCCGTACGGTCATCGGCTGGGGCGGGGCCGGGCTCGCGCTCGGTGCCGCCGCGGCGGGCGGCGCCGTGGCGCTGGCCCGCCACGACGACGGCACCTCGCCCGTCGCCGGCACCGGCGGGGCCGTGCCCTTCCACGGCCCGCACCAGGCCGGCATCGCCACCGCCGTGCAGGACCGGCTGCACTTCGCCGCCTTCGACGTACGGACCGAGGACCGCGCTGAGCTGGTCCAGCTCCTCAAGGACTGGACGCGGGCCGCCGAGCGGATGACGGCCGGCGCCGAGGTCGGCGAGGGCGCGTACGGCGGGCTGCCGGAGGCGCCGCCGGACGACACCGGCGAGGCCCTCGGCCTCAGGCCCTCCCGGCTCACCCTCACGGTCGGCTTCGGCCCCTCGCTCTTCGACGGGCGTTTCGGACTGAAGGGCAAGCGGCCCGGTGCCTTGGTGGAGCTCCCCAGGTTCCCCGGCGACAACCTGGATCCGGCGCGCAGTGGCGGCGACCTGTGCGTGCAGGCCTGCGCGGACGACCCGCAGGTCGCCGTGCACGCCGTCCGGAACCTCGCGCGGATCGGCTTCGGCAAGGTCGCGGTGCGCTGGTCGCAGCTGGGCTTCGGCAAGACGTCCTCGACGACGCCGGACGCGCAGACTCCCCGCAACCTCTTCGGTTTCAAGGACGGCACCCGCAACATCGCGGGCACCGAGACCGAGCGGCTCGCGCAGCACGTGTGGGTCTCCGGCAGGGACGCCGAGGGCTCCGCGGCCTGGATGGACGGCGGTTCGTATCTCGTCGCCCGCCGCATCCGCATGAACGTCGAGACCTGGGACCGCACCCCGCTCGGCGAGCAGGAGGACATCTTCGGCCGCGACAAGCGTGAGGGCGCCCCGGTCGGCAAGGCCAAGGAGCACGACGAGCCCTTTCTGAAGGCGATGAAGCCGGACTCGCACGTCCGGCTCGCGCACCCGGACACCAACGGCGGGGCGACGATCCTGCGGCGCGGCTACTCCTTCACGGACGGCACGGACGGCCTCGGCCGGCTGGACGCGGGCCTGTTCTTCCTGGCGTACCAGAAGGACGTCCGGACCGGCTTCATCCCGGTGCAGACCTCGCTCGGCCGCGCCGACGCCCTCAACGAGTACATCCAGCACGTGGGTTCGGCGCTGTTCGCGATCCCGCCGGGCGTCCGGGACAAGGACGACTGGTGGGGCCGGGCGCTGTTCTCGTGACCTGCGTCATCGAGGATCATCGAGAAGGAGAACCGACGTGTTCGGCAACTATCTGATCGGCCTGCGCGAGGGCCTGGAGGCGAGCCTCGTCGTCTGCATCCTCGTCGCGTACCTGGTGAAGACCGGGCGCAGGGACGCGCTGAAGCCGGTCTGGATCGGCATCGGCGTGGCCGTGGCCGTGTCGCTCGCCTTCGGCGCGGGCCTGGAGTTCGGCTCGCAGGAGCTGACCTTCGAGGCGCAGGAGCTGCTCGGCGGCTCGCTGTCGATCGTCGCGGTGGTCCTGGTGACCTGGATGGTCTTCTGGATGCGGCGCACGGCCCGGCACCTCAGGGCCGGGCTGCACGGCAAGCTCGACGCCGCCCTGCAGATGGGCACGGGCGCACTCGTCGCGACCGCCTTCCTCGCGGTCGGCCGCGAGGGCCTGGAGACGGCGCTCTTCGTATGGGCGTCGGTACGGGCCGCCTCGGAGAGCGGCTCGGGCGGTTCGTACGAGCCGTTGACCGGGGTCGTCCTCGGCCTGCTCACGGCCGTCCTCCTCGGCCGGCTGTTCTACCGGGGCGCGCTGCGGATCAACCTGGCGAAGTTCTTCACCTGGACCGGCGGGATGCTGGTCGTCGTGGCGGCGGGCGTCCTCGCGTACGGCGTGCACGACCTCCAGGAGGCGCGCTTCCTCGACGGCCTCGCGGACAAGGCCTTCGACGTCTCGGCGACGATCCCGCCGGACAGCTGGTACGGCACCCTCCTCAAGGGCGTCTTCAACTTCCAGCCGGACCCGACGGTCCTTCAGGTCACGGTGTGGGCGCTGTATCTGGTCCCGGCGCTCGCGCTGTTCCTGGCCCCGATAGGGTCGGGTCCGTCCGTGCGGGTGGAGAAGCAGAAGGCGACCGATGAGCAGGCTGAGGCTGAGGCGAGCGCCGAGACGACCGGCTGAGCGTCTCGCGGCACGACCGGTGAGGGCGCTGGCGGCCACCGCGGCGGCGACCGTGCTGGCGCTGACCGCGAGCGGCTGCGTGACGGTCCACGGCGAGACCGCGCTGCTTCCGGCGGTGACGAAGGACGAGGCCGCGCAGGCCCTCGCCGACTTCACCGCCGCCTACAACCGGGCCGACAAGGCCCATGACCCCGCCCTGGACGCGACCCGGGTGACCGGTCCGCTCGGGGCCATCAACCAGGCGGGGCTGCGCTCGCGGGCGGTCACGAGCCCCGGCGGCAACCCGAACCACCAGCCCCTCGAACTGACCGACGCGCGGTTCGTCGTGCCCCGCAAGGCGGGCTGGCCGCGCTGGTTCGTCGCGGACACCGACTCGAACCGCGACGTCGACCAGGGCCGCACCGACCAGCGCTGGCTCCTCGCCTTCGTGCGCAACGGGCCCGACCAGCTGTGGGAGGTCGCCCACCTGGTGGTCCTCAGCCCGCAGGCGGTGCCCGAGTTCGCCGAGGAGGAGGGGTACGCGGTGCCGGTCGCCGCGGACAGCGACGCCCTCGCCGTCGCGCCCGAGGACCTCGGGGCGGAGTACGTGGCGTTTCTGCAGGACGGGAAGCCGGGGCCGTACGCGGCGGGGCCGCACACCTCGCTGTGGCGCGAGGAGCGGCAGAAGGGCGCGAAGCGGCCGGGGCTCGCCACGCAGTACATCGACCGCGTCGCGGACCAGGGGGACTTCGCCCCGCTGGGGCTGCGGACCAAGGACGGCGGCGGGTTCGTCTTCTTCGCGACCCGGTACTTCGAGCGGCAGACGGCGGCGAAGGGCTACCGGCCGAAAGTCGGCCCGGACGTCAAGGCGCTGCTGACCGGCACGGTGAAGAACACCGTCACCAAGGAGTGGGTGTCGGACCAGGTCGTCCTGGTGAAGCCGGCGGGTGCGGACCGGGACGGGGTCACGATCGCGGGCCGGCTCCAGGGCGTGGTCGGCGCGGTGGGCTCGTAACAGCTCGCGAGGCCTGGTCCCCCGCCCGCCTCAGCGGGTCAGCGGCCAGGCGATCTCGTGGGCCGTGTGCTCCCCGTCGCCCTCGGCCTCCCGCTCGGCCGCGTGCCGCGCGCAGGCGTCGGTGAGGGTCTCCAGGAGGTTCAGCGGGTCCGGCAGCGGGTGCTCGGGGCCGCGGACCCAGGCGACGACCGGGTGGGCGTCCTCGTCCCCGGGCAGCCGGGCCGGCGGTACGAGGACGTAGCTGCCGCGGCAGTGCCAGCGCAGCCCCGGATGCTCGTCCATGGTCTCCGGGTGGCAGTCGAGCTCACAGGGCCACCACTCGTCCTCGTCCTCGGGGGTGCCGCGGGTGGCGGTGAAGAAGAGCATGCGCCCGCCGACCGGGTCGACGTCGGCGGACTCGGCGACCGGTCCGACCTCGACGCCCTCGGCGAGCAGGCGCTCCAGTGCCGCGCGGCCGGCGGCCAGCGGGACGTCGAGGACGTCGTGGACCATTCCGGTGGCGGTGACGAAGTTGGCCTCGGGCTCGTTCCTCGCCCAGCGCTCGATCTGGGCGCGGTCGGTGGTCGACTGGGTCTGCCACGCGAAGGAGACGGGGTGCCGGGCGGGGGTGGGACAGCCGATCCGCTCACAGGAGCAGCTGTAGCCGACGGGATACGCGGCGGGGGCCAGGGGCAGCCCGGCGGCGGCGGTGGCCAGGAGCAGCTTCTCGCGGTCGTTCTCTTCGTCGGCCGCGGTGCGTTTCGGGCGCCTGCGCAGCCACTGTGCGAGTTTGCTCTCCGTGCCGCGGTAGCGGCCGATACCGTCGCCCATCTATCCCCTCACAGCTCATGCTCGCCCGTTCGGCTCTGCCCATGGTCCCACCATCCTGCGCCCCGGGTGACCGGAGTGTGAAAGCGGGGTGCGGAAACGGGGTGCGCGGCGCGCCGGAGGGGGCGGGGCGCGGGAACCACCCGAACGGTCCACAGCGCGGGGCGCGCCGAGGGCGGACCATGGGTCCACCGATCTTCGGTTCTTCCGTCCGCCCGTTCGTGAGGAGCCCCCTTTGCGCCCCACTCCGCGCACGTCCTCGCCCCGCCGTTACCTGATGTGCCCACCCGCGCACTTCTCGGTGACGTACTCGATCAATCCCTGGATGGACCCCACGAAACCGGTCGACCTGCCGCTGGCCCTCGCCCAGTGGGAGGACCTCCGCGACCGCTACCGCTCGCTCGGCCACACCGTGGAGCTGCTGACGCCCGACCCGGCGCTGCCGGACATGGTCTTCGCGGCGAACGGCGCCACGGTCGTCGGCGGCCGGGTGCTGGGCGCGAAGTTCGCCCATGCCGAGCGGTCCGACGAGGCCGCCGCGCACCTGTCCTGGTTCCGCAGGAACGGTTGGCCTGACGACGCGGTCCGGCTTCCGGAGCATGTGAACGAGGGCGAGGGCGACTTCGCCGTCACCGCCTCGTGGATCCTCGCGGGGCGCGGTTTCCGCTCCAGCCCGCTCGCCCACGGGGAGGCGCAGGAGTTCTTCGGCCGGCCGGTGATCGGCCTGGAGCTGGTGGACCCGCGCTACTACCACCTGGACACGGCGCTGTGCGTCCTCGACGACGCCCGGGACGAGGTCATGTACTACCCGGCCGCCTTCTCCCCGGGCAGCCGCGCGGTACTGGCCCGGCTCTTCCCGGACGCGCTGATCGCGACGGAGGAGGACGCGGCGGCGCTCGGGCTCAACGCGGTGAGCGACGGTCTGCACGTGCTGCTGCCGCAGGCGGCGGTGGGCCTCTTCGAGCCGCTGCGGCAGCGGGGCTTCGAGCCGCTCGGGATGGACCTGGGCGAGCTCCTGAAGGGCGGCGGCAGTGTGAAGTGCTGCACGCAGGAGCTCAGGCCCTGGATCCCGTCCGGTCGCCCCGACCGGGCCTAGGCGTCCTGCTCCGGCGGCCAGGAGTCGCCCCACTCGGCGTCGCGGGCCTGCTTGTACAGGGGCCCGTGGCGCTTGGTGACCGTCTCCCGCGCGAGCCCGTCGGGGCCGCACAGTTCCAGCTGGACCAGGCCCTTGCGGATCTGCGGCCTGCGGGTGACGCGGGAGACCGTGGGGGTCACCGGGAAGCGGGCGGCGGCGACGTAGCTGTACTTCTCGTCCTCGTACGGCAGGGAGCCGCCCTTCACCTGGCGGTGCAGCGAGGAGCGGCTCACGCGGGCCGAGAAGTGGCACCAGTCGGTGCCGGGCACGATGGGGCAGGTCCCGCTGTGCGGGCAGGGCGCGGCGACGGTGAAGCCGGCGTCGACGAGCAGGGTGCGGGCGGCGATGATCCGCTCGTAGCCGTCGGGGGTGCCGGGCTCGACGATCACGACCGCCTGCGCGGCGCGCGCCGCCTCGGTCACGAGCGCCGTGCGGTCGGCCTCGGTCAGCTCCTTGAGGACGTACGAGACGGTGACGAGGTCCGTGTCCGCGAGCCGCAGCGCGGTGCCGATCCGCTCTCGCCGCCACTCGGCGTCGAGGGCGCCCGCCGCCAGCTCGCGGCCGAGGGCGAGGGCGGGCTCGGCCCAGTCGAGGACGGTGGTCCTGGGTGGCGCCTCGTCCCAGGCCTCGGCGACGGCCCAGCTGGCGGCGCCGGTGCCGCCGCCGACGTCGGTGTGCGTGGCCGGCACCCAGTCGGGTGCGGCCTCCCGCAGGGCGTCGAGGACGCCCCGTACCGCCTCGAAGGTCGCCGGCATGCGGTACGCGGCGTACGCGGCGACGTCGGAGCGGTCGCGCAGCACGGGGGCGTCCGTCGGGGTGGTGCCCCGGTAGTTGGCGATCAGCCGCTCGACGGCGCGGGCCGCCTGGGTGGGCGGCAGCCCGTCGAGGAGCCCGGCGAGGGCGGCGCGCAGGGACTCGGCGGAGGGCGGGGAGGCGGGGGCGTTCACCGCGACATTCTACGTGGCGGGTCCTCGGCTCCCGGCCGCCCGAAGGTGCTGGTCACGACCGTCCGGGCGGGGCACCGGAGTTGGTTCGCACGACGCGGATGATGTTGAGTGCTCATGCCAAGTTTTGACGAGCATTCGGTCTATCGAGGAGTTCGTGTGAGGTCTGTCGTACGGGGGACTGCTGTGGCGGCGGCGCTGGTGCTGGCGCTGACGGGGTGCGAGGAGGACGTCCCGGCGGCCGGGAGCGAGAAGGCGCCGGGGGTTCCCGGGGAGGCGCGGCCGGGCGCGGAAGTCCCGAAGGCCGTCTGGCTGGACCCGACGGGGCTGATGCACGCGCTGCCGGTCGAGTCCGAGGTGAGCGACGTCTTCACCGGGGGTGAGCCCTTCGTGGGCCAGGGCTCCGAGGCCGTCGATCACTGTGCCGAGGAGACGGGGGTGGCGTGCACCGGTCTCGTCGGCATCTCGGGGAAGGACATGGAGGCCCGGGGCGACTCGGACGGGACGCGCGTGGAGTTCAGGCTCTTCTCGTTCGGGACGGAGGAGCAGGCGGGCGCCGCCATGAAGGGTCTGGCCGCGGAGAAGCGGAAGTCCTCCGCCGAGTACGGAGAGCCGGCGAAGCCGGTGACGGTGGTCACCGTCGCCGACGAGACCGACGCGTTCGCGGACGACAGCTCCGCCGACGTGGTCATGCGCATCGGCACCGTCGTCGCGCACATCAACGCGAACGAGACCGATCCCCGCAACTTGGAGCACGCCTCGAACGTCCAGGTCGAGCGGGTCAGGACCGTCGCCGCGGGCAAGAACCCGGGACACTGACCCGACCCGCGCCGTTCTGTCAGCCGCCCGTGGCCTTCCTGCCCGCCTGCCACGGGCGGCACAGGGCCAGGAAGCAGGTGAGGGACAGGGCGGCGCAGGCGAGCTGGACGACGGCCATCGGGACGGCCGTGTGCTCGCCCGCGATGCCGACGAGCGGGGAGGCCACGGCGCCGACGAGGAAGGAGGAGGTGCCGAGGAGCGCGGAGGCGGAGCCGGCGGCGTGCGGGGTGCGCATCAGCGCCTGGGCGTTGGTGCTCGGCAGGGCCAGGCCCATCGCGGACATGAGGACGAACAGTCCGGCGGCGACGGGCACGAGCCCGACCTCGCCGAAGACGCCGGTCGTCATGAGGACCAGGGCGACGGAGGCGAGCAGGATGGTGCCGATGCCCCAGCCGAGGACCTTGTCGAGGCTGACGCGGCCGACGAGGAGCTTGCCGTTGATCTGGCCGACGAGGACGAGGCCGATCGAGTTGACGCCGAAGAGCAGGCTGAAGGTCTGCGGTGAGGCCCCGTAGATCTCCTGGACGACGAACGGCGAGGCCGAGATGTAGGCGAAGAGGGCCGCGAAGGCGAGGCCGCCGGTCAGCATGTAGCCGGCGAAGACCCGGTCGGCGAGGAGCCCGCGCATGGTGCGCAGGGCGTGGCCGACGCCGCCTTCGTGGCGCCGCTCGGGGGGCAGGGTCTCGCCGAGGAAGCGCCAGACGACGAGGGTGAGCAGGATGCCGATCACGGCGAGGACGTGGAAGACGCCCCGCCAGTCGGTGATCCGCAGGATCTGGCCGCCGATGAGGGGCGCGACGATCGGGGCGACGCCGGAGATCAGCATCAGGGTGGAGAAGAAGCGGGCCATCTCGACGCCGTCGTAGAGGTCGCGGACGACGGCGCGGGCGATGACGATGCCGGCGGCGCCCGCGAGGCCCTGGAGCAGCCGGAAGCCGATGAGGAGTTCGGCGGTGGGCGCGAGGGCGCAGACGGCGGTGGCGAGGACGTACACGACCATGCCGGCGAGGAGCGGCCGGCGGCGGCCCCACTTGTCGCTCATGGGGCCGACGACGAGCTGGCCGAGGGCCATGCCGGCGAGGCAGGCGGTGAGCGTGAGCTGGACGGTGGCGGCCGGTGCGTGGAGGGCGTCGGTGACCTCCGGCAGCGCCGGGAGGTACATGTCCATGGAGAGCGGGGGCAGGGCGGTGAGTCCGCCCAGGACGAGGGTGACGAGCAGCCCCACGCGCCGGGCGGCGGTGACGGGACCCGCCGGGGCGACCGAGGCGCTCTCGGTTATGTTCCCTTGTGTTGTTTTCTGGCCGCTCTCCGGCATCGACTGCTCCATTTCGTTGAATCCTTGCCTATGCTCTCAGCTCGACCGGCATGGTCGAGACCTCTTCGGGACGGGTGGGGAAACATGAGCGGAACGGTGCGCTGGGGGATCCTGGCGACGGGCGGCATAGCGGAGCGGTTCACGACGGACCTGCTGACGCTCGACGGCGCCGAGGTCGTGGCCGTGGCGTCCCGCACGGAGGCGTCCGCGAAGGCCTTCGCGGACCGCTTCGGGATCCCGCGCGCGTACGGGGAATGGGCCGGACTCTTCGCCGACGAGGACGTCGACGTCGTGTACGTGGCGACGCCGCACCACGCGCACCGGGAGGCGGCCGGGCTCGCGCTGGAGGCGGGAAAGGCGGTGCTTTGCGAGAAGGCTCTCACGCTCAACGCCCGTGAGGCGGAGGAATTGGTCACCCTCTCCCGGGACCGCGGCCTCTTCCTGATGGAGGCCATGTGGATGTACTGCAACCCGCTCGTCCTGCGGCTCGCGGAGCTCGTGCGGGACGGGGCGGTCGGCGAGGTCAGGACCGTCCAGGCGGACTTCGGGCTCGCGGGCCCCTTCGCCGCCGACCACCGGCTGCGGGACCCGGCGGTGGGCGGCGGGGCGCTGCTCGACCTCGGGGTGTACCCGGTGTCGTTCGCGCAGCTGCTGCTCGGCGAGCCGGACTCGGTCCAGGCGCACGCGCTGATCTCGCCGGAGGGCGTCGACCTGAACACGGGGATGCTGCTGGGCTGGGACTCGGGCGCCTCGGCGCTGCTGTCCTGCTCGCTCGTCGCGGACACTCCGCTGACGGCAGCCGTGACGGGCACGCTCGGCCGGATCGAGGTGCCGCGCGGCTTCTTCTTCCCCGAACGGTTCACGCTGCACCGCGACGGCCGGGAGCCGGAGGAGTTCGTGGCGGGCGACGACCCGCACTCCTTCCGGCACGAGGCCGCCGAGGTGATGCGCTGCCTGCGGGCGGGTGCGACGGAGTCGCCGCTCGTGCCGCTGGAGGGTTCGCTCGCGGTCATGCGGACGCTCGACGCCGTACGGGAGCGCGTCGGCGTCCGCTATCCCTCCGAGGCGGCGCCTACGCGGGCGTGAGGCCCGGGTTGCCCGCCTCGGTGACGTAGGAGGCGGTGGTGGTGACGGGGGCGCCCGGGTTCGTGACGTACGGGACCGTACGGAAGTCGGCACGGGCGCTGTCCGTGGCGAGCGTGACCGTCACATAGCCGCGCCGCCCGTTGTAGAACCTCAGGTGCGGGTTGGCCTGGGTGAGCCGGTCGTGGTTGGCCGGCCGGTCGGCACCGTCCTTGCCGCTGCTGATCGAGGTGGCGACGATCTCGGTGCCGACGGTCCGGGACCCCGGGTCGCGGAAGTCGGCCTTGATGTCGAGGCCGTAACCGACGTGGACGTCCCCGGTGAGCACCATGAGGTTCTCGACGCCGGCGGCCTCCGCCCCCGCGAGGATCCGCTGCCGGGAGGCCGGGTAGCCGTCCCAGGAGTCCATGGAGAGCTTGAAGTCGGCGGTGGGGCGGTCGCGGCGCTCGGAGAACACCACCTGCTGCGGCAGGACGTTCCAGCGGGCGGCCCGGGAGCCGCGCCAGCCGTCGAGCAGCCAGCGCTCCTGCGCGGCGCCGGTCATCGTGCGGGCCGGGTCCTCGGACTCGGGCCCCGGGACCTGCCAGCCGTCCCCGTACGCCTGGTCCGAGCGGTACTGGCGGGTGTCGAGGATGTCGAACTGGGCGAGGCTCCCGAACCGCAGCCGCCGGTGGAGCGGCATGTCCGGGCCCTCCGGCTGCTGGGGGCGGCGCAGCGGCTGGTGCTCCCAGTAGGCGCGGTAGGCGGCGGCGCGGCGGAGCAGGAACTCCTCCGGCGGGACGCCGTTCTCGGGGGTGCCGCCCGCGTAGTTGTTCTCGGTCTCGTGGTCGTCCCAGGTGACGACGAAGGGGTGGGCGGCGTGCGCGGCGCGCAGGTCGGGGTCCGACTTGTAGAGGCCGTACCGCAGCCGGTAGTCCTCCAGCGTGACGGTCTCGCGGTTGAAGACGGCCGGGAGGGTGCGGTCGGTGTAGGCGCGGGCGCCGCCCGTGGCGTTGACGGCGTACTCGTACAGGTAGTCGCCGAGGTGGAAGACGACGTCGACGTCCTCCTGGGCGAGGTGGCGGTAGGCCGTGAAGTACCCGTCGTGGTACGCCTGGCAGGAGACGGCGGCCAGCTTGAGGCCGGAGTTCCGGGCGCCGGCGGACGGGGCGGTGCGGGTACGGCCGACGGGGCTCGTCCAGTCGCCGACGCGGAATCGGTAGAAGAAGACGTGGCCGGGGTCGAGGTGCTCGACCTCGACGTGGACGGCGTGCCGGAACTCCGGGTGCGCGGTGGCCCGGCCGCGCCGGACGGTCCGGGTGAAGCGCTCGTCGCGGGCGAGCTCCCAGTGGACGGAGACGCGGGAGGCGGGCAGGCCGCCGTCGGGCTCGAAGGGGCGGGGCGCGAGCCGGGTCCAGAGCAGGACGGAGCCGGGCAGCGGGTCGCCGGATGCCACCCCCAGGGTGAACGGGTCCTCCGTCACGCGCCGGCCGTCGAGCTCCGCGGCGGCCGCGGCGCCGGCGGCGGGCAGCTGGGTGGCGAAGGCGAGCGCGGCGGCCGCCCCGGTGACGGTGAGGAACCGGCGCCGGCCGAAGTGGCGTGCGGCGGCGCGGAGTTCCTCGGAATGACCTGGTGCGTGGCCGTGTACGTGGTCCATGTACCCCTCCCCGGACGGATGTTGCGCTTCCGCCATTCGAGGAGGACGGGACGACGACACGTTGTCGGGTACAGAACATCCACGTGTCGGACGGATGAGTTCATGGGGCACGCGTCTCGCGTACGCTGCGCGCCCATGAGCATCGCAGTGGTGACGGGAGCGGGATCGGGCATCGGCCGGAGTGTGGCCCTCGCCCTGGCGGCGGCCGGCTGGTCGGTGGCCCTGGCGGGGCGCCGGGCGGCCGCCCTGGAGGAGACGGCGGCGGCCTCGCCGGCCGGGGACTTCCTGGTCGTCCCCACGGACGTCACCTCGGCGGACGAGGTGGCGGCCCTCTTCGCGGCGGTACGCGAGCGCTACGGCCGCGTCGACCTGCTCTTCAACAACGCCGGTACGTTCGCGGGCGGCGGCGTCCCCGTCGAGGACCTGGATCCGGAGACCTGGCGCGCGGTCGTCGACGTCAACCTCACGGGCGCGTTCCTCTGCGCGCAGGCGGCCTTCCGGGCCATGAAGGAGCAGGAGCCGCAGGGCGGGCGCATCATCAACAACGGATCGATCTCGGCGCACGTGCCGCGCCCGCACTCGATCGCGTACACGGCGACGAAGCACGCCATGACGGGCCTGACGAAGTCGCTGTCGCTCGACGGGCGCCCGTACCGGATCGCCTGCGGTCAGCTCGACATCGGCAACGCGGCGACCGAGATGACGGCCCGCATGCAGAGCGGGATCCTCCAGGCCAACGGGCAGCTGGCGGCGGAGCCGGTGATGGACGCGGCGGACGTGGCGGCGACGGTCGTGCACATGGCGGCGCTGCCGCTGGAGGCGAACGTCCAGTTCGCGACGGTCATGGCGACGTCCATGCCGTACATCGGCCGGGGCTAGGGCCTGTCCGACGCATCAGGGTCGGACAGGCCCCAGGGGGCAGGACACCCCCTGGGCGCCCCGGCCGACGACCTCGGGGGTTACGCCTGGCCGGTCTCGAAGCGGGAGATCTTCCCGCCGTCGACGGTGAACAGCCACTTGGTGCGCATCGCGCCCCAGGTGTCGTTGCGGTAGTCGGCGACGAGACCGCGCCCGCCGTCCGACTCGGACTCGACGTCCATGTGCCCGCGCGAGCCGAAGACCTCCCGGTCGAGCCACTGGTGGACATCGCGGTCGGAACCGTCGTCGGACATGGTCACGTCGGGGGTCATGGCCTCGGTCAGGGCCGCCTGGTCGTTGGCGTTGAGGGCCGTGACGAAGGCGCGCACGGCGGGGTCGCTGAGCTGGTTCACGGGGAGCGTCATGCCCTAGCCGTACACCCGGCGGCCCGCGTGTCCCCGTGACCACGGCCGTACGCGCGCCTGGGATCGCTCGTACGCACCTGCGTGTTCACTGGCCCGCGCCAGGTCCGTGCGGGCAGGATCGGGACAACTGCCGCACTCAGCACAGGAGGCTCGATGTCGGACATCGTCAAGGTCGTCAGGCTGTACGCGAAGGGGGCTCCGGTCGGGGTCCTGGACGGACGGATGGTGGGGCTGCTCGCGCAGCCGGAGCAGTACGCGGAGTGGGCGGTGAGCCCCGAGGGCGACGGGTTCCGGCTCACCGTGAAGGGCACGGAGGAGACCGTCGTCGCGGAGGGCGGCGAGCGCGCCCCGGTCGCCGTCCGGCCCGACGACTCCCCCGCCTCCGTCTGGCGCCTCCAGCGGGTCACCGAGGAAGGCGTCAGGACGGTCGCCGGCCTCGACGACCTCTGGGACGGGGTCTACGTCATCGACCAGAACGGTCTCGCGCTCGGCCGGGACCTCTTCGAGGACCGCTCGCAGCTCCCCAAGCGGGTGTTCGTCCGGACGGACGACCGCGACCCGCAGTGGAGGATCGAGGTCCTCGCCTGAGACGGCTCGGGCGGGGCGAGGACCCCCGGCCTCACGGTCGGGCCCGGGTTCAGTCCCGGTTCAGGACCGGTTCAGGCCCAGGTGACGAGGCGCTTCGGCTGCTCCAGGACCGCGGCGATGTCCGCCAGGAACTTGGAGCCGAGCTCGCCGTCGACGAGCCGGTGGTCGAAGGAGAGGGCCAGCGTGGTGACCTGGCGGGGCTTCACCTTGCCCTTGTGGACCCACGGCTGGAGCTTGATCGCACCGATCGCGAGGATCGCGGACTCGCCGGGGTTCAGGATCGGCGTACCGGTGTCGACGCCGAAGACGCCGACGTTGGTGATGGTGAAAGTGCCGCCCTGCATCGCCGCCGGCGTGGTCCTGCCCTCGCGGGCGGTGGCGACGAGCTGGCTCAGGGACTTCGAGAGCTCGGGCAGGGTCTGTGCGTGCGCGTCCTTGATGTTCGGCACGATCAGACCGCGCGGGGTGGCCGCGGCGATGCCCAGGTTCACGTAGTGCTTGAGGACGATCTCCTGCGCCGCCTCGTCCCAGGCCGCGTTGATCTCCGGGTTCCGCTTCACCGCGACCAGCACGGCCTTGGCGATGAGGAGCAGCGGGTTGACCCGCAGGCCCGCCATGTCCTTGTCGGACTTCAGCTCCTCGACCAGCTTCATCGTGCGCGTGATGTCGAAGGTCACGAACTCGGTGACGTGCGGCGCGGTGAACGCCGAACCCACCATCGCCGCCGCCGTCGCCTTCCGCACACCCTTGATGGGGGTACGGGTCTCCCGGGCGTCCGGCACCACCGCGGCAGGAGCAGGGGCCGGCGTCGGGGCCGGTCGCTCCACGATCTCGCGGGTGCCGATGTCGACCACGGCGGCGGCGTGCACGTCGGCGCGCGTGATCGTGCCTCCCCCGCCGGAGGGGCGCACGGCCGTCAGGTCGACCCCGAGGTCCTTGGCCAGCTTGCGCACCGGCGGCTTGGCCAGCGGGCGCGGTCCTGCGGCGGGCCCGCGGCTGCCGGGGGCCGTGCCGCCGGCGGTCTTGCGGGGGCGGCGCTTCGCGGAGGACTCCACGACGCCGTAGCCGACGAGGACGGGCCGGCGTTCCGGCCGCGCCGGAGCGTCGGCGCCGACGGCTGCGGCGGCCGTGACGGCCGGTGCCGCTGCCACGGCCCGGTCCTGCGGGCCTGCCGCGCCCGCCGTGTCGACCGAGATGATCACGGCGCCGACGTCGACCGTCGCGCCCTCGGGAAAGCCGATCTCCCGGACGACCCCGTCGAAGGGGACGGGGAGTTCCACCGCCGCCTTCGCCGTCTCGATCTCGCACACGACCTGCCCGTCGACGACGGGGTCGCCGGGCTTGACGTACCAGGTGAGGATGTCGGCCTCGGTGAGCCCCTCCCCCACGTCGGGCATCCTGAATTCGCGAATCGCCATGATTCCTTATTTCCTAGTACGCCAACGAGCGATTAGTACGCCAACGAGCGGTCGACGGCGTCGAGCACCCTGTCGAGACCCGGCAGGTACTCCTCCTCCAGGCGCGCCGGCGGGTACGGCGCGTGGTAGCCGCCGACCCGCAGGACGGGGGCCTCCAGGTGGTAGAAGCAGCGCTCGGTGATCCGGGCGGCGATCTCCGCGCCCGAGCCGAAGAAGACGGGGGCCTCGTGGACGACGACCAGGCGGCCGGTCTTCTCGACCGAGGCCTGGACGGTGTCGAAGTCGATCGGGGAGACCGAGCGGAGGTCCACGACCTCGATCGATCTGCCCTCCTCCTCGGCCGCGACGGCGGCCTGGAGGCAGGTCTTCACCATCGGTCCGTAGGCGGCGAGGGTGAGGTCCGTGCCCTCGCGGGCGACCCGCGCCTCGTGGAGCTCGCCGGGGTCGAGATCCGTGTCGACGTCGCCCTTGTCCCAGTAGCGGCGCTTGGGCTCGAAGAAGATGACCGGGTCGTCGCTCCGGATGGCCTGCCGGAGCATCCAGTACGCGTCGGACGGGGTCGAGGGCGACACGATCTTCAGGCCCGCGACGTGCGCGAAGAGCGCCTCGGGGGACTCCGAGTGGTGCTCGACCGCACCGATGCCGCCGCCGTACGGGATGCGGATGACGACGGGCAGGCGCACCTTGCCCTGCGAGCGGGCGTGCATCTTCGCGAGCTGCGTGACGATCTGGTCGTACGCGGGGAAGACGAAGCCGTCGAACTGGATCTCCACGACCGGCCGGTAGCCGCGCAGGGCCAGGCCGATGGCGGTGCCGACGATGCCGGACTCGGCGAGCGGCGAGTCCATGACGCGGCTCTCGCCGAAGTCCTTCTGCAGGCCGTCGGTGACGCGGAAGACACCCCCGAGCTTGCCGATGTCCTCGCCCATGAGGAGGACCTTGGGGTCGGACTCCAGCGCGGCGCGGAGGGCCTCGTTGAGCGCCTTCGCCAGGGGAAGACTCTTCGTGACCATGACTAGTTGCTCCGTCCGGCGTCCACGAAGGACTCCTGGTAGGCGGCGAACCGGGCACGTTCCTCGTCGACGAGCGCGTGCCCGTCCGCGTACACGTTCTCGAACATCACCGACGGGTCGGGATCGGGCATGGTCCTGACGATCTCGCGGACGCGCCGGCCGAGCGTCTCCGCCTCCTCGTCGAGGGCGGCGAACCAGTCCTCGTCGGCGTGGCCCTCGCGCTCCAGGAGCCGGCGGAGCCGCAGGATCGGGTCCTTGGCCCGCCACTCCTCGACCTCGGCCTCGTCGCGGTACTTGGTCGGGTCGTCGGAGGTGGTGTGGGCGCCCATGCGGTACGTGTACGCCTCGACGAGCATCGGCCCGGAACCGGTCCGTACGTGGTCGAGGGCGGCGCGGGTGACGGCCAGGCACGCGAGGACGTCGTTGCCGTCGACGCGGACGCCCGGGAAGCCGAAGCCGGCGGCGCGCCGGTAGAGCGGGACGCGCATCTGGCGTTCGGTGGGCTCGGAGATGGCCCACTGGTTGTTCTGGCAGAAGAACACGATCGGGGCGTCGTAGACCGCGCCGAAGGTGAAGGCCTCCGCCACGTCGCCCTGGCTGGAGGCGCCGTCGCCGAAGTAGCCGATGACGGCGGTGTCGGCGCCGTCCTTGGCGACGCCCATCGCGTAGCCGGTGGCGTGCAGCGCCTGCGAACCGATGACGAGGGTGTAGAGGTGGAAGTTGTTCTCGGCCGGGTCCCAGCTGCCGTTGCTCGCGCCGCGGAAGAGCGAGAGGAGGTGGGCCGGGTCGAGGTTCCTGACCAGGGCCACGCCGTGCTCGCGGTAGCTGGGGAAGGCGTGGTCCTTGGGCCGCAGGGCGCGGGCGGAGCCGATCTGGGCGGCCTCCTGGCCGAGCAGCGAGGGCCAGAGGGCCAGTTCGCCCTGGCGTTGCAGGGTGACGGCCTCGGCGTCGAGGCGGCGGGCCAGCACCATGTCGCGGTGGAGGCCGCGCAGTTCCGCCGCGCTGGGGTCGACGGCGTACTCGGGATGGTGGACCCGGCGGCCCTCGGGAGTGAGCAGCTGGACGAGCTCGGTGGTCATTCGGGGTCTCCGGCTCTCGTTCGGTTCAGTCGGTGCCGCGGCATATGTGGGGCTCTTCCGCCGCGCCCTCGGGCTCGCCCGCGAGGAGGACGAACGGAGGCACCGTCGAGGGGGTGGGCGGCTGGACCGCGGGGGCGAGGGGCGCCGCGGGGAGGGCCGCCGTGCGGCCCAGGGCGTCGTCGTACACGAGGTTGAAGAGCTCGACGCAGGGCAGCGTCCGGGCCAGATGGGCCTGGAGGCCGGGGGCTTCGAGGGTGAGGCGGACGTCCGAGACGGCGATGCCCCGGTCGGTGGCGCGCAGGTCCACCCGGAAGACGCCGAAGCAGAGTCCGAGGTGGAGGACGGCCGCCGCCGCCTCGGCGGCGAGGGCCTGGGGGGTGTGGGGCAGCCCGGTGACGGGGGCCCAGCCGTCCTTGGTGGGCGCGGCGAGGAGGAAGACGTGGGGCCGGCCGGAGACGAAGGCGCCGACGGCGCTGAGCGCGGTGCCTTCGGGGGTCCGGTCGCGGTCCTGGTCGACGAGGAAGCCGCCGGCGGCGAGGGCCGCGAGCCGGGCGCCGGGGTCCTGGACGCGGCGGACGGCGTCCGGGTGGTTGCCGGGCAGGTGCAGTGCGGCAGCGAGGTCGGCGACGGCGAGCTGGACGTCCTCGCGCAGTCCGAGGACGAGGTCGAAGCGGTGGCCGGCGGCGTGCCTGTCGCGGGCCCAGGCGACGCAGGCGTCGGGGTGGACGCCGGCGAGGCCGGTCGCCTCGTCGGAGAGGGTCCGGGCCTCGGGGCCGCGGGCGGCGAGCAGCTCCGCGCGGTCGAGGACCCAGGTGCGTACCCCGCTCGACCAGGCCTCCAGGAGGGTGGAGTTGGCGGCTGCCTCGCTCGGGTGCCGGTGGGGCGCCGCCGCTCCGACGAGGAGGGCGACGGGTCCGCCGGACGTGGCGGGGACGGCGGGGGCGGTGGTGTCCGGGGCGGCGGTGGCGGCGGCCCGGGAGGTCGGGTGCTTGACTGCGGACCGTGCGACGGACCGGTGGCGTTGCTGCAGCATCTGTCTGCCTCTCTGCGCGGAGAGAGCGGGCTGGGGATCTCCTCGGCCCGGTGGGGACGGGGTACGGAGGAGGGTGGGGCCGCCGGGCGGGTGGGGGTCCGCCCGGCGGCACTGGTCAGGACTTCGGCGCGGCCTCGGTCGCCGGGCGGCCGGCGAATCCGAAGAGGCCGATGACCACGTTGGCGGCGACCCAGAGGAACATGACCAGGAAGCCCCGCTGGAGCGCCTCGGTGAAGGCCTGGGCGGTGCCGACACCCTGGGCGGTGAGCTCGGTGAGGCGGGAGCCGACGACGGTGGCGGTGATCGCGAGGGCGAGGGCGCCGCCGATCTCGGAGGAGGCGTTGAGGACGGCCGAGGTGGTGCCGGCGTCCGCGTCCGAGGCGTCCGCGGTGCCGACGACCGGGGCGGTCATCACGCACAGCACCAGGCCGACGCCGAGCAGGGCGGTGACGGGGAGCAGGAGCGCCCAGTAGCTGCTGGTGGTCTCGGCGCCGAGCATCAGGACCAGCATGACGGCGAGCAGGACCGTGCCGATGACGTACGGGACGCGGGGGCCGAACTTGGCGATGAGGACCGGTACGGCGCCGGAGACGACGAGCATGGCGAGGCAGGTCGGGATGTAGGCGAGGCCGACCTCCATCGGGCTGTAGCCGAGGCCGAGCTGCATGTACTGCGGGAGCATGAAGAAGGAGGGCAGCATCAGGCCGGCGGTGATCAGCTGGGCGATGGTGCCGGTGGCGACGGAGCGGCGGCGCAGCAGGCCGAGGGGCAGCAGCGGCGCCTTGGCCTTGCTCTCCACCCGTACGAACACGGTGAGCAGGACCGCGGCGGCGGCGAGCGCGGCGCCGGCGATCGGGTCGGTCCAGCCGTCCTCGCCTGCGGTGACGATGCCGAAGACCAGGGCGAGCAGGCCGAGGGTGCCGGTGGTGCCGCCGAGGACGTCGGCCGGCGGGCGGCTGCCGCTGCGGGCGATCTTCGGGACGTAGGCGTACGCGGCGGCGATCAGCAGCAGGCCGATGGGGAGGTTGATGAGGAAGGCCCAGCGCCAGTTGATGTCGGTGATCGCGCCGCCGAGCAGGGTGCCGAGGCTGGCGCCGACGCCCATGACGGTGCCCCAGATGCCGAGGGCCTTGGCGCGCTCGCCCGGCTCCGGGTAGGTCGTGACGAGGATGGAGAGGGCGGCCGGGGAGAGCACGGCGGCGCCGATGCCCTGGATGCCGCGGCCGGCCAGCAGCATGCCGCCGCTGTCGGCGGTGGCCGCGGCGAGGGAGCCGAGGGTGAACAGGCCGATGCCGGTCACGAGCATGGTGCGGCGGGGGAAGACGTCGGTGAGCCGGCCGCCGAGGAGCATCAGGCCGCCGAAGAGCAGGATGTAGATGTTCATCACCCACTGCAGACCCGAGGTGCTGAGACCGAGGTCGGCGCGGAGCTGGGGCAGCATCACGTTGGCGATGGTCGAGTCGAGCACACAGACGAGCTGGGCGACGGCGACGACGGCGAGGATCAGTCCTCGCTTGCCTGCGGCCGGGGCCTTCGGTGTGACGGGGGACGGCCGGACCGGCGCCTCGGGTGACGCGATCCGGGTGTCCCGAGCGGTTTCCCGGGCGTCGATACTCATGTTCTCTCCTGTTTCTTCTTGGTTCCTCGGCGGTCCGCGCGACGGTTCACGCGGTGGGTCACGCAGTGGGTCGCGCGGTCGGTCGCGCGGTGGATCGCGCGGTCGGGCGCGTAGTGGATCGCGCGGTCGGGCGCGTAGTGGGTCACGCGGCGCTGACGCGCTCGTATATGGCGGCGAGGCTGCGATCGGCGAGCAGCCTGCCGACGGGGACACGGGTGCCGGTCTCGCGCTCGACGGCGGAGACGAGCCGCAGCATGTGCATCGAGTCCCAGCTCACGACGTGGTCGAAGTCCGCGGAGAGGTCGTCGGCCCCGAGGGGCAGGTCGAGTTCGTCGCGCACCAGGTGGATGAAGTCCTCTTTGGTCATGACGCGGTGCCTTCCAGGGAGGAGTCGAGCAGGATGTGAGCGGGGACGGTGGGGAGGTCCGCCAGGTCGTGGTGGAAGCGGGGTCCGTCGTCCGTCGTCGACGTGGTGGCGAAGCCCATGGAGGGCCAGAAGTCCCGGACGTTCCTGTTCTTGGCGGTCGGCCGGTAGCTCGCGTGCACCGTGCGGGTGCCGGTGGCCCTGGCATGGGCGAGGAGGCTCGCGACGGTGGCCTGCTCGATGCCGCGGGCGAAGACCCGGCAGGAGAGCAGCATGTTCTCGACGTGGAGTTCGGTGCCGTCGGCGGTGCGGCGGGCGAAGACGGCTCCGACGACGCCGTTGTCGCCGAATCGGTCGCCCGAGCGGATCGTGAGGACGAGGTGGCCGGGGTCGCCGGCCCGCGCGGTCACGTCCTCGACGCCGAGGCGGACCGTGGTGAGGTTGAACTGGTTGGCGCGCAGGGAGAGTTGCGCGACGCGGTCGATGTCCCCTGCGGTGGCCTCGGCGAGCCGGACGCGGACGCCGAGGCCCTGGAGGTACTCCTCCAGGGAGCCGGAGTTCTCCTGGAGTTCGGCGCGCTCGCTCTCGGTGCGGTAGAGGGCGGCCCGGGCCCGGTCCTCGTCGGTGAGGCGGGCCGTGTCGAACCAGCCGTCGGCGAGCAGCTTCTCGATGTGCAGGGCGGGCTCTTCGTCGAGGCGGACGACGGCGACCTGCGGGAGGCTGTCGGCGACGAGGCCGCACTCGAAGGGCGAGTCGTCGGCGAAGACGAAGCTGTCGATGCCGAGGTTGAGCCTCTCGGCGATGTCCCGCAGATTGTCGTCCTTGGGCTGCCAGTTGGCGTTGACGCGGGCGAAGTCGCACTCGCGGAGCACCATGTCGGGGTGGTCCTTGAGGACCTGGACGACCGGTTCGTGGTCGTTCTTGCTGCTGATCGCGAGCAGGATGCCCTGGGATCCGATCTGCTGGACGGCCCGCTGGAAGGAGCCGAAGGCCTCGCCTCGGAAGGTGGTGGCGGCGGCGATGCCGTCCGGGCCGTCGTCGCCGAGGATCCCGTCCCAGAGGGTGTTGTCGGCGTCGACGACGAGGACCTTCTTCGTCCGGCCGCGCAGCATGCGGGAGAGGTGGGCGACCTCCCGGGCGTAGCCGGCGAGCAGGTCGTCGCCGAGGCTGGCCTTGGCGTAGGCGGCCATGCGGGGTTCGTCGAGCGGGACGCCGGCGGCGACGAGCGGGTCGAGGTCGACGACGTGGATCCGCGGGTTTCCGAGGGCGAGGCGCAGGAGTCCGCAGTTGAAGTCGCGCCAGGCGATGCCGGCACGGGCGCGGGACTCGTGGTCGATGAGCTGGTGGGTGACGCTTCGGGGCAGCGGCACGGTGTTGAGGACGAGCGCGGCCGTGGCGTTCCGGGTGAAGGCGGTGGCGAGGTGCTCGATCTGGGCGAGCTTGCGCTCGGCGGTCCGTACGAGGTCGTCGGCCTGCCAGGGCGTGCCCGTCTCGTCGGTGAGGGTCTGCGGGTCGAGGATCCACAGGGCGAGGTCGACGTCCGGGGCGTGCAGGGCGCTCGTGGGGTCGCACAGGTCGCGGAGGTAGGCGTCGAAGTCGCCGAGCCGGTTCTCGACGAGGACGCCGTGGCGGGCGAACTCGGCGGTCAGCGGGGCTCGTACGCCCCCGATCGTGGAGTGTCCGGTGAGGGCGACGACCGCGGTCTCGGTCTCGGGGCGGGCCGTGAGGACTGCCTGCCGGTCGAGTTGGACGAGGAGGTTGCCGGCCCGCCGGAAGTCGGATTCCGCCCCGCCGGACACCATGGCGGCGAGGAGGGGGGCGACGGACGGGTAGTTGTCGGCGAGCGTGCCGTCGGCGCGCAGCGCGCGCAGTGTCTCCAGCGGAGACTTCCTGGTTTCACGCACCGCCGGGCTGGATACCGTGGTCAATGTCGTCTCCTCACGCGTGCCGCCGGGCCTGTTCCCCCCACGGGTACGGACAGATCGTCGGCGGCGGCGCTTGAGCCGCACTCGCACTCGCGTCCAGCGCTCCGGCCCCGGATCCCGGCCGGGCCCTGCTCCTCCCCCGTCCGGGCCCGTGCATTTCTCATGGATCGGCACGTTCGGAGTTCATGGGAGGCCGGTGACCTGGGCACTGTCGCCCCGACAGGCGGGCGGAGCAGACTCGGTACCACCATGAGGGCTGGCGAGTAGTGGAGGGGTGAAGCTGCATGGACATCAAGGTCCTTGGGTCCTTCGAGGCATCGGAGAACGGGGTCGCGCTCCTGCCGACCGCGGGGAAGCCCCGCCAGATCCTCGCGCTGCTTGCCCTGCAGGCCGGCCAGATAGTGCCGGTGCCCACGCTCATGGAGGAGCTGTGGGACCTGGAGCCGCCGCGGAGCGCGCAGACCACGCTGCAGACGTACATCCTCCAGCTGCGCAAGCGGATCGAGGCGGCGCTGCCGCCGGACGGGCCGCGGCGCGCGAAGGACGTCCTCGCCACCCGGTACGGCGGCTACCTCCTGGACATCACGCCGGAGGAGGTCGACGTCCACGCCTTCGAGCGGCTCGCGGCCGCCGGGCGGCGCGCGCTCGACCTCGGTGACCGGGAGACGGGTTCCCGGCTGCTGCGGCAATCGCTCGCGGTGTGGCGCGGCCGGGCGCTGGTCGACGTGCACCACGGGCTGCGGCTCGGCGTGGAGGTCACCCGGCTCGAGGAGAGCCACCTGTGTGTCGTGGAGTCCCGGGTCGAGGCCGATCTGGCGCTGGGCCGGCACCACGCGCTGCTGAGCGAGCTGGCGGTGCTGACCGCGCGCCACCCGATGCACGAGAACCTCTGCGCCCTGTACATGACGGCGCTCTACCGGTCGGGTCAGCAGTGGCGGGCGCTGGAGGCGTTCACCGCGCTGCGCGGCTGCCTCGTGGAGGAGCTGGGGGTGGATCCCTCGCCGCGGCTCCAGGAGTTGCAGCGGGCGATCCTCAGCTCCGACCCGCGGCTGACCCGCCTCACGTCCCGTACCGATCTGACGGTCTGATCTGCCCACCCGCGCGGAACCCCCCGCCCCGCACGTTCTAGGAGTCCCTCATGCTCTCGTCCCTCAAGGCCTTCAACATGCTGGTCATGTTCCTGCTGGAGCTCTCGGTGTACGCCGCGTCCATCATGTGGGCGCTCAGCACGACGGACAAGCTGTGGCTGAAGACGCTCCTCGCGATCGGCGCGCCGGCCGCCCTGATCGCGGTGTGGGCGCTGTTCGGCTCGCCGAAGGCGACGTACCCGGTGTACGGCGGTGGCCGGGTGCTCCTGGAGGTGCTGTGGTTCGGAAGCGGCGCCGCCGCCCTGGCCGCCTCGGGGAGGCAGGGCTGGGCGGCGGCGTTCGCGGGGATCTTCCTGGTCAACGCGGGGCTGCGGTTCCTCTGGAATCAGTACCCGGGGGCGTGATACGGGGTCACCAGGCGGGCGTCCCGGTGAACTCCAGGACGGCGACGGTCCACATGAAGCCGACGCCGACGCCCATGGTGACGAGGAAGTCGCCGGGCTGCGGGTTCCTGGCCTCCGCCACGTGGTTCATGCCGATGATCTGGTCACCGGCGCCCATGTGTCCGTAGTCCAGGCCCCAGTCGTACGTGGTGGTCTCGGGCTTCACGCCGAGCAGCGAGTAGAACGAGAACTGGACGATCGTCTTCGCGATGTTCGCGTGGACGAAGAACCGGGCGTCGGACAGCGTGATGTCCGCGTCGTCGAGCGCCTCCTGGAGCACCTGGGAGGCGTTCTTCGTCATCTGCCGGATGGCGCGGTCGTAGGCGCCCTCCTCCTTGAGGAGGTAGTCGGCCTTGCGGGTGTGCAGGTCGACCGGCTTGCCGTCGAGGAACGGGCCGTCCGTCCAGCCCTGCGTGCCGCGGTAGATGGGCTCCAGGGAGGAGTCCGTGTAGGTCGCGGTGGACCTCAGGCGGGCGAAGCCGCCCTGGTTGGAGAGGACGAGGGCGCCGGCGCCGTCGCCGTAGGCCTGCTGGCTGTCGGAGCCCCAGCGGTCGAAGTACGGCAGCCGGAAGGCGTCGCCGGTGGTGACGAGCGCCGCGGCGGGCGAGGGGCGGCTCGCGAGGTGCGAGGCGGCGAGCTCCAGGCCGGCGAGGCCGCCGTTGGAGCCCTGCCGGATCTCGACGGCGATGCCGTTGCCGCCGACGGTCTCGTTCTGGACGTAGTTGACGGGGGTCCAGAAGTCCTGGCCCTGGTGGCCCATGCAGCCGTGCAGAACCATGTCGTACTGCTCGTGCGGTATCCCGGCCCGCTCCACCGCCTGGCGTCCGGCGTGCGCGGCCTGGACCGGTCCCGGCTCGTCGGCGCGGGCCACGCGGACGGCGCGGAAGCCGTTGGCCTCCGCCTCCTCCGCGTCGTAGCGGCCGGCGGCGATGGCCTCGGCGGCGGTCTCCACCTGCTCCGGAAGGTAGGCCCCGAGTCCGGCGACGTACAGGTTGTCCCAGCGCATCCGCGTGCTCCCTCAATTCTCGAACGTGTGTGGTGTGACTGCTGTGTTGCGGGGCCTAGGCGACCTGTGCGTCGTCCGCCGGGTCGAGGAAGGTCTCGATCTGGCCGATCACCTGGTCCGTGAGGGCCGGGAAGCCGGAGTCCAGGAAGTAGAAGTGGCCTCCGGGGAAGAACTTCTGGGAGAACCTCGCCCCCGTCTCGCGGCGCCACATGTGCATCGCGGAGGCGGGGGCCCAGGCGTCCTGGGTGCCGCCGAACACGGTCAGGGGCGTGCTCAGCGGCGTACGGCCCGGTGCGGGGCGGTAGTTGTCGACGGCCTTCAGGTCGGCGCGGACGGTCCGCAGGAACCGGTCGAGGAAGTCGGGGGCCTCGGTGACCCCTTCGGGCATGCCGCCCAGCTCCAGCATCACGTCGAGCAGCGCGGCGTCGTCGAGGGTGTGCAGGGGTACGGCCCCGACACCGGGGTGCCGGGGCGCGACGCGCCCCGACACCCCGGTCCACACCGGGTACCGGCCGAGGGCCTCCAGGGCCCTGGCGGTCTCCACGGCCACCACGGCCCCCATGCTGTGGCCGAAGAGGGCGAACGGCGCGTCGGCGTCCGCCCACGGCAGGACGTCGGCGACGACGGTCTCCACCACCTCCGCCATGTCGTCCAGTTGGGGGGCGGTCGCCCGCCGGCCGCGGCCGGGCAGGTCGAGCAGGAGCAGGTCCCAGTCGGCGGGCAGATGGCGGACGAAGGGGTAGTAGACGGCCGCCGATCCGCCCGCGTGGTGGAAGCCGATCAGCCGGACCGCCGGTTCGTCGACCGGTCTCGGCCGTAGGAACGGGCTTCTGCCGACGGTCACTTGTCCACCCCCATGGCGACGCAGACCTGGTCGCTGAGGTGGTCGAGGAGATCGGCGACCGGCATCTCCACCGGGCAGTCGAGGGTGGGCAGGTCCACCCCGTACTGCTGCTCGACGCTCTTGGTGAGGAGCATCGCGGTGAAGGAGTCGCCGCCGACGTCGCAGAACGGCACGTCGGGGTCGAGCCCGCAGTCCGCCTTGAGCACGGCGGCGAGCTCGGTGGTCAGATAGGCGCCGATCTCGGCCCGGTCGAGCGGAACGGTACGGGTGGGGGTGACCGCGACCGCCACGGGGTGCGACGGCTCGGGGGCCGTCTCCTCGATCCAGAACCGCTTGCGCTGGAAGGGGTAGGTCGGCGCGTCGGTGAAGACCGCGCCGGGCGCGCCGAGGCGGTCGAGCCGCAGGGGCGCGCCGCCCCGGTAGAGCGCGGCCAGCGCCTCGGTGAGGAGGCGGGGCGCGTCCTCGGGGGCGTCGCCCACGAGGGTCAGGACCTGTCCGCCGGCCGTGATCCGGGCGCCCGGGGCGGCCGTGTCGCCGCCGGCGAGGGTCGTCTTGATGCCGAGGAGCGTCAGGACGGCCCGCAGCCGGGCGGCGGGCGTGCCCTCCTTGCCGGTCGCCTCGCCGAGCCCGGGGAAGTGGCGGGCCAGTTCGGTGAGCGCGCCGTCCAGGGCGGCGGTGTCGGCGCCGGTCTCCAGGATGACGCGGTCGGCGGAGCGCACGCCGTCCGCCTGCCCCGAGGCGAGCGCGTCGGCGAGGGCGGCCGCGTCGGTGCCGACGACGGCCAGCCGGTGGCCGAAGTGGACGCGGCCGGCGCGCAGGGTGTGGCACAGGGAGGCGACACCGGCGGCGTCGAGTCCCGTCAGCGCCTCCTGCACCCGCCCGGACAGCTCGGCGAGCGCCCGGGGGTCCTTGGCGGACAGGGTGAGCAGCTCCGGGTGGTCCGCCGGTACGTCGGCGGGGGCGGCGGGCGCCGGGCGGTAGGAGGAGAGCACGGCGTGCGCGTTGGTCCCGGAGAGACCGAAGGCGCTGATGCCGGCGGTGCGCTCCTCGGGGGCGCCCGGCCAGGGCGCCGCCTCCCGGGGCACGGTGAGGGCGATCCGGTCCCAGGGGATGAGCGGGTTGAGCCGTCCGTCGCCGGGCTGGGCGCCCGCCGGGACGGTGCCGTCGCCGAGCATGAGGACCAGCTTCAGGACGCCGGCGATGCCGGCCGCGGCCTCCAGGTGCCCGATCCGCGCCTTGACGCTGCCGAGGGCGACGGGGGCCGGCCGCTCCCCCGCGCCGGTGCCGAGGACGGCGTCCAGGGCGCCGACCTCGATGGGGTCGCCGAGGGCGGTGCCGGTGCCGTGCGCCTCGATGTAGCCGACCGAGCCGGGGGCGACCCGGGCGTCGGCCAGGGCCGCGCGGATCACCTCCTGCTGGGCGGGGCCGCTCGGCACGGTGAAGCCGGAGGAGGCCCCGTCGTGGTTGACGGCGCTGCCCCGGACGACCGCGAGGACCGGGTGGCCCTGCGCGAGGGCGTCGTCGAGCCGCATCAGGGCGACCATGCCGACGCCCTCGCCACGGCCGTAGCCGTCGGCGTCGGCGAGGAAGCTCCGGGACCTGCCGCCGGGCGAGAGGGCCTCGCCCTGGCACAGGGAGACCATGAGGTCGGGGCCGAGGATCAGGTTGGCGCCGCCGGCGAGCGCGTAGTCGCACTCGCCGCCGCGCAGCGCCCGTACCGCCTGGTGGATCGCCACCAGGGAGGAGGAGCAGGCGGTGTCGACGCTGGTCGCCGGGCCGGAGAGGCCGAGCGCGTAGCTGATCCGGCCGGCGACGAAGCAGTGGCCGCCGCCGGTGCTGTGGTACGGGTCGATGCGGGTGTAGTCGCCGTCGTGGACGAACCTCCGGCCGTATTCGGAGGCCATGACGCCGACGAACACGCCCATCGGCAGCCGGTCCTGGCGGCGGGCGGCGATGCCGCCGCGCTCCAGTGCCTCCCAGGCCACTTCGAGCAGCATGCGCTGCTGCGGGTCCATGGTCTCGGCCTCGCGCTGCGAGATCCCGAAGAACGCCGCGTCGAAGGAGGCGATGTCGTCGAGGAACCCGGCGCGGTCCACGTAGGAGTGGCCTTCCTTGCCGCGCTCCGGGTGGTAGACGGACCGCAGGCCGGTGCGGTCCTCGGGGATCGGGCCGAGGGCCCGGGTGTCGGGGTCGGGGGCGTACAGGAACGTCCGGTACGCCTCGGGGGTGTCGATCCCGCCGGGCAGCCGCATCGCGGTGCCGACCACGGCCACGGGGGCGTGGGTGCGGGCCTCCAGCTCGGCCACGCGGTCCTTCAGACGGCGGGACAGCTTCAGTTGGTCCTGGATCACCTGCCGCAGTGCTGCGGTGTCGGGGCCGGTCGCCATCACTCTGCTCCTGCGTTCGCGTGCGTCGCCGTGTACGGGGTGGATGTCGGTATCGGTATCGCCTTCATCGCCTGCTCACCGCTCCTGGGAGAGGTCGTCGTGGACGGCAGCGAGCAGATCGTCGAGGGAGAGCTCGTCGAGCTCCTCGGACGACGGCCCGGCCTGCGGGGTGTCGGCGGTGCTGGGCACCAGGGCGGACACCGGCGTCGTCGCCGGTGCGGGGGTGGCGTCGAGGGCGGCCGGCGCGCCGGCGTCCTCGGCCAGGAGGAACTCGCTCATCGACAGGACGCTCGGGTGGTCGATGGCGACGGTGGCCGGGAGGTCCTTGCCCATGGCGTGGGCGAGGGCGGTGCGCAGGTCGATCGCCATGATGGAGTCGAGGCCGAGCTCGTTGAAGCCCTCGGCGTCGGCGGAGCCGTCGGCGGGGAGTCCGTCGTCGGAGCCGAGCATCCGTGCGACGAGCGAGCGGACGGCGGCGCGCAGTTCGTACTCGCGCTCCTCCTCGTCCGTGGCGCGCAGCCGGTCGGTGATCCAGCCGGCGGGTTCGGCGGGGCCGGTCTCGGCGCGCTCCGCGGCCGGGGCGGGGCCGGTGAGTTCGGCGACGAGGGCGGCGCGGGCGTGGCCCGCGTTCTGCTCGGCGTACCGGGCGGGGTCGAGGCCGACGACGACGAGGCGGGCCAGCGGGGCGTCGGTCGCGAAGGCGAGCGGGTTGGCCGCGTCCGCGTCGGACAGGGCGCGGATGCCGAGCCGTCCGGCGGCTCGTTCGACGGCCGCCGCGGCCGCCATGCCGCCCTTGGCCTCCGGGACCCAGGGGCCCCAGTTGACGCTGACGGCGGGGATGCCCCGGTCGCGGAGGTGCTCGGCGAGTCCGTCGAGGTAGCCGTTGGCGGCGGCGTAGTTGGCCTGGCCCGCGGCGCCGAGCACGGCCGACACCGAGGAGAAGAGCACCAGGGCCTGCGGGTCGTGGCCGGTGATCGCCTCGGCGAGGACGTCCGCGCCGCGTGCCTTGGCGTGGAAGACCTTCTCGTACGAGGCGTCGGTGAGGGAGCCGAAGGCAGCGTCGGCGTTGACGCCGGCCAGGTGGTAGACGGTGCCGAGCGGTCCGTCGGCCGTGGCCGCGGCGACGGCGGCGGCGCAGTCGGCGGGGTCGGTGACGTCGCCGCGGACGACGGTGACGCGGACGCCCGAGGCGCGCAGTCCGTCGATGACGCCCTGCTCGGTCTCGCCGGGGGCGGACCGGGCCATGAGGGTGATCCGGTCGCCGCCGCGGGCGGCGTGGGAGGTGGCGACGGCGAGGCCGAGGGCCCCGAGTCCGCCGGTGAGGAGGGCGCCGCCGGCGGGGCGGTCGCCGTCCGGTTCGGCCGGGACCTTGACGAGCCGGGCGGCCCGTACGCCGTCCTCGGTCAGGGCGAGGCGGGTCTCGGTGGGCAGTGCGCCCGCCAGCTTCGCGAGACGCCCGGCCGAGTGCGCGGCGTCGAGCCGGACCCGGGTGAGGCGGCGGTCGGCCTGCTCGGCCTCCAGGGCCGTGGCCATGCCGAAGAGGGCCTCGCGGAGCGGCGCCCGTCCGGCGGAGCCGTCGACGGCCAGGAGGTACGGCAGGGTCTGCGGGAGGGTGCGCAGGCCGGCGGCGAGGGTCTGGGCCGCGTGCAGGGCGTCGCCCGCGTCGCCGGTGCCGGGGGTGGCCCAGCGGGCGTCGAGGACGAGGTCGGCCTCGGGGTGGGCGGGCAGTTCGCCGGTGTGGACGTGGGCCCGGTGTCCGGCGCCGGTCAGCGCGGCGAGCAGTTCGGGGGCTCCGTCGTCGTCCGCGAGGACCAGGACGCCGAGCGTGCCGCCGGCCTCCGGGGTCTCGGGGAGCGGGGCCCAGTCCAGGGTGTGGACGAGGCCGTCGCCGCGGAGGCTGGCCTCCAGGACGGCGCGGGAGGCGTGCCGGATGCGGAACTGGTCGGCGGTGAAGACGCTGTGCTCGGCGCCGGTGACCGTGTCCCTGGCGTACAGGTGGAGGTCGGCGGTCTCGACGCGCAGCCGGTCGTTCGGGAGGGGTTCGGCGCGCAGGACGCGGACCCGGCCCCACAGCTCGCCGTTCTCGGTGAGCGGGCGGCCGTGGAAGGAGAGCTCCTTCGCGGCGAACGGGATGGCGAGCGAGGGGGCCTCGACGGCTCCGTCGTCGACGAGGAAGACGGCGATGCTCTGGAAGCAGGAGTCGATCAGGCCGGGGTAGAGCTCGTAGCCGGCCGGGTCGTCGGGCAGGGCGGGCATCGTGTAGCGGACGAGGGCCTCGTCGCCGCGGATCCACACCTCGTCGATCCACTGGAAGGACGGGCCGAGGGTGTAGCCGAGCTCCCGGAAGTAGTCGTAGAACTCGGTCCGGGTCAGGTGCCGGTCGCTGGACTCGATGAAGGCGGTACGGCTCTCGGCGGGCGGCCGGTGGGCGTCCGGGGTGGCGGAGTAGCGGCCGCCGATGTGCTTCTGCCAGACGCCGCGCTCGGGGTCGAGGAGGCTCTGTACGGAGAGTTCGGCGCCGGCTCCGTCGGCAGGCCGGTCGACGACGATCTGCGCCTCGTACTCCTCGCCGTCCTTGATGACCAGGGCCCGGGGGCAGATCAGGTCGCGGACGACGACGGGGCTGCCGTCGTTGCCGAGGGCGGAGAGGACGGTCGCGAGGTGGGACGCGGCCGGGGTGACGACCGTGCCGTAGAGGCGGTGGTCGGTGAGGTACGCGGGGAAGTCGGAGCTGCGCTCGAAGGAGAAGGCGCGGCCGGTGAGGCCGGGCGAGCGGAGTTCGGCGCCCCAGTGGCGGCCGGCGCCGGCGCGGAGGGCCGGGGAGGCGGCGGTGCCGGTGGCGCGGCTGCCCGCCGTGGTCCAGTACTCCGTGTCGGCGAAGGGGTAGCGGGGGGCGTCGGCCCGGTCGGTGCGTCGGCCGGTGATCTTCTCCCAGTCGAGGCGCTGGCCGCGCTCGTAGAGCGTCTTGGCGGCGCCGAGCAGGACGGCGCGGTCCTGGCCGCCGCGGCGCAGCGACGGGGTGGAGCCGCCGTCGGGGGTGAGTCCTGCGGCCCGGACGAGGTTGACGAGGGTGCGGTCGGGGCCGATCTCCAGGAGGACGTCGACGTCGAGGGTGCCGAGTGCGCGGGCGCCTTCGACGAACCGGACGGGCTTGCGGATGTGGTCGGCGAAGTAGGCCGGGGTGAAGGTGTCGGGCCCGGCCTCGGTGCCGGTGACGTTGGCGATGACGGGGAGCTTCGGGGCGCCGAACTCCAGGCCCGCGAGGGTCTGCCGGAACTCGTCGAGGACGGGGTCCATCAGCCGGGAGTGGAAGGCGTGCGAGACGGTCAGCGGCCTGCACCGAACGCCCTGGTTCCGCAGGCGTTCGGCGAGGGCGTCGAGCCGGTCGGAGGGGCCGGCGACGACGACGGACTGCGGTCCGTTGACGGCGGCGACGTCGACTCCGGCCTCGGCGGCCCAGGCGGCGACGGTCTCCGGGTCCTCCGGGACGGACAGCATCCCGCCGGGTTCGGTGGACTGCATGAGCCGGGCTCGGTGGGCGATCAGCGTCATGCCGTCGTCGAGGCTCATCACCCCGGCGTGGACGGCCGCGGCGATCTCGCCGACGCTGTGGCCCATGACGGCCACGGCCTTGACGCCCCAGGACTCCCAGAGGGCGGCCAGGGCCAGTTCCAGGGCGACGAGGGCGGGCTGGGTGATGCGGGTCTGGTTGACGACGGTCGGGTCGTCGCCGTAGAAGACCAGGTTGAGGAGCGAGTCGCCGAGGTGCGGGGCGAGGGCCTGGTCGCAGGCGTCGAAGACCGCGCTGAACACCGGCTCCGTCTCGTACAGTTCGCGTCCCATGCCGAAGTACTGGGCGCCCTGGCCGGAGAAGAGGAAGGCCACCCTGGGCGCCTTGGCCGGGCCGGAGGCCGGGGTCGCCGAGGCGAGTGCGGCGAGCAGCTGCTCGCGGTCGCGGCCGAACACGGCGCGGCGCACCGGGAGGTGGGCGCGGCCGGCGCCGGCGGTGGCGGTGAGCTGGGCGAGCGCCTCCTCGGGGGTCTCCTCCAGGGTCCGCCGCCACTGCTCGGTGAGCCGGTCGAGGCCGGCCGCGTCGGGGGCGGAGAGGGGCAGGAGGAGTCCGTCGGCGGAGTCGCGCGGCGGGACGGGCTGCGTCTCGACGGCGGGGGCCTCGCCGATGACGATGTGGGCGTTGGTGCCGGAGAAGCCGAATCCGGAGACGCCGGCCAGGCGCGGGACCTCGCTGCGGGCCCAGGTGGCGCGGGAGTCGACGACGCGGACGTTCATGTCGCGCCACGGCACGTGCGGGTTGGGGTTCTCGAAGTGCAGGTCGCCGGGGATGCGGCCGTTGCGCAGGGCGAGGACCGTCTTGAAGACGGAGGCCATGCCGGAGGCGGACTCGCAGTGGCCGATGTTGCTCTTGACGGAGCCGATGAGCAGCGGCTCGCCGGGGCGGCGGCCGGGGCCGAAGACGTCCCAGGCGGCTTCGAGTTCGATCGGGTCGCCGAGCGAGGTGCCGGTGCCGTGGGCCTCCAGGTAGCCGATCTCGGCGCCTTCGACGCCGGCGTCGGCGAGCGCGGCCCGGATGACCTGGCGCTGGGCGGTGCCGTTGGGGGCGGTGAAGCCGGAGGAGGCTCCGTCCTGGTTGACGGCGCTGCCGTGGATGACGGCGAGGACCTGCTCGCCGTCGCGCAGGGCGTCGGAGAGGCGGCGCAGGACGAGGACTCCGCAGCCCTCGGCGCGGACGAAGCCGTCGGCGGAGGCGTCGAAGGTCTTGCAGCGGCCGTCGGGGGCGAGCATGTGGGCGCGGCTGACGGCGACCGAGCAGGAGGGTGCGGCGATGACGTTGACGCCGCCGGTGAGGGCCCGGTCGGTCTCGCCGGAGCGCAGGGAGCGGACCGCGAGGTGCAGGGCGACGAGGGAGGACGAGCAGGCGGTGTCGACGGCGAGGGCGGGGCCCTGGGCGCCGAGGTAGTAGGAGAGGCGGCCGGCGGCGGCGTTCAGCGCGGTGCCGGTCGCGAAGTAGGCGTCGAGGGGTTCGAGGCCGCCGCTCTCCAGGACGCGGGCGTAGTCGGAGTTGGAGATGCCGACGAAGACTCCGGTCCGGCTGCCGGCGAGGGACTTCGGGTCGGTGCCCGCGTCCTCCAGGGCGTGCCAGGCGGCTTCGAGGAGGAGCCGCTGCTGCGGGTCGAGGCTCTCGGCCTCGCGGGCCGGGACGTCGAAGAACGCGGCGTCGAAGCGGCGGATGTCGCTGAGGAAGCCGCCCTGGTCGGTGGAGACGGAGCCGGGGCGGGCGCCGGCCGGGTCGTGGAGGGCGGCGGTGTCCCAGCGGTCGGCGGGGACGGGTCCGACGCCGTCGCGGCCCTCGTCGAGCAGGGACCAGAACTCCTCGACGGAGTCGGCGCCGGGGAAGCGGCCGGCCATGCCGACGATGGCGATGGGCTCCTGGTCGGTGGACGCGGGCTGTTCAGCGGCCGGCTGCGGCGTGACGGCCGGGGTCTGCACGGGGCGGACGGCGGCCGGGGCCTTGCGGGGCGCGGGGGCCGTGGTGCGGCCGGCGAGGCGGCCGGTCAGCTCGGCGGAGAGGCGCTCGACGGTCGGGTGGCCGAAGACGTCGCCGATGCCGACGTCGACGCCGAGCGTCTCGGTGAGCGCGGCGGCCGCGTCCACGGCCATGATCGAGTCGAGGCCGAGGTCGAGGAAGCCGGTGGTCTCGGGCAGGGCGGCCGGGTCGTCGTGGCCGAGGATCCCGGCGAGGACCTCGCGGGTGCGGCGGGTGACGAGGGTGGCGCGGCGGTGCTCGGGGGCCTCGGCGAGTTCCCGGGCGAAGGCGGCGGCCGGGGTCTCGGCCGGGGTCTCCGCGGGGGTGCCGGACGCGGTGTCCGGGGCCGTGTCCGCTTCGGTGAGGCCGTCGAAGAGGGGCCTGGAGCGTACGGAGTTCATGACCGTGCGGAAGCGCTCGGCGTCCAGGCGGCAGGCGACGGTGTGTGCGCCCGTGCCGTTTCCGGCGAGTCCGGCGAAGCCCTCGGCGGGGGCCACGGGGCTGACGCCCATGCGGGCGAGGAGCGCGCGGGCCTCGGGGCTCGCCATGCCGTCGAGGTTCCAGGGGCCGAAGGCGACGCTGGTCGCCGGGATGCCCTCGGTGGCGCAGAGCGCGGCGACGGCGTCGAGGCCTCCGTTGGCCGCGGCGTATGCGCCGTAGCCGTCGGTGCCCCAGACCGCCGAGACGGAGGAGAGGTGGACGAGGAAGTCGAGGGGCCAGTCGGCGGCGAGCAGGCGCAGCCAGGCGGCGCCGGTGAACTTGCCGGCGAGGGCGGTGGCGAAGGTGTCCGCGTCGGCCTCGGCGAGCGGCAGGCGGTCGATGCTGCCGGCGGCGTGCACGACTCCGCGGACGGGCGGCATGCCGTCCAGGACGGCGAGGGCCTCGGTGAGGCGGGCGGCGTCGCCGGTGTCGGCGGGGACGTAGGCGGCCGTGACGCCGGTCTCGGCGAGTTCGGCGAGCAGCTCGCGGGCGTCCGCGGGCAGTTCGTCCTGCGGCCGGCGGCCGAGGAGGACGAGGTGCCGGGCGCCGCGGGCGGCGAGGTCGCGGACGAGTCCGGTGCCGATGGCGCCGAGTCCGCCGGTGAGGAGGTACGTGGCGTCGGGGCGGACGGGCAGCGGGCGCAGCGGTGCGGCGGCGGGCCGCAGCCGTGCGGTGTGGGCGGCGCCGGCGCGGACGGCGATCAGGTCCTCGGCGGAGCCGTCGGCGAGCGCCGTGACGGCGGCCGTGGCGTCGGCGGCGGCCGGGGCGGCCGGCAGGTCGAGGATCCCGCCCCAGGTGTCGGGGAACTCCAGGGCGAGGACCGGCGCGAGGCCGTGCAGGACGCCGTGGTCGGTGGCGGCGATCGGGTCGGAGCCGGTCACCTGGCGGACGCCGGCGGTGACGAGGTGGACCCGGCCGGTGCCGGCGGGGACGGCGCGGACGGCGGTGGTCGCGGCGGCGCAGAGGGCCGCGGCGTGCGCGGTGGGCGCGTCGGCGTCGAGCGTGCCGGGCAGCGGGGCGGCGGCGAGCGCGAGCAGCAGGTCGGCGGAGACGCCGTCCAGGGCCCGGGTCCACTCCTCGGTGGTGGCGGGGAGCGTGTCGAGGGCGGCGACGGTGCGGCCGGCGGTGCGGGCGGCCTCGGCGAGGAGGGCGACGGCGGCGCTGTCGTCACCGGCCACGACGAGCGGGCGGTCGGGGGTCGCGGCCGGGGTGTACGGGATCCACTCGACGCCGAGCGCGGGCAGCGGCTCCGTGGCGTCGGCCGGGGCGGCGGTGCCCGCGGCCTCGGTGGCGGACGCGGTGTCGGCGGTGCGGAGCGTCGCCGGGGCGGCGGTCTCCGGCGCGTACCGGACCCGCTCCCAGGGGTAGGCGGGCAGGTCGGCGACGCTGCGCGGGAGCGCGGCGGCAGGGGCCGTGCCGTCGAGGCGTACGGCCTCGGAGTCGGTGCCGTCGGCGAGGGCGCGCAGGGCGCGGGCGGCGGCGGCCGGGTCCTCGGCGGTGATCACGGCGCGGACGGCGTGGCGGGCGCGGCCCTCGGTGACGGTGTACGCGAAAGCCGGGTAGGCCTCCTCGGTGAGGTCGGCGGCGCGGTCGGCGAGCCGGCCGCCCCAGGCGCGCAGGGAGTCCTCGCTGCGGGCGGTGATCTCGAAGCCGGTCACGGGCGCGGCGGGGGCGGGCCGGTCGGCGAGCTCCTCGGCGGTGAGCGGGCCGAGGACCACATGGGCGTTCGTGCCGCTCATGCCGAACGAGCTGATGCCGAGGCAGTCGCCCGCGCCGTCCTCACCGGTCCACGGGGTCTCGGCGCGCGGGAACTCGATGCCGGTGTCCGCGATGTCGATGCGGGGGTTGAGGGTGTCCAGGTGGACGACGGGCGGGACCGCGCGGCGCTTGACGGACGCGACGCCCCTGATGAGTCCGGCGATGCCTGAGGCGGCCTCCAGGTGGCCGATGCTCGTCTTGACGGAGCCGATGCGCAGCGGCGCGCCGCCGTCGCGGCGGCCGAGGGCCTCGACGATCGCCTCGACCTCGATCGGGTCGCCGAGCGCCGTGCCGGTGCCGTGGGCCTCCAGGGCGCCGATCGCGGCGGGCGTCAGGCCGGCGTCGTCGAGCGCGGCCTGGATGAGGGAGATCTGGGCGCGGACGTTGGGGGCGGTGAAGCCGGTGGAGCGGCCGTCCTGGTTGACGGCGCTGCCGCGGATCACGGCGTGCACCCGGTCGCCGTCGCGCAGGGCCTCGGAGAGGCGCTTGAGGACGACGACGCCGCAGCCCTCGCCGCGGGTGAAGCCGTTGGCGCGGGCGTCGAAGGTCTTGCAGAGACCGTCCGGGGAGAGGGAGTTGGTCTGCTGGATGAGGCGGGTGGAGCGCGGCGACAGGATGAGGTTGACGCCGGCGGCGATGGCGACGTCGCACTCGTCGCGGCGCAGCGCCTGCCCCGCCAGGTGGACGGCGGTGAGCGAGGACGAGCAGGCGGTGTCGACGGCGACGGCCGGGCCCATCAGGCCCATGGTGTAGGCGATCCGGCCGGCGGCGAAGCAGTGGCCGTTGCCGGTGAGCCAGTAGGCGTCCTCCTGGCCGGCGGGCTGCCAGTCGCGGTAGTCCTGGCCGGTGACGCCGACGTACAGGCCGGTCCGGAGGCCGGAGAGGTACTCCGGCGCGAAGGCCGCGTCCTCCAGGGCCTCCCAGGCCACTTCGAGGAGCAGGCGGTGCTGGGGGTCGAGGCTGCGGGCCTCGCGGGGGCTGATGCCGAAGAACCCGGCGTCGAACTCCAGCACCTCGTCGAGGTAGCCGCCCCGGCGCGGGAGGGTGTCCCACTCCGCGGCGAACGGGCCCTTGCGGTGCTCGGGCATCGGGGCGACCAGGTCGCGGCCCTCGGACAGGGCGTCCCAGTAGCCGTCGAGGTCGACGATGCCGCCGGGCAGGCGGAGTCCGACGCCGACGACGGCGAGCGGTCCGCTCTGCCCGGAACGGGCCTCTTCGAGCTCTCCGCGCAGCTTCTTGATGGTGTCCATCGCGCGGCTGAGCGGGGTGGCGCTGGTGGAGCTTCGCCCGGCACCGGTCTTCCGGTCTGCCGATTCCTCATGGGTCGGTTGCGTCGTCACAAGAAGGTCCCTCGCGGTCGGCATGTCGTACTGACTGGTTTTCAGGAGCCGGGCGAGCTCCACTCGTCCTACGGGTGGGCTTCGTCACTCCCGCCGAGGCGTCCGGTGAGCATCCCCGCGAGCGCCGCGGTGGTGCCGTAGGTCCACAGCAGCGTGGGCGACAGCTTCATCCCGAAGGCCATTTCGAGGCGGTTGCGCAGCTCCAGGCTCATCAGTGAGTCCAACCCAAGTGACTTGAAAGGAGCTTCACGGTCGATGGAGCCCGCCTCGAGCCGCAGTACACGGCCCGCGAGTTCGCGGATCTTGCCCTCGACGAGGACGGGTCGCTCCGTGTCGGAGGAGCCGCGCAGCCGGCCGAGGAACTCCTCGGCGCCGCCGCCGGCGGCGGCGCCGTCCTTGGCGAGCTCGGCGATGGCACGCCAGCTGGGCTGTGCGGCCGTCTCCGGGTACGCGTCGAACCAGTGCCGGGCGTCCAGGGGGACGTACGACACGACCTGCCCTGGGGCGTCCAGGAGGTGGAACAGCGCCTGCCAGCCCTCGGCGGCCGTGAAGCCGGTCATGCCGTGGTCGGCGAGGCGTTCGCCGCGGATCGCCTCGTCGGCGGCGAGGCCGATGTCGGCGAAGGGTCCCCATTGGACGGCGAGCGCGGGCCTGCCGCGGTGCCGTCGGGCCTGGGCGAGGGCGTCCATGTAGACGTTGCCCGCCGCGTAGCCCGCCTGTCCGGGGTTGCCGACGAGGCCGGCGACCGAGGAGAAGAGGACGAACAGGTCGAGGGGATCGTCCTCGGTGAGGGCGTCCAGGTGCCGGGCGCCGTCCACCTTGGGGGCGAGGACCTTGTCGAGCTGGGCGCCGGTGAGATTGGCGAGGACCGCGTCGTCGAGGACGCCGGCGGCGTGGAACATGCCTCTCAGGGGTGGTAGTTCGGCCCGTACGCGGTCGAGTACGGCGGCGAGTCCGTCCCGGTCGGCGACGTCCACCGGGAAGGTGGTGACGGTGGCGCCGCGCTCCCGCAGCTCCCCGATGCGTGCCAGGGCCGCGTCGCTCGGCGCCGAGCGGCCGAGGAGGACGAGGCTGCGGGCACCGTGGTCCACGAGGTGCTCGGCCAGGGAGAGGCCGAGCGCGCCGAGCCCGCCGCTGAGGAGGTAGCTCGCGTCCGGACGCAGCCGCCCCTCGGGGAACGGTTCCGGTACGACGGCGGTGACCCGGCCGGGCTCGGTGAGGACCAGCTTGCCGGTGTGCTCGCCGCGCGCCATGGTGCGGAGGACCTCGGCGGCCCGGTCGAAGGCGTACGGGGTGACGGGCAGCGGCGGCAGGGTGCCGTCAGTGACCTTCTGCCACACGGCGTCCAGGAGGCGCGCGAAGCGCTCCGGGCGGCGGGTGATGAGCCCCGCGACGTCGACGGCGGCGAAGCTGATGCCCTTGGCGAAGTCACGGAGGCTGATCGTGCGGGAGGCGTAGATGTCCCGCTTGCCGACCTCGACGAACCGGCCGTCCTCGGCGAGGGCGGCGAGACCGAGGTCGATGGCCGCTCCGGAGAGCGAGTTGAGGACGACGTCCACGCCCCGCCCGCCGGTGACCAGGGCGACGTCCTCGGCCCAGGACAGGTCCCGGGAGTCGAAGACGTGGTCGATGCCCAGGGCGCGCAGTCCGGCCCGCTTGGACTCGGTGCCCGCGGTGGCGATGACGGTGGCGCCGAGCGCCTTGGCGACGCCGACCGCGGCGAGGCCGAGGCCGCCGGCCGCCGAGTGGATCAGTACGGTCTCGCCGGGCTCCAGGCCGGCCTGCTCGGCGAGCGCGTACCAGGCGGTGGCCGTGACGAGGGGCAGTCCCGCCGCCTCGGCGTCGGTCAGGGCCGCGGGGACGGGCCTGACGTGCCCGGCGGGCACGGTGAGGTGGGAGGCGACGGCGCCGAAGCCGCAGGCGACGACCCGGTCGCCGACCGCGAGGCCGGTGACGCCGGGGCCGACGGCGGCGACCACGCCGGCGCACTCGCCGCCGATGAGGCCCGCACCGGCGGAGGTGTCGGGGTAGGTGCCCATCGCCTTCATCACGTCGATGAAGTTGAGGGCGGCGGCGGTGACCTCGACCTCGACCTGTCCGGCGGCGGGCGCCGTCCTGGCGTACGGGCGGAAGGCGAGGCCTTCCCAGAGTCCGGTGCCGTCGGGGCCGAGCCGGAACGGCTGGGCGGGACCGGCCCAGGGAGCGGTGATGCTCTCCTCGCTCTCCTCGCCGCGCACGACCCGGCCGACGTGGCGGTCGGCGCCGCGCAGGACGACCTGGTCCTCCGCGTCGGCGACGAGCAGCTGCCGGGCGCAGGTCCCGGCCCAGTCGCCGTCGGTGGTGCGGACGTCGAGGAGGGTGGCGGCGAGCTCGGGGTGCTCGCGGCGCAGGACGCGGCCGAAGCCCCAGTAGAGGGCCGCGCCCGGGTCGGGCGCCTGGTCGGCGGGGACGGTCTGGGCGCCGTCGGTGACGACGAAGGTCCGCGGGGGCACGGGCAGCGCGGTGACGGCCTTGACCGTCGCGGCGAGGGTGAGCAGTCCGGCGCGCTGGGCGTCCAGGCCCCGGTCGGCGCCGGGTGCGAGGAAGACGAGCCCGGCGGCGCGGTCGCTCTCGCGGAGCGCGGCGGCGAGGGTGTCGGCGTCGGCGCCGTCGGCCTTCAGGACGTCGATGCTGGCGCCGGCGGCGGTGAGCGCGGCGGCGAGCGCGGCGCCCTGACCCGAGGCGTCGCAGACCACCCAGTGCCCGGGGGCGCGGTCGGTGGCGGCGGGCGCCTCCTCGGCGGGCCGGAACGCGAAGCGGTGCAGGCGCGCCGGGTCGACGCCCTCGGCGGTGGCCGTCTCGATGGTCTGGAAGGCGAGTCCGGCCATCCGCAGCAGCGGTCGGGCGTCCTCGTCGTAGCAGACCAGGTCGAAGGTGTCGTCGTCGTTGCGGACGGCGTGCGCCAGGAGCACGGAGACGTGGGCGTCGCGCGGCAGGGCGTAGTCGACGCGCCGGACGGCCGTGGGGACCACGGTCGCGTCGCCGGGCAGCAGGGCCAGGGTGACCTGGAGCGCCGCGTCCCACAGGGCGGGGTGCAGCTCGCCCGGGCGGACCCCGGCGAGGCAGCGGTCCGGGAGCCGTACCTCGGCGAGCGCCTGGAGCTCGGCGACCCGCAGCGTGCGCAGGCCCTGGAAGGCGGGCCCGTAGTTGAGGCCCCGCTCGCCGCAGGACGCGTAGAAGTCCTCCGGCTCGACGTCCCGGGCGCCCGCCGGCGTACCGGGGAAGGCGGGCAGCTCGGGGTCGGTGTCGCCGCCGACGCGGGCGGTGGCGTGCCGGGTCCAGCCGTCGGCCCCGGAGGCGAGCGAGCTGAGGGTGAAGCCCGCCGACGCGGCCCCGTCCTCGCGCCAGACGGCGCCGAGCCGGACGGGCTCGTCGGTGAGGGTGAGGTCGCTGCGGAAGCGGACGGTGTGCAGGGCGCCGGGGTTCTCGCCGGTACGGGCCCGGGCGGCGGCGACGGCGAGCGCCAGCATGGCGGCGCCGGGCAGCACGACGGCGTCGTACACCTGGTGGTCGCGGAGCCACGGCAGGTCGTTCAGGGACAGCTCGGTGCGGCCCTCGTGGACGTCCTGCTCGGTGCTGGCCGGCGCGAACTCGAAGGCGAGCCCGCCGGGTCCGGCGGTGCGGCGCACGGCGTCCGGCAGCCAGAAGCGGGAGCGCTGCCAGGGGTAGGCGGGCACGGGGGCTCCGGCCCGGGCGGGCAGCCCGCCGAAGGGCGCGAGGCCCTGGACGTACGCGCGGGCGAGGGCCTGCGTGAAGTCGCCGAGGGAGCCCTCCTGGCGGCGGAGGCTGCCGAGGACGGCCACCGGCGCCTCCCGGGTGGCGGCGAGCTGCTCGACGGCCGGGGAGAGCACCGGGTGGGGGCTGATCTCGACGACGTGGGTGACGCCGGCGTCGAGGAGCTTGCCCAGGGCGTCCGCGAAGAGCACGGGCTGCCGGAGGTTGGCGGCCCAGTACGCGGGGTCGAGCGAGTCGCCGTCGAGCTCGCGGCCGACGACGGTGGACATGAGGGGGACGGCGCCGCGCCGGGGGCGGATCGGCGCGAGGACCTCGATCAGCTCGTCGGTGAGCTCGTCCATGTGGTGGCAGTGCGAGGCGTAGTCCACGTTGACCAGGCGGCAGAAGGTGCCGTCGGCCTCCAGGAGTTCGCGGAGCATGAGGACGGAGTCGGTGTCGCCGGAGAGCACGCAGGACGAGGGTCCGTTGTTGACGGCGAGCGAGACGGTGTCCTCGAAGCCGTCGAGCGCCTTGAGGGCGCCCTCGACGTCGAGGTCGACGGCGAGCATCCGGCCGCGGCCCGCGGTGCGCTTGGCGAGCGCGCTGCGCACGGCGATGATGCGCGCCCCGTCCTCGTACGAGAGGTGGCCGGCGATGGTGGCGGCGGTGACCTCGCCCTGGCTGTGGCCGATGACGACGTCGGGCTCGACGCCGGCGGCCCGCCACATCTCGGCGATGCCGATGGACATCGCCCAGAGGGTGGGCTGCACCTGGTCGTTGTGTTCGAGCCACTCGTCGCCGGCGGCGCCGGAGAGGACGGCCTCGAGGTCCCAGGAGATGTGCGGGCCCAGGGCCTCGGCGCACCGCCGTACGGTCTCGGCGAAGACCGGCGACCGCGCGTACAGGTCCTGGCCCATGCCGGCCCACTGGGAGCCCTGGCCGGGCAGCACGAAGGCGGTCTTGCCGCGCTCCTTGGCGCGTCCGGTGAAGGTGCCGGGCAGCTCGGCGTCGGGCGCGGCCTCGGTGAAGGCGCGGAGCCGGTCGAGGAGTTCGGCGGCGTTCTCGGCGACGACGGCCGTGCGGGCGGCGAAGTGGTCGCGCTCCCGGCCGAGGGTCGCGGCGAGGGCGACCGCGTCGGCCGTCGTGGCGTCCTCGGGCAGGGCGTCGAGCACGTCGGCGGCGCGCTGACGGAGGGCGGCGTCGTTGTGGCCGGTGAGGGGCAGCAGCAGCGGGCCGGCGGCCTCGTCGGCCGTCGGCTCCTGCGCCGGGGTTTCCCGCGCCGGGGGCGTGCGGAGGACGACGTGGGCGTTGGTGCCGCCCCAGCCGAAGGAGTTGACGCCCGCGTACCAGGTGCCGTCGGCGGGGATGTCGGCCGGCCGGGAGGCGACCTGGAGGTTGAGCTCGCCGAAGGGGATGTTCGGGTTGAGCTCCTCCGCGTGGAGGGTGCGGGGGATCGTGCGGTGCTTGAGCGCGAGGATCGTCTTGACGATGCCCGCGAGTCCGGCCGCCGCCTCCAGGTGGCCGATGTTCGACTTGGCCGAGCCGATGAGGAGGGGGCCGGCCTCGGCGCTGCGCGCGGTGCCGAGCGCGGTGCCGAGGGCCTCGGCCTCGATCGGGTCGCCGCGCAGGGTCCCGGTGCCGTGCGCCTCGACGTAGCGGAGGCGGTCGGGGTGGACGCCGGCGTCGGCGTAGACCCGGCGGAGCAGGCCGGTCTGGGCCTCGACGTTCGGGGAGACGAGGCTGTGGCCGCCGCCGTCGTTGTTGACGGCGCTGTTGACGATGACGCCGTGGATGCGGTCGCCGTCCGCGAGGGCCGTGTCGAGCCGCTTGAGGTAGAGGCTGATGGCGCCCTCGCCGCGGACGAAGCCGTTGGCCTGAGCGGAGAAGGCCCGGCAGTGGCCGTCCGGCGACAGGCCGCCGAAGTGGGTGAGGCCGATGGAGTTGTCGGGCGTCAGGATCAGGTTGACGCCGCCGACGAAGGCGCCTTCGAGTTCGCCGGAGCGCAGGGCGCCGACGGCGAGGTCCAGGGCGACGAGGCCGGAGGAGCAGCCCGTCTGGACGACGAGGCTGGGGCCGCTCAGGCCGAGGAAGTACGAGAGGCGGGCGGCGACGATGTCGAGGCCGTTGCCGACGGCGCTGTGCTGGGTCGTCTGGACCCCGCGCTCCTTGCGGGCGAGCTCGTAGTCGTGCCAGAGGGCGCCGACGTAGACGCCGGTGCGGGTGCCGCGGACCTTGGAGGCGGGGATGCCCGCGTCCTCCAGGGTCTGCCAGCCGACCTCCAGCATGAGGCGCTGCTGCGGGTCGATCTCCTCGGCCTCGCGGGGGGATATGCCGAAGAAGCCGGGGTCGAACTGGTCGACGTCGTCGACGAGTCCGGCGAAGCCGGGGATCTTCTTGACGGGGTCGAGCTGGACGGAGGTGTCCCAGCGCTCGGGCGGTACGGGGCGTACCGCCTCCTCCCCCGCCGTCAGGAGCTTCCAGTAGCGGTCCACGTCGGGGGCGCCGGGGAACTTGCCGGCCATGCCGACGATCGCGATGAGCCGCGAGGGGTCCTCCTGGCCCTCGCCGTGCCCGTCGTCGTTCTGTGGCAGGTCAGTCATGGCTCACCTCGTGCAGGATCGGGCTGACGGTCGCGGGGGCGGCGGCGGACGCGGGCGCGGGCGCCGGGGCGTTCCGGGCGGCGGCGAGGTCGACGGGGTCGATCTCGTGCCGGGCGTTGATGACCTTGTTGAAGAGCCGGTACTTGCCGGGCAGCGAGTTGAGCAGCCGGAAGCGGAGGCGGCGCAGCTTGATGCCGCGCGGGTCGCCGATGGCGAGGAGGCCCTCCTGCATCCGCTGGAAGCCCGTGACGTGGATCTTGTGGGCGCGGCGCTTGGCGACGAAGTCGGCGAGCTCGGCCTTGGTGACGACCCGGTCCTGGCCGCCCTTGGCGAGGGACGCGGCGATCACCGGGACGATCGTGATGGCGTCCTGCATCGCGAGGTTGACGCCCTGACCGAGGATGGGGGTCGCGGTGTGCGAGGCGTCGCCGATGAGCAGCAGGCCGTCGCGGGCCCACTCCTCCAGCTCGGCGGTGAAGATCTCCAGGAAGCCGGTGTCGTCCCAGGTGTGCAGGTGCTCGTCGACGAGCGGGGCGAGCTGCGGGGAGATCTCCATGATGCCGCGCTTGAACGCGTCGAAGCCGGCGGCCCGCAGGTCCCCGAGGCCGCGCTTGGGCAGGTTGTGCCCGATGCGCAGGGAGTCGGGGAAGGTCGGCAGGACCACCAGGTGGCGGTCGCCCTCGATGACGAGCTGGGCCTCGCTGCCCCACTCCGGCGGGCGCGGCACCAGGAAGGAGAGGAAGTCGCGGGCCATCGGCTGGACGTCGGCGACGAGTCCGGAGGCCTTGCGGACCTTGGAGAAGCGGCCGTCGGCGCCGATGACGATCCGGGACCGTACGGTGACCTTCTCGCCGCGCCGGGCGAGGACGGCGCCGCGGACGGTCCCGCCCTCCTCGACGAGGGTGGCGAAGGACCAGCCGGACAGGTAGGTGTGGCCGGGCAGCTCGGCGGTGTGCCGGTTGAAGATGCGGATCAGCCCGGGCTGCGGGATGTCGATGGGCAGCGGCAGGCCGGCGAACTTGGCGTAGTCGACGCGCAGGACGGGGCGCTGCTCGGCGATCGTCGTGACGGCGGTGGTCTCCAGGAAGCCGTGCTCGCGCAGCGAGGGCCCGAAGCCCAGCTGGTTGAGCGAGGCCACCGACGGCGCGGCGATCGTCTCGCCGCGGAAGCTGCGCTCCAGGCTGGTCTGCTTCTCCACGAGGACGGTACGGATGCCTCGGCGGGCCAGCAGGCAGGCGAGCAGGGAACCGGCCGGACCGCCTCCGACGATCAGGACGTCGGTCTCGTCGGGTATTCCGGCGGAGCTGCCCAGGTGGGCGGATTCGGTCATGCCAACTCCCAGTTGTCCAGGCGGTTCTTGATGCCCGCGAGGATTTCGGCGGCCATCGCGCCGTCGAGTACGCGGTGGTCGAAGACGAGCGAGAGGGTGAAGACGGGCGCGACGGCGACGGCGCCGTCGCGCACCACGGGGGCGTCGGCGATGTGGCCGACGCCCAGGCCGAGCGTTCCGGTGATGAGCGGCAGGATCGCGCCGACCTGCTCGTGGCCGATGGAGGTCACGGCGAAGGTGCCCTGGAGGGCGGCACGGCGCACCGGGTTGCGCATCATGGTCCGGTAGACGGCGCGGAAGGCCGGCAGCGGCAGCCGCTGGAGGCGCTTGATGTTCGCGAAGGGGCCCTGGTCGTCGACGTCCGCCGTCTTGTAGAGGTCGATGGCGGACTGGACGGCGGTCACGTCGAGGGCCTGGACGTCCCGCACGATGCCGGAGACGACGCACCGCTGGCCCTCGACGGTCTTGTCGAAGAGCACCTTGGCGTGCACCTCGGGCGAGGTGGTCAGCTTCGGGGAGCGGCCGCCGAGGATGACGGCGCGGGCGTCGGGGTAGTCGGCGAGGACGTCGGCGGTGGCCTTGACGACGTAGCTGACGTAGCTGACCGGTGTGGCGGCCCGGCGGCGGGCGGCCCGGAGGGCGGTGGCGTCGACCTCGGTCATCAGATAGACGTGCGAGGTGCGCCGGGCGTCCTCCAGGAAGACCAGCGTCTGCTTGCGGGCGGCGGGCAGCGGGGCGGTGACCGCGCTCATGTCCGGGCCCCGGCGGCCTCGGTGTCGGCGACGAGGGACGCCAGCTCGCCGAGGGTCTCGGCGGCGGTGAACCGGTCGTAGTCGAGCGAGGCGCCGAGCTCGCGCTCCAGGAAGACGAGGATCCGCAGCTGGTTGACCGAGTCCCAGCCCTCGATGGCTTCCAGGGGGGCGTCGAGGGCGAGGGTGTCCTCGTCGACGTCGAGCAGCTGCGCGACGGCCTCGACGACGAACGCCACGGCGGCGTCCCGGTCGTGCTCGGTGGGCTCGTTGGGGGTCGCCTCAAGGGGCATGGAACTTCCCTTCGCCGGTGCCGATCGCCACCCAGTCGGGCAGTTCGGCGAGTTGAGTGAGGTCGTGGCGGAAGTCGCCGTCCTGCCCGGTGAATCCGAGGGAGGGGTAGAAGTCCGCGAAGCGGCCGTTCTTGGCCGTGGGCACGTGCCGGCCGCGGACGCCGGATGCTCCGGCGTCGCGCGCGGCGCGCAGGACCAGGCCGACGACGGCCTGCTCGATGGAGCGGGAGAAGACCCGGCAGGAGAGGACGAAGTTCTCGATCGCCCAGTCCCCGTCGCCGTCCGGGCCGCCGGTCTCCCGCACGAGGGCCAGCGCGCCGACGAGTCCGTTGTCGCCGAAGGCGTCCGTGGCCCGTACGCCGAAGAAGGCGGCCTGTCCGGTCTCGACCCGCCGGGCGACCTCGTCGGCCCCGTAGCGGATGCCGGTCAGGTTGAACTGGTTGGTCTTGCCGAAGAGCTGGGTGATGCGGGCGCCGTTGAGCGTCCCGTACTCCTCGACGGTGATCTCGGAGGCCAGTTCCCGGAGGTAGTCCTCGACGCTGACGGCGGTCTGCCGCAGTTCGTCGCGCTGGGCGCGCGCCCGGTAGAGGGAGCCGCGGACGCGGTCCTCGTCGGTGAGGGCGAACTGGTTGAACAGGCCGGCGCGGGCGACGGCGGAGGCGTACCCCGCCGGGTCGTCCGGCAGGGCGACGACCGCGACCTCGGGGCGCTGGGCCTCCATGAGGCCGCGCTCGGCCGGGTTGTCGTCGACGAAGACCATCGAGTCGGTGCCGATGTTGAGTTCGGCGGCGATCGAGGCGGCGTTGCCGGGCTTCGGGTCCCAGTTGGCGCGGAAGGCGGAGAAGTCGTCCGGGCCGAGGACCATGTCGGGGTGGGTGGCCACGGCCTCGCGGGCGACGGCGTCGTCGTTCTTGGAGCAGACCGTGAGCAGGACGCCCTGCCGGGACAGGTCCTTGGCGAGCGCCTGGAGTTCGGCGTGGGCGGAGCCCGGGAAGGAGCCGCCGATCTTCAGCGCGGGGATCCCGTCGTCGCCGACGATGCCGCCCCACAGGGTGTGGTCGAGGTCGAGGACGAGGCACTTCCTGGCGCGGCCGAGGCGGGCCAGGACGACCCGGGTGACCTCGCGGGCGTACGCGTCGAGGAACTCCTGGCTCCAGGCGTGGCCCGCGATGTGCCGCATGCGGTCGGTGGCGGCGGCCGAGCCCGCGCGTGCGGCGAGGCCGTCGGTGGCGAGCACCACGACGTTCGGCCGGCCGGCGAGGTCGAGGATCCCGGCGTTCATGCGGTGCCAGGCCGCTTCGACGCGGGCCTTGGTGGCGTAGTCGACGTACCGGTCGCGGCGCAGCGCGGAGAGCGGCAGCGTGTTGAGTACGGCGACGCCGCCGGGCGCGCCCTCGAAGGCCGTCAGCCAGGCGTCGAGCTCGGTGGGGAGGGCGGCGCAGCGCGCCTCGACCTCGGCGGCGTCCAGCGGGTCGGCGACCTTCTCGAAGACGGCGGTGTCGTCGAGGAGGCAGGCGGTGACCGCGGGGGCGAGCTCCTTGAGGTTCGGGGCGCCGGAGAGGATCTCGAACCGCCACTGGTTGAAGCCGGTCGTGCCCGTCTCGGGCTGGACGCCCTCGGCGAGGAGCGCGGCGGTCAGCAGGTGGGGCAGCGGGTCGACGGTGGAGCTCGCGAGCAGCCCGAGGGCCACCGGCGTGTACCGGCCGGTGGCGGCGAGCGCGGTCCGGACGGCCCGGCCGCCGAGGAGCATCCCGGCGGCCTCGCGGTCGAGGGCGTCGTCGAGGGAGCGGAGCAGTCCGGGGACGCGCTCGGCGGAGTCGGCGATGCCCGCGCGCTTGAGGGCGCGGAGTTCGGTGAGGGCGTCGCCGGTCATCACCGGGCTCCGTTCTGGTGGCGCAGCGCGAGGCCCGAGGTGATCCACTTGGAGGACTCGACGTTGGCGACGAGGAGCCGTCCTTCGACACCGAGGCCGGAGCGGATGCGCCGCATGGCCCGGTTGAGCTGGATGAAGGGCACGGCGTTGCCGTTGTTGCCGGTGTCGGCGACGCAGTTGACGGCCTGCTCGGGGCGGACGCCGAGGCGCTTGCGGATGGAGTCCGTCATGACGCCGTTGAGCTGTGGGAGGAGGACGTGCTCGACCTCGTCGAGCTGCCAGCCGGTCTCGGCGCTGAGCTCCTTGAAGATGGACTCGGCGTGCTCGGGCACGTGGTGCTCGATGGCCTTGTAGTCCTCCTCGCCCCAGGACTCGCGGTACGGGCCGTCGGGGCCGTCCAGGAGCGGGGCGCCCTCGACGCCGAACCAGCGGGCGGTCTGCGCGGGCTTGCGGCCCATGCCGGTGGTCCGGAGGAAGAGGTGCTCGACGAGCAGTCCGGGGCCGTCCGGGTCGGCGTCCACGACCGCCGCGCCCGCACCGTCGCCGAAGAGGGCGAAGTTGATGAGCTCGGCCGGCGACATGGCCTCGATCTGCCCGCTGGAGGGGAAGAAGTTGAGGCAGGTGTCGGCGCCGATGACGAGGCCGCGGCGGAGCCCGGAGGCGAGGAGCGCGCGGGCGGTGTAGAGGCCCGTGAGGGCGCCGGCGCAGCCCGACATGAGCTGGAAGGTGGGGACGTCGTTGAGCCCGATGCGGTCGGCGACCAGGTTGACGGTGGCCGGCATCAGGTGGTCGGGCGACGCGGTGGTCAGGACGAGGAAGTCGAGCGAGGCGACGTCCACGTCGGCGTCCGCGAGGGCCGCGGTGGCCGCGGCGACGGCGAGGTCGCCGGTGCTCTTGGGTACGGAGGGTGGGGAGTCCGTCGCGCAGAAGTAGCGCGTCCGGTTCCCCGTCATCATGTCCAGCCACTTCTCGTGCAGGCCGAACCGCTCGGCCATGTCCCGATTGGTGACGGGTTCGCCCGGCAGCACTTCGCTGAATCCGGTGAGCCTCATGCGCTCGCTCCAGTCAATGTGGTGTTGACCAGGTCGAGCAGTGCGCGCGGCGTCTCCGCCGAGGCCACCCCGTCCCGGTCCAGTTCGACGCCGTACTCGCGTTGGATACGGCCGGTGGTCTGGAGCAGCGCCAGCGAGTCGTACCCCAGATCCTGGAAGACGACGTCGAGGCTGCCGGTGTCGAGGACTCCCGGCGAATCCCGGTCCTGGAACTGGAACTCGAGAAGAATCTCGCCCAGCTCCCGCAGGGTGAGTTGTGCCATCGTCAATTACCCCTTCACCACGGCAGATTCATCCGCTCCGGCGCGCGATCGGGGGCGGGGCAGCGAGCTTGTGGCCTACTGCCCCGTCCCGGGCGCCTGCGGTGTGAAACCTCCTCGGATCCCGAGGGGGCCCCACCGGCTCCTCTACCTTGGCGGGGGTGACTCGACGGCCCCTTGAGTGCAGGTAGATCCAGGTCAGGCGGGCCTGGACCGCTTGATGGCGGCCAGGATCTGGCGGTTCAGGGCGGTGCTGGCCCGGGTGTCGGGCCGGCCGGAGCGCCGGGTGTCCTGGAGGGCGACGGCGGCGACGTGGCCCCCGGGCACCGGGCACGTGGCGAACCGCCAGGTGTGGTCCTCGACGAGCGTCCCGTCGGCGCGTTCGAGCCGTGCGTGGCCCGTACGGCCGCCCTCGCCGTCCTCCATGCGGAAGCCGAACTCGGCGAAGGGGAAGCGCAGTCCCTGCCCCAGCGCCTTGCTGTAGGCCTCCTTCAGCGTCCACAGGCTGAGGAGCTGCCCGTTGCGCTCCGCCTCGGGGGCGCGGGCGATCCTCTTGCGTTCCGGTTCGGTGCACATCAGCCGCTCGACGTCCTGGCCGCTGAGCCGGCGGCCGGCCGGCTCGGTGTCGATGCCGACGACGCCGAGGGAGGTGATGCCGCAGAGGAGCAGGTCGGCGGTGTGGCTGAGGCTCACGTCGATCTGGTCGTAGCCCCGGAGGTGGACGCGGCCGTTGAGCCCGTACCGCAGCTCCAGGGCGTACGGTTCCGTGCCCAGGGCGACGGCGGCGGTGTGCCGGATGAGCATGCGGGTGGCGAGGAACCGTTCCCTCAGATGGACGCCCGCGAGTTTGCTGTACCGCTCCCAGTCCCGCCCGAGGAGCTCCTTGCGCTCCTCCTCGGGCGGCAGTTGGGCGCGCCACTCGTCGAGCGAGGCGTGCACCATGCCGAAGCCGGAGCTCTCCAGATCACGCAGCAGATGCGCCCAGGGCCCGGCCGGGCCGCCGACACGGCTCGGCTCCGGCGGGAAGACCCGGTCGGGCGCGGGCGGGAAGCCCCTGTCGGGCGCGGCTGTGCTCATCCCGCGAGTCCGGTGCGCAGCAGGTCGAGGCTCTGCGGGACGCGGACCCGCGCCAGGACCTCCTCGCAGGTGAGGGCCTCGATCTCGCGGGGCAGCGGTGGTACGGAACGGCCGATGCGGCGCAGCAGCCGGTGCAGGGCGAGGACGAGCCAGGTCGGTTCGTCGAGGAACTCGTCGGGGCCGACGCCGGCGTTGAGCCAGACGCCGACGCAGGCCGAGGCGGCGAGCAGCAGCGCGTACCGCTCGCTGAGGGGGAAGGTGCGCGTGTCGAACAGCAGCCCGTCCTCACCGCCGTCGCCGGTGAGCGCGGCGGCCTCCCGGCGGATCTCGGCGGCTTCCTCGCACAGCCCGGCCACGAGGCCGGTGAGCAGGTCGGCGTGCGGGAGGCCGGTGAGCGCGAGGGGCAGCCGCCCGGCGGCGTGCCCGAGGTAGTCGAGGAGCCGGTCGTCGCCGCCGAAGCCGGAGAGCTTCTCGCCGTCGAGCGGCGGCAGCGGCACCTCGAGCCGGAACAGGTCGGCGGGGGTGGTGGCGGCGTCCGGGTCGACGAACGCGAGGGCCGGCAGGTAGGGCGCGATGACCGACTGGCAGATCGCGCTGCTGACGTGCCCGAAGGTGATGGTGGAGAGGTCGCGCAGCTGCTTGCGGAAAACGGCGTCGTGCCCGCTCTCCGCGTGGAACGCGTCGCCCATCACCGCCGACAGGTCGTAGAGCGCCTCGCCGACGATCTTCGGGACGATGTACTTGGTGACCGCCGCGAGGACGTCGCACTGCTCGGGCAGCAGGTGCGTGGAGCGGGCGGCCGTCAGGGACAGGCAGTCCGCGATCAGCAGGTCCGCGAAGGTACCGGCGATCGCGGAGCGCGCCGAGGCGTCGCCCACCACGCCCTGGCTGCCGAAGTCGCGTTCCTGGGCGGCGCGCACGGCGGACCGCAGGGCCGTGTCGGCGAGGCCGATGGCCATCGACGGGAAGGCCGCGTGCACGGCCGGGTAGGCGCGCAGGCTGAGCGCCACTCCGTCGCCCCAGGTGCCGACGAGGGACTCGCCGGGCAGCGGGCAGTCGAGGAACTCGAGGCCGGCGGCCTGGACCCCGCGGACGCCGGTCGTACGGTGCCGGGGCAGCGCGCGCACCCGCGAGGGCGGCACCGAGGCCGGGTCGAACATGAGGATCGAGTAGTCGGTGGCGCCGTCGCCGGTGGAGACGAAGCCGACGATCAGCTCGGCGGTGTGGGCGTTGTTGATGGCGCCCTTGCTGCCGTTGAGCCGCAGCATCCCGTCCTCGGCCCAGGCGGCGGTGAACTCCTGGGCGTGGAACTCGCTCTCGTGCTCGAAGCGCTGGCAGGCCACGCCCACCATGCCGCCGCGCAGGACGACGTTGGCCATCCGGGAGCGCTGGCGGGCGTCCCCGTTGAGCCACACCATCTGCGCGCCGAGGAAGGGCGTGAAGCCGTGGCTGAAGGCGAGGGCCGGGTCGCGGCGGAAGAAGGGCCGCATGACGAGGCCGAGCAGGTCGACACCGGCCATCTTGCCGCCGAGCTCCGCCGGCACCATCTCGGCCGGCATGCCGAGGTTCTGGAACCGTCGGATGCCGATGACGGAGCTCTCCCCCGAGTCGTCGGCGGCGAGGACGGCGGCGAGGCCGACGGGGTTGTCTGGGCTCCAGGGGTCGCCGAGACCGTCTTCGATCTCGGCGAGGCGGGAGCGGGCACGCGTCAGCCGGTCGGGCTGCCACTGCGGATCGGCACCGAGTGCGGCGGCGATCAGTTCATCGGGTTCGTACATGGTCACCCCAGGGCGTCAGAGGGGGCATCGGCGGACAATCCCTCGCACCATGTCGAAAGACGCTGGAGACAGCCTTGACCGGGAGTCGACCCGTTGCGTGGCCCCTGGGGGTTCGGCGGACGGAATGTCAGCGCGCGGGCGGCCCACCCGCTCTCCGCACGCCGTCGACCAGCCAGCGGTGGACGGCCCCGCCGCGCGGCGACGTCCCGCCGGTCGCGCCGAAGGCGTGGAACACCGAGCGCTCCAGGGTCAGTTTCAGCAGGGCCAGGTCCTGGGGGGCGGTGAGCGGGTCGTCGGGGGCGTGACCGACCCACACCTGGCCCCGGATCTCGTACAGCTGCTCGGGGAGCAGCGCCATGCCCTTCAGGAGGTACGGGAGCTGCTCACCGCCCGCCGCCCCGGTGGCGGCCACCAGCGCGTCGACCGTCGCCGGGGGCAGGTCGAGGATCCGGCCCGGTTCCTCGAAGAGGCGGGAGACCGGGGCGCCGACGAGATGGACGGAGGCGATCCGGTGGTCGGTCGCGGCGGCGGCGAGCGCCTGGCGTCCGCCGAGGTCGAAGCCGATCACACGGGCGCGCCGGGTGTCGGCGGTGCGGGCGTGGCGGTCGATCAGCCGGGAGACGGAGGCCGCGGTGCACTCGGCGCACTGCACGGGCCGGGGCAGGCGCGCGGCGACCACCGCGTGGCCGTGGGCCACGAGCCGGCAGAGGAGCCGGGTGCACTCCGGGCCCCCGCCCAGAGCCCCGCCGACGACGAGCACCAGCGGCCTCCCGGGATCCGAACCGCCGCTCCACCAGACCGGGTCGGGACCGCTCGCGGGCACCGGCCCCCGGCGGATGTCGCGCACGGCCATCCCTCACTCCTCTCGGCGGCCACGGCCTGGCATCGGCCTGACAGCGGCCTGTGCGAGGTGTCCGGTCGGCACACGGCAGGACAACCCTGGGGGCATGCTGACATCGGCCGCTCGAATATCGTCGGAGCCCTCGGGCACTCCCTCTGAAGCGTGCCGCCCCGAGGCCGTTCCACCCGCGTTCGAGCCGGACGTGAGCGGCCGGGACGACGCTCCGGGCAGGGCGGCGGCCCGTGGGAACCCCCGACCCCGGCCGCCGCCCACCGACGGAGACGGAGGTCGAGCGGTGCACGGAGTGCTGAACCACGCCCTGCGGCACGTGATTCTGATGGCCCGGGGCTGCTACCGGGCCCTGGTGGCCTTCGGATCCCTCTGGCTGCCGCTGCCCGAGGACCAGCTGCGGCGGATCCTGTACGGGCAGACCGAGGAGCACGCTCCCGGGACCGAGGACCACAGCCCGGAAACCGGACCCGGGCCCGGCACGACGGCCACGGCCGTCGCCACCGCCCCGACCCCGCCCACGCCCGCCGGCCCGTACCGGGACTCGACCGGGAACCCGGCCGGGCACGGGGCCACCGGTCCCGCCGCGGCCAGGACCCCCGCGAGGAGGGCGACCGGGAGGACGGCCGGCTCGCTGAGCCGCACGCCGCCGGGCCCGCCGCCCGGACACCCGGAGCGGCTCTGCGTCGAGGTGCCGCTCAGCGAGCTGGAGAAGGGGCTGGCCCGGCAGTTGAAGGGCGTCTGACGCCCCCTCCCGGGTCAGGCGCTGCGCCGGGACTCCAGGGTGGGTCGCTCGGCCGCCGAGGGCTCGTCGGGACGGACCGCCCGGGGATCCTCCGTCAGGAGGGCTAAACCGTCCTTCACGGCGGCCGCGTCGGCCGGGACCGCGACCACGAGCCGGAAGGTGGTGCCCCCGGGGTCCACCCCGCTGCGCAGCCGGCCGCCCACGGCGGCGGCCCTGGCCGCCAGGTTGGTGAGCCCCGTCCCGGTGCTGTCGGAGGCGACGAGCCCCCGCTGCCCCACCCCGTCGTTGACGATCTCCAGCCGGCAGAACCCCTTGCGCTCGGGGTCCTCGCCCGCCGTGACGGAGCAGTTCCGGGGCTGGCTGTGCCGGAGGACGTTGGTGACGCCCTCCCGCAGCACGGTCGCCAGGATCGTGTTCGCGATCGACGAGAGCCCCGCGCACTCCACCTCGATCTCGGCCCTGATGCCGGCCGCCTTGAGCACCGACCCGGCGGACTCGGCCTCGACGAGGAGCGACATGTCCCGGTAGCCGCGGGCCACTTCGCGGACGTCGGCCAGGGCCTGCCGGGAGATGACGAGAACCTCGGTGACCTCCTCGCAGGCGCGCTGCGGGTTGCTGACGATCAGCCGCTGGATCAGCTCGTTCTTCAGCGTGATGGAGGAGAGGCTGTAGCCGAGCAGGTCGTGCAGGTCCCGGGCGAACCGGAGCCGCTCCCTGGCGACGGCCATGCGGGCGAGCTCGCCGCGCGAGTCGTGGATGGCGGTGGCCAGCATCGCGAGCCGGGCCATGGAGTACAGGACCAGGCCGGTGAGGGCGGTCGAGACGCCCATGTAGGCGATGTCGACGGGCCGCAGCTGTTCGGTCGTCGAGATGGCCATGACGCCGATGACGGTGAGTCCGTAGAGCACCCAGCCCAGGACCGGCGACAGCCGGAGAAGGAACGATCCGGCAAGGAAGCCCGCCATGCCTCCCCAGTGCCATCCGAAGAGGGCGAAGGGGACGAAGGTGACGAGCGCCTGGAGGATCAGGGACCAGGGATGGAGCCGCTGCCTGAGGAGCACGAGATGCGGTGCGAAGTGCACGTACTGGAGAGCGGCGAGCACCGGCGGAATGGCGAGGCAGGCGGCCAGCTCCGGCGTCCCCGGCGCGGCTTCGAGGACGTTGACCGCCTGCATCAGCAGATAGCCGAGGAAGACCACGACGACCAGGACATTGGCGATCCGGGGAGCGGGAGCGGCTGAACTGATGGCCGACAACTCCCTTTTACCACTGGCCCGTTCTGTGGCACATGGCCGCAGCGCGGTGAGTCTCAGGCGAGAGGTGCCCTGTGCTGTCATCGGATCCAGCCCCCCTGTCGGCCCCTCCCCCGGGGCCACCCATGGCCGGATCATAACCACACGGATCCGCTTCATGTCGCTGCGTGCCCGGATTATGGGCGTCCGGATGTCCGAATGACGGTCGGATCCGCCAACAGAAGCGAATTGTCACCGTGGTGAAAATCTCATGTCGGTGAGGGTGAAGCGATCACTTGTGGAGAAGTCGCGAAGTTTCGTCTACTCCTATCGAGCCTCACACGGCCCTCACCAACCGCTGACATCACGGGAGTTGCCATGAACCAGTCTGTCGCCACGGCCCTTGAGATCGGCTCGATCGAGCAGGAGCTGGCCTTCGCCGAGCTCATGCTCCACACCTTCGTGGACCCGGCCTTCGCCGCCCGCTACGCCAGCGACCCGGACGCCGTCCTGAAGGAGTCCGGCATCGACCTCGAGGAAGGTGCCACCGCCCCGGTCATCCCGGCCACCACCGGGCTCGGCGCCGTCACCGAGGAGTACGCCGCGATAGCCCCCGACGGCACCACCCTGCTCACCCTCTGCATCCGCGCCATGCCCGCCTCCGTCCTGGCTCCGCTGCCCTTCGCCGGTCACTGATTCCGTACGTCCGACACGTAAGGGGAGGGGCACACGCATGCGCATGGGGTTCAAGGAGCATCTGCGGGCCGAAGTCGTGCCCGGCGAAGCGACGTACGTCATCTCCGAACGAGGCATCACCGCCTTCGACGACGCGCGGGTCGCGGTCGTCGCTCCGCTCCTCGACGGCACCAGGGACTTCCGGTCCCTCGTCGCCGACGCCTCTCCCCACTGCTCGCCCCGGGACGTGGCCCTGGCGGTCGGCCGTCTCAACGAGGCCGACCTCCTGACCCGCGACCCGGTGCCCGCGAACCCCACGGCGGCGGCCGCCGCCGCCTACTGGGAACTGGCCGGCGCGCCGGGCCCGTTATCCCTCTCGACCGTCCGGGTCCGGGCGGTCGGCGGCGCCGACGCCCGGTCCGCCGAACAGGCCTGCACGGCGTCCGGCCTGCTCGTGGCGGACGGTACGGACGGCGCGGACGGAAGGCAGGGCGGGGACGGAAGGCAGGGCGGGGACGGCATCGGCGGCCGTGTCCCCGCCCAGCTCACCCTCGTCGTCTGCGACAACTACCTCGACCCCGGGCTCGCCGAGGTCGACGCGGAGCAGCGCGCGGCGGGCACGCCCTGGCTGCTCGCGAAACCGCACGGCACCACCCCCTGGATCGGCCCGCTGTTCCGGCCCGACGACGGCCCCTGCTGGCAGTGCCTGTCCCACCGGATCTCGGGCCACCGCGGCGCCGAGACCCATCTGAGCCGCGCGCTCGGCCGGCCGGTCGCGCATCCGCCGGCCGAGACGCCCGCGAGTCTCCTCCTCGGCAATCAGCTCGCCGTCGCCGAATGTGTCAAGTGGCTGGGCGGGCACCGCCATCCCGGGCAGGACGGCGTCCTCACCTTCGACACCATCAGCCTCACCACCCGGGTGCACCCGCTGCGGGCCCGCCCGCAGTGCCCGGGGTGCGGCGACCCCGGCCTGGTGACGCGCCGGGTCCTCTCCCCCGTCACCGTGGACTCCCGCCCCAAGGCCGATCTCACCGGCTCGGGCCACCGCTCCGCCACCGCCGAGCAGACCCTGCGGCGGTACGAGCACCTCATCAGCCCCGTCACCGGCGTCGTCAAGGCCGTGCAGCGCGACGCCCGCGGCCCCGCCGGCCTCAACTCCTTCCGCGCCGGGCACAACCACGCCCGGGGGCCGCGCGGCCTGACCGGTCCCGCCTCGCAGCTGCGCAGCGAGAGCGGCGGCAAGGGCATGACCGAGCTCGACGCCCGGGTCGGCGCCCTGTGCGAGTCCCTGGAGCGGCACTCCGGGATGTACGAGGGCGACGAGCCGACGGTCCGGGCCAGCTGGCGCGAGGTCGCGGACCGGGCCGTCCACCCCGCCGCCTGCCAGCTGTACGACCCCCGCCAGGGCATGGAGCCCTTCGACGAGGAGGCGCCCGTCGACTGGACCCCGGTCTGGTCGCTGACCCGCGGCGAACACCGGCTGCTGCCCACCGCGCTGCTCTACTTCGACGCCCCTCGCCAGCCCGGCCTCGGCCACGTCCGGGCCGACTCGAACGGCAACGCCGCCGGCAGCAGCCGGGAGGACGCGATCGTCCAGGGCTTCCTGGAGCTGGTCGAGCGGGACGCGGTCGCCCTCTGGTGGTACAACCGCACCCGGCACCCCGCCGTCGACCTCGACGCCTTCGACGAGCCCTGGATCGGCCGGATGCGGGCGCTGCACGCCTCGCTCGGCCGCGAGGTGTGGGTCCTCGACGTGACCGCCGACTTCGGCGTCCCGACCTTCGCCGCCGTCACCCGGCGCACCGACAAGCCCGCCGAGGACATCCTGTTCGGGTTCGGCGCGCACTTCGACCCGAAGGTCGCGCTGTGCCGCGCGCTCGCCGAGGCGAACCAGATGATGCCGGCCGTCGCCGAGGTCCGGGCCGACGGCACCGGCTACGGCTGCCAGGACGAGCGGCTGCTGAGCTGGTGGCGGACGGCCACCACCGCGGACCACCCCTACCTGCTGCCGGATCCCGGGGCCCCGTTGCACGGCCCCGCCGACTTCGCGTACGCACCCCGCGCCGACCTCCGCGACGACGTCGCCGCGATCGGGGCGGCGGTCCGCGAGCGCGGCATGGAGCTGCTCGTCCTGGACCAGACCCGGCCCGACGTCGGACTCCCGGTGGTCAAGGTGATCGTGCCCGGCATGCGCCACTTCTGGGACCGCTTCGCGCCCGGCCGGCTCTTCGATGTGCCCGTCGCCCTCGGCAGACTGGCCGCCCCGACCCCGTACGAGGCGCTGAACCCGGTCCCCCTGTTCCTCTGAGACGGACCGGCCGGCTACTCGCCGGTACGTCCTGAAGATCGTGTGAACCCTCGATGACGACGGAGGCGGCCGTGGAGCGGCCGATGAGCGGCCGCCTCCGTCCTTGCAGGAATCCGGCCGTCCCACCCCCGCGCGGCGATCAAAAATAGCCAGTACGCTCCATCCCCGTCGACAGAGTCGACCGAGTCAACGGAGTCCACGGGGGGTGGAACGAAGCTTGATCAGAATTCTGATCGCCGAGGACATGCGCATGCTGCGCCGTGCGCTGGTGGAACTGATTTCCCTGGAGCCCGACATCGAGGTCGTCGCCGAGCTGGAGACCGGCAGCGAGATCGTGGCACGCGTCGAGGAGTTGCAGCCGGACGTGGCGATCCTCGACATCGAACTGCCCGGTGTCGACGGCATCGCGGCGGCCGAGGCCCTGCACCGGCGGGGCGCCGCGGCCCGGGTGCTGATCCTCACCAGCCTGGGCAGGCCCGGAAATCTGCGCCGGGCCCTGGACGCGCAGGTGCGCGGCTTCCTCCTGAAGGACGCGGAGCCCGGCCGGCTCGCCGAGGCGATCCGCGCCATCGCCAAGGGCGAGCGCGTCTTCGACCCGCAGCTGATGCTCGCCGCGCTCGGCGCCGCCGAGTCCCCGCTGACCCCGCGCGAGGCGGATGTCCTGCGGCTCGCGGCCGACGGCGACGACGTCGACGAGATCGCCGCCGCGCTGTACCTCTCGTCCGGCACCGTCCGGAACTACCTCACCGCGGTCGTCTACAAGCTCGGCGCCCGCAACCGCGTGGACGCCATCCGCATCGCGCAGACCTCCGGCTGGCTGTGAGCCCCTCACCGGGTCCGTGAGCCGGGCCGGGACACGTCGTGGACAGGGACCGTGAATCCGTCACGGTCCGACCGTGAGCGGTTCATCCCCGGCCCGTTCCGATCTCACTGGTCCACCGTCACGGGGGCGTGCGACGGTGGAATCCACGACCAGGAGGAGGCATCGATGAAGATCGACATGCTGGGCCCGTTCTCCGCTGCCCTCGCCGGCGTACCGATCGCCCCGAGCGCGGGGAAGCCCCGCCGGATCCTGGCGCTGCTCGCCCTCCACGCCGGCCAGGCCGTGCCGGTCTCCGCCGTCGTCGACGAGGTGTGGGGGGCGGACGCCTCCCCCAAGGCGCACATGACGGTCCAGACGTACGTGCTCCAGCTCCGCACCCTCATCGGCCAGGCGCTCGGCGACCCGCGCGCCGGCCGGGACGTCCTCGTGACCCGGCACGGGAGCTACGCGCTCCTCGCCGGCGAGGGCGCGGTCGACGTCCACGCCTACGACCGGCTGTGCGCCCAGGGGCAGTCGGCCTTCGAGACCGGTGACGACGCGACCGCCGCCGCCCGGCTCCGGGAGGCCCTCGCCCTGTGGAAGGGACGCGCGCTCGACGGCGTCCAGGGCGGCCCCGCCCTCGGCCTGGAGGCGATGCGCCTGGAGCAGAGCCGCACCGACGTGCTGGAGCGGTGCCTGACCGCCGAGTTGCGGCTCGGCGCCGGGGAGCGGCTGCTGCCCGAGCTGTCCGCGCTGGTCGAGGAGCACCCGCACCACGAGGCGCTGCACGGACTCCTGATGACCGCGCTGGCCCGCTCGGGCCGGGTGTCGGGCGCTCTCAGCGTGTACGAGACGGTCACGGCCCGCCTCGACGAGCGCTTCGGACTGCTCCCCTCGCCCGACCTCCTGCGCCTCGGCCGGGAGTTGCGGGAGCTCGCCGGACAGGCCTCCCACCACGGCTGACGCAGCGACTCCACCGTCCCCCTAACGAGGCTGGACCGCCTGGGGGTCCCCTGTTCGGCACGAGCGTGCGCACCAAGCGCACTGCGCGGCCGGAAGGGGAACCCATGCGCGTCCTGTTCACCGCGCGGCAATCCGTTTCGCATCTGCTCGCGATGACGGCCGCCGCACAGGCCTGCGCGGCCGCCGGTCATGAGGTCCGCACCGCCGGGCCGCCCGGCACCCCGCTCTCCTCGGCGCTGCGCGGCACGTCCTCGCCCGGACCCGGCTGGCGCCCCGATCTGGTGGTGTCGGCGGAGGACGGCACGCAGGAGACCGGCGCCCGTGCGGCGTTCCCCGACGGGCGGGTCGTGCGGTGGACGCCGCTCGACCACCGGAGCGCCGACGGACCGGCGCCGGTCCGCATCGACCCCTGCCCGCCGGGGCTGCGCGGCGGGCCCGGGTCCGGCGCCGAGCCGGACGCCCTGTCCGTACGCCAGCCCACCTGCCACGCCGGACAGTTGCCGTACGAGCTGCGCGAGCCGCACCACCTGCTGCGGGTGTGTCTGCGTCCCGGCCCGGCCGGCTCACCGGAGAGCTGGACGCCCGAGCGGCTGCTCCTCGTCGCCCGCGCCGCGCTCGGCCTCGACGTCGAGGTGATCGTCCTCCTCCCCGCCGCCGAACGGGCCCGGGTCGTCGGCGCCCTGGGCTTCCTCGGCGGGCCCGGCTCCCCGCTCCGGTTCGCGGAACCGGAGCTGCTCGGCCCGGTCCTGTCGACCTGTGTGGCCGTCGCCCACGAGGGCGGCCCCGACGTGACCCTGGAGGCCGCGGCCCACGGCGTCACCCAACTGGTGCTCGCCGACAGCCGCCCGGCGGGCGACCGGCTGGACCGGATCGGCGCCGGACGCCGGCTCGTCGCCGCCGAGGAGCCCCGGGAGACCGGGAGTTCGCTGCGGCTGCGCCGCCATCTCGCCGACCTGCTCTACGGCGGACGGGCCCTGGCGACCGCCCAGCGGCTGCGCTCCGCGATCGCCGCCCTGCCCTCGCCGGAGGCCTTCGCCGGCGGCCTGGAGGACCTCGCCGCCCGCTGAGTGCCGGTGCCGGACGGGCCGTGGAGGCCGCCCGGCCCCGCCCCGTACACCCGCCGTCCTTCCCGACCGCGTGCACCTCGCGGGGCCGCCCGTCCCGCACACCGCCCTACCGCCCACCCATCGTGTATCCGCCCGAGGGGCCCGCCCCTCCCCGCAGGAGGCCACCGCCATGAGCGTCACGTCGACCCCGTTCCCGCTTCCGCCGCACCCCGCCGACTCCACCGCCACGCCGGTCCGTCCCCTGCGGATCCTGAGCGGCAATCCCACCCCTGAGGAGGTCGCCGCCGTGACCGCCGCCCTGCTGGCGACGCTGCACCGCGAGCCGCCGCGCGCGGCGAGCGCCAGGACCGACCGCACGGCGCGCTGGAGCAGGTCGCACAGCTCGCAGGCGGCGGGTTCCTGGCGCTCGGTGCCCCGGGGCCGCTGACCGCGCGGCCGGCCGTCCTCCCCCACACGCCGTACGCGCCGTACGGGATGCCCTCGCATCCCGTGCGGCGCGTACGGCGTGTACGGCCCGTACGAAGCCCCTGCCGCCCGGGCGTGACCATCGCGTCACGCCCGGGCGGCTTCGGCGTACGCCTTGGCGTACCGGAGCAGGGTGGAGCTGTTCGTGCCGAGGGCGTGGCGCACCAGGGACCGGGCGTCGGCGAACGTCGCGGCCTCGCCGAGGACCTGCCGGACGCCGGCCGGATCCAGGGTCACGGTGTGCCAGGAGGTGGCCGTGACCTCCTCCCCGTGCTGGACGACGGTCCAGCGCCCGGTGTGGCAGGCCATGACCGCCGGCACCTTGAGCTGCTTGTGGACGAGCAGTCCGCGCTCGGGGAAGCTCACGCGGACGGAACGGGAGTTGTGGAGGGAGCCGTCGGGCCCGCGGGTGTCCATGTCGAGGATCTGGACGCCCCCTTCCTCCTCGGTGAGGCGGGTGACGGCGACGTGCGGCAGCCGCTCGGGCCACCGGTCGGCCCGGTCGAGGAACGCGTACACGTCACGGGCGGAGCCCTGGATCCGCCCGCCGTCGCTGAAGGTGAAGGTCAGCTCGTCCCCCGCGCCGCCCGCGGCGGCGGCCTGCTCGGCGGTGGTGCGCAGGGCACCGAGCTCCGTCAGGCCGGTGGCCTCGACGGCCGCGGCCATCAGCTCGGCGGCCCGGGGGTCGTCGTCCACGACGGAGTAGTCGTGGAGCAGGACCACCCGGCAGCCGCCGGCCGGACCGGCCTCCACACGCCATTCGCCGCCCATCGCGGCCAGCGGCGCCGAAGGGGCGTCCTGACGGAAGGCGATCGTGCGCGCGGTCCGGTCCAGGGTCCGCCGGGAGTTCCAGGAGCGGACCTCGCGGTCGACGAAAACCCAGCTGCGCAGGGCCTGCTCCGTGCCGTCGTCCCGGGTCACCTCGGCGTACACGGTGGGCCCGAACACCTGGGGCCACCGGGTCACGTCCGCGACCAGGGCGAAGACCGCCTCGGGCGGGGCCGCGACGACGGTCTCGTGCCGGGTGACGTGGACGGTCGGGCCGTCGGTGGGGGTCAAGGGGTCTTCCTTCCGGGGACGAGGACTACGCGGCGCCCGCTCTCGCTGTCCATCTCTGGTCCTCTCGCTGCCGTACGGAAGGGGCGGTGGAGCCCTCGGGGCCCCGGGGACCTGCGGGGTTCGCGGGGTTCACAGGATTCGCGGGGGCGGGGGCACGATGCCCGAGCCGATGTCCGCGGTCCCGCAACTTCTGGGCCACGACCGCCAGTTGCCCGACGTCGAGGTGCGAACCCGCCCGTACCGGGGAGAGGGGCACGACGGCCGATCCGTTCCGCGTGACGGCGCGATGGCGGCGGGCGAGCAGGGAGAGTCCCTCCCCGGGGCCCGCCTCGACGAGGAGGAAGGGGCCGCCGCCGACGGGCCCCGCGCTGTCGAGGAGGTGGGTGAGCGCGGCATCGAAGAGGACGGTCCTGGCGGGCTGCATCGCCCAGAACTCCGGGTCGCTCAGCTGCGGTTCGGCGAGCGGGCGCGCGGTGTACCCGGAGACCACGACGGTCCGGGGCTCCTTGAAGTCGATCCGCTCGTACACGGGCCGGGTGCTCGCGCAGGCCGCCTCGACGGAGGGGCTGTGGAAGCCGGTGGTGGCCTTGGCCCGCATCCAGGTCACCGACCCGGCGGTCAGGGCGCCGGTGACGGCGGACAGCTGCGGCTCGGGTCCGGCGATCATCACCTGCAGGGGCGCGTTGACGGCGCCGACGACGACCTGCGAGGTGAGCCAGGGCGTGAGCATCGCCGGGCTGGCGGCCACCGAGGCCATCCCGCCGCGCGGGGCGGTGGCGAGCGCCCGTACGCGGGCGTCGAGCGCGGCCACCGCGTCGGGCAGCTTCATGATCCCGGCGAGGACGGCGGCCGCGTACTCGCCGGCGCTGTGCCCGACGAGCGCGGCGGGACGGACGCCCCAGGAGATCAGGAGGGCGCCGTAGGCGACGTCGAGGGCGAAGATCAGGGGCTGGGCGCGGGTGACGTCGTCGAGGTCGACGAGGGGCCGCTCGGCCAGCCAGTCGTCCCGCACCCGGCGCCCCTCGGCCCCGAGGAGCCCGAGGACCTCGTCGACGACCCGGGTGAAGACGGCTTCGGTGCCGTAGAGGCCGTGCGCCATGCCCGGGTACTGCGAGCCCTGCCCCGGCAGCATGAGGATGACGGGGGTGGGCGGCGGTGTGTCGATGGAGGCCATCGTGGGGATCCCTCTCCTTCTTCACAGCGTCGACTGCTGTGGGGAAGAAGGTCGCGCGGGGCGATAGCGCACCGCTGGAGGGATTCTGAAGCGGAGCCGCCGGTTCTGTCGGAAGCCCACGCGAAAGGGCCCCCGGCCAGTTCTGGCCGGGGGCCCTTCCCCGTCGGCCGACAGACGAGTCGGGCTGTACGCCGGGTTCTGTGCCCCGGGACCTCGCGGTCGTCGGGGCGACGGCCATCCATCTAGGACCGGCGTTGCCGCCGGCCTCCTGCGGTCTACCCGCGGACTCGGGCGAGCAGCCCTCGAACATCCGCGCAGGGACACCGGGGTGTCCCCTCTTGACCTTGCTCCGAGTGGGGTTTACCTAGCCGCCTGAGTCACCTCAGGCGCTGGTGGTCTCTTACACCACCGTTTCACCCTTACCGAGGACCGAGGTCCCCGGCGGTCTGTTTTCTGTGGCACTGTCCCGCGGGTCACCCCGGGTGGCCGTTAGCCACCACCCTGCTCTGTGGAGCCCGGACGTTCCTCGGGAAGATCCGAGGATCTCCACGCGGCCGCCCGCCCGGCTCGTCTGCCGTGCCGACCATGCTACCCGCCGCACCGGAGCTTGCTTGACCTTGCCGCCGCGTCAGGGTTTCTACTGGGGCCATGCGTATCGGCGAGATCGCCGCGCTCGTCGGGGTCACCCCGCGGGCCGTGCGGCACTACCACCAGTCCGGGCTGCTGCCCGAGCCCGCGCGGCGGGCCAACGGGTACCGGGAGTACGGGATCCGGGACGCCGTGCTGCTCGCGCGGATCCGGCGGCTGACCGAGCTGGGGCTCGGGCTCGACGAGGTGCGCGGTGTGCTCGCGGACGACGAGGGGCGGGGGCTCGTGGAGGTGCTGCAGGAGCTGGAGGAGGATCTCGCCCGGCAGGAGGCGGTCATCCGGGAGCGGCGGCAGCGGCTCCGCGCGCTGCTCGGCCGCGCGCGGGACGGGCTGCTGCCCGCCGAGGGGCCCGTCTCGGCGGAGCTCGGCGAGCTCCTGGCGGGGCTCGGCCCGGCGCCCGACTCGCCGATGGCGGCGAAGGACCGCGAGATCCTCGCCCTGCTCGACACCGTCGTCCCGGACGAGGACCGGGCCCGGCTGATCGGGCTGCTGCACGGGACGACGGAGTACGCGCACGAGGTGTACGCGCGGCTCGACGCCCTCGCCGGGGCGGAGCCGGACGACCCGCGGGTGGCCGAGGCCGCCGGGGTGCTCGCCGCCTGCCTGCCGGACGAGGTCGGCATGGAGCTGCCCGCCGAAGGGACGAGCGGGCTCGCGGACGCCTTCTTCGGCGACCTCGCCCCCGCCCAGTCCGCCGCCGTCCGCCTCGCGCTCCGCCTCGTCCGGGACCGGCAGCACCACGACCAGCAGCACCACCACGACCAGCACCAGCACCAGCAGCGACAGGGGGAGGACCGATGAGCGGCTCCGACGACCGGCTTCGTCCCGTCCTGCGCGTGCTGCGGCTCGTCGCGTACGCCGCGCTGCCCGTCGAGGTCGTCCTCGCCGTCTGCCTCGTCGCCGGGGTGCGGATACCCGGAGCCGTCCTCGCCGTCACCGAGGTGGTGACCGTGACCCTCCTGACGGTCACCGGGCTCGTCCTCCTCCGGCTGCGGCGGCGCGGTCTCTCCGCGCGCGAGGCCGTCGCCGAGCTCGTGCCCGAGGCCGTGCTGCGGCTCGTCGGGCACGAGCTGCGGCTGATGACGAGCCTGGTGCGGTGGGCCGCGCGGCGGCCGCACGGGGTCGCCGGCGCGGACGGCGTCTTCCCGCACGCCCGCGACCAGGCCGCGCTCTTCCACGGCTTCGCCTTCGTCTGCCTCGTCGAGACCGTCGGCGTGTCGTATCTGCTCGCCGACTGGCCCGTCGTCCACGCGATCGTCTTCGTCCTCGACGTCTGCACCGTGCTCTTCGTCCTCGGGCTGCACGCGGCCTCCGTGACCCGCCCGCACGTCCTGACCGGTGACGTCCTGCGCCTCCGGCAGGCGGCCCACGTCGACGTCCGCGTACCGCTCGGCCTGATCGCGTCCGTCCGGCGCGAGTCGCTCTTCTCGCACGAGAAGACCGACGGCGAGCTGAACCTCGCCGTCGGCTCGCAGACCTCCCTCACGATCGAGCTGACGGAGCCGGTCGACGCGCCCCGGCTGCTCGGCGCGCCCCGGCCGGTACGGATCGTCCGGGTCCACGCCGACGACCCCAAGGCCCTGGCCGACGCGCTCACGCGGGCGCGAACAGCACCTTCGCCGAGCCCGGGTCCGCCTCCGCGAGCCTGACCCGCAGCCACTCCCCCAGCGGCAGGCGGGAGGTGCCGCCGGCGATGCGGGCGACGACCGCCGGGTCCTCCAGGTGGACGGTGCCTACGGCCGGTTCACGTTCCTTCACGTCGATCACGTACGCGTCGAAGACCTCGCCGACCCGCTCCTTCAGGAGCGCCGCCTCGACGATGTCGACGCTCTCGCGCTCGACGGTGTTGGCGCGGCGGCTGCCCGCCGCCACCTCGTCGGGGAGCCCGGGGAGCGCGGCCCGCACCCACTCGGGCGGTTCGTTCCCCGCGACCGCCGCCACGCACAGCTCGCCCGCGTACCGGTCGACGAGCCGCCGCAGCGGTGCGGTGCAGTGCGTGTACTCGTCGGCGACGGCGGCGTGCACCGCCGGGGTGGGGATGTGGCCGTCGGTGAAGACGGTGTAGCCGGCGCCGCGCAGGAGGGTGGTGCACTCCTGGAGGAAGGCGGCGTGACGCGGGTTCACGGGGTCGGCGGAGCGGACGACGTCCGCGTACGAGACGTGGTGCGGCCAGTCGACGCCGAGGGCCCGCGCGGAGCGGCGCAGCCGGGCGACGGCGCCGTCGGGGGCCGTGGGCAGGGTGCGCAGGATGCCGGTGCCGGCGGCGGTCATGAGGTCGGCGGCGGCCATGCCGGTGAGCAGGGAGATCTGGGCGTTCCAGCCGTCGGCGGGGAGCGGTGCCCGGTAGGCGAGGGAGTAGGTGTGGTCGCTCTCGACGATCTCCTGCTCGGGGACGCTGAGGGAGATCCCGCCGCGCTCGGCTTCGAGGGCCTCGCGGAGCCGCCCGATCTCCCGGAGGAGCGCGAGGGGTTCCTCGGCCGTGCCGGAGTCGATCTGTCGCTGGACGCCCGCGTAGTCGAGCTTGGCGCGGCTGCGGACGAGGGCTCGGCGGACGTCGGTGGCGACCCTGCGCCCCTCGGAGTCGAGGTCGATGCGCCAGAGCAGCGCGGGGCGGGGCTCGCCGGGGAGGAGACTGGCGGCGCCCTCGGAGAGGACGGCGGGGTGGAGGGGGACCTTGCCGTCGGGGAAGTAGAGGGTGAGGACCCGCCGGTGTGCCTCGGCGTCGAGCGCGGAGCCCGGCGTGACGAAGGCCGCGACGTCGGCGATGGCGTAGTGGACGCGGTAGCCGCCGTCGGCCCGCCTGGCCAGGTGCATGGCCTGGTCGAGGTCGGTGGAGGTGGGCGGGTCGATCGTGAGGAACGGCAGGTCGGTGGCGTCGTACGCGGGGAGCCGGGGGTTCTTCGCGGCGGCCTCGGCCTCGGCGAGGACGGCGGGCGGGAAGGCGTCGGGGATCGCGAGCTCGGTACGGAGTGCGCGCAGGGCGGCCCGCAGCGGAGCCTCGGCTGCGCCGGTCACGTGGATGTGGCGGCGTGGCATGGACCGAGCGTATGGCGCGGGAGGGGGCCCGGCACCTCGTACGCTGGTCAGCCGGGGCCGCACCCCCACCCCCGTACGGACGAAGGAGAACCACCGTGCTCGTGCTGTTGCCGCCCTCCGAAGGCAAGGCCTCCTCGGGGCGCGGGGCGCCGCTCAAGCCGGAGGCGCTGTCCCTGCCGGGGCTCGCGGAGGCGCGGGCCGCGGTCCTGGACGAGCTGGTCGAGCTGTGCGCCGCCGACGAGGAGAAGGCGCGTGAGGTCCTCGGGCTGAGCGAGGGCCTGCGCGGCGAGGTCGCGAAGAACGTCGAGCTGCGGACGGCGGGCGCGCGCCCGGCGGGCGAGGTCTACACGGGGGTCCTGTACGACGCGCTGGGTCTGGCGACGCTGGACGCGGCGGCCCGGAAGCGCGCGGGGCGGTCCCTGCTCGTGTTCTCGGGGCTGTGGGGCGCGGTGAAGGTGACGGACCGGATTCCGTCGTACCGCTGCTCGATGGGGGTCAAGCTGCCGGGGCTCGGCGCGCTGGGCGCGCACTGGCGGGGTGCGATGGCGTCGGTGCTGCCGGAGGCGGCCGGGGACGGGCTCGTCCTGGACCTGCGCTCGTCGGCGTACGCGTCGGCGTGGAAGCCGAAGGGCGAGGTGGCGGCGCGGACGGCGACGGTGCGGGTGCTGCACGCGCCGACCCGGAAGGTGGTCAGCCACTTCAACAAGGCGACGAAGGGCCGGATCGTCCGGAGCCTCCTGGAGGCCGGCGCGGAACCGGGCTCGCCGGAGGAGCTGGCCGTGGCGCTGCGGGATCTGGGGTACGTGGTGGAGGAGGGTGGCAAGGCGGGGGCGCTGGACGTGCTGGTGGACGAGATCCACTGACCCGTTGCACCCTGCGCAACGCCCGTTGCGTCTTACGCTCGCCCTGGGCACGATGATGCCCATGACGAGCGTGCTCGACCTTGCCCCGGAAGCCCCTGTCGTCCCCGTGGTGGTGATCGGGGAGACCGCCGACGCCGTCCCCCTGGCCCGCGCCCTCGTCGCCGGCGGCCTCCCGCTGATCGAGGTCACCCTCCGCACCCCCGCCGCGCTCGACGCCGTCCGGGCCATCGCGGCCGAGGTGCCGGGGGCGGTCGTCGGCGCGGGCACGGTGGTCTCCGCCGCCGGCGTCGCGGACGCGGTCGACGCCGGGGCCCGGTTCCTGGTGAGCCCCGGCTGGACCGAGCGGCTCCTCGGCGCGATGCGGGAGTCCGGCGTGCCCTTCCTGCCGGGCGTCGCGACGGCCTCGGAGGTCGTGGCCCTGCTCGAACGCGGCGTGCGGGACATGAAGTTCTTCCCGGCGGAGGCGGCGGGCGGGGTCCCGTACCTGAAGTCCCTCGCGGGCCCGCTCCCGCAGGCCCGCTTCTGCCCGACGGGCGGCGTCTCCCTGGCCTCCGCGCCCGCCTACCTGGCCCTCCCGAACGTCGGCTGCGTCGGCGGTACGTGGATGCTGCCGCCCGAGGCTCTCGCGACCCGCGACTGGACCCGGATCGAGGCCCTCGCCCGCGGCGCGGCGGCGCTCCGGGCCCGCCCTTGAGCAGGTCGGCCCCTTCAGCGCAGGTGCGAGGTGTCGTTGAGGAGTCGTACGGACGCGTTGCCGTCGGCGTAGTACGCCACCGCCGAGATCGAGGCCGCGGACAGCTCCATCCGGAACAGCGACTCCGGCGGGGCGCCGAGTGCGAGCCTGACCAGGGTCTTGATCGGGGTGACGTGGGTGACGAGGAGGACGGTGCGGCCCGCGTGGGCGGCGGTGAGCCGGTCCCTGGTCGCGGCGACGCGCCGGGCGACGGCCGCGAAGCTCTCGCCCCCGCCGGTCGGCGCGGCCTTCGGGGAGGCCAGCCAGGCGTCCAGGTCGTCCGGGTACCGCTCGCGGACCTCACCGAAGGTCAGGCCCTCCCAGGCGCCGAAGTCGGTCTCGCGCAGCCCGCGCTCGACCTGGACGTCGAGCCCGAGGCGGGCGGCGACGGCTGCGGCGGTCTGGCGGCAGCGGGTGAGGGGCGAGCTGACGATCTCCTGGATCGTGCCGCGCGCGGCGAGCGCCGCGGCGACGGCCTCGGCCTGGCGCAGCCCGGCCGCCGACAGCTCGGGGTCGGTGCCGCCGCTGCCCGAGAACCGCTTCTCGGGCGTGAGCGCGGTCTCGCCGTGCCGCAGCAGGACGAACGTCGCCGGCGCCCCCATGTCGGGCCCGGTCCAGCCCTGCTGGGGCGCGGCGGAGGCGGGGGCGGCCTGCGCCGCGGCGGCGGGAGCGATGGTGCCGCCCTCGGACGGGACGGACGCGGCGGTGGGTGCCCCGGCAGGTCCGGGCGGGGCAGACGGCGCGTGGGCACGCGCGGCGCGGCCCGTCGGCGAGTTCGCGGCCGCCTCGGCCTCGAAGTCGCCGGTCGCCTCCGCGTGCGCCGACTCGTGCGACGCGGCCGAGGCGAGGGCGGCGCGCGCCTGGGCCGCGAGAGCCTCGTCGTGGGCGAACAGGCCGTCCTCGGCCTGCCCGGCGGAACCGGACGCCCCGGCCCCGGAGGTCCCTGCCCCTGCGGACGCCGGCGTCCCGCCCGCTCGCGGCGCCAGGGCCGCGCGGGCTCGCGCCGCGCCCGCGGCGGCGTCGCCGGGCGGGCCCGACGGCGGCAGGGCCGCGGCGTTGCGCGCGGCGACGGTGTCCAGCGCGGCCGTCGAGCCGGACGGCTCCCACTGGCGGCCCTGCTTGCCCGCGTCCATCGCCTCGTTGGCGAGCCGGTCCGCGTGCTTGTTCAGCTCGCGCGGGATCCACTCGTAGCGGACCCGGCCCGCCGGGAAGATCCGGCCCGCCTCGGCCGCCAGCGGCTTCATGTCCGGGTGCTTGATCTTCCAGCGGCCGGACATCTGCTCGACGACCAGCTTGGAGTCCATGCGGACGTGGACGGTGGCGTCCGGGAAGAGCGCCCGGGCCGCCGTGAGCCCCGCCACCAGGCCCTTGTACTCGGCGACGTTGTTCGTCGCCACGCCGATGTACTCGGCCGCCTCCGCGAGCGTCTCGCCCGTCACCGGGTCCAGGACGACGGCCCCGTAACCGGCGGGCCCCGGGTTGCCCCGGGAGCCGCCGTCCGCCTCGACGATCAGCTCGCGTGCCGTGGTCATTACAGGCCGGACTCCGAGGTGCGGACCAGGATCCGGCGGCAGTTCTCGCAGCGCACGACGGCGTCACGGGCCGCGGCGCGGACCTCGTTGAGCTCGGTGATGTTGAGCTCGATGTGGCAGCCCTCGCACTTGCGCTGGTAGAGCCGCGCCGCGCCGACCCCGCCCTGCTGCTCGCGCAGCTTCTCGTACAGCTTGAGCAGGTCGGCCGGGACGGAGCCCGCGACGAGCTCGCGCTCCTTGGTGACGGAGGCGGACTCGGCGTCCAGCTCGGCCTGGGCGGCGTCGCGCCGGGCGGTCGCGTCGTCGGTCTTGCCCTGGACGGCGGAGACCCGCTCGGTCAGCTCGGCGACGCGCTCCTGGGCGGACTCGCGGCGCTCCATGACCTCGAGGACGATCTCCTCGAGGTCGCCCTGACGCTTGGAGAGGGAGACGATCTCGCGCTGGAGGTTCTCCAGGTCCTTCGGGGAGGACACGGCGCCGGAGTCGAGCCGCTGCTGGTCGCGCTGGGCGCGCTGGCGGACCTGGTCGACGTCCTGCTCGGCCTTGGTCTGCTCGCGGCCGCAGTCGCTCTCCTCGGTCTGCGCGGCGACGAGCAGGTCGCGCAGCTGCGTGAGGTCCTTGGTCAGCGACTCGATCTCGGCGTGCTCGGGGAGCGACTTGCGCTTGTGGGCGAGCTGCTGGAGTCGTACGTCCAGGCCCTGGACGTCGAGGAGGCGGATCTGGTCGGCGGGCGCGGCGTTCAGTTGGGGGCTCCAGGGGAGGTGTGGTGGAAGGACCAGGGGTCGGTGACCGTCTTCGAGACGTGGACGCGGAGGTCCCAGCCGTGGCGGTCGGAAATCTCGTCGAGCTGGGCGGCGGCCTGCTCGCACCAGGGCCACTCGGTGGCCCAGTGGGCGGCGTCGACCAGACCCAGCGGCCCGGCCGACCGTGCCGCGTGCTGGGTGGCCTCGGAGACCGGGTGGTGGCGCAGGTCGGCGGTGAGGAAGGCGTCCACACCCGCGTCCCGTACGGCGTCGAAGAGGCCGTCGCCGGAGCCGCCGCTGACGGCGACGCGGCGCAGGATCATGTCGGGGTCGCCGGCGACCCGGATGCCCTGCGCGGTGGCGGGCAGCCGCTTCGCGGCGCGGGCCGCGAACTCGGCGAGGGTCTCGGGGTGGTCGAGCTCGCAGATCCGGCCCAGGTTGTTCTCGGGCACGAGGGGGCCGGTGACCCGGAGGTCGAGCGCGCCGGCGAGGGCGTCGGAGACGCCGGGGTCGGCGGTGTCGGCGTTGGTGTGCGCGACGTGGAGGGCGATGTCGTGCTTGATGAGGTCGTGCACGACGCGGCCCTTGAAGTGGCCGGCCGCGACCGTCGTCGTACCGCGCAGGTAGAGCGGGTGGTGGGTGACGAGCAGGTCGGCGCCGAGGGCGATCGCCTCGTCGGCGATCTCCTGGACGGGGTCGACGGCGAAGAGGACGCGGCCGACCTCGGCGTCGGGGTCGCCGCAGACGGTCCCGACGGCGTCCCACGACTCGGCTCGCTCTGGCGGCCAGAGAGCGTCGAGCGCGGCGATGACTTCAGACAGACGGGGCACGGAGGAAAGGCTACCTGGCCGCCTTGTGCGCCTAAACCGGCGCCGCTTTCGCGGAGGTGGCCGGGCGCCGTCGGGGTTGCTCAATGGGTGGCTGCCGCGGTCTCGGGCAGGAGGGCGGGAGCGCGCCTCGTGACCCGTGTCGCGGCACGAGGCGCTCCCGTCGGCTACTTCTTGACGAGGTAGCCGCGCAGGTCGTCGAGGACGCTGTTCGCCGCGGTCACGCCGAGGCCGAGGTACCAGGTCTCGTCCGGGACGTCCTTGGCCTGGCCGGACTTGACCGCCGTCAGGTTCTTCCAGAGCGGGTTGGTCTGGGCGGCGTCCTTCTTGGTGGCCTTGGCGTCGCCGTAGACGCCGGTGAAGATCCAGTCCGCGTCGGCGTCGTCGATCTTCTCCGGGCTGATCTCGGCGGCCAGCTCGTCGATCCGCTGGTTCTCGGGCCGCGGCAGGCCGGTGTCCTCGAGGATGGTGCCGATGAAGGACGCCTTGGCGTAGAGGCGGATCTTGCCGGGGAGGTAGCGGACCATCGAGACGGTCGGCTTGTCCGTACCGATGTCCGTGCCGAGCTGCTTCGCCTTCGCCTCGTAGGCGGAGAGCTTCGTCTTCGCCTCGGCGGTCCTGTCGAGCGCGGCGGCGTTGAGGAGGTAGTTCTCCTTCCAGGTGAAGCCCGGGCGGATGGAGAAGACGGTCGGCGCGATCTTCGACAGCTCGTCGTACTTGTCGGCGGCGCGGAGCTGGCTGCCGAGGATGAGGTCGGGCTGGAGGTTGGCGATGGCCTCCAGGTTGAGGTTGTTGATGGTGCCGACGGACTTCGGGGCGCCGGCGTCCTTCTTGAGGTAGCCGGGGATGCCGTCGTCACCCTCGGAGGGGGCGTAGCCGACGGGCTGGACACCGAGGGAGACGACGTTGTCGAGCTCGCCGACGTCGAGGACGACGACCCGCTTGGGGGCGGCCTTCAGCTCGGTCGTGCCGAGGGCGTGGGTGAGCGTGCGCGGGAACTGGCCGGGCTTCGCGTCCGTACCCATGGCCGCGGTCTTGGCGGCGGCGTCGCCGAAGTCCTTGCCGCCGGTGGCGACGTCCTTCTTCTTGGTCGCGTCCTGCTTCGCGGAGGTGTCGGACCCTCCGTCCCCTCCTCCGCAGGCCGCGAGGGAGAGCGCGGCGGCGAGGGCGACGGCGGCGGCGGTGCCGCGACGGCGGAAGGACATGAGAAGGCTCCTGTACGTGGCTCTGTACGGGGATACGGGCGCGTCCACACCGGAGCCACAGGCTCCGCTTAGGCTCGCCTTACCTTACTCATCACGGGTCACTCCAGCACAGGCACCCCCTCCCCGACGGCCGAACCGCCGGACGACCACCCTTATGTGTGAAGTGACCGGGCTCGTGTTGTTCGGCAGGAAGTGCGAAAACTAGCTTCGTGGCCGGAGGTGACGAGTCGATGACAGCGTGTGCCATCGAGACCGCGGCCGAGGACGACGACCGCGACAAGGACCCCACCGGTTCGGCCGGCTTCACGATCACGGCCAACGGCGCGTACGCGGCCAGGCTCGCGGGCGCCGGTGACGCCCTGTACGTGGAGCGGTGGACGCTCGACGGCCCCGAGCCGTACGCCGTCCCGCTCCCCCTCGGCCAGCCGGAGGAGCCGCACACCCAGTTGCTGCCCCTCGCGGACGGCCGGGTCCTCGTCGCCCGCCGCGTGGACGGGCGGCGGAACACGTTCTCGCTTCTCTACCCCACCGGGCCGGCCACCGGCGAGCTCCAGCTCGGCGCGGTCGAGGCACCCGGCTCCGAGCGGCTGGTCCTGCTGCCGCCCTCGCCGGACGGGATCTGCGCCTACGCGATGTGCGCCGGCCCCGACACGACGACGCTGTGGCTCGTCGCCGGCGGCGCCTTCGGCCCCGAGCAGGTCGCCGAGGTCAGGGGCCACTGCACGGGCGGGGTGTGGCTCGACCGTACGGGCCGGATGCTCGCGCTCGACCGGCGCCTGGACGACGGGCCGGTGAAGGCCGTCGCCGTCGACCTGGAGCGGGGCGGCGAGGTGACGCCGCTGCTCCAGATCACCGAGGAGAGCGACGACCGGCTGCTCCTCGCCGCCCCGGACAGCGGGCTGCTCCTCATCGGCTCCGACGCGCCGTCGCCGGGGCGCGAGCGGCTCGGCTGGGGCGTGCTCGGCAGCCTGCTGCCGGTGCGGTTCCCCGAGTGCCTGAGGCTCGACGACGCGGCGGTGACGCCGTTCGCGGTGCAGCCGGGTCAGGTCCTGATGCCGGAGAGCTGCTCGGTGGCGCTGCGGATCGACGCGGTGGGCGGGAGCTGGGTGGGGACCTGGGAGCCCTCGTCGCGCCGGCTGGTCCAGTCGGCCGCGCCCGCGGGCTGGCTGGCCGGCGCGGGACTGTGGACGGCTCAGGGCGTGCTGCGCCTGCCGTACGCGACGGCCGGGGCGCCGTGCGGCCTCGCGGACCTGGAGGCTCCGCCCGAGCCGGAGCCGGTACCGGTGGCGGTGGCCGTCGACGAGCCCCGGGTGTGCCGCCCGGTGCCCTTGCAGCAGGCCCCGCTGACGGACCGTCGACCCGCGGGCTGAACCGTTCCCTCCTTGTCGGTCCGCATCACTAAACTCTCTGGTTGCACAGCGACACCGAAAGACCGATTCATACGGGGTGAGTTCCAGCATGTCGGAAGCAAGCACGGAGGGTAAGGAGCCGAACGGCTCCGGAAGGCACCGTGGTGAGGCCTCGCCGGCGGAGGACTCGACGTCCTCGCCGCACGGCCGCCACCGTCGCGAACCCGACGGGCAGTGACCGAGCAGTCCAGCAAGCGGTCCAGTGAGCACGGCGATGGGCCCCGGGTCTCCCCGGGGCCCATCGCCGTTCCCCACCTTCCCCGTGCCGCTTCCCCCCTGCCCCTTCCCCCTGCCCCTCCCCCTGTCCCTCCCCTGTCAGCCCTTCTTCAGGCCCAGCACCTCCGCCGCGGCGAACGTCTCGCCCGCGGGCCGGGACGCGTAGTGCGGGGTCAGCACGGAGTCCAGCTCCTCGTACGTGAACGCCTCCTTGGCCGTGTCGAACTTGGCCGACACCTTCGGCCGGTCCACGACCGCCACCATCCCGCCGTGGACGACGAGCAGCTGGCCGTTGACCCCGGCCGCCGCCGGGGAGGCGAGGTAGCCGACGAGCGGCGCCACGTGCTCCGGGGACAGCGGGTCGAGGTCCCCCTCGGCCGCCGGCTCGGCGAAGCCGGCGAAGACGTCCTCCGTCATGCGGGTGCGCGCCCGGGGGCAGATGGCGTTCGCCGTCACGCCGTACCGGGCGAGCGCGAGCGCCGAGGAGGTCGTCAGGCCCACGATGCCGCCCTTGGCCGCCGCGTAGTTGGGCTGGCCGGCCGAGCCGGCGAGGAAGGCCTCGGAGGAGGTGTTGACGATCCGGCCGTAGACGCCGGTCTCCCCCGCCTTGGACCGTCCCCGCCAGTGCACCGCGGCGAAGTGGGTGGTGTTGAAGTGGCCCTTGAGGTGGACCCGTACGACCGAGTCCCACTCGTCCTCGCTCATCGAGAAGACCATCCGGTCGCGCAGGATGCCCGCGTTGTTGACCAGGATGTCCAGCTTCCCGAACTCGGCCACCGCCAGGTCGACCAGACCCCGCGCCGTCTCGAAGTCGGAGACGTCGCCGAGGTGGGCGACCGCCCGGCCGCCGGCCGCGCGGATCTCCGCGGCGACCTCCTCGGCGGGTGCGGCGGAGGCCTCTCCGGAGCCGTCGCGGCCGGCCTGCCCGTAGTCGTTGACGACGACGGCGGCGCCGAGCCGGGCCAGTTCGAGCGCCTCGGCACGGCCGAGCCCCCGTCCCGCGCCGGTGACGATCGCGCTCAGGCCCTCAAGAGGGAGTGACATCTCGCAGCAGTCCTCTCAGATCTCGATGCAGGTGCGGAGTGCCGCGCCCGTACGCATCTGCTCCAGTGCCTCGTTGATCCCCGCCAGCGGTACGCGGTGGGTGATGAGCGACTCCAGGTCGACACGGCCGGCCCGCCAGAGCGCGATGGTCCGCTCGTACGAGGTGAGCACGTCCCCGCCGCCGTACATGGAGGGCAGGATCCGCTTCTCGTCGAAGAACAGCTCGAACATGTTGAGCTGGAGGTGGTCGTCGAGCGCGCCCGCGCCGACGATGCAGAGGGTGCCGCCGCGCCGGGTCGTGTCGTAGGCGGTACGGGCGGTGGCGGACTTGCCGACGACCTCGAAGACGTAGTCGAAGCCCTCCCCCGCGGTGATCCGCTGCTTGGCGTCGGCGAGCGCGTCCGGCGCGATGGCCTCGGTGGCGCCGAAGCGCAGCGCGGCCTCGCGCCGGGACTCGACGGGGTCGACGGCGATGATCTGGGCGGCGCCCTGGAGCTTGGCGCCCTGGATCGCGGAGATGCCGACGCCGCCGCAACCGATGACGGCGACCGACGAACCGGCCTCCACCTTCGCGGTGTTGATGGCCGCACCGAGGCCCGTGGTCACGCCGCAGCCGATGAGGGCCGCGATGTCGAAGGGCACGTCGTCGGGGATGGGCACGGCGCAGCCCGCGTCGACGACGACCTCCTCGGTGAAGGTGCCGGTGCCGGCGAAGCCGAAGAGGTCCCCGCCCGGGCGCTTGAAGTTGGGCGTGCCGGCGTTCATGAAGCCTGCCAGGCAGAGCTGCGTCTGGCCGCGCTTGCAGGAGGGACAGGTGCCGCAGGCGGGCAGCCAGCAGAGCAGGACGCGCTGCCCCGGGGTGAGGTGGGTGACGCCGTCGCCGATGTCGAGGATCTCGCCCGCGCCCTCGTGGCCGGGGATGAAGGGGGCGGGCTGCGGGAGGACGCCGCTCATCGCGGAGATGTCGGAGTGGCAGAGGCCGGTGGCCCGGACGCGGATCCGTACCTTCCCGGGCCCAAAGCCCACCGCCTCGACGTCGTCGAGGACCTCGAGTTTGTCCTGGCCGATCTCGTGCAGTACGGCTGCGCGCATGGGTGCGGCTCCAATCGGTACGGATCTACGGATCAGGAGTGTTCGACGACGGTGTCGGCGAGTACGGGGGCGTCGTCGCGCTCCGCGGCGGTGACCGCCACCTGGACGCGGCCCTCGTCCGCCCACATCCGCAGGCGCAGGGTCTCGCCGGGGAAGACGATCCCGGCGAAACGCGTGCGGTACGAGCGGACCCGGGTGACGTCCCCGTCGAGCAGGGTGTCGACGACGGCCTTGAGGGTCATGCCGTACGAGCAGAGGCCGTGCAGGATCGGCCGGTCGAAGCCGGCGAGCTTGGCGAAGTCGGGGTCGGCGTGGAGCGGGTTCCAGTCCCCGGAGAGCCGGTAGAGCAGGGCCTGTTCCTCGCGGATCGGGCGCTCGACGGTGGCGTCGGGCTGCCGGTCCGGGAGCGCGAGGCGCTCGGAGGGCCCGCGGTCGCCGCCCCAGCCGCCCTCGCCGCGGACGAAGATCTGGGCGTCGCTGGTCCAGAGCGGGCCGTCGGCGTCGGAGGCCTCACTGCGCAGGACGAGGACGGCGGCCTTGCCTTTGTCGTACACGGCGGCGACGCGGGAGGTGGAGACGGCGCGGCCGCTGACGGGGACGGGCCGGTGGAGCGTGACCGACTGGCCGCCGTGCAGGACGGCGGCGAGGTCGATGTCGATGCCGGGGGCGGAGAGCCCCCCGACGACCCCCATGCCCGCGCCCGCGACGGTGGCGAAGCTGGGGAGGACGTGGAGCCTGGACTCCAGGGTGTAGCGGAGCTCGTCGGGGTCGGTCGCGGGCACGCCGGCACCGAGTCCCAGGTGGTAGAGCTGGACGTCCTTGTGGTCCCAGGAGATCTCGGCGCTGCGGGGTTCGGCGGCGACGGCCTTGGCGGGGTCGATCGGCATCGGGCTGCTGCTCCTCGTGGGCGAGAGTTCCTCGTGGGCGAGGTGGCGGGGAAAGACCTCGATGCGACCGTCCGCACCGTCGGTCGCACCGAGGCCGTGCGGGACCGTCCCGGACGCGGCCGTTCTAGAACGCGTTCTAGGTCGGTGGATCTCATGTATAGCCGAGGCGTGGAGAGTTGGGAACCCTCCCCGCGCCACCCAGCTGACGAGCCGTCAGCACAGTCCTCCCGGACCGCCTTCCAGGACATTCGGACGGGACGGGGTCAGCGGATGAGCCACCACAGGCCGACGTCCGCCAGGGGCCGAAGCAGGCCAGCAGGACGATTCCCCCGAGGAGTTCGGTCCACGAACTCTCACTGAACGTCTCGGGACGGCGGGTCCGTAGTACACGCTGATCGCGTCCGGAGGCGTGTACTCGTTGATGCGGGCGTGCGTCTCCCCCCGGACCGGTGCGCCGCCCGGCGGTGTCCGGTGTGCCGCCCGGCGGCGTGAAGAGCATCATCGGGTAGAAGTGCGCGCCGCCGTCCATGTCCTCGCACTCCCGCACCCCGACGACCTCGGTGTCGATACGTACGGCCCGGCGCATCAGCCCGATCCCGGTGCAGGTCCACAGCACCCCTGCCACCGTGGCGGTCAGGGGACGATTATCACGCCCTCGTCTTCCGGACTACCGACCTGCCCCTTGCACTCCTTCAGCTTCAGAACATCCACCTGATGACTGAGAGCGTTGATTGCGGCGGTCTCCTGCTCTCCGTATGCCTCATCCTGATATTCGTCGAGGTATATTGCCGACGAGAAGCTCGCGTACGCTTCACTGAAAGCGGCACCGGCTGAGTGAAGTTTATCGATCTCGCTTCGCTGTTCGTCTGGCTGCTCCAGTGCGCGCCAGCTCCCCACAAGGTGCCGCATGGACGCGGAGACCTCCTGTGCCGCGTCCGACGCAGCGTTTCGATCAGTTTGCACGGGATTGGTCTTCCGTATGAGCGAAAGAAAAGACTCGTCCGAAGCACGCATTTTCTGAAGAACGCCCGGAAACTCCTGCTCGCAGATCGCATCCGCCTTGGCTCGCCACTCGCTGAGACTCGGGGCCCCGCTCTCGCATCGCGTCAGGAAGAAGGCCAAGATGCCGATGACTGCCGAACAGATGCCTACCCACCAGCCGATGTGGGTCCGCATCCTACTTCCTCGTGATTCCGCCGCAGGCTCACCACCCATGAATGCCTCCTAGGCGCGGAGCACGGTTTTAGTGTCCCCCTACATGGATGCACACGCACGTCGGCAGAAGAATTCACGTTCCCCTTTCAACTGCCTGTCGAAACAAGTGGCGAGCTTGAGGTGATGCCACGCCCCGACGCCCCTGCCCCCGTGCTCGACACCCGGGCCTGCCCCGCCGGCGGTGGCGACCAGCGCGACGAGCCACCCTCGGACGCGCTGGACGATCAAGTGCAGCCCACCAGAGCAGAGTTCTGCCCGGGTTCCGGCGGCTCGGTGGCAGTGAACTGCCGACCAAGGAGATAGTCGGCAAGCCCACCGTCGTCCGATGGCCTTCTGGGGGCGCCCCAACAGGCCATCCGTCCTACGCTGTTCTTCGTGGACGAGATGCCGCAGGACCACCGCCCAGCAAGGTGTACAAGAGTCCTCCTCGCCGAGGACCAGGGGACGATGCGCGGGGCGCTGGCCCTGCTGCTCGGGATGGAGCCCGACATCGAGGTCGTCGCGCAGGTCGGGCGGGGCGACGAGATCGTGGACGCCGCGCTGCTCTCGCGGCCCGACGTGGCGGTCCTCGACATCGAGCTGCCCGGGCGCAGCGGGCTCGACGCCGCCGCCGCGCTGCGCGACGAGGTGCCGGACTGCCGGGTCCTGATCCTCACGACCTTCGGCCGCCCCGGCTGTCTGCGCCGGGCGATGGAGGCCGGTGCGGCGGGGTTCCTGGTGAAGGACGGGCCCGTGCAGGAGCTGGCCGAGGCGGTCCGGCAGGTCCTCCGGGGCGAGACGGTCGTCGACCCGGCCCTCGCGGCCGCCGACCTCGGCGCGGGGCCGAACCCGCTGACGGGCCGGTAGCGGGAGGCCCTCGCCGCCTCGGTGGACGGGGCGACGATCGCGGACGTCGCGGCGCGGCTCCACCTCTCCGAGTCCACCGTCCGCGACCGCCTGTCCTCGGTGATCGGCAAGACGTCCACCCGCAACCGCACGGAGGCGGTGCGGGCGGCACGTCGGCAGGGGTGGCTGCAGGGACGACGGGGCCCGCAGGCGCGCCTACAGGCCCTCGGTCTGCGCCGCCGTCCGCTGGGCCTCGAAGTTCTTGACGTACGCGTCGAAGACCGCCGCGTCCTCGTACTTGAGCAGCGTCTCGTCGTTGTAGCGGAGCGCCGTCGTCGTGTAGGTGTGGCTGCCCGTGAAGACGATCTTCTTGTTCACGCCCCCGTAGTACGTGCCCTCGATCAGCAGGTACTTGGTGTGGGAGTCGGAGCCGCCGCGCTTGTCGTTGTCGAGCTGGTGCAGGGTGATCCGGCCCTTGCCCGTCACCGGCCGGGTCAGCCAGTTGGCGACCTGCCCCATGGGCTTGTCGTCGGCGGTCCAGTTGTCGAGGGACCGGTAGACGATCTCGATGTCGCAGCCGGCGTTGGCGAGCTCCCACAGCTTCCGGGCGACCTCGGTGCGGGTGGTGTGGCCCTGGGCGATGCGGATCCTCGTACGGCCGTCGGTCGTGCCGAAGCCCGTGGAGTTGCCGCCGCAGGAGTCCGGGGTGCCGACCGGCGCCACCGTCCCGAGGATGTTGACGACCGTGTCCGTGCCGGACCTCGGGAAGAAGTAGACCTTCGCCTTGCCCGCCTGGGTGTCGTGCGCGTAGTCGGCGACCTGCGGCTTCTGCCCGGCGGCGGCTGCCGCCAGATCGGTGAAGTACTGCCCGTACGCGCCGGACAGGGCCGTGTTGCCGACGACCGTCAGCGCGTCGTTCCACCAGTCGTCGGTGTCCTGGCTCGTGAGGTTCCCGGAGGACTGCACCACCACGTCGTCGACCGCGACGTCACCCTTGCCCTTGGTACGGGAGAACAGGAAGAACTTGTTGTGGTTGACGTTGTCGTACGTGCCGTTCGGGTCCGCCTCCGTGGTGCCCGGGTCCAGGGCCAGGCAGGCCTCCTCCGGCTTGCAGGTCCGCACCCAGGAGTCGGGGCTGCCCGCCGGGTCCGCGAGCCGGGTCTTCAGGGTGTCGAGCCCCGTGGACCTGCTGTCGGCGTCGACGACGACCTGGACGGCGACGCCCCTCTTGTGGGCGTCGCCCAGCTTGTTCGCCAGGTAGACCGACTGGAAGAGGTAGAGGGAGATCCGGATCGACGATCCCGCCTCCGCGCCGTCGACGAGGTCCCCCAGGTGGAAGAGGATCCGTCCTCGCGCGGCGGCGTCGGTGCTGTTCGGCTCGTTGAACAGGGCGCCGGTGGTCACGGCCAGGACCGGCTCCGCCGAGGCCGACGGCGCGACCGTCAGACTCGCGCCGACGGCCAGGGCTGTCGCGGCCGTTCTGAAGGTTCCCGCGTTCTTGCGCTTGCTGTTGCTGTTGCTCTTGCTCTTCTTCTTGATCGATATCACCTGGGCATTGTCACCCGGTGCGCTTGGCCCCCTTCGGGAGCCAGACCAGCATCAGGACCGACGCCGCGACGAGTATCCCCGCCGAGACGCGGAAGGCCAGGGCGTAACCCGGGACCAGGTACGACGAGTCCGGGGTGCCGATCAGGGAGTAGTCGGAGAACGAGACGGGGGCCGACAGGGCACCCGCCGCCGCGACCGTGGAGAGGACCGAGAGGCCGAGGGCGCCGCCCATCGTGCGGGAGGTGTTGACCAGGCCGGAGACGAGGCCCGCGTCCCCCGGGCCCGCGTGGGAGGTGGCGAGCGTGGCCAGCGGGGTGGTGGCCAGGCCGAGGCCCACCATCATCACGACGCCGGGGCCGAGGATCGTCCCGAGGAAGGTGCCGTCGGCCGTCAGCGTCGACTGCCAGGCGAAGCCCGCCGCCCCGATGAGCGCGCCCGCCACGGCGACGTTGCGGGCGCCGAGAGCCGGCATGAGGCGCGGGGCCAGCTTGGAGCCCAGGATGACGCTGAGGGAGCTGGGAACGAGCGCGAGGCCGGCCTGGATCGGGGTGTAGCCGAGGACGTTCTGCGCGTACACCGTCATGAAATACCACATGCCGAAGGAGCTCGAACCGCACAGCAGGATCGCCACGTTGGCCGCCGACACGGCCCGGTTGCGGAAGATCTTCAGCGGCATCAGCGGGGCCGCCGTGCGCGCCTCGACGGCGACGAAGACGGCGAGGAGGACGAGGCCGCCGAGGAGCGTGAGCAGGGTGGCCGGGTCGGTCCAGCCCGCCTCCTCGGTCTGGACGATGCCGTACGCGAGGGTGGCGAGCCCGCCGGTGACGAGCACGGCGCCCGGCAGGTCGAGGTGGCGGCTGCCGGTGCCGGTGCGGCCCTCGCGGAGCCAGAGCGCCGCGGCGGCCAGGACGAGGATGCCGATGGGGACGTTGATGAGGAGGACCCACCGCCAGGACAGCAGGTCGACGAGGAGGCCGCCGACGAAGCCGCCCGCGGCGCCGCCCGCCGCACCGACCGCGGTCCAGGTGCCGATGGCCCGGGTCCTGGCGGGTCCGGCCTCGACGGCTCCGGTGACGAGCGTCAGGGTGGCGGGCGAGAGGAGGGCGGCGCCGAGGCCCTGCACGGCGCGGGCGCCGATCAGGTACTGGCCCTCCGGGGCGATGCCGCCGACGACGGACGCGGCGGTGAAGAGCCCGAGCCCTAGCAGGAATATCGCCTTCCGCCCGTAGAGGTCGGCGGCCCGGCCGCCGAGCAGCATGAATCCGGCGAAGGCGATCGAGTACGCGCTGATCACCCACTGGAGCCCGAGCTCGGAGAGGCCGAGGTCGGTCCGCATCGACGGCAGCGCGACGTTCACGACGGAGACGTCGAGGACGACGAGGAACTGGGCGGCGCAGGCGGTCAGGACGACCAGCCACGGGCGGGGCGTGCCGAGGGTGGGGGGCGGGGTGGTGTCGCTCGTGGCGGAGTCGGTCTGCGGCATGAATGTCATGGTCGCAGACCGACTCAGCCCCGTACATGGGCATTCCGCCCTACGACCGCCGAGGCCCGTCACGCCCTATGCCCTACGACCTCCGCGGCCCGTGACGCCCCATCCCCTTACGCCCACGACCACCGAGGCCCGTGACGCCCCATCCCCTAAGCCCTACGCCTTCCGCAACAGCGTCACCACCGCCGCCCCGCCCAGGCCGATGTTGTGCGCGAGCCCGACCCGCGCCCCCGTGACCTGCCGTGGCCCCGCCTCGCCCCGCAGCTGCCACACCAGCTCCGCCGCCTGCGCGAGGCCGGTCGCGCCCAGCGGGTGGCCCTTGGAGATGAGCCCGCCGGAGGGGTTCACGACCCAGCGGCCGCCGTACGTGGTGGCGCCGGACTCGACGAGCTTGCCGGAGGCGCCCTCCTCGCACATGCCGAGCGCCTCGTACGTGAGCAGTTCGTTGATCGAGAAGCAGTCGTGCAGCTCGATGACGTCGACGTCCTCGATGCCGAGCCCGGAGCGCTCGTACACCTGGCGGGCGGCGGCCCGGGACATCGGGCGGCCGACGGCGTCGATGCAGGAGCCGGAGGCGAAGGACTCCCCGGTGTCGGTGGTCATCGCCTGGGCGGCGATCTCCACCGCCCGCCCCCGCAGCCCGTGTTCCTCGACGAACCGCTCGGAGACGACGAGGGCTGCCGCCGCGCCGTCGGAGGTGGGCGAGCACTGGAGCTTGGTGAGCGGCCGGTGGACGGTCCTGGCGGCGAGGATCTCGTCGACCGTGTAGACGTCCTGGAACTGGGCGTTGGGGTTGTTCGCCGAGTGCTGGTGGTTCTTGGCGCCGACGGCCGCGAGCTGCACCTCGGTCGTCCCGTACCGCTCCATGTGCTCGCGGGCCGCGTTGCCGAAGATCTGCGCGGTGGGCGGGGACATCTCGAAGCCGTGGGCGGCGGCCATGATGCCGTAGTGCCGGGCGACCGGCGAGCTCTTGAAGTCCTCGGCACCCGCCGACCCGCCCCCGCCGAGCGAGCCCCGGGCCATCTTCTCGAAGCCGAGGGCGAGGACGCAGTCGGCGATGCCTCCCTCGACGAACTGCCGGGCGGTCATCAGGGCGGTGGAGCCGGTCGCGCAGTTGTTGTTGAGGTTGTAGACGGGGATGCCGGTGAGCCCCAGTTCGTACACGGCCCGCTGGCCGGCGGTGGAGGCCTGGAAGCAGTAGCCGACGGCCGCCTGTTCCACGGTCTCGTACGGGATGCCGGCGTCGGCGAGGGCGGCGGTGCCCGCCTCCTTCGCCATGTCCCAGTACTGCCAGTCCCGGGTCTCCGGCTTCTCGAACTTCGTCATCCCGACGCCGACGACATACGCCTTGGTGGTCATCGCGGGTCCCTCCCCGTCTCTCGGTCTCAGTCTCTCGGCAGGCCGAGCAGGCGCTCGGCGACGACATTGAGCTGTACTTGTGTGGTGCCGCCCGCGATGGTGAGGCAGCGGGACATGAGCATTCCGTGCAGCGCCCGCTCGCCGGGTCCCTCGCGCAAGGCGCCCTCGGGGCCGAGGAGTTCGAGGGTGAGTTCGGCGACCTTCTGCTGGTGGAGGGTCTGGACGAGCTTGCGGACGCTGGCGCCCGCGCCCGGTTCGAGGCCGGAGACCTGGAGCAGGGTGGTGCGCAGGCCGATGCAGGCGAGGGCGTGCGCCTCGGCGAGGAGGCCCCCGACGCGGGCGCGGACGGAGCTGTCGTGCTGCGCGGCCCGCTCGATGAGCGCTTCGAGGCCGGTGTCGAAGGCGACCTGGTCGGCCATGTGGACGCGTTCGTTGCCGAGGGTGTTGCGGGCGACCCGCCAGCCGTCGTTCACCTCGCCGACGACGGCGTCGGCGGGGAGGATCGCGTCGTCGAACCAGACCTCGTTGAAGAGGGAGTCCCCGGTGATCTCCTTGAGCGGCCGGATGTCGATGCCGGGGGTGTCGCGCATGTCGACGAGGAAGTAGGTCAGCCCCTTGTGCTTGGGGGCGGCGGGGTCGGTGCGGGCGAGCAGGATGCCGTGGTGGGCCCACTGGGCGGCGCTCGTCCACACCTTCTGTCCGGTGATCCGCCAGCCGCCGTCCTCGGTGCGCTCGGCGCGGGTGCGGAGCGAGGCGAGGTCGGAGCCGGCGCCCGGTTCGGAGAAGAGCTGGCACCAGAGCCGCTCGCCGCGCAGGGTGGGGCCGAGGTGCGTCTCCTGCTGCTCGGGGGTGCCGTAGGTGAGGAGCGAGGGGACGACCCACGCGCCGATCCCGAGCCCGGGGAGGGTGATCCCGGCCGCCTCCAGCTCCCGCTGCACGGCGAGCTGCCGGAGCGGGTCCGCGCCGAGTCCGTACGGCTCCGGGAGGTGCGGGGCCGCGTAGCCGGTGGGGGCGAGGGCGCGCCGGGCGGCGGCCGGTTCGAGCCCGGCGGCGGGGGCGACGGCCTCGCGGGCCGCTCTCCGGTACTCATCGGCCTCGGGCGGCAGGTCGAGGCGGAGGCCGCGCCGGACGCCGTCGGCGGCGTGCCGCAGGGCGGCGAGGCGGTGGTGGTCGCCGGTGCCGAGGAGCTGGCGGGCGACGACGGCGCGGCGGAGCAGGAGGTGGGCGTCGTGCTCCCAGGTGAAGCCGATGCCGCCGAGGATCTGGATGCAGTCCTTGGCGCAGGTGTAGGCGGCGTCGAGGGCGGTGGCGGCGGCGAGCGCGGCGGCGAGGGAGCGGGCCTCGTCCTCACCGCCACGGGCGGCGTCCTCACCGGCACGGGCGGCGTCCTCACCGGCACGGGCGGCGTCCCAGGTGAGGGCGCGGGCCTGTTCGAGCCGGACGAGCATGTCGGCGCAGAGGTGCTTGACGCCCTGGAACTGCCCGATGGGCCGCCCGAACTGCTCGCGGGTACGGGCGTGTTCGGCGGCGGTCTCGACGGCACGGGCGGCGGTCCCGCAGGCGTCGGCGGCGAGGAGGACGGCGGCGAGGTCCCGTACGAGGCCGGTGTCGAGGGCGAGTTCGCGCGCGACGGGGACGTGTGCGGCGCGGGCGGTGATCTCGCCGGTGGGCCGGGTCGGGTCGGCGCTCTCGTGTGGCCGCACGGACAGGGTGGCGGTGTCCACGGCGAGCCAGACGGAGCCATCGGCGGTGGCGGCCCGGAGGATCACGAGCCCGGCCTGGGCGCCGCCGAGGACGGGGGGCGGGGCGCCGTCGAGGAGCCAGCCGCTCGCGGTGCGGACGGCGGTGAGGCTGCCGGTGCCGCCGAGGGCGACGGCCGCGATCCGCTCCCCGCCGGCGACCGAGGCGGCCAACTCCCGCTGTCCGGCGCGGTGGAGGACCTCGGCGGCGAGGACGGAGGGGAGGTACGGCCCAGGCAGCAGCGCCCGGGCGGCCTCCTCCACGACGACGGCGAGGTCTCCGAGACCGCCGCCCCCGCCGCCGTGCTCCTCGGGGAGGTGGAGCCCGAGGAGCCCTTGCCCGACGGCGGCGTCCCAGTAGGCGGGCCGGCCGGCGGCCGCGTCGGGGACGTCCAGGTGTTTGCGGACCTCTTCGGGAGGTACGGCGCGGGTGAGCCAGCCGCGGACGGATCGGGCGAGCTCCCGCTGTTCGTGCGTGATGGCGATGCCCATGCGCCGCAGACTAGAACACGTTCCATTCTGACGGAAGGTCAGATGACGATCGGATCCGATCGGGTCGAGGTGGACCGGCAGGATCGCCCAGGGTCGCCGGGGCTTCGGCCGCCTGACAGGATGCTTCCGTTTCGCCTACCTTCGAAAATGGAAAGCAACATGAGCGATCTTCAGCTGAATCGGCGCACTTTCCTTTCCTTGAGCGGCGTGGCCGCACTCTCCGTCGCGGGCATCGGAGCGGGAGCCGGGCCCGCGAGCGCGGCGGACGGTCTGCCGGCGTCCCCGCTGATCAGGGTCGAGGGCAACACGGGCCCGGCCTACTTCCGCGAGGTGGCCCTGCACGAGGGCACCGTCATCCAGTCCATCGGGTTCGACAACGTCAACCGTAGGCTCTACTACGCCCAGGTCATCGGCGGCGGCCGTCAGCTGGCGGGGGAGTCGGCGCCCCTCTCCGGTGGCACCCGCGATCTGCACGGCGACCTCGCGATCACCGAGTGGACCCTCGGCGCCGACGCCGCGGACGGCGGTGGCACCGGCCGGATCACGGGCTACATGTATCTGCGCGGCTTCGGGCACGGCGTCGGATTCGGCGTCGAGCCGTCCGGCACCAGCACCTACCTGTGGACCGAGGTCGATGCCGTCCAGGACACCGCGAACGAGACGAGCCGGGGCCGGCGGCTGTGCCGTTTCAAGTTCACCTCCTCCAGCACGCCGCTGGACGCCACCAGCACCTCGCTCCAGAAGTTCACCCCCGTCCCGGGCAGCGTGAACAACACCGCGAGCATCGACCCGGTCAACAACCGGCTGGTGGTCCGGTACAGCCTGAACGGGATGCACTACCGGATCTACGACCTGGCCAAGGCCCGCGCGGGGGACTTCGGCACTCCGCTGGTGGAGATCGCCGAGCCCGCGATCTCGGTCGACCGCAACCGCTACGGCAAGCCGTCGTTCCAGGGATACGCGGTGGCCGGGCAGTACCTGTACATGCTGCACGGCAATTCCTACGGCTACACACAGGACCACGACGACGACCCGTCGACGCCCAAGATCGTCATATCTCCGCCGGGCGAAGGCAACACCCATCTGACCTCGGTCGACCTGAACACCGGGAGCATCGTCACGACGTTCCACTCCAAGGCCGGCTACACCCTGCCGTTCCGTGAGCCCGAGGGCCTGGCCATCCAGATCCCCCAGGCGTCCCGACCCGACGTGTTCCGCCTGTGCATGGGCTTCGCCTCGGGAGAGACACCGGGGCAGCGCACGGCGTCGGTCTACTACAAGGACTCCCTGATCCAGCTCTGACCGCGAGTTCAGGAGCCGGGGTCGGCCACGGGACCGGCCACGGAACCGGCCCCAGGGCCGAACCGGCGTCGGTACTCCGACGGGGCGAGGCCCGTCTCGCGGCGCATCAGGGCCCGCAGGTGCGCAGCCGTGCCGAGCCCGCTGCTCCGCGCGACCGCGTCGAGACGCGCCTCGCCCCGCTCGATGAGCCGGCAGGCCAGGGCGACCCGCTCCCCCGTGAGCCAGGCCAGCGGCGTCGTGCCCAACTGCGCCCGGAAACGGCGGTGCAGGGTCGCGTGGCTGACGGCGGCGCGGGAGGCCAGGACGGCGACCGTCAGGGGCTCGTCGAGGCGCTCCTGCGCCCAGGCCAGGACGGGAGCGAGGGACTCGTCGGGGATGTCGGGCACGGGCCGCTCGACGAACTGCCGCTGCCCGCCGTCCCGGTGCGCCGCGAAGACGAGCCGCCGGCTGACCGCGTTGGCGATCTCCGCGCCGTGGTCGCGGCGCACGATGTGCAGCCCGAGGTCGAGCGCGGCGGCGCTGCCGGCGGCGGTGAGGATGTCGCCGTCGTCGACGAAGAGGACGTCCTCTTCGAGGGCCACGGCGGGGAAGCGCTCCCGGAAGGAGTCCGCCCACTGCCAGTGCGCGGTGGCCCGCCGCCCGTCGAGCACCCCGGCCTCGGCGAGCGTGAAGGCACCGCTGCAGAACCCGACGAGCCGCGCACCGCGCGCGTGCGCCCGGCGCACGGCGTCGAGCACCGCCGGACGGCGGGGCACGTCGACGTCCGGGCGATTGGGGACGATCACGGTGTCCGCCGCCTCGGTCGCCTCCAGACCGGCGACGCCGGAGAGGGTGAAGAAGCCGTCCCTCATGAGGGTGTCGGGCTCGGGCGAGCAGAGACGGAAGTCGTAGAGCTCACGGCCGAGTTCGGGCCGGCGCAGACCGAAGACCTCGGTGGCGCAGCCGAGCTCGAAGGGGTTCGAGTTGGCGTCGACGATCACGACGACCCGGTGAAGGCGGTCGACGGAGGCTCCTTGCGAGGATGCGTGCGGCATGGGCGGTCCCTAGTATTCGCGCGGTCCGCGCTCCACCGGCGGAGGTGCCGGCACGCCCGGCGGGCACTCCACCGGCGGGGGGCGCCGGGACGCCCGGAGGGCACTCCACCGGCAGGGGGGCGCCGGCACGCCCGGAGGGCGCTCCACCGGCGGGCGTTCCCCCGGCCGGCACTCGCCGGGGGAACGAAGCCACGCCCGGGCGGCCGCCGGGCGGGTACGGGGCGGGCGGCCCCTAGTTGATCTTGATGAGCTCCACGTCGAAGACGAGCGTGGCCTTGGGCGGGATGGCACCCGGAACGCCCCGGTCGCCGTAGCCGTAGTCGGAGGTGATCGTGAGCGTGGCGCGCTCACCCAGCGACATCTGGGGGACGCCCTCGTCCCAGCCCTTGATGAGCCGGCCGACGCCGATCTGGCTGACGAACGGCTCGCCCCTGTCCCGGGAGGAGTCGAACTTGTCGCCGTTCTCCAGCGTGCCCGTGTAGTGCATCGTCACCACGTCTCCGGGCTTGGGGAAGTTCTCGCCGTCCCCTGCCTCGATGACTTCTCGCGTGACTCCCATGTGTTCCTCTTTTCTCGGGTGTGAGAGGTCGTAGCGATGGCGACGATACGTATCTGCGAGGATTCGTGCGACCTGTGCGATTCCTGGCACTCACGCGGCCCGCGCCCCGGCGGCGACGATCCTCCTATGAGCAACAGCAGCGACCCCGTCGCCCTCGACCAGGCCCTGGCCTCCTTCGACGCCCTGTGGAGCCCCCGCGTCGTCACGCACGTCAACGACTACGACGTCCGGGTGGCCAAGGTCGCGGGCGAGCACGTCTGGCACGCCCACGACACCACCGACGAGTTCTTCCTCGTCCTCGACGGCGAGCTGTACCTCTCGCTGCGCGAGCCGGCCGGGGAGCGCACGGTCCGGCTCCCCCGCGGCTCGGTCTTCACCGTCCCGCGCGGCACGGAACACAGGCCGTACGCCCCCGAGGGCGCCGCCATCCTCATGTTCGAGCCCACGGGCACGTCGACGGTCGGCGACCGCCACGACGACATTCCGGGACACGTCGACGCGACGACCGGCCACGCGCTCGGCACCTGACGGGGGCGGCCCGGCCCGCGCCCCGGGGCGTTGTCAGTGGGCCCTGCCACGATGCACCCGGACGCAGAACGCGAGCAGAGGACGGGAACACGCCATGGGCACCTGGGACATCGGCCCCTTCGACAACGACACCGCCGCCGACTTCTCGTACCGGGTGGACGAGGCCCCGGCGGAGAAGAAGGCGGACGTGCTGCGCGCGGCCTTCCAGGAGGTGACCGCGACCGGCGACGGGTTCCTGGACTCGTACTTCGCGGTGAAGGCCGTCGCTTCGGCCGCCCTGCTCGCCGCGCAGTGCCCCGGCGGCGACCCGGTCACCACCTCGTACGGCCCGAAGCAGCCCCTGCCCGAGCTCCCGACGGACCTCCGCCCGCTGGCCGTGGCCGCCCTCGACCGCGTACTCGGCCCGGAATCGGAGCTCCTGGAGCTCTGGGAGGAGTCGGACGGCGAGGAGTGGAAGGTGGGCATCCGCAAGCTGCGGGCGGTCCTCGCGGGGGCCTGACCCGTCAGTGCACGGGGCGGGGCTGATGGTCGTCGACGAAGTCCGGGCTCAGGCCGAGACGTTCGGCGAGCGCCACCCAGCGCGTGTACCGGGCGCCGGTGGCGGCGACCTCGTACGTCGAGAGGAGCTGGACGAGGAGACGGAAGCCCAGGTCCGGGTCCACGGCGGTGACCACGTCCGCAAGGAGCGGCGCCACTGCCCGCACTTCGGCGACATCGCTGCGCGTGAGCTCCCGGACCTCCCGCAGCACGGCCTCCGTCAGGTCCGTCCGCGCGGGGGACACATACGGTACGTAGCAGGGGTCGACCTCCACCAGGCGCTCCCCGCACATCCCGGCGACCCGCTCCAGCCAGTCCCGTACGTCGGCGTCGAACTCGCCCTCACCGGTGACCCACGCGCGCCGGGACACGGCCCGCCACAGCGCGGTGAGCGGGGAGTCGGGCAGTGGGGAGTCGAGAAGCCTCCGCGCGTCCTCCAGGAGCACGGCCGCGTACGAGCCGGGCACGTCCCCGTAGTCGTCCCCGATGACGCGCAGGACGTTCTCCCGCACGGATCCCAGGTGGGGCCAGTCCGTACCCCGGAAGACGGCCGCCAGGAACGGCACGCCGAAGCGGCCGGTGCCGAGGTCGCGCCGGCCGGGGTCGACGGGCGGCCGGCGCACGTCCAGCCCCTTGCCGACGACTTCCCACGGATAGGCCAGCCGGTCCCCGAGCGCCACCAGCCGGTCGTACGCCTCCTCGCCGAAGGTCACGGAGTACGCCTTCGCCACCTGGAGGAACAGCCGGAGGCCGAGGTCGGCGTCCGCCTCGCGCACCACCCGCAGCAGCGCCGGCACGACGTCCGGCACCGCCACCGCGCGGGCGAGCCCGGCCGCGGCCGACTCGATCTCCACCGCCACCGCCGCGCGCAGCTCCTCCTCCGGCACCGCCGGCCGCACCTCGTCCAGGCTCGTCACCTCGTACGGGCTCCGCGCCAGGACACACGGCGGGCACACCGCCGAGACCCGGCGCAACCATCCGCGGACGCCCGCGCCCGTCTCCTCGACGGGGTCGAAGCGGCGGCGTACGGCGGCCGTCCACACGGCGTGCAGCACGTCGTCCGGGAGCCCGGAGTCGAGGAGGAGCCTCACGTCCCGTCCCAGCTGGACGTCATCGGCCTCGGCCCGTGCCCTGGCGATCGCGAGCGTCACGCCCTCGTCGAGGCGGAGCCCCGTCCGGGCGACGAGCGCCGCGGCGTACCCGCCGAGCCCGAAGTCCGGCCCGTGGTCGAAGTAGTAGACCTCGCGTACGCGTGTCATCAGGGGCGCGGACCCTGCACGTACACCGCGCTTCCGTGCGCGTGCGGGTCCGGTATCCCGACCTGGAATCCGGCGGAGGCGAGGATCGCCGCCAGGGCGTCCTGCATGGCCTCGTGGACGTTCCGGTGGTGGAGCACGACCGGCGGCGGATCCGCGTAGTCGATGCCCTGCGCGAAGAGTTCGAGGGCGGCCGTCCGCAGCTCCGCGTCCGTCACCCAGTCCACGTACACCCCGCCGTCGAGAATCCGGTCCACGTGGACGTCCGCACCCGGCCTGTCCAGCGGGCCGGCGTCGAGATCGGCTCTGCGGGCGGGAAGTCCGGCCCGGGCCAGTTCGCGGCAGACCCTGTCGGCCAGCTCGTTCCACCCGGCGACGACGTCGGGCGGGGCGAGGGGAGGCAGGTCGAACTCAGGCCCCTTCATGCGCTGCCCGGTCCCGGCCGAACACCCGCCGCAGCACGCCCTTCGGCGGGGGCTCGGCGGCCGGGGTGTCGTGGGCGTACTCCAGCTCGGCGACGGAGATCCGGAGGTGCGTCGTGGTCGTCCGCGACTCCTTGCTCTCGTCGTTCCAGTAGGAGGCCCCCATCTCGACGAGCCAGTCGCTCTCCCCGACCCGGAACACCCGCCGGCCGTACGCCTCCGGCTCCTCGGTGACAGAGCCGGACGGCGTGCACGTACGGGCCAGCTCGCGGGCCGCCGCGACGGCACGGTCCCGGCCGCCGTCGACCGGTACGGAACGGGCGAGCTCCCAGTCTCCGTACACCCTCGCCTCGACCAGGACCCACCATCCCCCGCCGCCGCTCATGTCAGCGGAGCCGCCCCTCGGCGGCGGCGCCCACGAAGGCCGCGAAGGCGGCGGGGGTGGCGAGGAAGGCGGGGCCTTCGGGGTTCTTGGAGTCGCGGACGGCGATGTGGGCGGTGAGGTCGGCGACCTCGATGCATTCGCCGCCACTGGAGCCACTGAACGAGGACTTTCGCCAGGCGGCGGTGCCGAGGGGGGCGCACTCGATGCAGTCACCGCCATTGGGGCCGCTGTAGGACGACTTACGCCACCGCAGGTCCTGGCTGGTGCCCATACCGCTCCCTCATCACACGTTCGATCAGCTCCGCCGAGTCCTCCCGGGAGAGGGCCGAGGCTTGCAGCCGAGCGTAACCGACGGACCGCTCCCGGATCGCCTGAGAATTGGCGGTCATATGACCCGAGTCGTAGCTCTCGGTGTAGAGGATGTCCGGGTCGTCCTCGAATCGCAGAAGGTTGAACGAGCCCAGCAGCCCCGTGTGCAGACCCACCTCGAACGGAAGCACCTGGATCTGCACCCACGGATGGTCCAGGTAGCCCAACAGGTGGGCGAGTTGGTTCCGCATGACCTCGGCTCCGTCGATCTCCCGGCGCAGCACCGCCTCGTCCAGAACGACGCACAGCACTGGCGGATGCTCCCGCTCCAGGATGCGCTGGCGCTCCATCCGGGCCGCCACCATCTCGTCCGGCCGCCCGGGGTTGTCGACGCTCAGCACCGCCCGTGCGTAACCGGGCGTCTGCAGCAAGCCGTAGACGAGCTGCGACTGATACGTCGAGATGTACGTCGCCTTCGCTTCCATCTCCGCGTGCGCCTGGAACCACGTCGGCAACTGGCTCTTCAGAACCAGCCCCACCAGCCGTGTGAACACCCCGCCCGTCATCAGCGCCGCGTCCAGCCGTTCCGAGAACTGGCGGGTGGGCACCTTCTTCGCCGTCTCTATCTGACCGATGAGGGAGGCCGTGCAGTAGAGGATCGAACCCAACTGCGCCTGCCCGAGGTTCGCCTCCTCTCTCAGGCGGCGGAGTTCCGATCCGTAGTAGTCCAGCGGCGAGGCGCTGGGATCCAGGCTGCGGATGTTGACCACGACGAGGTCACCCCCAAGCTCACGCGACGAGGCGTTGTGTTCAGGCCGTAGCCGAGCGTAACGAAGCGCGCCCAGGCTGGGGGCATGAATCAGGCAACAGACCTCTATCCCCCGGCACTTGCCACCAGCTACCGGATGGGGTTCACCGTCGGTGAGCACTCCGCCGGTCACATGCGCCGCATCCTGCGCATCTACCTCACCCGCTGGGAGCTCGACCGGCTGTCCGATTCCGCCGCGCTCGCGCTCACCGAGCTCGTCGCCAACGTCGTGCGGCACGTGCCCGGCCGGCGGTGCTCCGTGCTGATCCTCCGCGAGCCGCACGGGCTGCGGGTGGAGGTCGCGGACTCCGTCCCCGGGACCGTGATCGCGAAGCTCGCCGGTCCGCTGGACGAGAGCGGGCGGGGACTGGCGCTCGTGGAGGCGGTGACGGACCGCTGGGGGGTCGACGGGACGGACGCAGGGAAGACGGTCTGGTTCGAGTGCGACGCGTAGGGCGTGCGTAGGGCACGATGGGCGCCCGTACCCGCGTACTCGCCAGTAGGAGACACCATGTCCGTGCCCGCGCCCGAGATCCTTGCCGCCTTCGAGGCCGCGAAGGGCTTCATGCCCGCCGGGGAGGGTCTCGCGCTGTACGAGGCGGCCGCGGAGGCCGCGAAGCTCGGGCTGCCGCTCCTGGAGGTCGGGACCTACTGCGGGCGGTCCACGATCCTGCTCGCGGACGTGGCCCGGCAGGCGGGGACGGTCGCGGTGACCGTGGACCACCACCGGGGCAGCGAGGAGCAGCAGCCGGGGTGGGAGTACCACGACCCGACCGTCGTCGACCCCGAGGTGGGGCTGATGGACACGCTGCCGACCTTCCGGCGGACGCTCCACAAGGCGGGGCTCGAAGAGCACGTGATCGCCGTGGTCGGCCGGTCGCCGCTGGTCGCGAAGGCGTGGGGCGGGCAGCTCGGGCTGGTCTTCATCGACGGCGGGCACACCGACGAGCACGCCACGAACGACTACGAGGGCTGGGCCCCCAAGGTCGCGCCCGGGGGCCTGCTCGTCATCCACGACGTCTTCCCGAACCCGGAGGACGGCGGCCAGGCCCCCTACCGGATCTACCTCCGCGCCCTGGAGTCGGGTGACTTCGACGAGGTCTCGGTCACCGACTCGCTGCGGGTCATGCGCCGCCGCTGACCTTCTCCGGGCCGGTATGCACCTGGACGACACGTCCCGCACGGCCGCAGGATGTCCCCGCACGCACACACGACGGGGGACTGTGTCATGAGCAAGCCACCGGTTCTGATCACGGGGCTCGGGATCCTTCTGCTTCTCATGACCCTCAACGGCCTGCGAACCCCCCACTGCGACGGGGAGGAGATGTCCCCGGGCGACGTGTGCACGACGGTTCGCGCCACCGTCGCCACCTCCCGCACGTACGAGGAGATGAAGGCGTTCGGCGTCGGCGAAGGTGTGGTCCTCGGCGTGGGTGCCACGGCCCTCGTCGGCGGGGCCGGCTGGCTGGTCGTCCTGCGGAGGCGTACGCGGTAGGCGGGACGGCCCGACGGCCGCCCCCCTCCTCGGGGAACGGCCGTCGGTACGCGGGTGCCGGTACGCCGGCTGGTAGGCGGGTGTCAGTAGCCGGACGTCACGTACAGGCAGTTCGTGTAGCTGTAGCCCGGTTCGATCTTGACCTTGCTGGTCTTGGTGTCGCTGTACGACGAACCGGTGCCCGCGCGCTTCTGGAGGAAGTGGTAGTCACCGGCGGGCAGCAGCAGGGTCGCCTTCGGGTACTTCGAGGCGGGGCCCTGGCAGGCCTTGACCTTCTTGCCCTGGGAGAAGATCGGGCCGGGGTACTTGGTGCAGGTCGCGCAGGTCTTGAGCGTGACCTTGCCCGTCATCGGGCCGGTGTAGAGCAGGTCCACCGCGCCCGGGCCGTCGTTGCTCACGACCAGGATCATGCGCGAGCCGCCGGGAACCTCCGACGGCGGCAGGCGCTTGCCGGCCGCCGGCTCCTCGTCGGCGATCTCGGCCGCGATGGCGATGGAGCGGGCGTGCGCGGCCTCCGGGCTGTCCGGGTACGCCTTCGCGTACTCGGTCATGGTCTTGGTCGCCTCCTCGTAGTTCTTGTCCTTGAACTGGTCGGTGCCGCAGGCGAAGTCGCCCCGCTGGACGCCCGCGACGGCCTCGCGCGTGACGCCGTCGAGGGAGGCGTCCGTCATGTCCCTGAGGGTCGCCCTGAGCGTGCGCAGCTCGGTCGTGGCCTCGCAGGGGTCGGGGACGCTGTCGAGCACGCTCGTGCGCTTCTTGACCGCCTCCCGGACTGCCGGCTCGACGCGGGTGGCGTGGCTCGACTTCGGGAAGGTGCCGAGGAGCTCGTTGAGGCTCTCGGCGGCGGTCGGCCTGGCGGTCGCCACGGCGAGCGCGGCCGTCCCGCACTCGTAGAGGGAGTGGGCGAGCGGCTCGTCGGTCTTGGCGGGCCGGGAGCCCAGGAGGCCCTTGTCGAAGGAGTCGGCGAGCCCGCGCAGGTGCTTGAGCGGGGTGATCGCCTCGCAGTACGTCTTCCTCTCGTACGGGCCGGAGACCGTCTCGTAGTACGCGTCGAGCCGCGCCGGGACGAGCTTGCCGGCCCGCGAGCCCGCGTGCTTCGTGCCGAGGTCCTCGTACGCGTCCAGCGCCTTCTTGAGGAGCGGCTCGGCCCTGTCGAAGGGCAGGCCGTCCGCCGACTTCACCTCGGCGTCCGCGACGGAGAGCCGGTCGAGCAGCGCCTGCTCGCGCGCCTCGTCGCGGGCCGCCCCGTAGGCGAGCGAACCGCCCGCGGGGACGGCGAGCAGCACGACGGCGAGCGGCAGGGCCAGGCGCCGGAAGGAGGCGCCGATGCTGAGGGTGGCGCGCAGTCCGCGCCGGGCCCCGTCGGCGGCGACGGCCAGCAGGAAGACTCCGTAGCCGACGAGGAGACCCATGGGCACGCCGTCGACGTCGGCGGGGAGCGCGAGGACGAGCAGGGCCGCGGTGGCGACCCAGCAGAGCGCGGCGCCGATCCAGTTGCGCAGGAAGACGTAGCCGAGGCCCAGGCAGGAGAGGTTGAGCAGGCCTATGAGGACGGCCTGTGCCGGGTTCGCCTCACCGCGCGGCCCCTGGCCGGAGCCGGAGGGCGGGCCGTACCCGGGCGGAGCGGCGGGCGGCGGCGGGAGCGTCCCCGCGCCGGCCCAGCCGGGCGCGGGCGCAGGCGCAGGCGCGGCCCCTGGTGGGCCGTATCCCTGCCCGGCACCGGCCCCCGCACCGGTCGGCGGGCCGAAGCCAGGCGTCGGGGCCGAGGCTCCGGGGGCTCCCGGGGCGGCGGCGCCCGCCGGTCCGGGCGCGGGTCCGCCGGGCGGCGGGGCCTCCCAGGGCGCCGGAGGGCCGAAGCCCCCGCTCGTACCACCGGCCTGCGGCGGTCTGTTTAACGATCCGTCTCCCGCTCCGTCTCCCGTTCCCGGAATGCGGTCGGACGGCTCGGGACGTGCGTCGTTCGGTTCTTCCCCCACCACGGTTCCCCCTCGTGGGTCCATGCGCGGTGACACCCCACCGTCGCTTCTTCCACCTACCCTTCACCGTCCACGCACACGCGTCCATGGTTCCGCGGAGCCGGTGACCAAGCTGCGACCTACCCGCTACCGGTGTTCGCCCCGCACAGGGCCTAAAGTCGCGGGGTGCCGTACGACCACCGGAAGACCGCCCCCCGTACCCTCGCCCTCGCGCTGGCCCTCGCGGGCTGCTGCGCCGCACTCGCCGGCTGCGGAGCCTCCCAGGCCTCCGAGGATTCCCCGGCGTCCGGGAAGGGCGGGACGCAGACCCCGCCACCCGCCGTCAACGCCACATCCGCCACACCCACCGCACCGACCACACCCGGTGCCTCCGACACGACCCCCACGACCGCTGCTCCCTCCTCCCCCTCCGGGTCGCAGGAGTCCCGCTCCCTCGCGGGGCGGACCGTCGTCGTCGACCCCGGGCACAACCCGGGGAACTTCCGGCACTCCCGGGAGATCAACGCGAAGGTGGACATCGGCACGGCCCGCAAGGAGTGCGACACCACCGGCACGTCCACGAACGGCACCGCCTCGGAGGCCGCCTACACGGAGGCCGCCTTCACCCTGGACGTCTCCCACCGGCTGCGGGACCTCCTCACCGCGCGCGGCGCGAAGGTGGTCCTCACCCACGACGCCGACCGCCCCTGGGGCCCCTGCATCGACGAGCGGGCGGCGATCGGCAACGCGGCCCGCGCCGACGCGGTCGTCTCGGTCCACGCGGACGGCTCGGCCGTCGGCAACCGCGGATTCCACGTGATCCTGCCCGCACGGGTGAGCTCGGGCGCGGCGGACACCGGTCCGATCGTCGGACCTTCCCGTGAGCTCGGGGAGGACATCTCCGACGGCTTCGGCCGCGCGACCGGCACCGCGCCCGCCAACTATCTCGGCGGAGGTACGGGGTTGGACGTCCGCAAGGACCTCGGCGGCCTGAATCTCTCAACCGTGCCCAAGGTCTTCGTCGAATGCGGCAATATGCGTGATCCGAAGGATGCCGCGCTGCTGACGTCGGCGGCATGGCGGCAGAAAGCCGCCCAGGGCATCGCGGACGGCATCGCCACCTACCTCAACGGGTAGAACCGGCGAGCGATAGATTCGCTCCGTAACATGGGGCCGCCCCCGTGCCACGACCTTGAGCGCCACCCCGACGCGACGACGACGCGACGACGACCCGACGAAGGACTCTTACGTGAATATCCGCTCCCTCACCCGAGGCGATGGCGTGCTGATCGGAGCAGCGGTGGTGCTGTTCATCGCCTCGTTCCTGGGCGTTTCCGGCTGCGACGGCCCCGACGCGTTCTGCGACCAGTACGACAGCCCGAACTCGTGGGAGATGTCCCCGCTCGGCTGGGGCGCCTTCTTCCTCGGCATCGCCGGCGCCGCGCTGGTCGTCGCCTCCCGCGCCCTGCCGCAGCAGCGCAGGGTGGCCGGTCTGGAGCTGGGTCAGGTCGGCGCGGGCTTCACCATCGCCTCCGCCTGGACCCTGCTCATGTGGATCTTCGAGGCGACCAACGCCGGTGCCGGTCTCATCCTCGGCCTGATCGCCTCGCTCGTGCTCGCCGGTGCCGCCGTCGCCGGTCCGCTGGTGCCCGCCCTCAAGGCCCCGCTCGTGGGCGCGCCGAGCCCGCAGACCCCGCAGCCGTACGGCATGCAGCCCGGCCAGCCGGGTCAGCCGGGCGTCCCCGGCGGCTACGGCTACCCGGGTGCGCAGCAGCAGTTCGGTGCCGGTGCCCCGCAGGACCCGTCGCAGGGTGCGGGCCAGCCGTTCGGCGCGCAGGCCGCCCCGCAGCCGCACGCCCCGCAGCAGCCGGAGCCGCAGGCGGCCGCCCCGGCCCCGCAGCCCCAGGCGGCGCAGCCGGCCGCGGACTTCGCGCCGTTCTGGTTCGCGGTCCCGGTCGCCCGCCCGCTGTACGCGGAGGACGGCTCGCAGGCGCCGATCGCCGAACTGGCCCCCGGTACCTGGTACCTGGCGGTCGAGCAGCGCGGCCCGGCCCTGGTGGCCCAGACGCAGGACGGCCGGCGTGGCGTCCTCCAGGACACCACGGGCATCCAGCGCGGCTGATCCCGCAAGGCTCAGCAGGTCTCACCCGACGGCCCCTCGTCCGGAATCCCTTCCGGGCGGGGGGCCGTTGGCGTACAGTCCCGTCCCGAGAAGTGAGCTGACGGATCGTCAGAAAGGTCTCGGCATGCGCCTCGGACTCGCCCTCGGCTACTGGGGCCGCGGCCCCTCCCCCGCCCATCTGGACCTCGCCCGCGAGGCCGAGCGGCTCGGCTACGACTCCGTGTGGACGGCGGAGGCCTGGGGCTCCGACGCCTTCACCGCGCTGACCTGGATCGCCGCGCACACCTCGCGCATCCGGCTCGGGACCGCCGTCGCGCAGATGGCCGCCCGCACCCCGACGGCGACCGCGATGCACGCGCTCACGCTCGACCACCTCTCCGGCGGGCGGATGACGCTCGGGCTCGGGCTCTCCGGGCCGCAGGTCGTCGAGGGCTGGTACGGCCGCCCCTTCCCCCGCTCCCCGCTGACCGCCACCCGCGAGTACGTGGACGTGATCCGCCAGGTCCTGCGCCGCGAGGGGCCCGTCACGCTCGACGGGCGCTTCCACGCACACCCGTACGCCGGCGAGGACGGCACCGGCCTCGGCAAGGCCCTCAAGCCGATCACCCACCCGCTCCGGGCGGACCTCCCGATCCTCCTGGGCGCCGAAGGCCCCAGGAACATCGCGCAGACCCTCACCATCGCCGACGGCTGGCTGCCCCTCTACTGGTCCCCGGACCGCTGGGCCGAGGTCTACGCGCTCCCCGGGACGCTCCCCGGGGGCTTCACCGTCGCCCCGATGGTCCGCGCGCAGCTCTGCGAGGACGTGACGGCCGGGCTGCTGCCCGTCAAGGCGATGCTCGGCTTCTACATCGGCGGCATGGGGCACGCCGCCCGAAACTTCCACGCCGACCTCATGGGGCGCATGGGGTACGGAAAGGAGGCCGCCCGCATCCAGGAGCTGTTCGCGACGGGGCGGCGCGAGGAGGCGGTGCTGGCCGTCCCGGACGCCTTCGCCGACGAGATCTCGCTCGTCGGCCCCCGGCAGCGCATCGCCGAACGCCTCGACGCATGGCGGCGGGGCCCGGTGACGGACCTGCTGGTCACCTCACCGGACCCCGCGACGCTCCGCGTACTGGCGGAACTGAACTCCTAGCGAGCTCCTGGGGAACTCGTACGCCTACCCGCCGAGTTGCGCCGTACTGGGCACCTGGTCGACCACCTCGGCACCGGCGCTCTTCCCCGCGTCCTTGACGCTGTTGATGACGGACTCGAAGGCACCGACGTCCGCGGCGCCCGCCTCGCCCTTCCGGAGCTTGGTCCCGAGGTCCTTGAGCGACTCGATGCCGGCGGAGAGCGGCGCGACCGCCTTGGAGAGCAGCGGGTCGCCCTTGGCGTTGTTCACGGCCGCCTTGAGCCGGTTGTAGGTGAACGCGCCCGCGAGACCCGCCTTCACGAGGGCGAAGGTCCGCCCGTCCGCGCCCTTCGCGAACTTGCCCGCGCGGTACGGCTTCACGATCCACTGGTACGCGGCACCCGCCGCAAGACCCGCGTTGGCCACGAACCGGGTCTTGGCCAGCTTCTGCTGCTCGAAGGTGGCGGAGGCCGTCGGGGTCGCGGCACTGCTCGCGCTCTGCGTGTCGTCGTCGTTGCAGGCGGCGGTCGTCAGGAGCAGGGTGCAGGACAGCACCAGGGCCACGACGCCCCGGGTGAAGGGGCGGGACACGGCTCTGGCTTCGGGCGCGGTTCGGGGCACGGCGGGACCTCCCTGGGGGTAGCGGCGTCGCCAGCCTCACCCCGGCCCGGAAGGTCCGCCACCCGGGCGACTCCGTACGGGTTCCGTCGTCCCGCCGCCCCTCAGCCCCCGCAGCAGTCCGGTTCGAGGCCGGAGGGGAGGCGTTCGCCGCCGAAGACGGCGACCGTCGCCTCTTCCCCGCCGAGCGCCGCCACCGCGAGCAGCAGCGAGCCCGCGGTCCAGGCGGTCTGCTCCTCCGGCCACACCGCCCGCTCGCCCTCGAAGACGTACCCCGTCCAGTACATGCCGTTCTCCGCGCGCAGGTGGCGGATGTCCTGGAGGATCGTGAGGGCCCGGTCCGACTCGCCCATCGCCCAGAGGGTGAGGGCGAGTTCGCAGGACTCGCCGCCGGTCACCCAGGGGTTCGGGACGACGCACCGCGCGCCGAGGCCGGGCACGACGAACTCGTCCCAGGCGGCCTCGATCCGGGCCGTGGCCTCGGGGCCGGTGATCGCGCCGCCGAGGACCGGGTAGTACCAGTCCATCGAGTAGCGGGACTTGTCGAGGAAGCGCTCGGGGTGCCGGCGGATCGCGTGGCCGAGCGCGCCGGTCGCCAGCTCCCAGTCGGGCTGCGGCTCCTCGCGGACCTCGGCGATGGCGAGGGCGCAGCGCAGCGCCTGGTGGATCGAGGACGAGCCGGTGAGGAGCGCGTCGTTCACGGCCTCGCCGGAGGGCTCGCGCTTCCAGCCGATCTGGCCGCCGGGCTGCTGGAGTCCGAGGACGAACTCGACGGCCGCGTAGACGGCGGGCCACATCCGGTCGAGGAAGGCGTCGTCGCCGGTGGACAGGTAGTGGTGCCAGACGCCGACCGCGATGTACGCGACGAAGTTGGACTCCCGGCTCCGGTCGGTGACGTCGTCCGGGTCCCCGTCGTGGTAGGCCGCGTACCAGGAGCCGTCGCCGTTCTGGTGGCGGGCGAGCCACTCGTAGGCGCGGGCCGCGGCGGCGTGCTCGCCGGCCGCGTCGAGGGCCATGGCCGCCTCGGTGTGGTCCCACGGGTCGAGGTGGTGGCCCCGGAACCACGGTATGGCGCCGTCCTCGCGCTGCACGCCCAGTATCCCTGCGACGGTCTCGGCGGCCTGCTCGGCGGTGAGCACCCCGGGCAGGACGAGGTGCTCCGCGATCCGCTCGGGGCTCGTCACTTGGCGTCGGCCTTCGGAAGGCTCGGAAGGTGGGGCTTGGTCGCGTACGCCACGAAGCTCTTGCCGACGACCGGGTTGAGCAGCTGCTCGGTGACCCGGGTCAGGGCGGGCTTCTTCATGATGTCCCAGACCAGGAGCTTGTGGTACGCGCGGACCGGCAGGGCCTTGTCGTTGTCGACGCCGAAGGCGCACTTCAGCCACCAGTACGGGGCGTGCAGGGCGTGGGCGTGGTGGGTGCCGTACGGCTTGAGGCCGGCCTGCCGGATCTTGGCGAGGAGCTCGTCGGCCTTGTAGATGCGGATGTGGCCGCCCTCGACCTCGTGGTACTCGTCGGAGAGCGCCCAGCAGATCTTCTCGGGGCCGTAGCGGGGGACGGTGATCGCGATCCGGCCGCCCGGCTTGAGGACGCGGACCATCTCGGCGAGCACGCCCTTGTCGTCCGGGATGTGCTCCATGACCTCGGAGATGATCACGACGTCGAAGGACTCGTCGGGGAAGGGCAGGTTGAGGGCGTCGCCCTCCATGGCCGTGGCGGTCGCCCCGGCGGGGGCCTCGCCGGCCTCCTTCATCGCCGCGAACCACTTGGCGACCTCGCGGATCTCCTCGCCGTTCTGGTCGAGGGCCACGACCTGGGCGCCGCGCCGGTAGCACTCGAAGGCGTGCCGGCCCGCACCGCAGCCCAGATCAAGCACGCGGTCGCCGGGGGCGAGCGGGAAGCGGGTGAAGTCGACGGTCAGCACGAAGTCCTGCTTTCGCGGTTGGAGGGTGGGGGCGGGCAGCCGCCGCCTGGTTGTGGGCGGGCGTTCCGCAGGGCGATGGGGGTCCCCCCTGCTCGAGCGAAGCCGAGAGCTTGGGGGAGGGTGGGCACAACCCACCCGCCGGGCCGCACCCGGCGACAACGGCGAGGTGTCACCGGCGGACCCCGGCTCCCTGACGGGCCACAGCCTCGCGGTACAGCTCGGCCGTCCCCTGAGCGGCGCGCGCCCACGTAAAGCGGTCCAGGACCCTGGCGCGGCCCGCCGCACCGAGCCGCGCCCTGAGCTCCGGGTCGCCGAGCATCCGCCCGAGCGCGGCGGCCAGCGCGCCCGGGTCGCCCGGCGGCACCGCCAGGCAGGTCTCGCCGTCGGCTCCCGCGACCTCGGGGATCGCGCCGCCGGTGGTGGCGACGAGCGGGGTGCCGGTGGCCATGCCCTCGGCGGCGGGCAGCGAGAAGCCCTCGTAGAGGGAGGGGACGCAGGCGACCTGGGCGGAGCGGTAGAGGTCGACGAGCTCGGCGTCGCTGATGCCCTTGACGAACTCGACGGCGCCGCCGAGCCCGTACCGCTCGATGGCCTGGGCGACGGGTCCGTCCTCGGCGCGCTTGCCGACGACGACGAGGTGGGCGTCGGGGTGCTCGGTGCGGAGCTTGGCGAGCGCCTCGATCAGGAAGACCAGGCCCTTGAGGGGGACGTCGGCGCTGGAGGTCGTGACGATCCGGCCGGGGACCTCGGCGACGGCCGGGTCCGGGGACCAGAGCGTGGTGTCGGCGCCGATGTGGACGACCCGGATGCGGTCCTCGCGTACGCCGAGGTGCTCGACGATCTCCTGGCGGGAGGTGCCGGAGACGGTGAGGACGGACTCCGAGCGGCGGGCGACGCGCTTCTGCATGCGGGTGAAGGCGTACCAGCGGCGGACGGAGGCGCGGCGCTTCCAGTCGGCGGCGGCGTCGAGTTCGAGCTGCCGGTCGACGGTGATCGGGTGGTGGATCGTGGTGACGAGCGGCGCGCCGAGGGCCCGGGGGCCGCCGAGGAGCCCGTATCCGAGGGTCTGGTTGTCGTGGACGACGTCGAAGTCGCCGCGGCGGGCGGCGAGCATGCGCCGGGCCCGCAGGGAGAAGGTGAGCGGCTCGGGGAAGCCGCCGGTCCACATGGTGGCGACTTCGAGGCCGTCGATCCAGTCCCGGTACTCCTCGCGCTTCGGCGTCCGGAAGGGGTCCGGCGAGCGGTAGAGGTCGAGGCTGGCGATCTCGGTGAGCGGCACGCCGTCGTCGAGCGTGGGGTACGGCTGGGAGCCGATGACCTCGACGGTGTGGCCGAGGCGGGAGAGCTCGCGGGAGAGGTGGCGGACGTAGACGCCCTGGCCGCCGCAGAAGGGGTTGCCCTTGTACGTGAGGAGAGCGATCCGCAACATGGGGGACCCCCCTGGTCGAGCGCAGCCGAGACCTTGGGGGACGTCACCGTCCGCGGTGACGCCCTGCCGGGGGCCGGCCGGGCTTGCCTCTATGGCTTCCGCGGTCATGCGGCGACCCCCTTCGAGCGTGTTTCGCCGGAGCGTAACCGCTCGCGCTAATCTAGAACAAGTTACAGACTTGATCGTTCTCGATCTCCTCGGACGATCTTCTTGATCGTTCAAGGAGGACAGAATCTACCGGCAGGTAGCTCCATGGTGAGAGCCGGAACAGGTGATTCGCGCCACGACGGCCGGACCGCCATACTGTCGCTCCCCATCGCCGCTTCCACCGCTGCCTCCACCGCCGCTCCCACCGCACGGAACGGGAATCCATGACCGCAGACAACAGGGCGGACCTCAGCCCATCGGCGCCGCCCCTCACGGAGCGCCAGGAGGCGCGGCGGCGCCGCATCCTGGACGCCAGCGCGCAGCTCGCGGCGCGGGGCGGCTTCGACGCCGTACAGATGCGGGAGGTCGCGGAGGCGGCCGGGGTGGCCCTCGGCACGCTGTACCGCTACTTCCCCTCCAAGATCCACCTGCTGGTCGCGACGATGCAGGACCAGCTCCAGCACATGCACACCACGCTGCGGAAGCGGCCGCCGGCGGGCACCGACCCGGCGGAGCGGGTCGCGGAGACCCTCATGCGGGCCTTCCGGGCGCTCCAGCGGGAACCGCAGCTCGCCGACGCGATGGTGCGGGCGCTGACCTTCGCGGACCGCGGGGTGAGCCCCGAGGTCGACACGGTCTCGCGGCTGACGACCGCGATCATCCTGGACGCGATGGGGACCGAGCGCCCGAGCCCGGAGCAGCTGTCGGCGGTGCGGGTGATCGAGCACACCTGGCACTCGGCGCTGATCACCTGGCTGTCGGGGCGCGCCTCGATCGCGCAGGTGAAGATCGACATCGAGACGGTCTGCCGGCTGATCGACCTCACGGCACCCGCGCCGGAGCCGGCGAAGCACTGACGGGTCCGGCCCGGGCAGGGTCCGGCGGGGCCCGCCCCGCCCCGCCAGGGCCCGCCGGCCCGCCGAGGAACACCGCCCGCGCCCCCGGCGGTTCACGCTCCGGGGGCACGAGCGGCATCGGGTCCTTACTGCTTGGCCTTCGCGTTCTCCTTCGCGATGGCCGCAGCGCACTCCGGGCCGCTGTCGACCGCGACGAACATGACCAGCTTCAGCGGGCCCTGCGAGTGGTTGCTGGCCTGGAGCTGCCAGCTGCTCTTCTTCAGGGACTTGATCACCGAGCCGCCCTGTCCGGAGCTGCGCTCCTCCGTCCAGCCGCCCTTGGTGAGGGTCGCCACGGTGTCCGTGTAGGACTTCGCCGGGTCCGCCGCCTTCTCGGCGTCGGCCGTCCAGCTGACCATGCAGTCCTTGACCTCGGCCGGCACCTGCTCGCCCGAGGCGTCCTGCGTGAAGCCGGCCCCCGTCGCCGCGTCGGTCAGCTCCTTGGTGACCGCGGCCCCGTCGAGCTTCGCGTCACTCGACCCGCCGGAGCCACCCGTGGTGGTCGAACCGGCCGAGGACGAACCGCCCTTGTCCGTACCGCCCTCGCTGCCACAGCCCGCGACCAGCAGCACCACACCTGCGGCCGCGGCCACCCACTTCGCCTTGCGCACGACACTCCCAAATACGCATGTACGACGGCCTCTTGCCCCCGTTTTCAAGGGCACAGTTTTGCACGCGGGAACGACAGCGCGTGACGAGCGGGGCGCATGTCACCCCTTGTCGTCCTCGAAAAGGAGCTTCATCTCCCGCTCGCTGAACCGCTTCATGCACACGTCCTCCGTCGCATGGAAGGAGACCATGTCCATCATCACGGTCTTCGAGGCGTGATGACGGGCCATCAGCGTCCAGCCGCGCTTCTCGAGCGTGACGGCGGCCGAGGTCCCACCCTTCTCGTCGAGCTTCTCCACCTGCCGGTTCCCGGTCTTCCAGCCCTCCTGGACGAGCGCGGCGAGCGTCCGGTCGAACTTGCCCCGCGCCCCGTCCACCGCGGGCCCGACGTACTGCCAGGCGGCGGTGCAGGCGGCGGCCCGCCGGACGAGCCGCTCCCGTTCCGTACCGGCCGAGGCGGTGGGGCTCGCCTCCCCCGGCTCCGGAAGGCCGGACTCCGGCAGCCCCGCCCCGGCCACGGCCGTACGGATCTCGGCCTGAGCGGCCTCCCGCCCGAAGCCCGCGGCGCGCGCGGAGCCGGCGGAGTCCGGGGAACCCGCCTTCTCCCCGACTCCGCCGGTCCCGCACCCGGTCCCGAGCAGCGCCAGCGCGCCCACCCCGGCCGCGACCGCCGCCCATCGTGTCCCGCGCATGTCGTCCCCACTCCCTCTGCTGATGTGCCGAGGGAGTGTCGCACGAGGCCCTGACCTGCTACTCCTCGGGTGGGAACACCGGCTCGCCGCCGTCCGCCAAGGTGATCAGGATGGCCTCCACGGGGCAGCCTTCCGCCGCCGCGAGGACGCGTTCACCGGCGTCCGTCTCCGGGTCCCGGGGATGGGACTGGCGGGCCGTGTCGAGACGGAAGGCGGCCGGGGCGTGGTTGACGCACATGCCGGAGCCGATGCAGACGCCGCGGTCGACCTCGACGTGCCAGCGGTCCCCCATCACGCGTCCCCGTATCCGGCCGGCAGGTGGATCATCTTGTGCTCCAGGTACTCGCCGAAGCCCTCCGGGCCGAACTCGCGGCCCAGGCCGGAGTTCTTGTAGCCGCCGAAGGGGCCGAGCATGTCGAGGCTGAAGGTGTTGACGTTGAAGGTGCCGGTGCGCACCCCGCGGGCGAAGTCGATGCCGCGCTCCACATCCCCGGTCCAGACGCTGCCGCTGAGCCCGAAGTCGGAGTCGTCGGCGATCCGCAGGGCCTCGGCCTCGTCCTCGTACGGCAGGAGGCAGATGACCGGGCCGAAGATCTCCTCGCGGGCGATCCGCATGGAGTTGTCGACGCCGCCGAAGAGGGTCGGTTCGACGTACCAGCCGCGGTCGAGCCCGGCCGGGCGTCCGCCGCCCGCGAGGACCTTGGCGCCCTCCGCCTGGCCGATGCCGATGTAGTCGAGCGAGCGCTGCTGCTGGCGCCGGGCGACGAGCGGGCCGACCTGGGTGGCCGGGTCGAGGGGGTCGCCGACGACGAGCGCGCCCGCCGCCGCCGCGAAGGCCTCGGCGATCTCCTCGTAGCGGGAGCGCGGGGCGAGGATCCGGGTCTGGGCGACGCACGCCTGGCCGTTGTTCATCCAGGCGGCCGGGACGATCCCGGCGAGGGCGGTGTCCAGGTCCGCGTCCGGCAGGATCACCGCGGCCGACTTCCCGCCGAGTTCGAGGGTGACCCGGGTGAGGTTGCGGGAGGCGACCTCCATGACCCGCTTGCCGGCCGCGACCGAGCCGGTGAAGGAGACCTTGTCGACGCCGGGGTGACCGACGAGGTACTCGCTGACCTCGCGGTCGGCGGGCAGGATGCTGAGCACGCCCTCGGGCAGCCCCGCCTCGGCCGCGATCTCGGCGAGGATGTACGAGTCGAGGGGCGCCTCCGGCGAGGGCTTGAGGACGACCGTGCAGCCGGCGAGCAGCGCGGGCCCCAGCTTCGCGGCGGCGGTGAACTGCGGCACGTTCCACGGGATGACGGCCGCGACCACGCCCACCGGTTCGCGCCGCACGAGCAGCGGGCCGAGCACTCCGCCGCGCCGCTCCTCGTAGGGGAAGTCCCGGGCGACGGTGATCGCCGCGTCCCAGACCATCATCGCGCCGAGCGCCTGGGCGAGGACGGACCAGGAGTACGGGGAGCCGTTCTGCGAGCTGATGGAGCGGGCGATCTCCTCGTAGCGGGCGGCGATCGCGTCCTTGATGCGGGTGACGACGGCGATCCGCTCCTCCAGCGCCATCCGCGGCCAGGGCCCCTCGTCGAAGGCCCGGCGGGCGGCGGCGACGGCCCGGTCGACATCGGCCTCGGAGGCGTGCGGGACGCGGCCGATGACCTCCTCGGTGTGCGGCGAGATCACCTCGATGACGGCGTCGCCCAGAGGATCGGTCAACTCCCCGCCGATGAACAGCTTTCCGTGCTCCACAAGCTCGGTCATGACCGCTGCCTCCCGAGGAGAAGAAGTTCCGTGACTTTCTGACGGTGCTTCAGAACTGATACCAGTTCTAGTTACCATGGGCAACGGTCGGGAAAGCTCCGCGAGTTATTTGGAGAGATGAGGGCACATGACCCAGGTGACCGAGCACGGCGGAGGCGTCTGGTCCCTGCGGGTGCCCATCCCGGACAATCCGCTCGGCCACACCCTGGTCCACGTCCTCGACACCGACCGCGGCCCCGTCCTCGTCGACACCGGCTGGGACGACCCGGCCTCCTGGAGCGAACTCACCTCCGGACTCGGCGCCTTGGGGCTTTCGGTCCAGGAGATCCACGGGGTCGTCATCACCCACCACCACCCCGACCACCACGGCCTCTCCGGCCGCGTCCGCGAGGAGTCCGGGGCCTGGATCGCCATGCACGCCGCCGACACGGCCGTCGTCCGCCGCACCCGCGAGGCCGAGCCGGGCACCTGGCTCGACTACATGACACAGAAGCTGACCGCCGTCGGCGCCCCCGAGGAGCACGTCGCCCCGCTGCGGGCCGCCCGCGCCGCAGGCCGCATGCGGACCCTTCCGGGGCTGCGCTCCGCCGTACCCGACCGGGAGATCGTCCCCGGCGAGCTCCTCGACCTCGCCGGCCGGCGGCTGCGCGCGATCTGGACTCCCGGCCACACCCCCGGCCACGTCTGCCTCCACCTGGAGGAGCGGCACCCGGCCGGGCTGCCGGGTCACGGCCGGCTCTTCTCCGGCGACCACCTGCTGCCCGGGATCTCCCCGCACATCGGCCTGTACGAGAACCCGGGCGAGGCCCACGAGACCGACCCCCTCGGCGACTACCTCGACTCGCTCGAACGCATCGGCCGCCTCGGCGTCGCCGAGGTCCTCCCCGCCCACCAGTACGCCTTCGCCGATGCCGCCGGCCGGGTCGACGAGCTCCTCACCCACCACGAGGAACGGCTCACCGGGCTCCTCGCCCTGCTCGCCGCCCCGCTCACCCCCTGGCAGCTCGCCGAGCGGATGGAGTGGAACCGCCCCTGGGCCGAGATCCCCCACGGCTCCCGGAACATCGCCGTCAGCGAGGCCGAGGCCCACGTCCGCCGCCTGGTGAAGCTGGGCCGCGCGGAGGCCGTGACGGGAACGGCCCCGGTCACGTACGTCGCGGTGTGAGGAGCCGTACGGGGCGGGGGGCGTGAGGCGCCGTGCGAGGCGAGGTGTGAGGCGCCTCGCACCCCCCGGGCGGCGGGCATACGGGCCGGTAGAGTGAGCGGGTCGTCATCATGCCCGCGTATGGGGGGAAGCCGGTGCGAATCCGGCACTGACCCCGCAACCGTGAGCCACCCCTCCACAGGGGCGGCGAGTCGGACTGCCCCGTCCGGGACGTGACCGCCGGCACCGTCGAGGAATACGGAGCCGGAGCCTGGTGCCCCTGTGGCGTGCCGGTGCCCGGCCGCAGGAGAGGGCCCCATGAACACCGTCCGCCGCAGCGCAGCCGCGCTCGCAGCCGCCGCAGTCGTCTTCGGCACCGGAGCGGCCCTGGCCCTGCCGGCCGCCGCCGCTCCCTCGCCGTCCGCTTCCGCGTCCGGGTCCTCCAGTGGTCTGTACGGCACGAAGGACCCGACGTACGACGGTGTGTGGCGCCAGTCGTACGCCTTCCTCGCCCAGCGCGGCGCCGGCTTCCAGCCCGCCGACCAGGCCGTGGACTGGCTGCTCGGCCAGCAGTGCGCCGACGGCTCCTTCAGCGCCTACCGCGCGGACACGGCGAAGCCCTGCGACGCGAAGACCATGCGCGACACCAACGCCACCGCCCTCGCGGTCCAGGGGCTCGGCTCCGTCCGCCGCGAGTCCGCCGACCCGGAGAAGGTCGACAAGGCCGTCAAGGCCGGCGACGACTGGCTGCGGTCCGTGCAGAACAAGGACGGCGGCTGGGGCTACACCCCCGGCGGCCCCAGCGACGCCAACTCCACCTCGCTCGTCATCGGCGCCCTCGCCGCGACCGGCATCAAGCCCGGCTCCTACACCTCCGTCGAGGGCCGCACCCCCTACGACGCGCTCCTCACCTTCGCGCTGCCCTGCTCCGACAAGGACGGCGCCGGAGCCTTCGCGTACCAGCCCGACAAGACCGGCAAGCTCCTCGCCAACGCGGACGCCACCGCCGCGGCCACCCTCGCCGGTCTCGGCAAGAGCGTCGTCTCCACCAAGGCCTCCCCGGAGCAGTCCCCGACCTGCCAGGACCTGCCGAAGCCGACCGCCGAGCGGGCCGCGCTCAACGGCGCCTCCTACCTGGCCAAGGCCCTCGCGAAGACCGGCCACCTCACCGCCCCGCCGATGCCCGGCGCCACCGACACGACGGAGAAGCCGGACATCGGCAACACCGCCGACGCGGTCCTGGCGCTCGCCGCGTCCGGTGCGACGAAGGAGGCGCAGCCCGCGCTGGAGTGGCTGGAGAAGAACTCCGCCGCCTGGGCGAAGGAGAGCGGCCCCGCCGCGTACGCGCAGCTGATCCTGACCGCCCGCGCGACGGAGGCCGACCCGCGCGAGTTCGGCTCGGCCGACCTGGTCGAGCAGCTGAACGCCCTGGGCCCGGCCCCCAAGAGCCCGGACACCTCCGACGCGTCCACGAGCGACGACGAGCGCGGCTTCGACGTCTGGTGGATCATCGGCATCGGCATGGTCGTCGGCGTCGGCATCGGCTTCCTCGTGAGCGGCCGCAAGAAGTGACGAGAAGCAGGATCCGCGGCGCCGCCCCCCGGAGCGGTACCGCCCGGAGCGCCGCCACCCTGAGCGGTGCCGCCGTGGCCGGGGCGGTGCTCGCGCTCACCGCCGTCGCGGCGGCGCCGGCGCAGGCCGCGGGCTACCGCTACTGGTCGTTCTGGGAGAGCGACGGCGGGAAGACCTGGACCTACGCCACGCAGGGACCGGCCACCGCCCGGCCCGCCGACGGCGACGCGATCGGCTTCCGCTTCGCGCTCAGCCAGGGCACGAGCGACACCTCCCGCCCCTCCGCGGCCCCCGACTTCTCGGGGATCTGCGCGGGCGTGGAGAAGAAGGACGGCAGCAAGCGCATCGCGGTCGTCGTCGACTTCGGCGGCCCGGAGGACGCCCCGGCCGGCGAGCGGCCGCCGGCGAAGCCGGTCACGAGCGGCTGCGCGCAGGTCCGTGAGGACGCGACGGGCGCGGAGGCGCTGGCCGCGGTGGCGAAGCCGCTGCGGTACGACGGCGCGGCGATGCTGTGCGGGATCGCCGGGTATCCGGCGCGGGGCTGCGGCGAGCAGGTCGCGGAGGGCGAGGAACACCCCACCGCGCCGTCCGCTTCCCCTTCGGCTTCCGCTTCCGCCGCCCCCACCACTCCCGCCTCCGGCGAGGAGGACGGCGGCGGCCCGTCCCTCGGCGTGCTCGCCGGCGGCGCGGCCGTGCTCGCGCTCGGTGGCGCCGCGGTCTGGAAGGCCCGCCGCCGCGGATGAGCCCCGCATGAGCCCCGCCCGTAGCCGCCGGCCGTTCACGGCCCCCGTGGCGAACCGGTCGAACGCCCTCCACGCCGGAGCCTGGTGGGTGTGGGCACTCGGCCTGGCCGTCGCCGCCTCGCGCACCACCAACCCGCTGCTGCTCGGCCTGCTGGTCGGGGTCGCCGGTTATGTCGTGGCGGCCCGCCGTACGGACGCGCCGTGGGCGCGCTCGTACGGGGCGTTCGTGAAGCTCGGGCTGTTCGTCGTCTTCCTGCGGGTCGTCTTCTCGCTGCTGCTCGGCTCCCCGATCCCGGGGACGCACGTCCTGTTCACACTGCCCGAGGTGCCGCTGCCCGAGTGGGCACAAGGGGTACGGATCGGGGGACGGGTCACGGCCGAGCAGCTGGTCTTCGCGCTCTACGACGGGGCGAAGCTGGCGACCCTGCTGATCTGCGTGGGCGCGGCGAACGCGCTGGCCAACCCGGCGCGGCTGCTGAAGTCGCTGCCGGGGGCCCTGTACGAGGCCGGGGTCGCCGTCGTCGTGGCGATGACCTTCGCGCCGAACATGGTCGCCGACGTGGTCCGGCTGCGGACCGCCCGCCGGCTCCGTGGCCGCCCCACGGGCGGGGTCCGGGCGGTGCTCCAGATCGGCCTGCCGGTGCTCGAAGGGGCCCTGGAGCGGTCGATCGCGGTGGCGGCCTCGATGGACGCGCGGGGTTACGGCCGGACGGCGCAGGTCCCCGCGTCCGTACGCCGTACGACGAACGTGCTGACGCTGGGCGGGCTGCTCGGCGTCTGCGCCGGTTCGTACGGCCTGCTCGCGGCGGAGGGCGCCGGCTACGGGCTGCCGCTGCTGGGCGCCGGACTCCTCGCGGCGATGGCGGGGCTCCGGCTCGGCGGGCTGCGGACCGTCCGGACCCGGTACCGGCCCGACCACTGGGGCGTACGGGCCTGGCTGGTCGCGGGCTCCGGGGTGGCGGTCGCGGTCCTGATGATCTGGGCCAACGCCTACGCACCGGAGGCGCTGCACCCCGGGGTCGTCCCGCTGGAGGCGCCGGAGCTGCCGCTGTGGCCGGCCGTCTCGATCCTGGTGGGCCTGGTCCCGGCGTTCGTGGCCCCCGTACCGAAGGAGAACTGAGAACTCGTGATCCGCTTCGAGAACGTCTCGGTGAGGTACGAGGAGGACGCCGAGCCCACCTTGCGGGGCCTGGACCTCACCGTCCCCGAAGGGGAGCTCGTGCTGCTCGTCGGCCCGTCCGGCGTCGGCAAGTCGACCCTGCTCGGCGCGGTCTCCGGCCTCGTCCCGCACTTCACGGGCGGCACGCTGACCGGCCGGGTGACCGTCGACGGCCGGGACACCCGCACGCATCCGCCGCGCGAGCTGGCGGACGTGGTGGGGACGGTCGGGCAGGACCCGTCGGCGCACTTCGTCACGGACACGGTCGAGGACGAGCTCGCGTACGGAATGGAGTCCCTGGGCCTCGCGCCCGCCGTCATGCGGCGCCGTGTCGAGGAGACGCTCGACCTCCTGGGCCTCGCCGAACTCCGCGACCGCCCGATCGCCACGCTCTCCGGCGGCCAGCGGCAGCGCGTCGCGATCGGCTCGGTCCTGACCCCGCACCCCAGGGTCCTCGTCCTCGACGAGCCGACGTCCGCGCTGGACCCGTCGGCGGCGGAGGACGTCCTCGCGGTGCTCCAGCGCCTGGTCCACGACCTGGGCACGACGGTCCTGCTGGCCGAGCACCGCCTGGAGCGGGTCGTGCAGTACGCGGACCAGGTCGTCCTTCTGCCGGAGGGCGTGATGGGCGCGCCGGCGGACATCATGGCGGTGTCGCCCGTCCACCCGCCGGTGGTCGCACTCGGCCGCCTGGCGGGCTGGGACCCACTGCCCCTGACGGTGCGGGACGCGCGGCGGAGGTCGGGCGAGCTGAAGTCGAGGCTGGAGGGGCGGGACCCTGCGGGGCTTCTTCCGTACCCCGCCCCTGAAAATGCAGGCCCGCCGGCGTCTGAGGCGCGGGGGTCCGGGGGCGGAGCCCCCGGTTTCGGGAAGGGGCGGGGTGGGGGAATCCTCCCGTTCCTACGCCGCCGCACCCCCACCGCCCCGGCCACCCCCTCCCCCACCACCCCCCTCGTCCTCGCCGAAGGCCTCGGCGTCCGGCGCGGCCGCATCGAGGCCCTCCGCCGCATCGGCCTCCAGGTCGCCGCAGGCGAAACCATCGCGCTCATGGGGCGGAACGGCGCCGGCAAGTCCACCCTTCTCTCCACCCTCGTCGGCATGATCGCCCCCACCTCCGGCACCGTCCACGTCGCCGGCCGCACCCCCCACACCACCACCCCCCGCGAGCTGATCCGCCAGGTCGGACTCGTCCCGCAGGAGCCCAGGGACCTGCTGTACGCGGACACCGTCGCCGCCGAGTGCGCGGCGGCCGACGCGGACGCGGGCGCACGGCCCGGGACCTGCCGGGAGCTGGTCTCCGAGCTGCTGCCGGGGGTCGCGGACGACACGCACCCCCGTGACCTCTCCGAGGGGCAGCGGCTCGCGCTCGCGCTGGCCGTGGTCCTGACCGGCCGCCCGCCCCTCCTCCTGCTCGACGAGCCGACGCGCGGTCTGGACTACGCGGCCAAGGCCCGCCTCGTCACGCATCTGCGCGCGCTCGCGGCGGACGGTCACGCGATCGTGCTGGCCACGCACGACGTGGAGCTGGCGGCGGAGCTGGCGCACCGGGTGGTGATCATCGCGGACGGCGAGGTGGTCGCGGACGGCCCGACCGCCGAGGTCGTCGTCTCCTCCCCCGCCTTCTCCCCGCAGGTCGCCAAGATCCTCGCGCCGCAGCCCTGGCTCACGGTCGAGCAGGTGGAGGCAGCGCTGTGAAGCACCCTGCGAAGCACACGGGGAAGGGCACGGGGAAGCACCCTGCGAAGCACCCGAGCGGCCGCCCCGTCCGGCTCGGCCCGCGCTCCGTCACCGCGCTGGTCCTCGTCTCCCTCATCGGGGTCGCCGCCTTCACCTGGCCGCTCTTCGCGGACGCCGACTCGGCCGTCACCTCGCACGCCGGGGACGCGCCCTGGCTGTTCGCCGCCCTCCTCCCCCTCCTGGTCGCGGTCGTGATCGCGACGATCGCGGACTGCGGGATGGACGCGAAGGCGGTGGCGATGCTGGGGGTGCTCGCCGCCGTGGGGGCCGCGCTCCGCCCGCTCGGGGCGGGTACGGCGGGCCTGGAGCCGATGTTCTTCCTGATGGTGCTGAGCGGCCGGGTCCTCGGGCCGGGCTTCGGCTTCGTCCTCGGCTCGGTGACGATGTTCGCGTCGGCCCTGCTCACCGGCGGGGTGGGCCCCTGGATGCCGTTCCAGATGCTCTCGATGGGCTGGTTCACGATGGGCGCCGGGCTCCTGCCCGCCCCGCAGAGGCTCCGGGGCCGGGGTGAGCTGCTGATGCTCTCCGCGTACGGCTTCGTGGCGGCGTTCGCGTACGGAACGGTCATGAACCTCCAGGGCTGGGTCCTGCTCCAGGGCCTGAGCAGCGGGATCTCCTTCGATCCGGGCGCCCCGCTCCCCGAGAACCTCGTCCGTTTCCTGGCCTATGTCGTCGCCACCTCCCTCGGCTGGGACCTCGGCCGCGCCGCCCTGACCGTCGTCCTCACGCTCACCATCGGATCCACGCTTCTGAAGGCACTGCGCCGTGCCACTCGCCGGGCGAACTTCGAGGCCCAGGTCACATTCGAAGGCCCGAAAAGGGGCGCTCCGGGTGAGGCGGCCCACAGGACCTACGTCACGTACGAGCCGAAATAGTAGTCGGACGGACCCACCCAAACCGCCCTACATCGCGACATGACCTGCGGAAACATCCCACCCCCACCCCCAGGGGCCTTCCGCCCGGGTCCGAACCTTCCTCGTACAGGGGGTCGTTGCGTCGATGCCCGGGCCCTGGTTTTGTTGAGGACGTCGCCAGGCAGCCGGTGCTCACCACAGCGCCTCGGTCGGCCGGTTCCCCCCAGTTCCCGGGACTCCCGGGCTCTGGTTCCGGCTTGCCCGAATCGCCCGGCGCGGCCCTTGTTCCCGAAGTTAGGTAGAAACGTTGATCCGCTCGCTCACCACTCGTGTCGCCGCCCGCAAGAAGACCTTCGCCGCCACCGCAGCCGTGCTGCTGGGTGCGTCGGGTGCGGTGCTCGGCACGACGGGCTCGGTTTCGGCCGCCAGCCCGCAGGAGCTCGCTCGTGACATCGTCCCCGCCTCGCAGTACGCGGCCTTCAGCAAGATCGTCTCGCACGAGTCCGGCTGGAACCCCTCCGCCACCAACTCGTCCAGCGGCGCCTACGGCCTGGTCCAGGCCCTGCCGGCCTCGAAGATGTCCTCGGCCGGTGCCGACTGGAAGACCAACCCGGCCACGCAGATCAAGTGGGGCCTGAACTACATGAACGAGCGCTACGGCTCCCCGAACGCCGCCTGGGCGTTCTGGCAGGCCAACGGCTGGTACTAAGAGTCCCTGCCGCCGCACCGCGCACCCGCAAGGCCCCGCCCTCCGCTCGGAGGGGCGGGGCCTGCGGCGTTTTCCGCGATGGAAATTTAGTAGACCGGTCGTCTAGTGTCTTGCGATGTCGGCGGAACAAGGATCCCGCCGCGACGACGCCGGAGGCTGCCCATGTCCGCAGTACCCACCCCGCACCTGCCCCAGCACCTGCCCCAGCCCCCCGCCGAGCGGCGCGCACTCGCTCCCGGCCGCTTCGGCGAGCTCGTCGGCACCGCGCTCCCCGTCGTCCAGGGCCCCTTCGGCGGCGGCCTGTCCTCCGTCGCGCTCGCGGCCGCCGTGTCCGAGGGCGGTGGCCTCGGCTCGTACGGGGCACACATCCACACCCCTGAGGAGATCACCGCGCTCGTGGCCCGGCTCCGCGCCGCCACCGGCCGGCCGTTCGCCGTGAACCTCTGGGTCCCGCAGGAGGGCGAGGAGCTCCCCACCCCCGCGCTCGCCGAACACATCGAGCGCCTGCGGCCGTACTACGAGGAGCTGGGTGTACGACCGCCCAGCGCCGGGGACGTACGGGCGTGGCCGGACTTCGACGAGCAGCTCGACGCCCTGCTCGCGGCGGCCCCGCCGGTGATCAGCCTGGTCATGGGCCTGCCGCCGCGCCGGCTCGTCACCGAGGCCCGGCGGCGCGGGATCGTCGTGGTGGGCACGGCGACGACCGTCGACGAGGCCGTGGCCCTGGAGCGGGCCGGGGCGGACGCGGTCGTCGCCTCCGGCAGCGACGCGGGCGGCCACCGGGGTGCCTTCCTCCGGCCGGTAAGGGAGTCCCTGGTCGGCACCTTCTCCCTCGTCCCGCAGGTGGCGGACGCGGTGGCCGTCCCCGTCCTCGCGGCGGGCGGGATCGCCGACGGGCGCGGGATCGCCGCCGCCCTCGCCCTCGGCGCGGACGCCGTCCAGATCGGCACGGGCTTCCTCGCCGCCCGCGAGTCGGGGGCGAGCGAGGCCCACCGGCGGACCCTCGGCACCCCGGAAGCCCGGACGACCGTGCTGACCAGGCTCTTCTCCGGTCGCACGGCCCGGGGCATCCCGAACCGCTTCGTCCGGGACATGGCGGCCCACGAGGACCACGTGCCGCCGTACCCCGTGCAGAACGCCCTGATGCAGCCCATCCGCCGGGCCGCCGCCGCGCAGGACCGGCCCGAGTACGTGAACCTGTGGGCCGGGCAGGCGGCGGCCCTGGCCCAGGAGTCGCCTTCGGCCGCCGCGTACCTCGCGGATCTCGTCGGGGAGACGGAAGCGGTCAGAGCCGCTGGATGATGGTGCCGGTGGCCAGCGCGCCGCCGGCGCACATGGTGATGAGCGCGAACTCCTTGTCGGTGCGCTCCAGTTCGTGCAGGGCCGTGGCGATGAGCCGGGCGCCCGTGGCTCCGACCGGGTGACCGAGGGCGATGGCGCCGCCGTTGACGTTGACCTTCTCCAGATCCTGGTCGAAGACCTGTGCCCAGCTCAGCACCACCGACGCGAAGGCCTCGTTGATCTCGACCAGGTCGATGTCCTTGAGGGACATGCCGGCCTTGCCGAGAACGGCCCGCGTCGCGTCGACCGGTCCGTCGAGGTGGAAGTGCGGGTCGGCGCCGACGAGGGCCTGGGCGACGATGCGGGCGCGCGGGCGGAGTTTGAGGGCGCGGGCCATGCGCTTCGAGGCCCACATGATGGCGGAGGCTCCGTCGGAGATCTGGGAGGAGTTCCCGGCGGTGTGGACGGCGGTCGGCATGACGGGCTTGAGCCGGGCCAGGCCTTCCATGCTGGTGTCGCGCAGGCCCTCGTCGCGGTCGACGAGCCGCCACATGCCCTGTCCCGCGGCCTGTTCGGCCTCCGTGGTGGGGACCTGGACGGCGAAGGTCTCGCGCTTGTAGCGCTCCTCGGCCCAGGCGACCGCGGCCCGCTCCTGGGAGAGGAGGCCGAGGGAGTCGACGCGCTCGCGGGTGAGGCCGCGGCGGCGGGCGATGCGCTCGGCGGCCTCGAACTGGTTGGGCAGGTCGACGTTCCACTCGTCGGGGAACGGCTTGCCGGGGCCGTGCTTGGAACCGGAACCGAGCGGGACGCGGGACATGGCCTCGACGCCGCAGCTGATGCCGACGTCGATGACGCCGGCCGCGACCATGTTGGCGACCATGTGGCTGGCCTGCTGCGAGGAGCCGCACTGGCAGTCGACGGTGGTGGCGGCCGTCTCGTAGGGGAGGCCCATGGTGAGCCAGGCGGTGCGCGCCGGGTTCATGGACTGCTCGCCGGCGTGGGTGACCGTACCGCCGACGATCTGCTCGACGCAGTCGGCGTGGATGCCGGTGCGGCCGAGGAGTTCACGGTAGGTCTCGCCCAGGAGGTAGGCGGGATGGAGGTTGGCGAGCGCGCCTCCGCGCTTGCCGATGGGGGTGCGTACGGCTTCGACGATGACGGGTTCCGCGGCCATGAGCTCGTCCTCTCCTCGACCGGTCGGGGTGTCCCGGCACCTCGTCCGGTCGGCGTCCCGGGGGAACTAGTACGCGTTCTAGTTCTGAGTGCAGTCTTATGACTGCTACCCCGGGTACGCAAGGGTCCGGGACGCAACAGTTCTCGCCCCGCCTCTTGCTACTTGGCGAAGTCGTTACTAACTTTCCCGGCAGTTTCTGATGGGCCATCAGATAATGGAGCGTGTTGCCGATGCCCTGCCCCCATCTCCCCGAAGGGTTCGACGCCACCGACCCCGACCTGCTCCGTACACGCATACCCTTCCCGGAGTTCGCCCAGCTGCGGCAGACCGCACCCGTGTGGTGGTGCCCCCAGCCGGCCGGCATCACGGGCTTCGAGGACGAGGGGTACTGGGCGGTCACGCGTCACGCGGACGTCAAGTACGTCTCGACGCACCCCGAGCTCTTCTCCTCGAACGCGAACACCGCCGTGATCCGCTTCAACGAGCACATCACGCGGGAGCAGATCGAGGTCCAGAAGATGATCATGCTCAACATGGACCCGCCCGAGCACACCCGGGTCCGCCAGATCGTCCAGCGCGGCTTCACCCCCCGGGCGATCCGGAACCTGGAGACCGCCCTGCGCGACCGCGCCCGCGCCATCGCCGAGGAGGCGCGGCAGAGCACCGGCCCCGACGGCACCTTCGACTTCGTCACCCGGGTCGCCGTCGAACTGCCCCTCCAGGCCATCGCCGAGCTCATCGGCGTACCCCAGGAGGACCGCTCCCGGATCTTCGACTGGTCGAACAAGATGATCGCGTACGACGATCCCGAGTACGCCATCACCGAGGAGATCGGCGCCGAGGCCGCCATGGAACTCATCGGCTACTCGATGAACATGGCAGCCGCCCGCAAGGAGTGTCCGGCCGCCGACATCGTCAGCCAGCTCGTCGCCGCCGAAGGCCAGGGCAACCTCTCCTCCGACGAGTTCGGCTTCTTCGTGCTGCTGCTCGCCGTCGCCGGCAACGAGACCACGCGCAACGCCATCAGCCACGGCATGCACGCCTTCCTCACCCACCCCGACCAGTGGGAGCTCTTCAAGCGGGAGCGGCCCGCCACCACGGCCGAGGAGATCGTGCGCTGGGCGACCCCGGTGGTCTCCTTCCAGCGGACCGCGACCCAGGACACCGAGATCGGCGGACAGAAGATCCGCGCGGGCGACCGCGTCGGCCTCTTCTACTCCTCCGCCAACAACGACCCCGAGGTCTTCACCGACCCCGAGCGCTTCGACATCACCCGCGACCCCAACCCGCACCTGGGCTTCGGCGGCGGCGGACCACACTTCTGCCTCGGCAAGGCACTCGCGATCAAGGAGATCGACCTGATCTTCAACGCGGTCGCGGACGTCCTGCCCGACCTCACGCTCGCGGGCGAACCCCGCCGGCTGCGGGCGGCCTGGCTGAACGGGGTGAAGGAACTCAGGGTCCGCACGTCGGCCTGATCCTGGGCGGCGGGGAGCGCCCGGGGTCCCAGGAGCGGGGCCGGCCGGGGATCCCAGGGGCGGAGAGCGGCCGGGGATCCCCGGAGCGGCGAGCGGCCGGAACCGGAAGGGCACCGGCCGCGTCCGACCCCACATGCGGGGGACACACAGAAGCAATCCGGCCACCAGAATCCTGACCACGCTCGTCGCGCTGCTCGCGCTCCAGATCGGCTCGCTCGTCGCGCCGGCGTACGCCTGCGGCTGCGGCGCGATGATCCCGGACAGCTCCGAGCGCATCGGCGTCGACCGGGAGGAGTCGGCCGTCCGCTGGGACGGCCGCACCGAGACCGTCGTCATGCGCTTCAACGTGCACGGGAACGCCAGGCAGGCCGCCTGGATCATGCCGGTACCGAGCCGCGCCGAGGTCACCCTCGGCGACCCGGCCCTCTTCGACACGCTCGAATCGCTCACCGCGCCCGAGGAGCGCGACCGGTACTACTTCTGGCCGCGGGAGGGCGACTGGCCCTTCGACCGCTCGTACGGCGACGGGGCGGCCGCCGCACCGCCCGGCGCGGCCCCCGGCGTCGGCGTCGTCGGCCGCGAACGGCTCGGCCCCTTCGACGTGGCCCGGCTGACCGCCACCGACCCCGACGCGCTCGGCGACTGGCTGCACGCCAACGGCTTCGAGCTGCCCGAACGGCTCCCCGGCGCGCTCCGGCCGTACGTGGACCGGAAGTGGGAGTACGTCGCCGTCCGCCTCGCCCCGCGGGAGAAGGGCGCCTCCCTCCAGGGCGAGCTGTCCCCGCTGCGGATCGACTTCGCCTCCTCCGAGCTCGTCTACCCCATGCGGCTGTCCCGGCTCGCGCGGACACCGCAGACGCTCGGCCTGTACGTCCTCGCCGACCACCGGATGGAGCCCCGCTCCCCCATCGGCGGCGACCGACCCGAGGTGACCTTCGCGGGCCGGATCGACGGCGACGAGAGCGCCGCCCTCTCCCGGCTCACCGGCGGCGCCCCGGTCCATCTGACCGCCCTGGAACAGGAGTTCCCCCACCCGGACCGCATCGACGACGACCACCACCTCCGCACGGTCGCCGACACCCCGTACCGCGAGATCGACTACAACGACCGCCTGCTGACGATCGGCAACGTCCCGGTATGGCTGGTGACGGTCGGCGGCGGCGCACTGCTCGCGACGGCGGCGACGCTCCTCGCCGTACGGGCGTCGAGGCGCCGCTCCCACCCCGCCCCGGGTGTACGTTCCACCGTATGACGAATCATCAGGAAAGCCCTGGATGGGGCGATGTGGACCACTACATCACCGAGCTGCTCGTCCCGGCGGACGAGGCGCTGAACGACGCGCTCGCCGCGTCCACGGCGGCCGGCCTGCCCGAGATCGCGGTCGCCCCGAACCAGGGCAAGCTGCTGCACCTGCTCGCCGTGACACTGGGCGCCCGGAACATCCTGGAGATCGGCACCCTCGGCGGCTACAGCACGATCTGGCTGGCCCGCGCCCTGCCCGCCGACGGCCGGCTGATCACCCTGGAGTACGACCCCGCCCACGCGGAAGTCGCCCGCGCCAACATCGCCCGCGCCGGCCTCGACAAGGTCGTCGAGGTCCGCACGGGCGCGGCCCTGGACACCCTGCCGCGCCTGGAGGAGGAGGGCGCGGGCCCCTTCGACCTGGTCTTCGCGGACGCGGACAAGGTCAACAACCCGCGATACGTGGAATGGGCACTGAAGCTGTCCCGCCCGGGCACGCTGATCATCGTCGACAACGTGGTGCGCGGCGGGAAGGTCGCCACCGCGCACCCGGACGACCCGGCGATCACGGGCACCCGCGAGATGTTCGAACTCGTGGCCCGCGAACCGCGCCTGGACGCGACCGCGTTCCAGACGGTCGGCTCGAAGGGCCACGACGGCCTGCTGCTGGCCCGCGTGGTCGGCTAGGAGTCGTCCGGCGGATCAGGGCAGGGACAGGCCCTGGGCCTCCGGCCCCGCCGGCGCGCTCCGCCGCCACCCCACGAACAGCGGCACCTCCGCCGTCCCGTCGAGGACGACGACCCCGAAGGGGCGGTCGAAGGCGATCCGCTCGACCACCGTGGGGCGGGGCACGGCCGCGCTGCGGGTCATCGTCACCTGGGTGACGGCCGCCGCCTCGACGCCCTCCTCGGCGACCTCGACCACCGCCTCCTGCACGACCTTGTCGATGTACATGTCGGCGGCGGAGATCCCGGAGAAGTCGGCCTCGGGCCCCAGCGCGAGGCGGACGCCGAGGGCGTCGAGATGGCGGTGGGCGAAGGTCCTGGTCCGGAGCGTGAAGCGCGGCAGCGCGAGATCGGCCGAGTCGGCCACGAGCGGCACACGCTCACCGGCCCCGGCCCAGGCGGCGGGCAGCACCTCGCCGGGCCCGTCGCCCTCCGCCCCCAGCACGAACCGCACCCGGGCACTCCGGCTCCCGTCACCGTTCGCTGCGCACGGCAGCTCGACGACCACCACCTCGCCCACGCGCCACACCCACCCGGCGGGAATCCGCTGCCGCATGGTCGGTACGGGCCTGGTGCCGCCGTCCCCGTCGGTGAAGGGCTCGTCCCGGGTGAGGTGCCCGGGGAAGGCGGTCAGCCAGGAGGCCTTCAGGGCGAGGGCGTTGACCAGGACGAGGTCCTCGGACCCTTCGAGAGCGAGCGGCAGCCGCGGGATCCGCCCGCCGGTGGTGGCCCGGACCCACGCGTCGAGCTCCTCCTGCGCGTCGGGCAGCTCCCCGAAGGACATGTCGTCCGTCGCGCCGAAGACCCAGTCGGGCAGCGCGTGGTACGCCGCTCCCGGCAGCACCCCGAACCCCACGTCGGGCAGCCCCCGCTTGAAGGATTCGAGCACCGGCATCGTGCTCCACACCCCGGTCGCCACCGCGACCCCGCCCGTCCCGCCGAGCCGGCGCCCGGCCTCGGTCACGGCCCGGGCCGCGGCCTCCCCCTCGACTCCGAGCAGCCCCGCCAGTTCCTCCCCGGTCCGCCCCCGGGCCCCGGAGGCCACGGCCGCGAGAGCCGTCCACAGCCCGACGGGCGACACGGCGAAGTCCCCGTCCCCGAGCCGTGGCAGCCATCGCGCCGCCAGCTCCCGTACCGCGTCCGCACCGGCCACCGACTCGAACCCGGCCATGTCCCGCCCCCTGTTCGTGCGTCTCGCACGTGTCGTGTCGTCACCATCATGACCGCGCCCGGGACCGTCCTCACGCCGTCCCGACAGGTCGGTGTAGGAGACTGCAGACACCTACGTACGTCTTGAGAGGTGTCGAGTGCCCAGCGTGGTGAAGATCAACGTCCTGACCGTTCCGGCCGAGCAGCGCGAGGTCCTGGAGCAGCGCTTCGCCTCCCGCGCCGGGGCCGTGGAGGGCTCCGACGGCTTCGAGTGGTTCGAGCTGCTGCGCCCGCTGGAGGGCACCGACCAGTACCTCGTCTACACCCGCTGGCGCAGCGAGGAGGACTTCCAGAACTGGATGAACGGCTCGATGAAGGCCGCGCACGGGGGCGGCGGCAGCGGTGCCGGCGGCGAGGGCGGCGAGCGGCCGAAGCCGGCCGCCACCGGGTCCACCCTCTGGTCGTTCGAGGTCGTCCAGCAGGCGTCCCCGAAGAACTGAGCTGCGTCCCGGGTCGTGCGCGCCGCACAATGGCGCGCATGACCTGGAACTTCTCCCCCGAGCCCGTCGACACCCCGGACGCCGCCGCCCTGCGCCGCGACTACTACGACGACGTCGCCAGCCGGTACTGGAAGCGGCCCGCGACCGTCGCGGAGATCGACGAGGGCCTCACGAACGACGGGGTCGAGCTGCTCACCCCGCCGACCGGGCAGTTCCTCGTCGCGCGGTACGAGGGCAAGGCGGCCGGCTGCGGCGGGGTCCTGGTGCTCGACGGCGAACGCGCCGAGCTGACCCGGGTCTTCCTGCGCCACGCCTTCCGCGGCCTGGGCGGGGCCGGGGCCCTGCTCGGCGAGCTGGAGGACGCGGCGCGCGGCCTCGGCGCCCGCCGGATGGTCCTCAACACCCGCCTGGACCTGGTCGAGGCTCGCGCCCTGTACACACGGCACGGGTACGTCGAGATCCCGGCGTACTGCTCGGGCCCGTACATGGACGTCTGGTACGGCAAGGAGCTCTGAACCCCGGCCTCCCGGACCGAGGGCTCTTCGAGCGGCGGTTCAGCGGCTCCAGACGACGACGTCGAAGATGCCGGTCGTGTCGGAGGCCAGCCCGCTCAGTTCCTTGACGGTGAGCCGGGCGAGCCGCCCGTCGTTCGTGCTCACGCAGAGGGCCAGGCCCGTCTTCAGGTTCACCTCCGTCGAGGTGCCCAGGGTGTCGACGACACCGGCGCAGTCCGCGTACGCGGGCACCTTCGACGCGTCCTTCCACACCAGCGACTTGACCCCGTTCCCGAGCTGCATCCTCGGGGACGTGCCGAACGTGTAGATGGAGACGTCGTTCTCCACGTTGATCCCGGAGTGGACGGGGGGCGTGGAGTCCAGGTCCTTGTTCTCCGCGTACGTGAGTGCCAGGGCGCCCTGCCACTCGACGGTGCCGGCCGGCTTCCCGGAGGGGGTCACGGGAGCCGGGGGCTCCGAGGACTCCGCGGCCTCCGAGGACTGGGTGGCCTCCGGGCTCTCCGACGAGTCCGAGGGAGCCTTGTCACCACCCTGGACCCCTTCCCCGGGGCTGGTGGTCCCGGTCGCCGGACCCTGCGCGGCGGGCGGAGCGGGGTTCGCGTTGCCGTTGTTGTTGCTGCTCACCAGGTACGCGCCGACGACGCCGATGACCGCCGCCACCAGCGTGGCCGCCGCACCGATCCAGGCCCCTCGGTTCGCGGTCGCGCGAGCCGGAGCGGGCGGTATCTGCGTACCGTACGCGCCGTTCGCCACATATCCGCCGTGTCCGCCCTGTCCGCCGTACGGGTTGTTCGCGTGACGTGGATCCTCGGTGTTCATCCTGCCCATCCCCCTGTGATGCGATCTTGGAGGGGACAGCCTACTGAGAGCCCCTGAGCAACCGTCATAGAGGGTTTGCGGCCGTCGAGTCGGGACTCACGCCCGATGATTGCGGGGCGGTTCGGGCGGGCACGGGCGCCCCTCCTGCGGCTCCCGGACGACACCTCCACCCCGATCCGAATGTCCCGATATGGCCCGCCGGAAGGTGACGCCGTTCACTCATCGAACAGGGGCGGGCTGCATAATCGCTCGCAGTTGTCTCGGGGAGGGGACCCATCATGATCGGACACACCTGTCCTGAATGCGGTGCACAAAGACCTGGCTGCGCCTGCACCCAGGCGCAGATAGCAGCGGCCGAGGACTTCGACCCGCTCCGGATCAGGCCGTACGTGACCCTGGACACGACGGAGCCCGAGGGGAACGCGGCGACCGGGGGGCCTGCGGGCGCCTCGGGACCCGCGAGCGCCTCGGGGCACTACGCGCCGGAGGATCCGCCGACGACCCAACTGACGGCGATCCGCCCGGACGGCCCGACGCCCCCGTACCCGGCCGCCCAGCCCGACCCGTACGCCGCCGACCCGTACGGCGACACCCGCTCCGTCCCGTACACCGACTCGCACCACGGCCCGTACGGTGACCCGCACGCCCCGGCGGAACTCGACACCGACCTCCACGCGGGTCCGGGAGACGGCGACCCCTCCGAGACGATGCCCCTGCTGCTGCACGGCATCGGCCGCATCGACCGCGCCGCCGGCCCGGCCGACGATCGCGCGCAGGCGCGCGGGCGCAGGCGCGGCATGGTCGTCGCGGCGGTGACCGCGGTCGCCGTCGTCGGCACCGCCGCCCTCGCCGCGGCCGTCCTCGGCGGTGGGGACGAGAGCGACGACCGGGCGACCGGCCTGGAGATCACCACCAGCGCTTCCCTGAACGTCGCCGTGTCGGAGGCCCCGTCCCCCTCCGCCTCCTCCGAGACCCCGGAGCCGAGCTCGTCGTCCCCGTCCGTACGCCCGACGGCCACGTCCGCCTCCCCGTCCGCCGCTTCCACCCCCTCCGCCTCCCGGACCGCCCCGCCCACCGGCGCCACGACCGGCGCGGCGGCCCCTCCGGCCGCCACCACCACGGCCGCCCCCACGACCGCGGCGCCGACGACCGCACCGGCGACGGCCGCACCGCCCACCACACAGGCACCCGAGGAGCCGGCCCAGCCGGAGGAGACCGAGGAGTCCGTGGCGACGCTGAGCTACGGCTCCAGCGGCCCCGAGGTGGAGGAGCTCCAGCAGCGCCTGACGCTCGCGGGGGCCTATCACGGCCCCATCGACGGGGAGTACGGACAGGGAGTCTGGCGCGCGGTGAAGAGCTACCAGTCCTGGATGTTCATCGAGGAGGACCCGAAGGGCGTGTACGGCCCCGCCACGCGCGAGGCGCTGGAGCGGAGCACCTGGCTCTGACGGGACGGGCGGCGCTGCGGGCGGGACCGGCTGGCCAAGACGGCCTCCGGTTTTGTATCGTAGAAAAACAAAGTGGCCCCGCCCGTACTCCCTGACCGGCGGGCGGGACCGCTTCGTTCTCCGCACCCCTCCCTGGAGACCCGATGGCCGCCACCACCCCGGCACAGCTCACCGCCCGCGCCCTCCTCCTCGACATGGACGGCACCCTCGTCAACTCGGACGCCGTCGTCGAGCGCTGCTGGCGCCGCTGGGCCGAGCGGCAGGACCTCGACGCGGACGCCGTCCTCAAGGTGGTCCACGGCCGCCAGGGGTACGCGACGATGGCCGTCCTGCTCCCGGACCGCCCGATGGCGGAGAACCACGCCGACAACCGGGTGATGCTCGCCGAGGAGACCGCCGACCTCGACGGCGTCGTGCCCGTCCCCGGCGCCCCCGCCTTCATGGCCGCGATCGCCGCGCTGCCCTTCGCCCTGGTGACCTCGGCCGACGAGGCCCTCGCCCAGGCGCGGATGGGTGCGGCCGGCCTGTCGATGCCCGCGACCCGGGTCACCGCGGAGTCCGTCGGCGCGAGCAAGCCGGACCCGGAGGGCTTCCTCAAGGGTGCGGCGGAGCTGGGGTTCGCCCCGGCGGACTGCGTCGTCTTCGAGGACTCCGAGGCCGGCATCCAGGCCGGCCGCGCGGCCGGCATGCGGATCGTGGGCGTCGGCCCGCGCGCGGCGGCCTTCGCCCCCGACATCCACGTCGAGGACCTCACCCGTCTGCGGGTCGAGGCGGCACCGGACGGCACGATCACCCTCACCGCCCCGGCGTAGGTTCCCCCTCCCCCGCCAGGCACGATCACCCCGACCGCCCCGGCACAGATTCCCCCTCCCTCGCCTCCCGGGTGATCCGGCCGCGCGCGACCAGCTCCAGGGTGGTCGCGGCGGCCACCGCCTGCACCGCGAGCAGCGCGATGAGCACGAAGAGCTGGACGGCGCCCGCGTGCAGCGGTGACGCGCCGCCGAGCAGCATGCCCACGAAGGCCCCCGGCAGCGTGACGAGACCCACCGTGCGCGTCTGGTCCATGCCGGGGAGCAGTGCGTCCGCCGCCGCCTTCCGCGCCACTTCGAGCCGCGCCTCGCGCGCGACGAGCCCGATCGCCAGGCCCGCCTCCACCTCGCCCCGCCGCGTCTCCAGCTCGTCGAGCGCGCGCCGCCCCGCGAGGACGGTGGCCGTGAGCGCGCCACCGACGAGGATGCCGGTCACGGGCACGAGGGCGATCCCCTTCACCGGTACGAGTCCGGTGACGACGAGCGCGAGGACCACCGGCGCGACGGCGGCCGCGATCGGCACGCCCGCCCACCACCAGCCGCGGCCCGGCGCGGGCACGACCCGCCGCCCCGCCGTCCGTACCGCCACCGCGTACATCAGGAGCAGGAAGCAGAGCAGCGGCGGTACGGAGCGGACGACCCACCCGATGACGAGCGAGACGGCGACCAGCTGGACGGCGGCGCGCGCCCCGGCGAACAGGGTGTCGCGGGCCCGGCCGAGGTGCGCGAGGGCGACGACACTTGCGGCGAAGGCGAGCAGGACGGCGAGTACCGCCCCAAAGGTGACGTTCACGTCCAGAAGCACACCGTCACAGTAGAGCCCTGCCGCAACGCGGCGGCACCAGGCGGAATCTGTTGCTCCATCAAGCCCGCCACACCCCTTGATGTGACGTGCCCATGTCGCCACCCTGTTACCTGGCGCACCCCGCAAGGAAACCTCGCGCCGCCACGATGACCGGGCCAGCGCCCGGCACCCCCACAGGGGACGGCACCAGCCACAGTCCCCCCATCTCAAGGGAGTTCACATGCCCGTCGGCATGATCTACGCGCGTCGACTCGCTGTACTGGCCACCACCGCCGCCCTCACCGTCACCGGCCTCCTCGCCACGGCACCGGCCGCCCAGGCCGCCATGCCGACCCCCGTGAGCGCGGCCACCGCCCGTACCTACCTGGCCGCGCTCACGGTCAAGGCGGAAGGTTCCTCCACCGGCTACAGCAGGGATCTCTTCCCGCACTGGATCACCCAGTCCGGGGCGTGCAACACCCGCGAGACCGTCCTCAAGCGCGACGGCGTGAACGTCGTCACCGACTCCAGCTGCGCCTCCGTCAGCGGCAGCTGGTACTCCGAGTACGACGGCGCCACCTGGACCGTCGCCTCCGACCTCGACATCGACCATGTCGTCGCCCTGTCCGAGGCCTGGCGCTCGGGCGCGAACGCCTGGACCACTTCGCAGCGCCAGGCCTTCGCGAACGACCTGACCCGGCCCCAGCTCATAGCCGTGACCGACAACGTCAACCAGGCCAAGGGCGACCTGGACCCGGCGGAGTGGCTGCCCTCCCGCACGTCCTACCGCTGTACGTACGCCCGGGCCTGGGTGCACGTGAAGCACCACTGGAACCTCAGCGTCGACTCCGCCGAGAAGAGCGCCCTGCAGTCCGTCCTCAACGGCTGCTGACCACTCACCTCCTGAACCACCGTCACCACGGCGGCCCCGGGGAGTGAGCCTCGCCACACACTCCCCGGTGGCTGAATGTTGAACTTGCAAGTACTGGTGAGGGGTGCCTAACCTTGCGGCCTCGTCGGTTTCCGTCCCCCCACCCCGTCCTCCCCACGGACAGGGCCAGGCCGAAGGGTCACCCCCATGAACGACAGCGCGAACAACAACAGGTCGAACGACCACGGCTCGACCGGCCTCACAGGCCGCCTGAACCATGCCCAGCCCTACGCGCTCGGCCTCTTCCGGATCGTGGTCGGCCTGCTCTTCGCCTGCCACGGCGCCGCCTCGCTCTTCGGCGTCCTCGGCGGCGCGATGGGCGGCGGCACCATCCCGGCCGGGACCTGGCCGGGCTGGTACGCGGCCGTGATCCAGCTCGTCTGCGGCGTCCTGGTCCTGGCGGGCCTCGGCACCCGGAGCGCCGCGTTCCTCGCTTCGGGCTCGATGGCGTACGCGTACTTCAAGGTCCACCAGCCGGAGGCCCTCTTCCCGCTCCAGAACGGCGGCGAGACCGCGGCCCTGTTCTGCTGGTCCCTCGCCCTGCTCGTCTTCACCGGCCCGGGCGCCCTGGCCCTGGACGGCCTCTTCGGCGCCCGCGGCGGCGCGGGGGCGAAGACCGGCCAGGAGCACGAGAAGCGGGGCGCGCCGATCGCGGCCTGAGCCCCGTACCGAAGGAAAGGGCCGGAAACCGGAGGACGGTTTCCGGCCTTTCCCGTACGGAACACGGGCCGCGCGCGAACACCCACCGCTCCCGGCACCCGCCCCGGCACCCGCCCGGCAGGACCTCCCCCACCCCCGCGTAGGCTCTGGCCCGTGAATCTGCTCGACAGCCTCGGCTCGCTGCGGTCGCTGACCGCCGGCCCGTGGATCTACCCGGTGGTGGCGGCGTCGATCCTGCTCGACGTCTTCCTGCCCGTGCTGCCGAGCGGCTTCCTGGTGATCACCGCCGCCACGGCCGCGGCGACGGCCACCGCGGCCTCCCCCGACGTGCCCTCGGTCCTCCCGCTGCTCCTCTGCGCGGCCTCCGCCTCGGTGCTCGGCGACTTCCTGGCGTACCGCCTGGCCCGCCGGGGCGGCGCCAGGCTGGACCGGGCGATCGCCCGCTCGCGGCGCCTCTCCCTGGCGCAGGAACGTCTCGGCACCGCGCTGGCCCGGGGCGGCGGGCTGCTCGTCGTCCTCGCGCGCTTCGCCCCGGCGGGCCGCTCCGTGGTCTCCCTGGGCGCGGGCGCGGCCAAGCGGAGGATCAAGGACTTCCTGCCGTGGTCGGCGCTCGCGGGCGTGACCTGGGCCTCCTACAGCGTGGGCCTCGGCTGGCTGGGCGGGCAGTGGCTGGGCGCGACCTGGTTCAGCGCGGGGGTGTCGACCCTCGCGCTCTTCCTGGCGGGCGGCCTCGCCGCGTACCTCATACGGCGTCCGGCTGCGGCTCCCGCGCCGGTCTCGTGACGGCGGGGTGCGCCCCGCGCACCTCCAGACCGGCGAGAAGCCTCGCGGTCGCGTCCGTGATCTCGTCCACGGCGCGGTCGAAGACCTCGCGGTTGTGGGCGGCGGGCGCGCGGAAGCCGGAGACCTTGCGGACGTACTGCAGGGCGGCGGCGCGGAAGTCCTCCTCCGTCGCCTCCTCGGGCAGCGCGGGCGGTCGGAGCGTCTTGATGCTGCGGCACATGCCTCCAGTGTGGCGCGCCCCACTGACAACCGCCGCGATCACGCCCCGAGCCCACGCCGACTACGCGCGTTGATCTCGGCGGCACGGGCCCGGAGCTCGCGCAGGGGCGTGGCGAGCTGTACGTCGGCGGGCTCGGCGTCCCACTCGGCGCCACCGTGGACGGCCCGGATCCGCAAGCGTCCCGAAGTGCTCTCCACATAGAAACCGACCCGCCCGGTGGCGGTGTCACGGACGAGGTCACCGACCTCCGGCAGTGGCTGCACGCATCCCCTCCGTCCCGAATCCTGAAGCTGGGGACCACCAGAGAAGCGGGGCCGCCCCGCCCTGTCAACGTATCTCTAGAGATGTCCCCCGTTGGATGGATCGACCCGGCGGGACGGCGCACACGTGTGCACCCCGGCCCGGGGGTGCGCCTAGGGTGTCCCGCAGATGAAGGGAGTGGTCCACCCGTGACTGACCAGGACAGTGCTCGTCGGCCCAAGTACCAGCGCATCGCCGACGAGTTGAGAAGCGCGATCCAGTCAGGCGCCTTCGCGCCGGGCGACCGGCTCCCCGGCGAGAACGACCTCATGTCGACCTACGAGGTGGCCCGGATGACGGCGCGCCAGGCCCTCTCCGTCCTGCGCAACGAAGGCCTCGCCGAGGCCCGCAAGGGCGCCGGGGTCTTCGTCCGGGTCTTCCGCCCGCTGCGCCGCCGGGGCATTCCGCGCCTCGCCGGCGACCGCTGGGGCAGCGGCCGCTCGGTCTGGTCGGCGGACGTGGAGGACCGGGACCTGGTCGTGGACCAGATCGAGGTGGCGGAGGCGGCGGCAGGGGCCAGGATCGCCGGGGCGCTGAACCTCGCGCCGGGCGCGCCCGTCTGCGTCCGCAGCCGTCGCTTCGTCCTGGACGCCAAGCCGGTGCTGCTCTCGGTCTCGTACCTCTCCGCGGAGCTGGTGCGCGGGACGCCGATCACGGAGCAGGACACGGGTCCGGGCGGCACCTACGCCCGGCTGACGGAGCTGGGGCACCGGCCGGTGCGCTTCCGCGAGGAGATCCGCTGCCGGATGCCGACGGCGGACGAGTCGGACCGGCTCGCCCTGGAGTTCGGCACTCCGGTGGTCCTGATCGGGCGGACGGCGTTCACGGGGCCCGGGGTGGCCGTGGAGCTCAACGAGATGACGCTGGACTCGTCGTCGTACGTCCTGGAGTACGACTTCGACGCGTGACCTCGAACCGCGCGCCGGGGTCGGCATGGGCGACGTGGCCGGGGAACTCGGCGGCGGCGAGCGCGACGGCCTCGTCGGGCCCGACCCCGGACCCCACATGGGTCACGACGAGCCGCCCGACACCGGCGGCGGCAGCACTCCGCCCGGCCTGCGCCGCGGAATGGTGCCCGGGCACCTCCCCGTCCGCCTCGCAGACGAACAGATCACAGCCCCGCGCGAGTTCGACGAGGGAGGGACAGGGCTCGCAGTCCCCGGAGTAGACGAACGAGCGCCCGTCCTCGCTCTCGACGCGCAGGGCGAAGGCGTCCGGGCCGGCGTGCTCGACGGCACGCGACCGGAGGGTGAGCCCGCCGACGGTGGCGACGTGCCCGTCGTACAGCTCCTCGACGGCGAAGGCCTTCTCGACGGGGCTGCGTTCGGGCCCGTTCGTCAGGAACCCGGCGAGCCGGTCGGCGATGCCGGCGGGCCCGAAGAGGGGCACGGGCACGGACACGTCGAGTCCGGCGTACAGCAGCGCGTAGCAGGCGGTCAGCAAGTCGGCGCTGTGGTCGGCGTGGAGGTGCGAGATCCAGACAGCGTCGATGTCGCCGAGCGCGACGTACCGCTGGAGTTCGGCGAGGGTGCCGGTCCCGGCGTCCACCCAGACGCGGACGCCGCCGCCCTCGACGAGATGCCCGGAGCAGGGGTTTCCCGGCCGGGGAAACGGAGTGGCGGACCCGAGAACGACGACCCGGAACACATCAGAACCCATGCCTCCACCCTAGGGGTCCGACCCCCACTCCCCCGCCCTGGCCGAACATGTGCGGAAGGAGTGAAGGAGGTGCGTATTCTGTGTGCTCGCCGGGCCCCATCGGCGGGCGCCCGGCAGAAAACTGAGGGACATTCATGCTTCGTGCACGCACGCTCGCGGCTGTGACCGCGGCCGCCGCTTCCGGCGTTCTGCTGCTGCCTTCGCCGGCCCAGGCCGCCGGCTCGGTTCACCTGTACAAGATCTACTACGACAGCCCGGGCTCGGACCGCGGGGCGAACTCGAGCCTCAACGCCGAGTACGTGCAGATACGCAACACGACCGGCGCCGCGGTGAACCTGCGGGGCTGGACGGTGCGGGACGCCGCCAACCACAAGTACACCTTCGGTTCGTTCACCCTCGGCAAGGGCAAGATCGTGACGGTCCGCACGGGCCGCGGCACGAACACGTCCACGAACGTCTACCAGAACCGTGGCTGGTACGTCTGGAACAACGACAAGGACACGGCGACGCTGCGCAAGCCGAACGGCACGTGGGTCGACAGCTGCTCGTACAACTCGACGCGGGTCGACTACAAGTGGTGCTGACCCCGCACCGCACCTGAACGAACCGAGGGCCCCGGCGATCCCGGGGCCTTCGGCCGCCTCAGGGACTCTCCGACTCCTGCCGGGCGGCCGGTACGCCGTGCTGCTGCACATCGGCGTTGACCTGCCCGCCGAGCGTCATCACGTTCAGGGTCGCGGAGTTCTCGCCGGCGATGGCCCTCTCGACCCGGGCGACGAGCGCGGAGAAGGCCTCGCGCTTCGCCAGTCCGTGGTACGGCCCCACCTTGGTCTCGAAGTAGACCCGCTCGTGCCCGAGAAGCTGCTCGGTCGACCGGTAGTTCTTCCACTGCTCCCGGTACCGGTACACGCTCTCCAGCGACACGGCGGCGACGACCACGACGCTCAGCACCGTGGCCGTGACCCGCGCGAACGCCAGGTCCACGTTCACGAACACCGGCACGAGCGCCCCGCCGACGACGGACACGGTCCGCATCCGCAGATGCATCGCCTTCATCCGGGTCGCCTTGACGTCGTACCACTCCTGGTACTGCGCGAGCCTGGTCTCGATGTACCGCTGCGGCGTCATCTCGCCGCCCTGCACCACGGATTCGGGCGCGTCCCCCACGTCAGCCATGCCCGGAGTACACCGGCCCGATCAGGCTCACGTCAACTTCGCACCTCGGCGAGGCTGTTCACCAGGTCCACAAGGAACGACACCCCGAAAACGGCAGCCAGCACGACCCCGATCACGCCGACCGAGACGATCAGCCCGATCACCATCAAGACCCGCGTACGCCGCACAGCCGCCGTATAGCCGCTGTCGTCGTCCCAGTCCGCCCCGCTCACAGCCCCACCTCCACGGCCACGGTACGTCCGGGCCCGACGACACACGAAAGCCCCCTCCGACTTCGTGCGGAAAGGGGGGCGACTTCGTCATGTCCGAAGGTCCGAGGTCAGACGCGCACTCCCAGATGACCCACCGCGTCCAGAGCCACCCGCCACGGGTACGCCGCCCGGTCGCCCTGGCCCGGCTGGCCCGGCTGGTTCGGGGCGAGGCCGCCCTCGCCGTGGAGCACCGTCACCCCGGCACCGCGAAGGGTCTCGATCGACCGGTCGAACTGCGGATGCCGGACGTAGGCCGCGTTCACGCACGGCACCGCCACGGTCGGGATGCCCTTGCCGATGCCTTCCGCGGCCACGCCGACGACGAACGTGGCCGTGAGCCCCAAGGCCCAAGCGTTCACGGTGTTGAAGGTGGCCGGCGCCACGAGGATCGCGTCCGCCGGCGGCCACGGATCGGGCTGCCCGGGCAGCCCGTACTCCCAGCGGACCGGATTCCCGGTGAGCACGGCAAGACCGTCGAGGGACTCGGCCAGCCATCGGGCAGCCGTCGGGCTGAGACCGAGGCAGACGTCCCAGCCATCGGCCTGCGCGTCCTCGATGACGCGGGCGACGTCGAAGAGGGGCGGGGCCGCCGAGGCGAACAGATACAGGGTCCGAGTGCTCATGGTCTCCGACCCTACGCAACCGCCATGGATGTACTGCCCCGTCGCCGTCAGGCGCACATGTCAAAGGCCCCCAGCCATGATCGGCTGGGGGCCTTTTCCCTGGTGGGCGCGGACGGTTTCGAACCGCCGACATCTGCTTTGTAAGAGCAGCGCTCTACCCCTGAGCTACGCACCCGTGGAAGAGACAACAGCGTACATGGCCGATGGGTGGGGGCCGAATCCGAAGTGTTCGGTGGGGGGGTAGCCCCACCCCGGGGACGGTGGGTCGCCGGATCGTGACGGGGGGTGGGGGGCTCGTACCGTCGACGGACCGACGTTTTCTCCTGGGGGATCGAGATCGCCATGAACGTACGCCACCCGCTCCTCGCCGCCGGCGGGGTCCTCGTCGCTCTGTTCGCGCTCAGTGGCTGTGGGACAGCCGATGCCGGAGAGGCGCCGGTCGAGAAGAAGACCTTCGCGTTCGACGGGGACACCCTCGTCGTCGACTCCGACAACTCCGAGCTCGTCCTCACGCCCGCCGACGTCGACGACGTGCTCGTCGAGCGGCAGGTCGACGGATGGGTGGTCATGGGGTCGGGGCCCGACACCAGCTGGAAGCTGGACGGCGGGCGGCTCACGCTGCGCGTGGAGTGCGACGCCGTCGCCTCGAACTGCGAGGCCGTGCACCGCGTCAAGGTCCCGCGCGGCGTCGCCGTCAGCGTCGAGAACAAGGACGGCGACATCACGGCCGAGGGGTTCGCCACGCCCCTGAAGCTGCGGTCCGACGACGGTGACGTCCGGGTCACCGGGAGCACCGGGGACGTCGATCTCGCCAGCAAGGACGGCGACCTGGCCGTCGAGGGCGACACCCGCGCGCCGAAGGTCCTCGCCCGCTCCGACGACGGCGACGTGCAGGTCGCCCTAGGAGCCGTACCCCGCCGCGTCGAGGTCGTCACCAAGGACGGCGACATCTCCGTCACCGTGCCCACGGCCGAGTACGACGCCACCGCCACCAGCGGCGACGGTGACGTCAGCCTCGACGTCCCGCGCCGGGACGGCGGCGAGCACTCCCTGAGCGTCCGCAGTGAGGACGGCGACATCTCCGTCCGAACGGCGAACTGACCGGCCCGTGTGTTCGTCCTTACCGGGTGGGAGAATGAACCGGACCGGTGACGGCGGACACAGCACGGGGAGAGGTACGTGGCGGCGAGCGACGGCAGGACACCCCCTGGGGGCAGCGCGCCGCCCAGGATTCCGTCCACGTTCCGGCTGGCCCTCGCGCTGCCGCTGCTCGCCGGAGCGCTGCTGCCGCAGGCCTTCGCCGGCGGCGGTACGCGTCGCTGGTTCGGCGGGCGCGGAGAAGGCCAGCGGGCCGAGGCCCAGGCCGCCAAGGACGCCGCCGCCGCTGCCTTCTACGAGCTCGACACCGCCCAGCGCGGGCTGCGGATCTCCATCGAGACGATCACCGCCGCCGACAGCTCCCCCGACGCCCGCCGCGCCGTCGAGGACTTCGAGGCCCTCGGGCGTCGGATCGACGAGGTCAGCCACGGCTACATCACCGCCGTCGACGCCCACGACCTCGACCGTGACGAGCTCGACGCGGCGACCGCGAACCGCGCCCGCACCGAGCTGAACCACGCCAAGGACGAGCTGAACCGGGTCAAGGGCGAGCTCGAACGGTTCGAGGAGGGGCTCGGGCCCCTGCTCGACCGCGCCGAGACCCAGCTCGCCCGGCTCGTCCCCGCCGTCGAGCGGGCCCGGCAGGCGCTGCGCGGCGCGAGCGACGCCCTCGACGCCGTACGGGAAGGGGGGCTGCGCGCCGACGACCTCGCGCTGCGGCTCGCGCAGCTCGGACCCGAACTGACCCGGCTCAACGAAGGCGCCGGACGGCACGGCGTCCCCGAGACCCTCCAGCGCGCCGACCGCGTCCTGCGGGACGCCGAGGCCGTCCGCACCGAGGCCGAGCGGTTGCCGCAGCGCGCCGCCGAGATCGACCGGCGCCTCGTCTCCCTCCGTACCCGCACCGAGGCCCTCACCACCCGCACCGAGGGCGTCGAGCCGGTCCTCTCGGAGCTGCGGCGGCGGTTCTCCGCGGCCTGCTGGCAGGACCTCCAGCACGTGCCCGAGCAGGCCGCCGGCACGCTCCGGCAGGCCGAGGACCGGCTCGCCGAGGCCGCCAGGGCCCGCGAGGAGCAGCGCTGGCCCGACGCGACCTCCCTGCTCTCCACCGTCCGCGCGCTCCTCGACTCGACCGACGAGGCCGTGTCGGCCGCCGGGGACCGGCTGCGCCGCCTGGAGGCCGTCGCGAAGGACCCGAAGGCGGAGACCGACCGCGCCCGGTTCGCGGTGCGGGACGCCCAGCGGCTCGCGATGGCGGGACGCAACACCCCCGACCCGCGGCACGCCCGCCCCCTCGACCAGGCCGTGGCCCGGCTCGACCGGGCGGTCGGCACCCTGGAGGGCCGTCACCCGGACTACTGGCACTTCCTGACCGAGCTGGAGGGCGTCCGTACCGACGCCGCCCGTGTCGTCGAGCAGATCCGGGAGGACCGGGGCACCGCAGCCGCCGGGCGGTGAGGCGGGGAGCAGCCCCTCCGTCTCCTCACTGCCCTCCTCGCCCCGCCCCCGTTAGCCTGTCCCCATGCCTCGTTACGAATTCCGCTGCCGCACCTGCGGCGACACCTTCGAGCTCAGCCGTCCCATGGCCGAGTCCTCCGACCCGGCCGCCTGCCCCGCCGGGCACGACGACACCGTGAAGCTGCTCTCGGCCGTGGCCGTCGGCGGCAGCAGCTCCGCCGCCCCCGCCCAGGGTGCGGGCGGTGGCGGCGGCGGTGGTTGTTGCGGTGGGGGCTGCTGCGGCTGAGCCGGCGCGCCCCGGGCTCCCCGAGCGGGTCGGCTACCTCGCCGCCGCCGCACGGAAGCGCCGGAGGATCTCCTCCCCCGCCGCGACCCCGCGTTCCGCGAGGACGTCGAGGTGGGGGGCGGTCCACTCGCTCTCGGCGAGTTCGCCGTGGCCCGGGCGCCATGCCCGGTCCGCGGCCATCAGCAGGTCGGCGTCGAGGAGCGAGTCCCCCGCCGCCAGGGTGAGCGTGGCGCCGATGCGCCGGGCGACCTCGCGGACGGCCGCGCTCTTGGTGAGCGGCTTCGGCACCGCGTACACCTTGCGGCCCTGGAGCGAGACGGTCCAGCCGCGCTCCCCCGCCCACTCGCCGAAGCGTCCCAGCCACTCCTCGGGGAGCCGCTCGCGCTCGACGACGAGGTAGGCGAAGAGGTCCTCGGCCACCCGGTGCTTGCGGACCCACGACAGGTCCGTGGTGGCGGTGAGGTAGGCGCGGATCTCGGAGAGCGGCGCGCACTCCTCGGCCAGCCGGTTCACCACCTTCGCGTGCCATTCGCGGTCGGTGACGCCGTCGACGAGGATGTGCCCGCCGTTCGCGCAGATCGCGTACTTCGGTGCTGCGCCCGGGAGTTGGATGCGCTGGTACTGCTTGCGCGTCCGTGTCGTGGTGGGCACGAAGACGGTCTCGTCGGCCAGCCGCTCAAGGAGTCCGGCCGCGTCCTCCGTCATGTAGGAGAGCGGCTTCGACTCGTGGACCTCGACGCAGAGGAGCCTGGGCGCCTGGGCGTCGGGCATGCCGAGGGCGAGGGCCGCGCTCGAGTAGATGAGGGTGCGGTCGAGGTCGCTGGCGACCAGGGTCGTGATCGTGGTCAGCGGTGTGCTCACTGGGAGACCACCGCCTTCCCGTCGGCGCCTGTCGCACCCCTGGTGTACTGAGGGTGGATCAGGCCGACGCAGCTGTACGGGAGTTCGTCGACGGTCTCGACGGGCACACCGCGCTGCTCGGCGAGCAGGCGGACGTGTGCCAGGTCGGCTTCGGCGCCCCGCTTGGCGAGGATCTTCCAGGGGACGCGGCGCAGCAGGACACGGGTGGTCTCGCCGACGCCGGGCTTGACCAGGTTCACGTCGTGGATGCCGTACTCCTCGCTGATCCGCTCGACGGCGGCCCAGCCCTCCCAGGTGGGGGTGCGGTCGGCGGCGAGGAGTTCCTTGACGTCCACGTCGACGGTCTCGGCGACCTCGTCGAAGCGGGCGGCGACGGCGTCGACGAAGGCGCCGGAGACATCGGAGCCGGCCAGTTCGCGGTAGAACTTCGCGCCGTGGAAGTCGTGCGGTCCGACGAGGTCGGAGCGGAGCACGGTGCGGGATATCAGGCCGGAGACCGTGGAGTTGAGGCAGGCGGAGGGGATGAGGAAGTCCTCGCGGGTGCCGTAGGTGCGGACGCAGGAACCGGGGTCGGCCAGGACCGCGATCTCCGGGTCGAAGCCCGATATCCCATCCGCGTTCTCGAACTCCTTTATCGCTTCGGCGAGTTCGCGGGTGATGGCGCCCTTGCCGGTCCAGCCGTCGACGAACACGACGTCGGCGGGGTCGTGGTGGGCGGCGAGCCAGCGCAGCGCGTTGGCGTCGATGCCGCGGCCGCGCACGATGGAGACGGCGTAGTGCGGGAGGTCGAGGCCGTGACGGGCCTTCGCCCAGCGGCGCATGAGGACGCCGACGGGGGTGCCGGCCCGGGCGAGCGAGACCAGGACGGGGCTGCGGCCGGGGCGCTCGGCGAGGACGGTCTCGGTGACGGTGCCGACCGCGCGGGCCATGCGGGCGGCGGAGCCCTCCAGGGCGGAGTGGAAGAGCTCCTGGTAGCGGGCGCTGGGCTGGTACTCGACGGGGAGCGATTCGGCGTAGTGCGCGCCGCCGCTCTGGATGGCTTCCTCGCGTTCCTCGGTGGGCGCCTCCAGCTCGACGCCCGAGAGGTCCTGGAGCAGCCAGCCGACCTCCTCGGGCGCGTACGAGGAGAAGGCGGGGCCGCGGAGGGGCTCGGGCAGCATGGAGCTCCTTTCGGGAGCTTCGGAGACCGTGGGCGTGGACGAGGTGACGGACGGCTCGTACGAGGGCACGGCCGGTGTGTACGCGGGGACGACCGCGAGGACGACGCGCGGGACGTGTGCGGCGAGCTGGGCGAGCAGGCCGTCCGGGGCGTGCAGTTCCGGGGTGTCGGCGGCGGAGTCGACGACGAGGACGACGGTGCCGAAGCCGGCGCCCGCCACGTTGTACGCGTAGCGCTCGCCGGGGCCGTCGGCCGGGTCGTCGTGGGCCGGGAAGACGAGCCGGGTGCGTATCGCGTAGCCGGGGTCGTCGACGGCGAGGACGGGCGAGCGGGTGGTGGTCGAGTAGCGGACGTCGTGGCCGGCGTCCTCCAGGGCGCCGGCGAGGCGCAGCGGCGCGTACATCAGCTCCTCGAAGCCGAGTACCAGGACGCTGCCGCCGGCCCCGGATCCGGGCCGCTCGCCGGCCCCAGGGCCGCCCGCGCCCTCCAGCGCCTCCGCGATCCTCGCCGCCAGGGCGGGCAGGACCTCCTCGAGGTGCTCCCGGTGCTCGGGCGTGAAGCCGTGCCGTCCGCCGTCGGGCAGGCCCTCGGGCCAGCCGAGCGTGACCCGTACGGGGGCCGGCCGGCCGGCGGGGGCCGCCGGAGCGACGTGCGCGCTCTCGTGCCGGGCCACCAGGGCGCGGCCCTTCTCCAGGACGCCCTCCGGGAGGCGTACGGTCCCGGCGGCGGCGGCGATCAGGTCGACGCGGGCGCCGATCTCCTCCGCGAAGGCCTCCAGGCGGCCGAGGTCGGCGGGGGAACGCATGTCGACGAGGGCCACGACGACGTACCGCTCGCGCGGGTAGCGGGCGTGCAGGTCCCGGATGGTGTTGAGGACGGTGTTGCCGGTGGAGAACTCGTCGTCGACGAGGACCAGCGGCCCGCCGCCGGCGAGGAGCGCGGGGTCCTCGGGCAGCAGGAGGTGCGAGGTCGCGTGCGAGTGGGACTCCTCGAAGCCGCCCGCACGGGCGACCCCGGCCACCGGCCGCCGGGTGGAGTGGAGGTACGGGGCCAGGCCGAGGCCGTCGGCGACGGCATGGCCCAGGGCGGTGGCGGTCTCCGCGTAGCCGAGGACGACCGAGCGCGCCGCCTCCTCGTCGCCGAGGAGCTCGCGGACGCGCACGCCGAGGCCGAGGCCGGAGCCGTACACGACGGAGGGCCGCTGCGGCACGTGCTTGCCGAGCACGCTGGAGACGAGCAGGTGCGCCCGTTTGGGGTTACGGCGCAGTGCGAGGCCCAACAGGGCCGGTAGCTCCTCGCCGCCGATCAGTTCGACGCCCAGTCGCTCCGCGACCCACGTTCCGGTCCACACCACGTCGTCGACGCCTTTCGTCAGCCGGCCAGTCCGGCGGTGAGCAGCTCCACGAAGCCGACGTCCTCCTTCGCGACGCCGAAGACCTCGGCGCGCAGCAGGATGCGTTCGGCCCACGCGCGATGCGGCTTCACTTCGTTCATTTTGTTCGTGTACGCGGAGCGCAGCACCCCGCCGCCGCCCTGTTCGGGCCGCAGGATGTCCTGGGCGTCGCTCCACTCCTCGTGGCTGACCACGGAGAGCGCATGCACCGGGACCACATGGGTGGGGTGGATGCAGGTCTTTCCGAGCAGGCCGTTCGCGCGGTCGAGCTCGATCTCGCGCAGCAGCCCGTCGAGGTCGTGCTCGATGAGGGCGGTGCGCAGGTCCTCGGCGCGGCCCTCCAGGAAGGGGCTGCGGCGAAGCTGCGGCTTGAACATGCGCTCGCCGGGACGGAAGTACTCCCAGACGGGCCCGGTGACGGTGAAGCCGGTGCCGTCGGAGCGGCCGAGGACGTTGACGACGTCGGCGATGACGTTGGCGACGATCTTGACGTCGTAGGCCGTCATGTCGGGCGAGCGGCGCAGGCCGTAGGCGGAGCAGAAATCGGTGACGCCGAGGCGCAGGGCGAGGACGCGGTCGCGGTACTTGTCGGTGATCGAGGCGATCCCGGCGAGGGTCTCGGCCCGGGTCTCCAGATGGAGGAGCTCGGGGGACTCCAGGACGGGCATGGCGAAGAGGCGCCTGCCGCTCGTCCGCTCGGCCTGGGTGAGCGCTTCGAGGAAGGCGTGGCCGCGCGCCTCGGTGAACTTGGGCAGTACGAATCCGGACAGCAGGCGGACCGTGTCGCCGAGCCGGGCGACGAGGTCGGTGATCTGGCGCGGATCGCGTACGCGAATGAAGAGCAGGGGCACACCGACGGTGGTCTCCGCGTCCGTCCGGGTGGCCTCCTCGGCCCCGGCGGCGAGGTCGGCGAACTGGCGGACGAGGTTGTTCTCGCCCTCCTGGACGTCGGCGTCGCTGATGGAGTCCTCCAGGCAGAGGACCATGGAGACCACTCCGCGCGCCGCCTGTTTACGGATGTCGTCCGCCAGCCGCGGCCGGGTGGCCGGGCTGTAGAGCGTGGCGCCGAGGGCCACGGCGAGCGTGCGTGCGGGCGAGTCGGCCGTGAACTCGGCCGGCTCGCTGTGGAACAACCCGGTCCGCGTTGCGGACGGGATGTGCCCGAAATGACGCATGTAAGTCCCCCGTCTGCCTTTCCTGGCCCTGACGACATGTGGCCGGTAATAGTACGTAGGTGCGGGTGTCCGTAGTTCCCTTCGTGCATGAAATTCAGGTAACTCGTCAGCATCCGTCATCTCGTCCCGGTATCGGTGGCGCCCCCGCGTTGTCCGCGGGTCGGACGGGAGGGCAGGATTACGGTCATGACGCACGCGATGCTGAAGGGCTCCAACGTCCCTCTCGACACCGCGGCCGTACGGGCCGTGCTCTGCTGGACCCCGGGCCCCGGGGTCCCCGACGTGGACGCCTCGGCCCTGCTCCTCGGCGCCGAGGGCCGCGTGCGGTCCGACGAGGACTTCGTCTTCTACAACCAGCCGCGCCACCCCTCGGGGTGTGTGCGGCGGCTGCCGAAGAAGCGGGTGGGCCAGGGGCTGACGGACACCGTGGAGGCCGATCTGGGCAGCCTGGAGGCTTCGGTCGACCGGGTGGTCGTCGCGGCCTCCTCCGACGGCGGCACCTTCCGGTCCGTCTCCGACCTGCGGATCCTGCTGTACGACGCGACCGCCGGGCCGGACCGTGAGCCGCTGGCGCTGTTCGACGTGACGGCGGAGACCGGCGAGGAGACGGCGGTCATCTGCGGCGAGCTGTACCGGCGCGGGGACGGCTGGAAGTTCCGCGCGGTGGGGCAGGGCTACCCGACGGGTCTCGTCGGCCTCGCCACGGACTTCGGCATCTCCGTCGACGAGGATGCCCAGGAAGCGGCCCAGGAGGCCGCCCAGGGGGCCGCTCAGGGGGCTCAGGACCTCCCCGAGGCCCAGGACGGCGCGACCGGCGCCCCCGCCCCTGATCTCCCCGTCGCCGGCTCCCCGGATCTCGACGCGACCGTGGTCCACGCCCCCGTGCCGCCGCAGCCGACGGCGCCGCCCATGCCGGACCGGGCGCCCTCCTACGGATACCCGCAGGGGGCCTCTCCGGGAGGACCGCCGGCGCACGCGCCGGCCCCCGCGTACGGCTACCCCCAGCCCGTCCACCGGACCGACCCGCACGCGGCTCCGGAGTTCCGGATGCCCCCCATGGGCCCCCAGTTCGTCAGGCCCTGAGGCCCGGGCAGGCACCAAGAGCCGGAAGGACCTTGAGGCCCGGGGACGCACGGTCACGCCTTGGTCTTGTAGCCGCGCCCCCACTGCAGTCCCCAGCCGTACAGACGGTCCAGCTCGGCCTGGAAGCCGTACACGAAGCGCACCTCGCGGCGGACGGTCAGGTCGCCCTTCGTGTTGTCCACGGAGAAGACCGCGCAGGAGCGGGCCTGCGGGGCCCGCTCGTCGAGGTCGATCTCGATCCGGGGGCCGTTGCTCGGGTAGAGCGTGATCTTGGCGTGGGTGCGGTCGAAGGCCGGCGTCTGGTCGTAGATGTAGACGAAGAAGAGCAGCCGCTTGATCTCGTCCTTGTGGTCCAGATTGATGAAGATCGTCTCTCCGGAGGAGCCCCCGAAGCGGTCGTCGCCGCTGAGCTTCACGTACGGGGCGCCGTTGAGGTCGCCGAAGAAGCCGCCGAGGGGCTGCACCACGCCCTTGCTGCCGTCGGTGAGCTCGTAGAGACAGCCGAGGTCCAGGTCGACGTTGACCATGCCCTGGGTGTGGGCCTGGACGACCTCGGGCTTGAAGAACTGCGCGGGGTTGCGCAGCAGCCGGCCGCTCTGCCGGGAGCGCCCTTCGAGGTCGGAGGTCCGCATCCGCCAGGAGAGGTTGACCCGGAGGTTGCCGGTGGCGGCGCCCTGCTTGGTGAGTGAGACCGACGGGCGCCGCTTCGTCAGGTCGATCGTGTTCGACGCGGCTCCGCCCATGTCGAACTGCGCCGCGCGCCCCGGAAACAGGTTGTCCCAGAAGGCCATGACGCCTTCACCCCCCACTGATCGCCCACTGATCACCGCACATGCCTGCGGGGCGGCCGGGTGCACCGACCGCCCCGCAGTGAAGCGTTCCTCGTTACCGGGGGTGTCACACCCCGGCGGACACCTCCGTCTTGCCGCCCGAGCCGCCCTCGGCCGCCGCGAGGGCCTTGTTGCGCCGGACGGAGGACCAGAAGGACCAGGCGATGAGGGCGACACCGATACCACCGGTGACGATCTCGGGGATCTGGAAGCGGATGCTGATCATGAGGATGACGGCCAGCGCGCCGATCGCGTAGTGCGCGCCGTGCTCCAGGTAGACGTAGTCGTCGAGGGTGCCCTGGCGGACCAGGTAGACCGTCAGCGAACGGACGTACATGGCGCCGACGCCGAGGCCGAGCGCCATCAGGACGATGTCGTTGGTGATGGCGAAGGCGCCGATGACACCGTCGAAGGAGAAGGAGGCGTCGAGGACCTCCAGGTACAGGAACATGAAGAAGGCGGCCTTGCCGGCCAGCTGGACGACGGTGACCTTCTTGCCGCTGCGCTTGGCCTCTTCCTCGGCCTCGTGCTCGCGCTCCTCTTCCTCCTCCAGCTTGTTCTCGAAGAAGCTGGAGAGACCGCCGACGATGAGGTAGGTGATCAGACCGAAGACGCCCGAGAGCAGGACGGTCGACGCCGCGTCGATGTGCGTGCCGCCGTGCTGGTGGGCCTGGGTCGCGAAGGTCATGGCGCTGATCGCCAGGACGATCAGGGCGATGCAGACCGAGAGCATGTCGACCTTGCCGAGCTTGGCCAGCGGGCGCTCCAGCCAGCCGAGCCACTTGATGTCACGGTCCTCGAAGATGAAGTCGAGGAAGATCATCAGCAGGAACATGCCGCCGAAGGCCGCGATCGACGGGTGGGCGTCGGTCACGAGCTGCTCGTAGCGCTCGGCGTCGTTGAGCGCGAGATCGACGGCCTCGATGGGGCCGATCTTGGCGCTGATCGCGACGATCACGACGGGGAAGACCAGTCGCATGCCGAAGACGGCGATCAGGATGCCGATGGTGAGGAAGATCTTCTGCCAGAAGGCATTCATCTTCTTCAGGATTCCGGCGTTGACCACCGCGTTGTCGAAGGACAGCGAGATCTCGAGGACGCAGAGGATCGCGACGATCCCGAAGGCCTCCCACCCCCCGTAGAGCACCGCTGCGACCAGACCGAGCGCAGTGATCGCGAACGACCAGCCGAAGGTTTTCAGAACCACTGTCTACCCCATCGTGAAATTACATGGCTTTACGAAACGTTGACCCCGAAGTCTAGAGCGATGCCCCGGAGCCCGGACGCGTACCCCTGACCGACCGCTCTGAACTTCCATTCGCCGTTGTAGCGGTAGAGCTCGCCGAAGATCATCGCGGTCTCGGAGGAGGCGTCCTCGGAGAGGTCGTAGCGCGCGAGCTCCTGGCCGTCCGACTGGTTCACGACCCGGATGAAGGCGTTGCTGACCTGACCGAAGCTCTGTGCGCGGTTGTCGGCGTCGTGGATCGAGACGGGGAAGACGATCTTGTCGCAGTGGGCCGGGACCTTGGTGAGGTCCACGATGAGGGACTCGTCGTCCCCGTCACCCTCGCCGGTGAGGTTGTCGCCGGTGTGTTCGACGGAGCCCTCGGGGCTGCGGAGCTGGTTGTAGAAGACGAAGTACTCGTCGCCCAGCACGCGTCCGGCCTGGCACAGCAGGGCGCTGGCGTCGAGGTCGAAGGGGGCTCCGGTGGTGGAGCGCGCGTCCCAGCCGAGCCCTACGAGGACCTTGGTGAGGTTGGGAGCGGCCTTGGAGAGGGAGACATTGCCTCCCTTGGCGAGTGTGACACCCATGTGATCGGTTCCTCCCCGGTGGTGATGAGGCACGTCCGGCGCCGCACGGAGTGTGCGGCGCCGGACGGTTCGAACGGTTCGGCTCAGACGTTGACGCCGAAGTCCGCCGCGATTCCGCGCAGACCTGAGGCATACCCCTGACCGACCGCGCGGAACTTCCACTCCGCGCCGTGGCGGTACAGCTCGCCGAAGACCATGGCGGTCTCGGTCGAGGCGTCCTCGGAGAGGTCGTAGCGGGCGATCTCGGCGCCGCCGGCCTGGTTCACGACGCGGATGAACGCGTTGCGCACCTGACCGAAGGACTGCTGGCGGTTCTCGGCGTCGTAGATCGACACCGGGAAGACGATCTTGCTCACGTCGGCAGGCACGGTCGCCAGGCTGACCTTGACCTGCTCGTCGTCGCCCTCGCCCTCGCCGGTGAGGTTGTCACCGGTGTGCTCGACCGAGCCGTCGGCGCTCTTCAGGTTGTTGAAGAAGACGAAGTCCTGGTCGTTGCGGACCTTGCCCTCCTCGCTCACCAGGATGGCGCTGGCGTCGAGGTCGAAGTCCGTACCGGTGGTGGTGCGGACGTCCCAGCCCAGACCGACGGTCACGGCGGTCAGGCCAGGGGCCTCCTTGGTCAGCGAGACGTTGCCGCCCTTGCTGAGGCTGACTCCCACGAGTCCCTCCATACGTTTTCAGGGGCAGCGCCCCAGTCGTGCGTTGGCATCGGATCAACGAGTGGATCCTAGTGACGGGTTCCCGGTCGAAACAGTCGATTCGCCCGGCGAATCCGAGGTGTCGGCCGCGGGACACCCCCTGGGCGGCTCAGACGGCGTCGAGCGCCTTGACGTAGTCGCCGATGTCCCGGGCGTCCGGCAGGGCGTTCACGACGGTCCAGCGGACGACGCCCTCCTTGTCGATGATGAAGGTGCCGCGCACGGCGCAGCCCTTCTCCTCGTCGAAGACGCCGTAGGCGCGGGAGGCCTCGCCGTGCTTCCAGAAGTCGGAGAGCAGCGGGAAGTCCAGGTCCTCCTGGTCGGCGAAGACGCGCAGGGTGTGGATCGAGTCGTTGGAGACGGCGAGGAGCTGGGTGTCGTCGTTGACGAACGTCGGGAGGTTGTCCCGCAGCTCGCGCAGTTCGCCGGTGCAGACACCGGTGAAGGCGAAGGGGTAGAAGAGCAGCACCACGGTCTTCTCGCCGCGGAAGTCCGAGAGCCTCACGGTGCGTCCGTGGTTGTCCTTCAGCTCGAATCCCGGGGCCTCGGTGCCGACCTCGATCGCCATCGCCCACGTATCCCTTCCGCCGGAGCCCGAATCCCCGGACCGGACCGGCCCGCGGAGCGAATCGGCCCTTTGGGCCGAATCGGTGAGGCCCAGCCTACGGCCTGTGCGCGAAAGCCCCCGCCGGCGTACCGGCGGGGGCGTCTCGCAACGTGGTGATCAGCGCTTGGGGGCCACCAGACGGGCGCCCGCCCAGTCCTTGGCGACGCTGATGCTCTTGGTCTGGGAGAGACCAGCAGTCTGCGCGGCATCGTTGATATCGCTCGGCTCGATGTAGCCGTCACGGCCGGTCTTCGGCGTCAGCAGCCAGATCACGCCGCCGTCCTCCAGAAGACCGATGGCGTCCACCAGTGCGTCGGTGAGATCGCCGTCCTCGTCGCGGAACCAGAGGACAACGGCGTCGGCGACGTCGTCGTAATCCTCGTCCACGAGCTCGGCGCCGATGATGGACTCGATGCCTTCACGGAGATCCTGGTCGACGTCGTCGTCGTAGCCGATCTCCTGGACCACCTGTCCGGGCTCGAACCCCAGCCTCGCTGCCGGGTTGGTCCGCTCCTCCGCGTGGTCCGCGGTCGCGCTCACGGCTTGCCTCCTGCTCATTCGGAAAATGCTGTGGGCCACGCGTATGCGCGCGGCGCTGGCCGTAGTCCACACGTGCCGGGGCTCATCGCGCAAGTACTGGGCCGCGGAGACCGCCGAAACGGTGACGTTTGGGGCCGTCTCGCCCCAACTTCCGGCACGCTCCGGCCGCACTCCGTGATCAGTCCCACATGATTCATCCCGGTTTACGGACTTCTGAGCTTTCAGTCTGCCGAACGCCCGGACGAAACGCATGCGCGAGTTGGGCGTAAGGTTGCGATTTGAACACATCCGAAGACGTGGAGGACACCGCGGACACCGCTGGGCCCCCCGTAGGGGTTACCCCTCGGTAAATGTGACGTCTGGCGCCGGCGGGGTACACGATGGACAGCCCGACCACTCCGTGGCCCCGTGGGCACCACCGACAGTGAAGGAAGAGCGTGGCTCCCGGATCCGATCGCAACCCGATCATCATTGGCGGCCTTCCCAGCCAGGTCCCGGATTTCGACCCGGAAGAGACCCAGGAATGGCTCGACTCCCTCGACGCGGCCGTCGACGAGCGGGGCCGTGAGCGGGCCCGCTACCTCATGCTCCGTCTGATCGAGCGGGCACGCGAGAAGCGCGTGGCCGTGCCCGAGATGCGCAGCACGGACTACGTCAACACCATCGCCACCAAGGACGAGCCCTTCTTCCCCGGCAACGAGGAGATCGAGCGCAAGGTCCTCAACGCGACGCGGTGGAACGCGGCCGTGATGGTCTCGCGCGCCCAGCGCCCGGGCATCGGCGTCGGCGGTCACATCGCCACCTTCGCCTCCTCGGCCTCCCTCTACGACGTCGGCTTCAACCACTTCTTCCGCGGCAAGGACGAGGGCGACGGCGGCGACCAGATCTTCTTCCAGGGGCACGCCTCCCCCGGCATCTACGCCCGCGCGTACCTCCTGGACCGGCTGAACGACACTCAGCTCGACGGATTCCGCCAGGAGAGGTCGAAGTTCCCGAACGGGCTCTCGTCGTACCCGCACCCGCGGCTGATGCCGGACTTCTGGGAGTTCCCGACCGTGTCGATGGGCCTCGGCCCGCTCGGCGCGATCTACCAGGCGCGGATGAACCGGTACATGGAGGCGCGCGGCATCGCCGACACCTCCAAGTCGCACGTCTGGGCGTTCCTCGGCGACGGCGAGATGGACGAGGTCGAGTCGCTCGGCCAGCTCTCCATCGCCGCCCGCGAGGGCCTGGACAACCTGACCTTCGTCGTCAACTGCAACCTCCAGCGGCTCGACGGCCCGGTCCGCGGCAACGGCAAGATCATCCAGGAGCTGGAGTCGATCTTCCGGGGCAACGGCTGGAACGTCATCAAGCTGATCTGGGACCGCTCCTGGGACCCGCTGCTCGCGCAGGACCGCGACGGCATCCTGGTGAACAAGCTGAACACCACCCCGGACGGCCAGTTCCAGACGTACGCGACGGAGACCGGCGGCTACATCCGCGACCACTTCTTCGGCGACGACCACCGGCTGCGGGCCATGGTCGAGGGCATGTCGGACCAGCAGGTCCTGCACCTGGGGCGCGGCGGCCACGACCACAAGAAGATCTACGCGGCCTACGCGGCGGCGAAGGCGCACGCCGGCCAGCCGACGGTGATCCTCGCGCAGACCGTCAAGGGCTGGACGCTGGGCCCGAACTTCGAGGGCCGCAACGCGACCCACCAGATGAAGAAGCTGACGGTCGACGACCTCAAGCGCTTCCGCGACCGGCTGCACATCCCGGTGACGGACCGGCAGTTGGAGGACGGCCTGCCGCCGTACTACCACCCCGGCCGGAACTCCGAGGAGATCCAGTACATGCACGACCGGCGCAGCGCGCTGGGCGGGTACGTGCCGACCCGTGTCGTGCGGGCGAAGCCGCTGGTCCTCCCCGACGACAAGACCTACGCGGCGGCCAAGAAGGGCTCGGGGCAGCAGTCGATCGCCACCACGATGGCCTTCGTCCGCATCCTGAAGGACCTCATGCGGGACAAGGAGATCGGCAAGCGCTTCGTGCTGATCGCGCCCGACGAGTACCGCACCTTCGGCATGGACGCCTTCTTCCCGAGCGCCAAGATCTACAACCCGCTGGGCCAGCAGTACGAGGCGGTGGACCGCGAACTCCTCCTCGCCTACAAGGAGTCGCCTACGGGTCAGATGCTGCACGACGGCATCTCCGAGGCCGGCTGCACGGCCTCGCTGATCGCCGCGGGCTCGGCGTACGCCACGCACGGCGAGCCGCTGATCCCGGTGTACGTCTTCTACTCGATGTTCGGTTTCCAGCGGACCGGCGACCAGTTCTGGCAGATGGCCGACCAGCTGGCGCGCGGCTTCGTGCTCGGCGCCACCGCCGGCCGCACGACGCTGACCGGCGAGGGCCTCCAGCACGCGGACGGCCACTCGCACCTGCTCGCCTCGACCAACCCGGCCTGTATCGCCTACGACCCGGCCTTCGGTTTCGAGATCGCGCACATCGTCAAGGACGGCCTGCGCCGGATGTACGGCCCGGCCGCCGAGGACGTCTTCTACTACCTGACCGTCTACAACGAGCCGATCCAGCACCCGGCCGAGCCGGCGGACGTGGACGTCGAGGGCATCCTCGCCGGCCTCCACCGCTTCAAGCCGGCCGAGGCCGGTGCGATCCCGGCGCAGATCATGGCCTCCGGTGTCGCCGTGCCGTGGGCGATCGAGGCGCAGCGGATCCTCGCCGATGAGTGGAACGTCCGCGCCGACGTCTGGTCCGCGACCTCGTGGACCGAGCTGCGCCGCGAGGCCGTGGCCGTCGAGGAGCGCAATCTGCTCCACCCCGACGAGGAGCAGCTCGTCCCGTACGTGACGCGCAAGCTCCAGGGCGCCGACGGCCCGTTCGTCGCGGTCTCGGACTGGATGCGCGCGGTCCCGGACCAGATCTCCCGCTGGGTGCCGGGGACGTACACCTCGCTGGGCGCGGACGGCTTCGGCTTCGCGGACACGCGGGGTGCGGCCCGCCGCTACTTCCACATCGACGCCCAGTCGATCGTGCTGTCGGTGCTGACCGAGCTGGCCCGCGCGGGCAAGGTCGACCGGTCGGCCCTGAAGCAGGCCGTCGACCGCTACCAGCTGCTCGACGTGGCGGCCGCCGATCCGGGCGCCGCGGGCGGCGACGCCTGAGTCCGTAGCGCATAGCGCCTGGTGAGGGGCGGTGGGGCCGATGGCCCCGCCGCCCTTCGGCGTTCTCTACGATGCCCCGCATGAAGGTTCGCTGGAAGAGCTGGGAAAAGCGCACGCAGACGCCGCTGCTGGCGCTCGCGGTGGCGTTCGGCGTCGCCTACGCCGTGCCGATCGTGGCTCCCGGCGCCGCCCCGTGGGTGCACCGGCTGTGCACCCAGGTCGAGTGGGTGGTGTGGGCGGCCTTCGCCCTCGACTACCTCGTCCGGCTCGGCCTCGCCCCGTCCCGCTGGGCCTTCGTCCGCTCCCACCCCCTCGATCTGCTCGCGGTCGTGCTGCCGATGGTGCAGCCGCTGCGGCTGCTGCGGGTCGTCTCCACGCTCCTCCTCGTGGGCCGGCGGGCCCGGATGGCCCCGCAGATCACGCTCACCACCTATGTGGCGGGTGCGGTGGTCGGACTGATGATGTTCGGCTCGCTGGCCGTCCTGCACGTCGAACGCGACGCCCCGGACGGCAACATCAAGACGCTCGGGGACGCGGTCTGGTGGTCCTTCACCACGATGACCACGGTCGGCTACGGCGACCACGCCCCGACCACGGGTCTCGGCCGGGTCCTCGCGGTCGGTCTGATGCTCTCGGGCATCGCCCTGCTGGGTGTCGTCACCGCCAACATCGCGGCCTGGTTCATCTCCCGCTTCGACCGGGACGACGCGGTGGAGCGCCGGCAGACCGAGCTCCTGGAGGCGCTGACCCTGGAGGTGCGGGAGCTCCGCGCGGAGGTCGCGCGGCTCTCGGTCCCGGTGCAGGTGCCCGCGCCGGACGAGACGCCGGACGTCCCCGCCCCTACCGCTCCCAGATCTTGAACGCTCTGACCTCGTAGGGCGTCTGCGGCACCCAGGTCCCGCGCCCCGGGTACGTCTCGAACTCCCCCGTCTCCGCGCACTCCGCCGACTGGTACGTGGTGACCGGCCGCCCCGTGCGGTTCGCGAGGGACTGGGCCGAGGTGCCGGGCGGCAGGGCGACACAGCTCTCGATGTCGGTCGTGGCCAGCTCGTGGCTCTGGGCGCGGCCCTTGAAGTCGGGCTTGGTCCAGAGGCAGAGCCGGCCGGGACCGCAGGCCCCGAGGGCCGTCCCGGACGGCGCCGCTGCCGCGGGCGGGGTGCCCTGGGCCGCCAGGAGAGCGGTCAGGACGGCCGCGACGGCGAGAACGGTCTTTGCGTACATGCTGGTGAACCCCCGATTCGTCACTCTCTGTAATCAGAGCATGATCGAGGTCACCCGCCAACGGAAGAGGGGCCGCCCCCGTTCACGCGAACGGGTGACGGCCCCCTACGGGAACCCTGACGCCGGACGTCAGATGTGACCGCCCATACCGCCCGCCTCCGCGTTCTCCCCGCGCTTGGTGAGCGTGGCGACGAGGGCCGCGACGACCGCGACGCCGCCGGCGACGGTGAAGGCCAGGCCCATGCCGTCCAGGAAGGTGTCGTGGATGACGCCGGAGATCTTGTCGAAGAGGTCGGGGGTCATCCCCGGCGCCTCGGCGAGCTCCGGCGGGGCCATGCCGAACTCGGCGGCCTGCTCGAGCTCCGGGTTGACCGGGGCCGGGATGCCGGCGTCCTTCCAGTTGCCCGCGAAGGAGTCCGCCACCTTGGAGGACATGACGGCGCCGAGCACCGCGGTGCCGAGCGCGCCGCCGACCTGCATCGCGGCCTGCTGCAGACCGCCGGCCACGCCGGACAGCTCCAGCGGGGCGTTGCCGACGATGACCTCGGTGGCGCCGACCATGACCGGGGCGAGGCCCAGGCCGAGCAGCGCGAACCACAGGGACATCGCGAAGGTGCCCGTACCGGCCGAGAGCGTGATCATGCCGAACATGGCGACGGCGGTGCAGACCATGCCGCCGACGAGCGGCACGCGCGGCCCGAACTTGGTGATGAGCGCGCCGGCCAGCGGCGAGGAGACGATCATCATCGCGGTCAGCGGCAGCAGGTGCAGACCGCTGTCGACCGGGCTGAGGCCCTTCACGCCCTGGAGGTAGAAGGTCACGAAGAACAGGCCGCCCATGAAGGCGAAGGCCATCAGGACCATCAGGACGACACCGGCCGAGAGCGGCACGGAGCGGAACATGCCCAGCGGGATCAGCGGCTCCTTGACCTTGGTCTCCCAGAAGGCGAAGAGCGCGAAGAGGACCAGCGCGCCGATCAGGCAGCCCCAGGTCTTGCCGCTGGACCAGCCCCAGGACTCGCCGGCCTTGATGAGGCTCCAGACGAGGGAGGCCATGGCGCCCGAGAGCAGCAGGATGCCGAGGACGTCGAAGGAGCGCGGCGCGTTCTCGGCGCGGTGGTCCTTGAGGATGACCAGGCCGAGGACGAGCGCGACGACGCCGACCGGCACGTTGATGAAGAAGACGGACTGCCAGCTGACGTGCTCGACCAGCAGGCCGCCGACGATCGGGCCGCCCGCCGTGGACGCGCCGATGACCATGCCCCAGATGCCGATGGCCATGTTCAGCTTCTCGGCGGGGAAGGTGGCGCGCAACAGGCCGAGCGCGGCCGGCATCAGCAGGGCGCCGAAGAGGCCCTGGAGGACACGGAAGGCGATCACGGCGCCGATCGAGTCGGACAGGCCGATCGCCCCGGAGGCCGCGGCGAAGCCCGCGATGCCGATGAGGAAGGTCTGGCGGTGGCCGAAGCGGTCGCCGAGCTTGCCGGCGGTGATCAGGGCGACGGCGAGCGCGAGCAGGTAGCCGTTGGTGATCCACTGCACCTGGGCGAGCGTGGCGCCGAGGTCGTTCTTGATCGCGGGGTTGGCGATGGCGACGATCGTGCCGTCGAGCGCGACCATCATCACGCCCACGGCTACGGCGAACAGGGTCAGCCACGGGTGCCCGCGCAGTCCCTTCGCCGGGCCCGGTGCGGGTTCCCGGGCGATGCCCCCCTGACCCTGCGGGGCCTTTTCCACGGTGGTCTGACTAGTCATGCGAACGAGGCTAGTGTCAGCCACTGACAATTGACAAAGCGATTCACACGCCGGTAACTGTCACGTAGCTCACAGGTACCCTGACTTCGCCCGACTCGGACGAAACGCCTGAAAAGAGATTCGAATTGACCGTCCCCGCCCCTGGCCTCCGCGAGCGGAAGAAGCAGCGCACGCGCGACGCGCTGATCCGGGTGGCCCTGGAGCTCTTCACCACCCAGGGGTACGAGCGGACGACCGTCGACGAGATCGTCGAGGCCGTCGAGGTCTCCCAGCGCACCTTCTTCCGCTACTTCGGCTCCAAGGAAGAGGTCGCCTTCGCCGTCCAGCACATGGTCGAGGAGCTGTTCGTGCGGGCCCTCGGCGAGCGGCCGGCCACCGAAGGCCCCTTCGACGCGCTGCGGCACGCCGTCCTCAGCTCCTGGGACCACGCGGGCGAGGCGATCGCCGACGTCGTCCCCGTCGAGCTGTACCTGCGGAACTTCCAGATGATCGAGTCGACGCCCGCGCTGCTCGCCTTCCATCTGCGCCGCTCGGCGGAGACGGAGGAGACGATCGCCCGGATCATCGCCGACCGGGAGGGCCTCGACGTGGACGGGGACCCGCGGCCGCGGATCGCGGTGGCGGCCTTCAGCGGCGTCATGCGGGTGACCGGCCAGATGTGGGTCCGGGGCACGGACCAGAGCCTGGAGGGCATCCGCGCCCTCACCGAGCGTTACCTCGACCACCTCGGCCCGGCGCTCGCCCCGCACTGGCGGACCGGGGCCGCCGACGACGCCCCGTAGGCGTTCCGTACCGCTCCGAAGTACCCTGCGACACCCTTTGGGCGACCCGCTCCGGCCCCCGTAGGGTGGCGCCCCGTGACCTCCGCCGACGCCTCGCCCACCCTCGCCGTGACGCGCACGCTCCTCGCGCTCGCCGTCGTGTTCGTGCTGCTCGCGACCACCGGGTGGACCACGATCCGGCACCGGCCCGAGCCCGGACCGTCCCGCGCGGCCTCGCTCGCCGCGTGGGCGCGCGACCGCGTCGGCCACCAGCCGCTGCCCGACCCGGCGGCCACCCCGGCCCGCGCGGTCGCCGCGTTCTTCGCCCGGCTCGGACCGGCCGGCGGCGCCCGGCTCGCCGAACGGCACCCCCTCGTCGTCGGCAATCTCAACGGCGCCCCCGTCGCCCTCCGCTACCGCGCCAACAGGATCACGCTCGCGGCGGCGCTCGACGCCGAGCGGAGCCGGCTCGACGGCACCCGGCTCTCCGCCGAAGGCCGGCACGAGGCACGCCGCAGGGCCGACCGCTTCGCCTCCCTGATGCGGCCCGGCCGCCAGGTCCTGGCCTTCGACCCGACGGGCAAGGGACGCGCGGCCGAGGTCCTCGGCGATCTGGAGCGGGCCCGGCGGGTCTCGGTGATCGTGCCCGGCGTCGACACGACCCTCCTCACCTTCCAGAAGACCCACGGCCGGTACGCGGCTCCCGCAGGCATGGCCCAGGCGCTGTTCGCCGCCGAGCGGCGGGCCGCCCCCGGCGCCCGGGTCGCCGTCATCGCCTGGGCCGACTACACCGCGCCCGCCGGGGTCGGCGTCGACGCGATGACCGGCCGGCTCGCCGCGAACGGAGCCGTACGGCTCACGGAGCTGACCGCGGCGCTGCCCGGCGACGCCCGGGTGGCGCTCTTCTGCCACAGCTACGGCTCCGTCGTCTGCGGGCTCGCCGCACCCGAGCTGCCCTCCCGGGTGACTGATCTCGCCGTCGCCGGCAGCCCCGGCATGCGGGTGGAGCGCGCCGCGGAGCTCGCCACCCCGGCCCGGGTGTGGGCGATGCGGGACCCGGACGACTGGATCGAGGACGTGCCGCACATGGAGGTGGGCGGGGTCGGGCACGGCGCGGACCCGGTGGAACCGGAATTCGGCGCGCGGCTGCTCTCGGCGGGCGGAGCGGCCGGCCACAGCGGCTATTTCGAGCCGGGGACGGAGAGCCTCGGCAACTTCGCCGCGATAGGGGTCGGTTCGTACCAGGACCTGATCTGCGCACGTGCCGACAGCGCTTGCCACCACGGAATATCCGGTGCGGAAGGGGCCTGACGCGCGTAGATCACGGAATTTCCCGACCTTTCACAGGGGCGACGCACAGGCATACGCCGCATACGATGAGGCGTATGGGTGATGTGCTGGCCGGAATTCATGCCACCTGGGAGTTCGAGAGCGATGCCCTCGTCATCCGCTTCGAACGGGGGAACCGCAACACGCCGAGGCTCTTCGGCGCGCTACGCGAACGACGAGTACCGCACGAGGCTTTGGCGTCCGTGACGCTCACGCCCGGCAAGCGGGGCACCGTCGTGCTGCACGCCGTGCCGCGGCCGGGCGCCGATCCGCTGATGGAGGCGGCCGCGGGCCAGCTCAAGGAGGCCTGCGACCCGTACCGTCTGGTGCTTCCGGCGGACCGGGAGACGCTCGCCGAGTACTACCGGGACGAGCTGCGGGCGCTGCTCCCGGCGGACGCGGGCTTCGCTGCGGAGGCGGACGCGGGCTTCCCCCAGATTGAGGGCGAGGACGCCGGTGACGCCGTGGCCGTGCGGCCCGCCGACGGCTTCCTGGTGGCCGCGCCCGCGGGGCCGCTGTCCTTCAAGACGTACGACGGGCGGGCGAGCTTCGACGGGACGTCGGAGGTCGCCTTCCGCTGGTCCTGGACGGGCGCGTCCTCGGAGAAGTGGAAGGCCGGCGACCAGACCTTCTCGGTACGGGAGCTCAGCGGCGTCGAGTGGCGCTCGCCGGAGATCCTCGACGGATACCTGCGACTGGTGCCCAGGGACGGCGGCGCCCGGCCCGCACAGCCCGACCGGGACCCGGCCTCGGTCGTCTTCGGCCTCGGCTACGGGCCCGTGCACGAGTCCCTCCCCTTCGCCGCGGCGGTCCTCGCGGCCATCCGCGGCAAGGACCGCGTGCCCGTCACGGCCGGCGTCCCGGCCACCGCGCGCCGCGACCCCGGGGCGGTAGCGGAAAGGATCCGGCACCTGGGCGACCTGCACCGGGCCGGGCTCGTGACGGACGAGGAGTTCTCGGCGAAGAAGGCGGAACTCCTCGCGGAGCTCTGAGCCTGAACCTGAACCTGAACCCGAGCCGGGAGGGGCACCGGACCCGCGTGTCATACCCCGGTATCGGGTCGCGGCCCCCACCCCGGTATGACGCCCGTGCCCACGGCCGCTGCCTACCCTGGGCGGGTCATGGCTACCGAACAGCGGCACGAGCCGCCCACCGCCCGCCTCAGCCGGTTCAGCGCACGGTCACGCGAGTTGTTCCAGGGCCTCGGGGCCGCGCTCACCACCCCGACCACCCCCGGCGCACCACTGCTCTCCGAGGCCTCCTCGCGGTGGGTGCGCCTGCTGCCGTACGTCGTCGCCGTCGCCTTCGTCTCCTCGCTCCTGCCCAGCACCATCACCGTCCTCGTCAACGACTACGGCGTCAACGGCGGCCTCGCCGGGGCCGTCGCCACCGCCCAGACCGTGCCGCTGCTGCTCGCCGTCTCCCGCCCCCTCCAGGCCTGGTGGGTGATCTTCCCCGCCGACGTGCTCGGGGCGCTCGCCCTCCTCGGCTCGGACGGCGCCCACGCCGACCTGTGGCCCTGGACCCCGCCGGTCGTCGTCGGCTACTGCGCGCTGATGGTCGCGCTCGGGCTGCGCGAGTCGCGCCGGGCCCTCTTCGGTGTCTGGCTGGCGACCGGCGCCGCCGGGTACGCGCTGGAGGCCTTCCGGCCCGACGGGACCACCAGCGTCCACACGCTGCTGCTCGTGCTGAGCGGCGTCCTGCTGCTGCTCACCTCGGCCGTACGTGCCCGGGGCGACGCACAGCGGCGGCTCGTCGAGCAGGAGATCATCAACGAGGCCGAGCGCTCCCGCCGGACGCTCCTGGAGGAGCGGGCGAGGATCGCGCGCGAGCTGCACGACGTCGTCGCCCACCACATGTCCGTGATCACCGTGCAGGCGGACTCGGCGCCGTACCGCATCCCTGACCTCCCGGACGCGGCCCGGGAGGAGTTCACCTCCATCGCGACGAGCGCGCGCGAGTCGCTGGCCGAGATGCGGCGGCTGCTCTCGGTGCTGCGCAGCGACGGCAGTGAGGGCGAGCGGGCCCCGCAGCCGGGGCTCGACCGGGTCCAGCAGCTGGTCGAGGCGACCGTGCGGGCCGGGGTGCCGGCCGAGCTGTCGCTCGCCGCCGGTCTGAAGGACGTGCCGCAGGCGGTGGACCTGTCCGCGTACCGGATCGTGCAGGAGGCCCTCGCCAACGTCGTGCGACACGCGCCGGGCGCCGCGACGCGTGTGTCGGTGCGGGCCTCGGACGACGGGTGGCTGACGGTCCTCGTCGTCAACGGGCCCGGCGAGGCGGCGGGTTCCGGGGTGGAGCGCGGTGCGGCCGGCACCGGGCACGGTCTCGTCGGGATGCGGGAGCGCGTACGGTTGACGGGCGGCTCGCTGGACACCGGGCCGCTGCCGGACGGCGGCTTCCGGGTGGCCGCACGGCTCCCGCTGACGGCGGACCCGGCGCCCGCCGCGGAACCGGAACCGGCGCCCTGACGGCCCGGCCCCCCGGCCCGCCCCCGACCCCCGAGGACCCCGAGTGACCATCCGCGTGATCATCGTCGACGACCAGGCCATGGTGCGGGCCGGTTTCGCCGCGCTGCTCGCCGCCCAGCCCGACATCGACGTGGTCGGCGAGGCGCCGGACGGGCGGCAGGGCGTGGACGTGGCCCGTTCGACGCACCCCGACGTCGTCCTGATGGACGTTCGGATGCCGGAGCTCGACGGGCTCGCGGCGGCCCGGGAGATCCTCCACCCGCCGGCCGGTGTCACGCACCGGCCGAAGGTGCTGATGCTGACCACCTTCGACGTCGACGACTACGTGTACGAGGCGCTGCGCGCGGGCGCGTCCGGCTTCCTCCTGAAGGACGCGCCGCCCGCCGACCTCATCGCGGCGGTACGGATCGTGGCGGCGGGCGAGGCGCTGCTCGCCCCGTCCGTGACCCGCCGTCTCATCGCCGACTTCGCCGCCTCCCGGCCCGCCCCGCGCCGGGACACCACCGCGCTGCGTCTCAACGGCCTCACCCCGCGCGAGACGGAGGTCCTGGAGCTGATCGCGCGGGGCCTGTCCAACCAGGAGATCGCCGACCGGCTGGTCCTCGCGGAGCAGACGGTGAAGACCCACATCGGGCGGGTCCTCGCCAAGCTGGACCTGCGCGACCGGGCCCAGGCCGTCGTCTTCGCGTACGAGTCGGGCCTGGTCACCCCCGGCGCGAACTGAGTCCTTCGGACACCCCCCGGGCACCCCCCGGGGGAAAACCCCACCCCTGCCTTGGGGTTGGCTGCTCCTCCACCCCCTACCCCGGTATCAACCCGTGATTGGCTCCCCGGTGTGACGTGCCGTCACCCGTCGTCTTCCTACCTTCCTCTCGCCGACGAAAGAGCGAGAAACCGGAGAGGGAGGGCGACCCCATGCGCCGCTTCGCGAGGACCCTGACGACCGTGGCCGTGGTGGCCACGGTGATCGCCGGGACGGCCGGCTGGGCGTCCGGGGACGCCCAGGAGGCCGTCACCGGAGCACCGGTCGGAACGGGGGCCTGGCGGGATGCGGGGCTGCCGGACCCCGAGCGGATGGACCCGGCCGCGACCGCACGGTTCTTCGCGGGACTCGCCCCCGTACGACAGAGGGAACTGGCCCGCACGCACCCCACGGTCGTCGGGAACCTCGACGGCGCCCCCCTGGCACTGCGGTACGAGGCCAACGAGCGTGCCACGCACGGCCGGTTCGCCGGGGCGCGGGTCCTGGCCCACGATCCGCGCGGCCGGGGTCAGATCGCCCTCGTGCACGGGGACCTGGCGCGGGCCGAGCGGGTCGCCGTGATCGTGCCCGGCTCCGACACCGACCTCGGCCACGTCACGCCGCTCGCGGACATGGCACGGGAGCTGCACCGGGCGACCGGCGGCCGTACGGCGGTCGTCGCCTGGGCCGGTTACACGACCCCTGTCGGCGTCGGCCTGGACGCCGCCACCGGCCGGCTCGCCGAGGCCGGGGCGGACCGCCTCACCCGCTTCGTGGACGGTCTCGCGGCCGTCCGGCCCGCCGGGGCCGCCGAGCCGTCCGTGTTCTGCCACAGCTACGGCTCCGTCGTCTGCGGCCTCGCCGCCCGCGACCTGAAGGCGAAGGACCTCGTGGTCTTCGGCTCCCCCGGGATGCGCGCCGCGAACGTCGCCGAACTCGGCACCTCCGCCCGCGTCTGGGCGGCGAAGGATCCCACCGACTGGATCGACCGGATCCCGAACGTCGAGCTCGCCGGGCTCGGGCACGGCGCCGATCCCACCGACCCGGCCTTCGGGGCCCGCCGGATCCCGGCCGAGGACGCCGCGGGCCACGGCGGCTACTTCGCGCCCGGCACCAGCTCCCTGCGCGCCTTCGCCTCGATCGCCGAGGGAGACGTCCGATGAGCGCCCTCGCCACGACGGCCCGGAAGACGGCCGCGAGGATCGAGTCCTCCACCCCGGCCCACCGCGACCGGGCGATCGACGGGCTCCGCGCCCTCGCCCTGCTCGCCGTGCCGACCGGGCACTGGCTGCTCGGCGGCTTCACCCTCTCCGCCGACGGCGCCCTCCACAACGCCAGCCCGCTCGGCACCTTCGCCGGTCTCGCCCCGGTCAGCTGGGTCCTGCAGATGCTGGGGATCTTCTTCCTCGTCGGCGGCTACGCCTCCGTCCTCTCCTACCGGCGCCGCAAGGGCTCGACCGGCGAGTGGCTGAAGGGCCGGCTGGCCCGGCTCGGCCGCCCGGTCCTCGGGGTCACCGCCGTGTGGGCGGCGCTGCTCCCGCTGCTCCACTTCGGGCTCGGAGTGCCGGTGGACAGCCTGCGGACGGCGTCCACACTCGTCGTCCAGCCGCTGTGGTTCGTCGGGGTCTACACGGTGGTCACCGCGCTCACCCCGTACTGCGTCCGGGTCGCCCGCCGCCTCGGTGTCTGGGCCGCCGCGCCGCTGCTCGGCTCGGTCGCCGTCGTCGACTTCCTCCGCTACGGGCCGTACGCCGACGCCGTGCCGTCCTGGCTGAGCCTGCTGAACATCCTGCCCGGCTGGCTCTTCGCCTATCAGCTCGGTGTCTCGTGGGGCGAGGGCCGGGTGACGCGCAAGCACGCCTGGGCGCTGCTGCTCGGCGGTGCCGCGCTCTTCGCGACCCTCCTGCTCGCCTTCGGGTACCCGGCGTCCATGGTCGGAATCCCCGGCGAGGCCCGCACCAACTCGCACCCGCCGTCGCTGCTCGTCCTCGCCCTCGCCGCCGCGCAGAGCGGTGCGGCGATCCTGCTCCGCGACCGGCTCGGCGGGCTCCTGAAGCGGCCCGCGCTGTGGGCGCCGGTCGTGGTGGTCAACCTGTCCGCGATGACGATCCTGTGCTGGCACCAGACGGCGATGCTCACGGCGGCGGTCCCCGGCTCGTACCTCGGGGAGATCCCCGGCCTGGTCGGCGCACCGGACTCGGTCGGCTGGATCCTGGCCCGGCTGGCGTGGATGCCGGTCTTCGCGGGGCTGCTCGTCCTCATCGGGCGGTTCGCACGGGGCTTCGAGTCCCCCTGGACGAAGACCGGCCCGGCGCGCCGCGTCCTGGCTGGACTCCTTGCGGCCGGATTCGGGGTCTTCGCCCTGGGGCTCGGGTGAGACGGCGAAGGCGCTCAGATCTCCCTGGCCGCGGACGTGAGGCTCATGTCCGGGTAGCGGTCGCCCGCCACCAGGCCCGCGATCGGCTCCAGTTCGGCCAGCTCGGCCGGGGTGAGGACGATCCGGGTGGCGGCCGCGTTCTCCTCCAGGCGGGAGCGCTTGCGGGTGCCGGGGATCGGGACGACCGTCAGGCCGTGCACGGCGGACCGCTGCTGCACCCAGGCGAGGGCGATCTGCGCCGCGGTGGCCCCGTGGGCGGCGGCGATCTTCCGGACCGGGTCGAGGAGGGCGGCGTTCCGCTCCGCGTTCTCGCCGGTGAACCGCGGCTGGTACCGGCGGAAGTCGCCGCCCGACAGGTCCTTGCCGGCGTCCGCGAAAGCCCCGGTCAGGAAGCCCCGGCCGAGCGGCGAGTACGGCACGAACGTCACGCCGAGCTCTGCGGCGGCGCCGACGGCGCTCCGCTCGACGTCCCGGGAGAAGAGCGACCACTCCGACTGGAGGGCGGCGATCGGGTGCACCGCGTGGGCCTCGCGCAGCTCGGGCCCGGTGACCTCGCTCAGCCCCAGGAAGCGGACCTTGCCCTCCTGGACGAGCTCGGCCATCGCGCCGACGGACTCGGCGAAGGGGATCTCCGGGTCGCGGCGGTGCATGTAGTAGAGGTCGATGGTCTCGACGCCGAGGCGGCGCAGACTCTCCTCCGCGGCCCGCTTGATGTACGCGGGGTCGTTGCGGACGGCCCGGTACGACGGGTCGTCGGCGCGCCGCTCGATGGCGAACTTGGTGGCGAGGGTGATCTCGTCGCGGTGGGCGGCGACGAAGGGCGCGAGGAACTCCTCGTTGGCGCCGTTGCCGTAGATGTCGGCCGTGTCGATCAGGGTGACGCCGGCCTCCAGGGCCGCGTCGAGGGTGTCGCGGGCGGCGGCCTCGTCGGTGTCGCCGTAGAACTCGCTGATGCCCATGGCGCCGAAGCCCTGGACGCCGGTCTCCGGCCCGTCCTGGCCGCCGAGACGTACGGTGTCGATCCTGGTCATGTGGGTGTGCCTCCGCATGCGGTCCCGTAGTGGCTGATCTTGATGTCGAGCACGGCGAGCGTGTCCTGGAGCTCGCCGATCCGGGCGAGGACGTCCCGCCGGGTGGTCTCCAGGAGCTCCCGCCGTTCATCGCGGGTGTGATCGCCCTCGCGGACGAGTTCGGCGTACCGGACCATGTCGGCGACCGGCATGCCGGTCAGCCGCAGCTTCCCGACGAAGCCCAGCCAGCCGAGGTCGCGGTCGCTGAACCGGCGCTGCCCGGTGTGCGAGCGGTCGACGTGCGGCATCAGGCCGATCCGCTCGTACCAGCGCAGGGTGTGCGCCGTGAGGCCGGTCAGGGCCGCGACCTCGCTGATGGTGTAGTGCGCACGGGTGCTGCTCGCACTCGTGGCCGTGCTCGCGATCACGCTCATGACCCCACGCTAAAACGTTGGAGTGCACTCCAAGCAAGTAGGCTCGGCCCCATGCAGAGCAGCAGCGTGCCGAGCCTGGCGTCGATCGAGAACTGGCCCGTCCCCACCGCGGCAGCCGCCGTCGTCCGTGCGGACGGCACCCTGGCCGGGTCCCACGGCCCGACGGGGCGGCGCTTCCCGCTCGCCTCGGTCACGAAGCCGCTCGCCGCGTACGCCGTCCTCGTCGCGTACGAGGAGGGGGCGATCGACCTCGACGAGCCGGCCGGGCCCGAGGGCGCGACGGTCCGCCACCTCCTCGCCCACACCTCGGGGCTCGCCTTCGACGAGAACCGGGTCATGGCGGCGCCCGGCGCCCGCCGGATCTACTCCAACACCGGTTTCGAGGCGCTCGGCGACCATGTCGCCAAGGCGACCGACATCCCCTTCGCGGACTATCTGCACCAGGCGGTCCTGGAGCCGCTCGGCATGGCCTCGACGACCCTGGAGGGCTCGCCCGCCAAGGACGGCGTGTCGACCGTCGACGACCTGGTGCGGTTCGCCGCCGAGGTGCAGGCGCCGCGGCTGCTCGACGCCCGGACCGTCCTCGACGCGATGACCGTCACGTACCCGGGCCTGACCGGCATCCTGCCCGGTTACGGGCACCAGCGGCCGAACGACTGGGGTCTCGGCTTCGAGATCCGCGACGGCAAGTCCCCGCACTGGACGGGCGCCACGTCCTCCCCGCGCACCTTCGGGCACTTCGGGCAGTCGGGGACCTTCCTGTGGATCGACCCGGACGCGCGCGCCGCGTGCGTGGCGCTGACCGACCGGCCCTTCGGGGCGTGGGCGGTCGAGGCCTGGCCGCCGTTCACGGACGCGGTCCTCGCGGAGCTGCGCGCCTCCTGACCCGGGCGCCTCAGTCGGTGTCGTCGTCGCAGGTGGTCGTGGGCAGGGTGCCGTCCGGGCCGGTGACGGCCACCTCCGCGAGGCCGAGGGGGTCCTGCGCGTAGGCGGCCGTGCACACGAGCTGGCGGACGGCGGCCTCCTGCAGGACGGTGACCCTGAACGGGGCCCGCACGCGCAGCAGCCGGCGGCCCTGGCCTCCGCCGTACTTCTCCTCCGTGACGTGCGGGCCGCCGGCGCCGTGCGGGAGGGCGGTGGTCAGGCCCGCGGCGGCCTCGTCCTCGTTCGGTCCGGCGAGGAGCGCGGCGAGCGTCCTGGCCGCGGCGACGCGCGTCTCGCCCGGGAGGGCCCTGTCGGCCGTGCGGGTCCCGTCGCCGTCCCCGGTGCCCATCGAGTAGTCCGGCCCGAAGGGGTTGTCCGCGCCGCCGAACCCGACGTCGCGGGCGACCGGCATGGAGCGGCCGTCCGGGCCGACGAAGTACAGCAGCATCCGGGACTCGGGGTTCGGCGCGACCAGGACGGTCGGGGCGGGGCCCGCCTCGACGACGTCGGTCCCCTGGATGCCGCACGCGGCCACCAGGGGCAGGAGCCCGGCCAGGGCCGCGGCGGCCGCACGGCGGCGGGACGCGGCGGCGGCCACGCGGCGGGGCAGGCGGCGGATCGCAGTGGCGGCCACGCGGCGGGTCACAGCGGCATCCGCACCGTGAAGAGGGCACCGCCCTCGGGGTGGTTGGCGGCCTCCACCGTGCCGCCGTGCAGCCGTACGTTCTCCAGGGTGATCGCGAGGCCGAGCCCGCTGCCCGCCGAGCGCGTCCGGGCCGGGTCCGCCTTGTAGAAGCGGTCGAAGACGTGCGGCAGGACGTCCGGGTGGATGCCCGGCCCCCGGTCGGCGACCTCCGTCACGAAGTGGTCCCCCTCCTCGTACACCCGGACGGTCACCGGCGCCCCGCCGTGGCGCAGGGCGTTGCCCACGAGGTTGGCGACGACGACGTCGAAGCGGCGCGGGTCGAGCCGGGCCCTGATGCCCGGGGCGAGGTCCTGGACGACGGACGCGGGGTCGGTCCAGTGCCGGTTCTGGAGCGTCTTGCGGACGCAGTCGGCGGCGTCGACCTCGTCCGTGTGGAGTTCGGCGGCGCGCGCGTCGAAGCGGGAGATCTCCATCAGGTCCTCCACGAGGACGGCGAGCCGGCCGGTCTCGGCGCTGACCAGCCGGACGGCGCGGGCGGTGTCGCTGTCGAGCGTCCCGGCGGCGGCGTCCTCGTCGAGGACCTCGGTGACGGCGAGCATGCCGGCGAGCGGGGTGCGCAGTTCGTGCGAGACGTCGGAGGCGAAGCGGCGGGCGCGGGCCTCGGCGCGGCGGAGCTCGGCGACGGACCGTTCGAGTTCGGCGGCGGATTCGTTGAACGTGCGGGCGAGGTCGGAGAGTTCGTCGCTGCCCTTGGCGTGGATCCGGGTGTCGAGCCGGCCGAGGCCCATGTTGTGGGCGGCGATCCCCAGTTCCCGTACGGGGCGCAGGACACCGCGCGAGGCGATGAGCGCGGGGATCAGGGCGACGGCGAGGGCGGGGAGGGCCCCGTCGCGGGCGGCGGTGACCATGGCCTCGACGTTGGCCTCCTCCTCGTCGAGCTCCATGACCGCGTAGAGGACGAGCCCGGTGGGCCGCGCCGCGTCCTCCGCCGAGAAGGCGTGGAAGAGGGCGGGGACGGCCATGGTCAGGTACGGGGTGCCGTTCTTGACGACCCGCTGGAAGCTGCCGTGCGGGGCTTCGGCGTTCGCGTGGGCCCGGGCCCGCAGTTCGGGGGTGATGACGGACGAGGTGGGGCGGTCGGTGGAGGAGACCCGGACGCTGCCGTACTCGGCGTAGACGCGCCAGGTGCGGGGCTTGCCCTGGCGGGCGATCCGGAGGACCTGGTCCCGCAGGGACTCGGCCGAGGGGGGCAGGGCGGTGTTGAGGCCCTGGACCTGCTCGCGGAAGGCGGAGACGGCGGTGTTCTGGGTCTGCTCCAGGATGGCGTTGCGGGCGGCCCGGTAGGTGAGCGCGGCGGTGGTGCCGCAGCCGACGGCGGCGACGAGCAGGAACGCCAGGACGAGCCGGGTGCGCAGGCCGAAGGGGCGCCGGCGGGGGCGCCGGGCCCTGCGTCGCCGGGTCTCCGCCTTCGTCTCCGCCGCCGCCCCCGGGGCCGTACAGGTCCTCACAGCGGTCCGAAGCGGTAGCCGAAGCCGCGCAGGGTCTGGATGTAGCGGGGTTCGCCGGGGGTGTCCTCGATCTTGTTGCGCAGGCGCCGGACACAGGCGTCGACCAGCCGGGCGTCGCCGTGGTAGCTGTGCTCCCAGACGTGTTCGAGGAGCTGCTGCCGGCTGAAGACCTGCTCGGGGGCGGCCGTGAGGTGGAGCAGCAGCTTCAGCTCGGAGGGGGCGAGGGCGAGCCGCTCGCCCGCCTTGGCGACGGTGAGTCCGGCCCGGTCGACGGCGAGCTGCCCGTGGAACTCGACGCCCGGGCGGCCCGCGCCGGGCTCCTCGATCCGCCGCAGAACGGCCCGTATCCGCGCTTCGATGACCTCGGTACGGGCGGGCTTGACGATGTAGTCGTCGGCGCCGGCCTCCAGGCCTATGACGACGTCGAAGTCGTCGCCGCGGGCGGTGAGCATGATGATCGGGAGCTGGCTGCTCTCCCGGACCCGGTGGCAGACCTGGACGCCGTTCATGCCGGGGAGCATCAGGTCGAGGAGGAGCAGGTCGGGCCGGAACTCCCCGAGGGCGGCCAGTCCGGCCTCCCCGGTGGCCGCGGTCCGCACCTCGTGCCCGCGGCGGCGCAGCCCGAGTTCGACGCCCTCGCGGACGGAGGGGTCGTCTTCTATGAGGAGCACGCGGGGCATCTGTGGAGTATCCCAGGGTCGTTCGGACCCCCCGGACGGGGGCGGTGGGTCACGCCCGGCGCCCGAGGGCACGGAGGCGGGTGGTGCCGGTGGCGAGGAGGGCCTGCACCTCGGCGAGGCGGAGGGGGCGGGCGAGCAGGGCGAAGACGCCGAGGACGGTGAGACCGCCGGCGAGTCCGGCGGCGACGGCGCCGGCGGCGCCGGTCAGGTCGGCGACGAGGAGGCCGTACCCGGCGGCGGGCACGGCGACGACGAGGAGACGCGCGAGCGCGGAGCCCGCGCCGTCGCCACCGTCGGCGGTGGCGCCCCGCAGCCTGCGTCCGAGGACGTACGCGGTGAGGGCCCAGCCCGCCCACAGGGCGAGCGAGTAGGCCGCGGCCATGCCCGCGACGGCCCAGTGCGCCGGGAGGTAGTGGTACGCGGCCAGGGAGAGCCCGGCGTTGAGACCGGCGATCACCAGGTTGAGGAAGAAGGGCGTACGGGTGTCGCGCAGGGCGTAGAACGCGCGGGTGCACACGTACTGGCCGGAGAGGGCGACGAGACCGGGCGCGAAGGCCATCAGGATCCAGGACATCGCGCGGATGTCGTCGCCGTCGGTCGCCCCGTAACGGAAGACCACCGTCATCAGCGGGACGGCGAGGGCGAGGAGGGCGCAGGCCGCCGGGACGACGGCCGCCGCGCTGGTCCGCTGCGCGTACGCGACGTCCCGGCGGACGCCCGCGAGGTCGCCGTCGGCGGCTGCGGCGCTCATCCGGGGCAGCAGCGCGGTCACGAGGGAGACGGTGACGATGCCGTGCGGGACGGCCCACAGCAGATAGGCGTTGTTGTACCCGGCGAGGCCCGAGCCACCGGTGGTGCCGGGGTCGGATCCCGAGGAGGTGGCGAGCCAGGTGGTCACCCAGTACGCGCCCTGGTTGGTGAGGACGAGCAGCACCAGCCAGCCGGCGGAACGGAGCGGCGAGGCGAGGCCGCTGCCGCGGAGGTCGAGGCGCGGGCGCCAGCGGAAGCCGGCGGCGCGCAGCGAGGGCAGCAGGGCGAGGGCCTGGAGGGCGATACCGGCCGTGGTGCCCCAGCCGAGGAGCGCGGTCTCGCCGGGGGTGAGCTCCCCTCCGTCGCTCACGACGAGGAAGAGGCCGAAGACGGCGACGACGACCACGTTGTTGAGGACGGGGGTCCACATCATGGCGCCGAACCGGCCCCGGGCGTTGAGGACCTGGCCGAGCAGGGTGAAGAGCCCGAGGAAGAGGATCTGCGGCAGGCACGCGCGCGCGAAGGCGACCGTCATCTCCCGCTGCTCGCCCACGTAGTCGGTGTACGTGTCGACGATCAGCGGCGCGGCGAACACGGCGGCGGCCGTGAGCGCGGTGAGGGCGAGCGCGCAGAGGGTGAGGAGCCGGTCGGTGTAGGCGACGCCGCCGTCCTCGTGCTCCTTCGCGGCCTTGACCAGTTCGGGCACGAAGACGGCGTTGAGGGCGCCGCCGAGGAGCAGCATGTAGACGATGGTGGGGACGGAGTTGCCCACCGCGTAGCCGTCGGCGACGAGGCCCGCGCCGAGTGCGGCGGCGACGACGGAGGCCCGGACGAAGCCGGTGGCGCGGGAGACGAGCGAGCCCGCCGCCATGAGGGCGCCGCTGCGGAGCGCGGAGGGGGCTGCCGCCTTCTTCGGTACGGCGGGTTCGGTGAGCGTCGCCGTCATCGGCGGGCCAGATACGCCTGGAAGGCGCGGAACAGCGCCCCGTTGGTCGTGCCGTGCATCGGAATCTCCCACTCCCCCAGCGTCTCGACGACCTGTCCGCCCGTGCCGAGCTTCCAGCGAAGGAGCCCGTGGGCGCGGTCGCCCGGATCGAGGGTGGAGGGTACCCCGCGGAGGTCGTAGACGGCGGCGCCGAGGGCGTGGGCGTCGAGCATCATGCGCCACTGGAGGGCGTTGGAGGGGCGGACCTCGCGGCGGTGGTCGGCGGAGGCGCCGGTCTGGTACCAGACGCGGGCGCCGACGGTGACCATGGTGTGGGCCGCGAGTATCTCGCCCTCGTGGCGGGCGAGGTAGAGCCGCATCCGGCCGGGCTGTTCGGCGTTGAGGACGGCGTACTGGCGCTCGTAGTAGGCGAGGGAGCGGCCGAGCCGGAAGCCGTCGCGCTCCTCGGTGATGCGGAGCAGCCGGTAGAACTCGGGCAGGTCGGCGGCGGAGCCGATGGTGATCTCGACGCCGGACTTGCCGGCCTTGCGGACGTTGCGCCGCCACTCCTGGTTGAGGCCGGACCAGAGGTCGTCGGTGGAGCGGCCGGCGAGCGGGACCTGGAAGACGTGGCGGGGCTGGGCGTCGGCACCGTTCTCGGAGTCGCCGCCGCACTTGCGCCAGCCGCGGGCCCGGAGGCGTTCGGCGACGACGGTGCCGAGCGGGTCGACCTCGTCGGCGAGGACGTCGGCGAGGCGGCGGCCGGGACCGGTGGCCGCCTTGGCGGTGGCGGCGCTCCAGCGGCGGTACGCGGGGCCGGGGCCCATGCGCACGGCGAAGACGCCGGAGGCGCGGAGGTGGGCGAGGAGCGGGGAGAGCCAGCCGTCCAGGTCGGGGTCGGACCAGTCGGCGACGGGCCCTTCGGGGAGGTAGGCGAAGTACTTGCGGGTGCCGGGGAACTGACGGAGCAGGACGAGGGCGACGCCGGTGAGCTCGCCGGACTCCGGCCCCCAGCCGAGCAGCTGGTGGCTCCAGCCGTCCTTGACCTGTGCCCAGGAGGGCAGTTGGAGGAAGCTGGGCCCGTCCGCGCCGGTGGCACGGGAGGCGAGGAACGCGCGGTACGTCTCAGGTGTCACGGGCCCGAGCCTGACCGGGCCCGCGGGGGCGCGGCGGTCGGTGGGTGCGGCCGTCACGAGCAGCGCTGACACAAGGGAGCCTCCTGGTTCCGCCCCTCGGTGGTGGGGCGCACAGCAGGCTCACAGCCGAATTCGACGGAAGTGCACGGTCATTGTGACCGGACGATGACCGTTCCGCCTCAGCCCTTGTCATACGGGCCTCCGGCGGCCCGCGCGGCGGCCGGTCGGCCTACAGTCCGGAACATCCCACCTTCTTCCCTCACCGCGGAGGTCTTCCGTGCTGCCGATACGCACGCCCCGTTCCGTTCTCGTGGCCGTCGCGCTGGGCGTCTCGCTCACCGCCTGTTCCGCCCAGGCGGCGAGCGGCCCGGGATCCTCGGGCACGAGCGCCCCCACGTCACCGGCGGCCCCGGCGAAGGTGACGGTCGTGGACCCGGCGGCCGGCCGGCCGGTCTCGGTGACCGCCTCGGGCGGAACGCTCACGGTGGTGAAGGTCGCCGACGCGGAGGGCGGGGTCCTCACCGGCCGTACGGGCGCGGGGGGTACGAGCTGGAGGTCGGACCGCAAGGCGGTGCCGGGCACCTCGTACACGGTGGAGGTGACGTCCCGTACCGCCGACGGCAAGGAGTCGACGACCAGGTCGTCCTTCGTGACGCCGGAGCCGAAGGCGGTCAACAAGCTGACGCTGGCGCCCGGCAAGAACACGACGGTGGGCGTCGGGCACCCGATGTCGGTCGTCTTCGACCTGCCGGTGACACGGAAGGCGGACGTGGAGCGGCAGCTGAAGGTCACCACCTCGAACGCCACCGAGGGCTCCTGGGGGTGGGTGAAGGACTATTCGGGCCGCGACCGGGCGGACTGGCGGCCCAAGGAGTACTGGAAGCCCGGCACGAAGGTCACCCTCGAAGCGGACCTGAACGGCACGGACTCGGGCGGCGGCTGGTTCGTCCGGGACTACCGCACCGGCTTCACCGTCGGCGCAGCGCAGGTCGTCAAGGTCGACCTGGACCGGCAGAAGCTGACCCTGGAGCGGGACGGGCGGGCGGTCCGCACGATCCCGGTCTCCGGCGGCACCCCGGGCGGCGACAAGCGGTCCTGGCGGGGCACGGCCGTCCTGATGGCGAAGGAGGGCACCATCAACATGAACTCGGAGACGGTGGGCCTCGGCGACGCCTACGACAAGATGGTCGACTACTCGATGCGGCTGACCTGGTCGGGCATGTACGCGCACGCGGCCCCGTGGAACGCGGCGTACTTCGGCAAGGCCAACAAGAGCTCCGGCTGCATCGGCATGAGCGACGAGAACGCCTCGTCGTTCTACGCCTCGGTGAACGTCGGCGACCCCTTCGAGATCACCGGCCGCGACACCAAGGGCACGGTCGCGGAGGGCAACGGCTACGGGGCGTGGAACCTGAGCTGGGCGCAGTGGAAGGCGAAGAGCGCGCTCGCCTGAAGGCTCGGGCCGGTCAGCCCAGGCCCTTGCGCCAGTCCCGCATCTCCCAGACCAGGACCTCCGCACCGGTCGTGGCGACGAGCGTGCCTCCCCCGGCACCGGTGAGCCGGGCGGCGTCACCGGGGCCCAGGTCGGTGCCGCCGGGGCCGAGGTCCTCGGCCTCGAGCCGAACCGCCCCGCGGACCACGTGGACGTACGCGAAGTCGGCGGCCGGTACCGGGGCGCGCTCGCCCGCCGCCGGCCGCAGGACGTGCAGCCGGGCGTCCGCCGCCGGCAGGTCGTACGGCCCGTCGAGCCCGCGCACCACCTCGTACGCGGGCTCCCCGCCCGGCACCAGCGGCGCGAGCCACATCTGCACGAAGACGAGGGGCACGTCGGCGTCGTTGCGCTCGACGTGCCGGACGCCCCCGGCGGAGCCGAGCCGCTGGAGGTCGCCGGGGCGGACGACGGTGGTGTGACCGGCCGTGTCGTGGTGGGTGAGCTCGCCCTCGACGACCCAGGTGACGATCTCGGTGTGGCTGTGCGGGTGCTCGTCGAAGCCCGCGCCGGGCGCGAGCCGCTCCTCGTTGCAGGCGAGGACCGCGCCGAAGCGGAGGTTGTCCGGGTCGTAGTACGGACCGAAGGAGAGGGCGTGCCGGGTCTCGATCCCGGCCGCCGGGTCGCCCCCGGGGTACCGCTCGGCTGCCCGCTGGATACGCATCACGGCCTCACGGTATCCGGCACGTGCCCCGGTCCCGATCCGGCGCGTGGCCCGGTCCCGCCGGCGAATCCGCCCCGCCCCCGCACGTCGGCGCCCTGATAAGGCAGTCTTGTCCCCGTGCCAGAACCCACGAACGCCGCTCACCCGCACTCCGCGACCCTGAAGCGCCTCGAACAGTCCTCCGGGAGGCTCGCCGCAGGCGCGATCGCCCGCATGGACGAGACGCTGCCGTGGTACCGGGCGATGCCGCCCGAGAACCGTTCCTGGATCGGCCTGGTCGCCCAGGCCGGTATCGCCGCGTTCACCGAGTGGTTCCGGCACCCCGAGACGCCGCAGGCGATCTCGACGGACGTCTTCGGCACCGCGCCCCGCGAGCTGACCCGGGCGATCACCCTGCGCCAGACCGTGGAGATGGTCCGCACCACGATCGAGGTCATGGAGTCGGCGATCGAGGAGGTCGCCGCCCCCGGTGACGAGTCCGTGCTCCGCGAGGCGCTCCTCGTCTACGCCCGGGAGATCGCCTTCGCCACCGCCCAGGTGTACGCGCAGGCCGCCGAGGCCCGGGGCGCCTGGGACGCGCGCCTGGAGTCGCTCGTGGTGAACGCGGTGCTCTCCGGCGAGGCCGACGAGGGCGCCGTCTCGCGGGCCGCCGCCCTCGGCTGGAACTCCCCGGACCACGTCTGCGTGATCCTCGGCACGGCCCCCGACGGGGACAGCGAGCTGACCGTGGAGGCGATCCGGCGGGCCGCCCGGCACGCCAAGCTCCAGGTCCTCACCGGCGTCCTCGGCGACCGGCTCGTCGTCATCGCGGGCGGCAACGACAATCCCCTCGCCGTGGCGAAGTCGCTGATCGGCCCGTACGCACAGGGTCCGGTCGTGGCCGGCCCCGTCGTCCCCGACCTGCTGGCCGCGACCCGCTCCGCGCAGGCCGCGGCGGCCGGCCTCAAGGCCTGCTCCGCCTGGCAGGACGCGCCCCGCCCGGTTCTCGCGGACGATCTCCTCCCGGAGCGCGCCATCGCCTCCGACCCTTCGGCGCGTGAGCAGCTGGTGGAGGAGATCTACAGACCGCTGGAGGAGGCGGGCTCGGCGCTCCTGGAGACGCTGAGCGTCTATCTGGAGCAGGCGAGCAGCCTCGAAGGCGCGGCGCGGATGCTGTTCGTGCACCCCAACACCGTGCGCTACCGGCTTCGACGTGTGACCGACGTCACCGGCTGGTCACCCTCCGATGTGCGCTCCGCGTTCACGTTGCGGATCGCGCTCATTCTCGGGCGCTTGGCCGACGGGGATACCCAGTCCTAGACTTTTGTCGAAGACCAACAATTCCCCCGACGGTTCTTCGTCCTTGTCCTCACGGGCGCCGGGAGCCGTCCCCAAGAGAGAGTGTGAGGGTGCTCGTACTCGTCGCTCCCGGCCAAGGCGCTCAGACGCCCGGCTTCCTGACTCCCTGGCTCGAACTTCCCGGTGCCGCCGACCGCATCGCGGCCTGGTCCGAGGCCATCGGGCTCGACCTCGTCCACTACGGCACGAAGGCGGACGCGGACGAGATCCGTGACACCGCCGTGGCCCAGCCGCTGCTCGTCGCCGCCGGCCTGCTCTCCGCCGCGGCCCTCGGCGACGTCGCGCCCGGCGCCGTCGCCGGTCACAGCGTCGGCGAGATCACGGCCGCCGCGTTCGCGGGTGTCCTCGACGACACCGCCGCGCTGCGGCTCGTCCGGACCCGTGGTCTCGCGATGGCCGAGGCCGCCGCGATCACCGCGACCGGCATGTCGGCGCTGCTCGGCGGCGACCCCGAGGTGACCGTCCCGCACCTGGAGAAGCTCGGACTGACCGCGGCCAACGTGAACGGCGCCGGCCAGATCGTGGCCGCCGGCACGCTGGAGCAGCTGGCCGCCCTGAGCGAGGACAAGCCGGAGGGCGTCCGCCGGGTCGTCCCGCTCAAGGTCGCCGGCGCGTTCCACACGCACCACATGGCGCCCGCGGTCGCGAAGCTGGAGGAGGCGGCCGCCGCGCTGTCCCCGGCGGACCCGGCCGTGACGTACGTCTCCAACAAGGACGGGCGGACCGTCGCCACCGGTGCCGAGGTCCTCTCGCGCCTGGTCGGCCAGGTCGCGAACCCGGTCCGCTGGGACCTGTGCATGGAGACCTTCCAGGAGCTCGGCGCGACCGCCCTGATCGAGGTGTGCCCCGGCGGCACCCTCACCGGCATCGCCAAGCGCGCCCTGCCGGGCGTGGCCACGGTCGCCCTCAAGACCCCCGACGACCTCGACGCGGCCCGTACGCTCATCGCCCAGCACGCGGCCGTCTGAGAAGGAGTGTCGAGAAGCATGTCGAAGATCAAGCCCAGCAAGGGCGCCCCGTACGCGCGGATCCTGGGTGTCGGCGGCTACCGCCCGACCCGGGTCGTGCCGAACGAGGTGATCCTCGAGACGATCGACTCGTCCGACGAGTGGATCCGCTCACGCTCCGGCATCTCCACCCGCCACTGGGCCTCTCCGGAGGAGACCGTCACCGCCATGTCGGTGGAGGCCTCCGGCAAGGCCATCGCCGACGCCGGGATCACCCCGGAGCAGATCGGTGCCGTGGTCGTCTCCACGGTCTCGCACTTCAAGCAGACCCCGGCCGTCGCCACCGAGATCGCCGACAAGATCGGCGCCGGGAAGCCGGCCGCGTTCGACATCTCCGCCGGCTGCGCGGGCTTCGGCTACGGCCTGACGCTCGCCAAGGGCATGATCGTCGAGGGTTCGGCGGAGTACGTCCTCGTCATCGGCGTCGAGCGGCTCAGCGACCTGACGGATCTGGAGGACCGCGCGACGGCCTTCCTGTTCGGCGACGGCGCCGGTGCCGTGGTCGTCGGCCCCTCGGACGAGCCGCACATCGGCCCGACCGTCTGGGGCTCCGAGGGCGACAAGTCCGAGACGATCAAGCAGACCGTGCCGTGGAACGAGTTCCACGTCGGCGACGTCTCGAAGCTGCCGCTCAACGAGGCCGGCGAGATCAAGTTCCCCGCCATCACGCAGGAGGGTCAGGCGGTCTTCCGCTGGGCCGTCTTCGAGATGGCGAAGGTCGCCCAGCAGGCGATGGACGCCGCCGGCATCACGGCGGACGACCTGGACGTCTTCATCCCGCACCAGGCGAACATGCGGATCATCGACTCGATGGTGAAGACCCTGAAGCTGCCGGAGCACGTCACGGTCGCCCGTGACGTGGAGACCACCGGCAACACCTCGGCCGCCTCGATCCCGCTCGCGATGGAGCGGCTCCTGGCGACCGGGAAGGCGAAGAGCGGCGACACCGCGCTCGTCATCGGCTTCGGGGCGGGTCTCGTCTACGCCGCGACGGTCGTTACCCTCCCCTAGGCACCCGGATCCTCCGGAAGCCCCCTTTACCGAAGTAACCGCAAGAAGGAGCGCCACTATGGCTCACACCCAGGAGCAGATCGTCGAGGGTCTCGCCGAGATCGTCAACGAGATCGCCGGCATCCCGGTCGAAGACGTCCAGCTGGACAAGTCCTTCACCGACGACCTGGACGTCGACTCCCTGTCCATGGTCGAGGTCGTCGTCGCCGCCGAAGAGCGCTTCGACGTCAAGATCCCGGACGAGGACGTCAAGAACCTCAAGACGGTCGGCGACGCTGCCGGCTACATCCTGAAGCACCAGGCCTGATTCGGCCCCTGCTGACTCGGTCCGCCACCCGGCGGTGGCGCCGTATTCCGACCATCACACACATGGAGAACGAATTCCTGTGAGCTCGACCAATCGCACCGTGGTCGTCACCGGTATCGGCGCAACCACACCGCTGGGTGGCGACTCCGCAACGACCTGGGAAGGTCTGCTTGCGGGACGCTCCGGCGTCAAGCCCCTGGAGGGCGAGCGCTTCGCGGAGCTGCCCGTCCAGATCGCCGCGGCCGCCGCCGTCGACCCCGGTGACGTCCTGCCCCGCCCGCTCGCCCGCAAGCTGGACCGCTCGGCGCAGTTCGCCGTGATCGCGGCCCGCGAGGCCTGGGCCGACGCGGGCTACACCGCCCCCGCCGGCGAGGACGAGAAGATCGTGCCCGAGCGGCTCGGTTCCGTCATCGCCTCCGGCATCGGCGGTGTCACCACGCTGCTCGACCAGTACGACGTGCTGAAGGAGAAGGGCGTACGCCGCGTCTCCCCGCACACCGTGCCCATGCTCATGCCGAACAGCCCCTCCGCCAACGTCGGTCTGGAGGTGAACGCCCGCGCGGGTGTCCACACCCCGGTCTCCGCGTGCGCGTCGGGTGCCGAGGCGATCGGCTACGCCGTCGAGATGATCCGCACCGGCCGGGCCGACGTGGTCATCGCCGGCGGTACCGAGGCCGCGATCCACCCGCTGCCGATCGCCGCCTTCGCCAACATGATGGCGATGTCCAAGAACAACGAGGAGCCGACGAAGGCCTCGCGTCCGTACGACACCGGCCGGGACGGCTTCGTCCTCGGCGAGGGCGCGGGCGTCGTGATCCTGGAGTCCGAGGAGCACGCGAAGGCGCGCGGCGCGCGCATCTACTGCGAGGTCCTCGGCCAGGGCCTGTCGGCCGACAGCCACCACATCGCGCAGCCCGAGCCGACCGGCCGGGGCATCGCCGCCGCGATGCAGAACCTGCTCGACTCGACGGACCTCAAGCCGTCCGAGGTCGTCCACCTCAACGCGCACGCCACGTCGACGCCGCAGGGTGACGTCGCCGAGATCAAGGCGCTGCGGAAGGTCCTGGGCGACGACCTCGACCACGTCGCGATCTCCGCGACGAAGTCGATGACCGGTCACCTCCTGGGCGGCGCCGGCGGCATCGAGACCGTCGCGACGGTCCTGGCGCTCCACAACCGCCTGGCCCCGCCGACGATCAACGTCGACGAGCTGGACCCCGAGGTCGACGCGGACATCGTCCGCGGCGAGCCCCGCGCGCTCCCCCAGGGCACGATCGCCGCGATCAACAACAGCTTCGGCTTCGGCGGCCACAACGTGGTCCTGGCGTTCCGCACGGTCTGACCCCGCCTGACGGCAGAGGCCCGCTCCCCACGACGGGGGCGGGCCTCCGGCGTGTTCCGGTCGGCCGTCAGCGCAGGGCGAAGGCCGCCGGTTCGGAGCCCATGTTGATCCGGTTGAGGACGACGTGGCCGCCGGGGACGGGGAGCAGTTCCGGCTCGATGGAGATCGCCGGGAGCTCGGCCGTGTCGGGCTTCAGGACCGTGGCCGGCTTGCCCGTGGCGGCGTCGAGGACGGTGACCGACGCGTCGGACCCGAGGAAGGCGACGCGGCCGTCGGGCTCGGCGGCGAGTGCCATCGTCTGGCCCTCGCTGTCGTGCGCCCAGGCCTTCCGGCCGTCCTTCAGCGAGTACGCGACAACTCGGTTCGGCACCATCGAGCTCTGTTCGGCGAAGGTGATCAGGAGGCCGTCGCGCACGAGGGGCCTGGCGGTGCGGCCGTCGCCGACGGCTCCGGGAGCGGAGAGGACGCCCTCCGGCCCGGAGAGCGCTACGGACGCGGTCGGGGCTCCTTTGTCGTCGAAGCCCAGGAAGGCGTGGGTGCCGCGGGCGTCCGCCTCGTCGACCGCGACGACCGCCGGGGTGACGGAGACCACCGACGCCGTGGCCGACGACTCGACGGGCAGCTCCCGGGTCCACCGCTGGGCGCCGGTACGGGTGTCGAGGGCGAGGAGCCGCGCGCCCTTGCCGCACTGCTCGACGAGGAGGGTACGGGCGGCGTCGGCGTCGAGCGCCAGGGGCAGGCACCCCTTGGGCGCCGGCCGCTGCCAGCGCTGCTCGCCGGACTCGGTGGAACGGGCCCGTACGGTTCCGTCCTCGGCGGTGACGGCGGTGCTGCCGCCGACGGCGATCGCGTCCTTGACGAGGCCCTTTCCGCCGATCTTCCGCTGCCACATGACCTTGCCGTCGGAGATCCGGACGGCGAGCAGGGTCGCGCAGGGCTTCTCGTGCCGGCCGTGCGCGACGAGCCCGATGCCCTCCTCGGTGTCCGGGGTGATCGCGCACAGGGCCTCGCGGGTGGGTGCGGGCACGCTCCACCGGACGGAGCCGTCAGCGCCGTCGTACGCGAAGAGTCCGTCGATCCGGCCCTGGGCGACGGTGGAGCCGAGGGCCCAGGAGCCGACGCCCCGGTCGTACTTCTGGCCGACGGCCGGGACCGTCCACGGAACGGCCGGGGCGGCGTCGAGGGAGGAGGGTGACGTGGGCGCGGACGCCGACGGGCCGCCCTTCGCGGTCCCGCCCCCGGCCCCTTCGTCCTCGTCCCCGGACGTGGCCGCCCAGACGCCGGCGGCGAGGACGGCGACGGCCCAGACGACGACGGCGGCGACGAACGAGGAACGGCCCGGGGCGGCCGGTCCGGTGTCGGGGTCGGGGTCGGTCTTGGCGAGGCTCGGGCCGCCGCTGTCCCGCGTCGCGGCCGTACGGACCGCTGCCGCGAGGACGGTGGTCCCCACGGCGGCGAGGACCAGGGCGCAGACGGCCGCCGCCCAGCCCGTCGGCCATTCACCGGCGACGACTCCCGCCCCGAGGAACACCGCCGCCGCGCCGAACGCCGCCCCCGACAGCGCCACGGTGCCCGTGGCGGGCCCTCTGCGTTCAGGTATCACTTCTCTCCCACCCGGCGCGCCCCCTGCGCGCCCGGGCGGAATCTACAACGCGCGGGTGAAGCCCCTCAGACGACTTGGTGGAGCCAGCGGACCGGCGCGCCCTCGCCCGCGTACCGGAAGGGCTCCAGTTCGTCGTCCCAGGGCTTTCCGAGGAGTCTGGCGACCTCGGCCTCCAGTTGTGTCTCGCCCTGGAGGGAGCGTGCCAGGGCGGCCCGCAGCCGGTCCTCGGGGATCAGGATGTCGCCGTGCATGCCGGTGACGGCGTGGAAGATGCCCAGGTCGGGGGTGGCGCTGTAGCGCTCGCCCTCGGCGGTGGGGCAGGGCTCCGCGGTCACCTCGAAGCGGAGCATCTGCCAGCCGCGCAGCGCGGAGGCGAGTTTGGAGGCGGTGCCGGTCTGCCCCTTCCAGGAGAACTCGGCTCTCCAGGTGCCGGGGGACGCCGGCTGGCGGATCCAGTCGAGCTGGACCCTCGCACCGAGGACACCCGCGACCGCCCATTCGACGTGCGGGCACAGCGCGCGCGGTGCGGAGTGTACGTACAGGACTCCACGTGTCGTCACCGGGACCTCCAGTGTGGGACGAGGTTCGCCTTCCCAGCGGCCTCAGTTAACAGCATCCGGAGTAAAACATCGCAAACCCTCAAAAAGGGGACAGCATGTGACGTGATGTAATTTACCGGAGCCCGTCGGCGAAGGCGCCTCTGGTTCGACGGGGGAAAAGCTACCGTGCCGCACCGTCATCGGTGTGACGTACGGTCGGTCCGAGGGCCCGGGAACACGAACCTTTCACCCACCAGGACGCCGAAGGAGGGGCCGGGGATGCGTGGTCGACGAAGAATCCGTACCGCCGTCGTCTCCGCTGCGGCGGCGCTGCTGTGCGCGGGGGCGGTCTCCGGCTGCACGACCGGAAGCCCGGGCGCGGCGGCTCCGGCCGAGAGCCGCGCCCCTGAGTCCGCCCGGACGCCCACCCGGACACCCACGCCGACTCCGACGCCGGACTCGCTGTGGGACGTCTCGCCCGGCTCCGTCGCCGCCGTCGGCGACTCCGTCACCCGCGCCTTCGACGCCTGCGCGGTCCTGGCGGACTGCCCCGAGGTGTCCTGGGCGACCGGGACGGACACGGCCGTCAACAGCCTGGCGCTCCGGCTGCTCGGCCCCGAGAGGGTGGCCACGCGCAGCTGGAACCTGGCGCGGACGGGGGCGCGGATGGCGGAGCTGCCCGAGCAGATGGCGGGCGCGGCGGCCGAGAAGCCGGAGCTCGTGACGGTGATGATGGGCGCCAACGACGCCTGCCGGCCGACGCCGGAACTCATGACCCCGGTCGCCGACTTCCGCTTCTCCTTCGAGACGGCGCTGGCCCGGCTGCGGATCGGCGCACCGAAGGCGCAGGTGTACGTGTCGAGCGTGCCGGACCTGAAGCACCTGTGGGCCACGGGGCGGGTCAGCCCGGCGGGGCTGAAGGTGTGGAAGCTGGGGATCTGCGGCTCGATGCTGGCGGAGGCGGAGGACCTTGGTCCGGCGGCGGAGCGGCGGCGGACGGCGGTGCGGGAGCGGGTCGTGGCGTACAACAAGGTCCTGGAGGAGGTCTGCGCCGAGGACGAGCGCTGCCGGTACGACGGCGGGGCGGTCTTCGGCTTCCGGTTCGACGGCGGGCAGTTGAGCCCGTGGGACTGGTTCCATCCGAGCCGGGACGGGCAGGCGCGGCTCGCGGAGCTCGCGTACCGGCGGATCACGAAGGAGTGAAGGGCCCCGGGACGGTTGTCAGGTTCCGTCCCGGGGCCCGGTTCGCGGGGATCCGTCGTGAGGATCCGCCGTGGGGGTCCGAAGGTCAGATCTCCAGGGTGGCGGTCAGGCGGGCGTCCACGAGGGAGTGGGCCGCCACGACCTCGTAGGCGCCGGGGACGAAGGCCCAGTCGTTCTTCTCCTCGTCCCAGATCTCGAAGGCGCGGCGGGGCAGCGCGATCTCGGTCTCGACGGTCTCGCCGGGCGCGGCCTCGACGCCCGCGAAGGCGGCGAGCCAGCGTGCCGGGCGCTCCACCGTGTCCGACACGGGCACCAGATAGATCTGGACGACCTCGCGGCCGGTGCGGTCGCCGGTGTTGGTGAGCCGGACGGTGACCGTCCCGGGGGCGGCGGTCAGGGAGTCGTACGACCAGGTCGTGTAGCCGAGGCCGTGGCCGAAGGCGTACGCGGGGGCGGCGCCGGCCTTGTCCCAGGCGCGGTAACCGATGAAGACGCCCTCGCTGTAGTCGAGTACGCCCTCGGTGGGCGTGACCTCGGTGACGGGGACGTCGGCGAGGGCGGCGGGCCAGGTGGTGGGGAGGCGGCCGCCCGGCTCCTCGGCGCCGGTGAGGACGTCGGCGAGGGCGTCGCCGCCCTCCTGGCCGGGGAACCAGCTGAGCAGGATCGCGGCCACGTCCTCGCGCCACGGCATCTCGACCGGGGAGCCGGCGTTGACGACGACGACGGTGTTCGGGTTGGCGGCGGCGACGGCCCGTACGAGATCGTCCTGGCGGCCGGGGAGGGCGAGGTCCTTGCGGTCGAAGCCCTCGGACTCGACGCGCTCGGTGGTGGCGACGACCACGACGGCGGTGTCGGCGGCGCGGGCCGCCTCGACGGCTTCGGTGATCAGTTCGTCGGGGTCACGGCGCGGACCGAGGTGGACGAAGGAGAACATGACGGCCGGCAACGGCGCCGCGAACTCCTTGTCGAGGGTGTGGAGGAGGGAGACCTCGACGGTCTCGCCCGCGGTGAGCGCGACCTTGGCGCGCTCGACCGGGGAGCCGAAGAAGGCCTCGAAGGGGTCGGTCTCGGGGCCCATCGCCTGGACGCCGTCGAAGACCGGGACACCGCCGATGGTGAGGGTGAAGGCGCCGAGGCCGCGGGTGCCGAAGGAGTGCTCGCCGGACTCGCGCGGGGTGAAGGTGCCGAGGACCTCGATGGAGGCGAGGGCCTCGTGGGTGACGCCGGCGGGCAGGTCGTCGCCGATCCACTGGACCTGGCCGTTGGGCAGGGAGCCCTCGCCGAGGACCCGGCCCTCGGCGTCGCGGCAGCGGGCGCGGAGGGTGAAGCCCTGGTCGGCGGGGGTGAGTTCCTCGCTGGGGTCGGCGCCGATCGTGAAGGTGAGCGCGCCGTCGGGGAG